>NZ_CP128185.1:3741288-4411932 GCF_030316135.1 Aliiglaciecola sp. LCG003 | reverse complement strand
GCTTTTTCAGCCCCTTTTCGTCGGGGGTTGTGAATTATCTCGCACTATACCTACAAAGTGCAATATTGAATTGATATTAAATTTAACCTCAGCCTAACAAAATGACATATACGATTGTTTTATATATATTTTTTATTTATAAATTATGAAATTTGCGAAAAATTAGCTGTTCAAATATAAACTGCCAAAATAACTATTACGAAGATAATTTTTGGATTAAAAAGCAAGTTAAGCACACTACCTGTGGATAACACCAGCACTATCATAAATATTATCAACAGCCAAGTAAAAGGATCAATTAATTGTGGATAGACTTTTTTTCAGGATCTGTGCGATCTTCGATTGACAATAGGATTAAAGATCTCTAGTATTCAGCGTCCTTTTTGAGCGCAATGGTTTATACTCTATTGATGTTCATTTTGTATTAACCCTTATGTATCGGGACTAGGTCATGAAAAGAACATTTCAACCAAGTAACTTAAAGCGTAAGCGTTCACACGGTTTTCGTGCCCGTATGGCGACTAAGAATGGACGTAAAGTCCTTGCTAATCGTCGTGCTAAAGGCCGTGCTCGTTTATCTGCCTAATTTATCAAAGTGAGTGAAAATTCGTTTTCAAGGGAGCTAAGACTTTTAACTCCCACTCACTTTGAAAATGTCTTCCAGAAAGCCATTCCTTCAGTTTCGCCCCAATTAACTATATTAGCTCGACACAATCAGCTTGACCATCCTCGGCTGGGCATTACTGTAGCTAAAAAACGGGTTAAAAAAGCTCACGACCGTAATCGTATTAAACGACTTGTCAGAGAAAGTTTTCGTCTGAATCAGCATGCCCTACCAAACACTGATATAGTAGTGGTCGGTAAAAGTGGTCTCGACACGCTGACAAACCAACAACTGACTCAGCTGTTAGGAAAATTATGGAAAAAGCTCTCTCATCGATGCGCGCAATCCCAATCTGGTTAATACGACAATACCAAAAGTGGTTGTCACCCATGCTTGGGCCCTCGTGTCGATTTCATCCAACCTGTTCGCAGTATGGAATTGAGGCAATAACGCGGCATGGTTTTCTGTATGGCAGTTGGTTAACCTTGAAAAGAATTGGAAAATGTCACCCGCTTCATCCGGGTGGAATTGATCATGTACCAGAAAAAGACAATAAATCGCACGATTGAGCTTATCAATTGGTTCATTTGCCTTTACTATTTCGCCCTGGTAAGAAAACAGATGTAATAAACTAATTCATATCAAGACTAATCAAGATATGAAGAGGAATAGCGCAGCGCTTGGCGCAGCAAAGTTAATCGTAAGTAGTTGAAGAGTATCTTATGGAATCCCAACGTAGTTTTTTGTTAATTGGCCTGGCATTGGTCAGTTTTCTTTTGTGGCAACAGTGGCAGGTCGACTATGGTCCAAAACCCGTCCAATCCACACAAAATGTAGAATCAGTTACACCTTCTACTCCAAGTTCTGATATTCCAACATCCGTGCCATCTGCGACTGCTCCTAACACTAGCGGCGATGTTCCCGTATCAGATAATGTAGCTCAAGTATCTCCTGTGGTATCAAACAGTAATAGTTTGGTAAAAGTGACCACAGATACACTTGACCTACTGATAGATACACGTGGTGGAGATGTGGTTTCGGCAAACTTAGTCAAATTTCCTGTCACCCAAGGCTCTAATGATTCATATAGCCTATTACGTCCCGACAGCAACAGTTTGTATATTGCCCAAAGTGGTTTAATTGGTAGAGACGCAATTGATACACCAAAAGGTCGTCCTGCTTATGTAACTGCTCAGCAACAATATAGCTTACAAAATGACCAATTGATTGTGCCGCTAAAATGGACATCAGCAGATGGTCTGGTCGTCACCAAAAGCTTTATATTTACCCGTGGTCACCATGAGGTAAAAGTAGAATACAGCTTAGAAAATAACACTGGCAGCGATAAGCAATTTCAACAATACGCCCAGTTAAAGCAAAGCATCGAAGGTCAAGAAAGTAGTATGTTCATGCCGACTTATCGCGGTGGTGCATACTCAACACAAGAAGACCAATATTCTAAGTTTTCATTTGACGATATGGAAGATGAACGTTTAAACCAAACTACCCTAGGTGGTTGGAGTGGGATGCTAGAGCATTACTTTGTATCTGCTTGGGTTCCACCACAAGACCAAACCAACCAATTATATAGTGCAACTATACAAGGTAGATATGCAGCCATTGGTTTTAAAGGTCAAACCGTAGACGTTCCCGCTGGTAGCACAACCACTATTAGTTCTACTTTATACATGGGTCCTAAAGATCAAGATTCTTTGGCTAAAATAGCTAAAGGCTTAGATCTAACCGTCGATTATGGTCCACTATGGATGATTTCGCAGGTTCTGTTTACCTTACTGCAGTGGATCCAAAGTATCGTTATAAACTGGGGTCTGGCGATAATTGTGATCACTATTATCGTTAAAGGTGCTATGTATCCTTTGACCAAAAAACAATACGAATCTATGGCTAAAATGCGTAATCTCGCGCCTAAAATGGCCCAGTTAAAAGAGCGCTTTGGTGACGACAGACAGAAAATGTCACAAGCCATGATGGAAATGTATAAGAAAGAGAAGGTTAACCCAATGGGCGGCTGCTTCCCTCTTCTTCTACAAATGCCTATATTCTTAGCTTTGTATTGGGTATTGCTAGAAAGTGTTGAACTACGCCATGCAGACTTTATTTTCTGGATCACAGATTTATCGGTCAAAGACCCATATTTCGTATTGCCCATCTTAACCGGTCTGAGTATGTACTTGTTGCAGAAATTACAGCCTATGACAGTACAAGACCCTATGCAGCAAAAAATTATGCAATGGATGCCAGTAGCGATGAGCTTATTCTTCTTCATCTTCCCAGCAGGTCTAGTTCTATATTGGTTGATCAGTAATATTATTACTCTCATACAAGCCAAAATAATCTATTCTTCAATGGAAAAACGCGGACTTAAAACCAAATAAAATCGCGGTTTTAAAGTGTATCAAACAAAATTAATCTAAAAGCCCGCCCTTGCGGGCTTTTTTGTCACCGTGGAGCCGTTTACAATAGCTCCTATTATTTTACTGGAGCTAACTATGCCTTCTTTTGATATTGTCTCAGAAATTGATATGAGCGAAGTCCGCAATGCCGTGGACAATGCCAACCGTGAACTCACCACCCGCTTTGATTTTCGCAATGTGCCAGCAAGTATTGAGTTCAAAGATGAATCAGTGGTACTCGTTGCTGAAGGAGAGTTTCAGTTACAGCAATTGCAAGACATGGTTCGCAACGCTTGCTCTAAACGCAATTTAGACACCTCCGCAATGGATTCTCAAGATGTGGTCAGAAGTGGTAAAACCCATAAACGCACTATCATCTTCAAGCAAGGTATCGACCAACCGACCGCCAAGAAAATCGTTAAATTGATTAAAGATAATAAACTAAAAGTGCAAACTAGCATTCAAGGTGAGCAACTACGGGTTAACGGAAAGAAACGAGATGATTTACAAGGCGCAATTGCATTGCTGAAAAGCGAAGATGTGGGTCAACCCTTACAATTTAACAACTTTCGCGACTAAGTTAGATTATGAGTGATTTGTCCAATGATACCATTGTAGCTCAAGCCACCGCACCTGGCCGCGGTGGCGTGGGAATAGTGCGGGTATCAGGTCCCCTTGCCAATGAAGTCGCTAAAATAGTATTGGGTCATCCCATCAGTCCACGACAAGCACATTATTTACCCTTTAAAGATGAGCAAGGTGAGACCCTAGATCAAGGGATAGCGCTGTATTTCCAGAATCCAAATTCTTTTACCGGTGAGGACGTACTTGAGCTACAGGGGCATGGGGGACAAATCATTCTTGATTTGTTGATTAAACGTATATTGAGTATCCCTAAATTACGTATGGCCAGACCCGGTGAATTTAGTGAACGGGCATTCTTAAACGATAAATTGGATTTGGCCCAAGCTGAAGCTATAGCTGACTTAATTGATGCCAGTTCTGAACAAGCAGCAAAAAGTGCCATGCGTTCGTTACAAGGGGAGTTTTCCGCTCGTATCCACCAACTCGTTGAACAGGTTATTCATCTACGCATCTATGTGGAAGCCGCAATTGACTTCCCTGATGAAGAAATTGACTTTCTATCAGACGGAAAAGTGGCAAAGGATTTGGCCGATATCATTGAACAAATTGAACGAGTAAAGCAACAAGCTAAACAAGGCAGTCTATTACGTGAGGGCATGCAAGTTGTTATAGCAGGCAGGCCCAATGCGGGTAAATCTAGTTTATTAAATGCATTAGCAGGTAGAGATGCAGCAATAGTGACGGATATTGCTGGTACCACTCGCGATGTATTGAAAGAGCATATTCACCTAGATGGCATGCCACTGCATATAATAGACACAGCAGGCTTACGAGATAGCGAAGATAAAGTTGAGCAGATTGGTATCGAACGGGCATGGCAAGAAATAAATAAAGCTGACAGGGTGCTGTTTATGTTGGACAGCTGTGAAAGTACAGAAAATGATCCCTATAAAATCTGGCCTGAATTTATGCAAAAACTCCCTAAGAATATTGGTTTAACCTTGGTGCGTAATAAAATTGATCTATCAGGGGAGTCAGTAGGTTTTGAACAACATGGTGATACGCCCGTATTCAAATTATCCGCTAGCTTAAATCAAGGAATCGAAGCCCTCGCCCAACACTTAAAAGATATTATGGGGTTTGACCAAAGCGGCGAAGGCCAGTTTATTGCCAGACGCCGTCATATCGATGCCATTGAAAGAGCCGCGGAGCATCTATATATAGGCCATCAACAACTACACGATAACCTAGCTGGGGAACTTTTGGCAGAAGAGCTACGATTAACGCAACAGGCACTAGATGAAATCACCGGAGAATTCAGCTCAGACGATTTGTTAGGGCGGATTTTTTCATCTTTTTGTATTGGTAAATAAAGAGTATTTAACATGGCGAATTTTGACATCATTGTAGGAACAGTATTGGGTGCCAGTGAATACGTTGCCGATGCACTGCAAGAAACATTAGAAAAGCATGGCCATAGCGCAACTATTTGGCTGGAGCCTAATCTAGAAGATTTATCTAAGCAATCCACTTGGCTCATATGTACCTCTACCCATGGCGCTGGAGACTTACCGGATAATATTCAACCTTTTGAAAAACAACTAAAAGGTCAAGATCTAAGTGAGGTTAACTTTTTAGTGGTAGGCTTAGGTGATAGCAGCTACGACACTTACTGTAACGGTGCCATACAAATGCAAGATAGCCTAGAACAAGCAAACGCCACTATGTTGCATAAACCTATTCATATTGATGTGTTACACCATCCCATACCGGAAGACGCAGCAGTAGTATGGCTAGAGGACTTGTTGCAACGCCAAAATGAAAATGTGTAGGCTAACGTGAATTCAACTGAACACGCTGCCCTGACCCAACCTTTGAGCAATGAAGCCCGAGTCTTATATTTTCTGGGGCTTAGGCCTATAGCTGATCAACAAACCGGTATCACCGCACCACTTAATTATAAGCAATTAATTGAGTTGCTAAATGGAGGGGATAAACAATTCACCCTTGGTCGACAGATTAATAGCCTAATAAAAGAGTTAGTTGCCTGCCAACTGGTAGAGCTCGACCCACAATCTTCATTAGACAAAAGCTTTAATGGTCAGCCACTGCATCTGCCCTTGCTCAACAATAAGCAAGACGACTACCCCACTCTTCATCTACAATGGACACCGATGAAAATGGGATGGCAACCTCATCAAAGCCTATTTGATGATTTAGCTGCTTTAGTGGGTATCATCGATCGGGAATATAGTCAGACTGAGCTAGGTGAATTTATTGCCTATTGGATGGGCCGACCGGAAATGCAGTTTAGCCAATTTCAGTGGACTCAAAAATTTGTATTTCAGCTCAAACAACGACGTGTCGCCAGCGGCAGTAAAAATGTGCAAAAAGTCGGAACCCAATGGGTGGCGCCTAAAGCTGGTGTGGAAGCAGACGACAATGCCAAGCAATTGGTAGCCAAATATAGTAAAAAGCACAACAATAACAGTTAGCAACTATTAGCCAAGTCAACAGCACAGTAGCGGATTAAAGTGGATAGCATCAAAAATAAAATCGAGCAGCTTGCAAAAGCGCTAGGAAAATCACATATTCCAGATACTTACACCGAATATAAAGAGGTGCGGGTTGAATATGAACGTTTGGCCAATCAGGATGTTCGCAAACTGCAGTTAGAAAATAAGCTAAAGCGTATTCAAGAGATCCACGGTCGCTCCGATCTAAATCCAAAATGGACCTTTAATACCTTGGTTGAAGACAGTGAAGACGTGATTGAAGCTGTCAGCATTGCCCAATCCTTTATTGCCGCTCACGATGATCCAAACTGGCGTAAAAGTGGCTCTCATATGATGATTTTTTATGGCGATTATGGCCGCGGAAAATCTCATATTGCCGGTGCTATTGCCCATCAACTGATTGAACAATACGAAATATCGGTGTTATACCGCCAGTTATCTAGCTTATTAGAAATGCGTTTTTTCTCTTATGATTACAACGCCACTGATAACGTGGCAGAACAATTTAGGGAAATACAACGAGAATTACTCGAAGTGGACTTATTGATTTTAGATGAGGTATGCGTGAATGAGACTATGCTTAAGAAGAATACCCAAAGCTGGTTAGGTAATTTATTAAGACAACGTTTGGTCAATCATAAAAATTGCATAATGATCACCAATCACAATCTTGCCGAACTAGAAACCGCATTAGGTCGCTACTGTTTTGAGTCTATGAAAGAATATGACACATACAAAGTTAAATTCTCCGGCCCGAGTCGCCGTAAAGAAATCACCCCCCAAGCGGCCGAGCCGATGAACGTTTCAGGTTATCAGCCCAATCAAGTTAAATAGTCTGATTTATACAAACAGTGGCAACCTAGTGCCACTGTTATGCAATTAACAGGATATTGGCCGGTTATAACTTTTTAATCGATACACTACCACCGCTGGTGTGTAATTCTAATTTAGGACCACCACCGTTAATTTCACCACGAATAGATTGTTTCTTAACTTTACCATCCACGTCAAAATCTGTGCGTACTCGTCCACCGCTTGTTGACGCATCAATATCAATTTGTATATTTTCAATCAGATAAGCTTTTATTGATCCGCCTGAGGTAGTCAGCTCAGCATCTTTGCTAGGTTGCTTAGAAATAGTGGTTCGTATACTGCCACCAGAGGTATGCGCATTTAACTCGCCATAAATCGATTCAGTTTCAATCGAACCACCAGATGTTTTCAATACAACATCACCAGTAACTTTACCCACTGAAATTGAACCACCTGAGGTATGAGCATCAATATTTCCGATTAAATCTTCAATATGAATAGAACCACCAGAGGTATGCATATCTAGATTGAATTCACGTGGAACCGTGACTCGAAATTCGATTTTTAAATCTCGATTCCAACCCCAATTTTTTTTGCGTTCTATTTTACCGATTATCTCAATCCGGTCGCCATTAACATCGTGACTCAATTCAAACTTATCGGCGTCTTCGCCTTTGAGTTCTACCTCTAATAACACTTCATTGCTGTTATGGGTCTCGATAACTAATCGACCCATATCAGTGCGCAAGTATAACTCCCCACCTTTATCCACTTCAAAGGTTCGATTGATAACCTCAGCCGACGCACTAAAGGTGGCGAAAAAGACGACTAATATTATGAGCTTATATATTAATAAACGAGACTGTGTGAACATGGTTTTCCCTTATTTTCACGTTTAGATTAAACATAGGTCGCAGTCAACGTTCAAAAGGTTTAAACCGCAATAAAATAATTACGGGCGATTACGACCAAACTGATCATGACTAGACACCCATTCATCAGCAACGATGGCTGATGCGAGGGAAAGCTCGCCGCATAAGACAGTCGCGGCTACAATCTCAGCAAACTTTTTTACCTTACCCTGTCCGTAGCACTCCAAGCCATCCAAACACTCCCGCTGTGTTGCTAGACCAGTTCCACCACCATAAGTTGCTACTACTAATGAGGGAATAGTGACCGAAAAATAATAATCACCTTCAGGAGTGATTTCACTAAAGGTATAACCGGCTGAGGATTCAGCAACATTCGCTACATCTTGACCGCAGGCAATAAATAACGCCGTTATTCCATTAGCGAAATGAGCACCGTTACTTACACTGCCCGCCATAAACGCTCCCATATTCGAATATTGACGTTGTTTATACAAATCTTGCGGCGTGCAATGCATTAACGATGAAAGCAATTTAGCTGGTATCACAACCTCAGCAACAACTTTCTTTCCGCGAGTATGTAGTGCATTCATAAAGGAATGTTTTTTGTCGGTATCCAAATTAGCCGCCAACGCAAAATGCTCTAGCCCAGGGATATCTTGATCCAGTATCCATTGGCACGCATGCCGCGTGGCTTTACTAACCATATTCTGACCTGCTGCATCACCACAGGTAAAATTGAATCTGAGCCAACGCATTTTTGAGGCTGCAAATTGTTGAATATCGCGAAGCTTACCCACCGAAGTGGTCATCTGAGCTTGTTGTTTTATCTGTTCAAAATTGCGCTCAACCCACTCTCCAAATGCTAAAGCTGAACGGGCATCATTGAAGGTAAAAATCGGCGCTCGTTGCATAGCATCATCAATAACCGTGGTTTTGATTCCCCCAGCTTCACGGGTTAAACGCATACCGCGATTGTAACTTGCAACCAAAGTCCCTTCGGTTGTGGCCATAGGTACATAGAACTCGCCTTTAGCATCAATGCCATCTATTAACATAGGGCCGGCCAGTCCAATTGGTACTTGAGCCACTCCAGTGAAATTTTCTATGTTGCCAGGCAAGGTATCAGGCTGAATTGAAAAATGCCCGACATGATCCCAACGACTATTGTTGTGTTGAGTTAAGAAATCGCGGCGGGCTTTAGCCATATGTAACGTATAGTCATTGATTTTATCTCGTGGAATTTTAGGCATGATAGACCCTCATCTTATTATTGTTATAGAAAGATTACCTAGTATGTAGGAGGTATTTAATCAAGAGCAAATTTTACTAGTGAATCTATAACTATAAATATGAGTAAGAATTAATCGATCCAATATGACAATAAAATGCCCAAAAGAAGATCCGAATAGCCTAATAATGGGATCTTATTAGCAAGGATCTGTCTGAAACGATCTTATTTAGATCAGCGCACGCTTGCAAATGGCAGCGTTTTAACATTCAAACAAAACACAAAAAGCACCAACTCTATAAAATACAAAATATTGTAAATATTTGATTTTTAAAGCATTTTAGTTAAAATGAAATCTGTGTATAAGTCTGCGGATAAGCTTGTAGTAACCTATGATTATTCACTGGATAAAAAATCCCGTCGATCGCCCTGTGGATAAGATCGGTACTTACCCACATCTTATACGCAGTTGATCATCTTTTGATCACAGCCTTTGAACGCTTTTAACTATATGATTTAAATAAATAATTATGGGTTATATACAGAAGATCCCTTGCTTAATAATAATAAAAACAAACTACAGATCAATATAGATCATAAAGATTAGAGATCGCGATCTTGCAGAAAACAGCTAATTTCCGATCTAACTCGGATCGAAAACAAAATAGATATTTAAAACCTTTAAATATCTTAGCTTGAAGGAATTTTAAACATTTATATTTGCTTAAAAAAAGGATAAAATACGCGCCCTTTTTTAAACTGTGGTCGATCCTGTTGATCAGCGGGTTTAAAAATATTCAATTTTAAAGCCAGAGGCGTATATGTTTTACCAACAAGAATTTGATGTGATCGTTGTAGGCGGCGGGCATGCAGGTACTGAAGCTGCATTAGCTTCTGCACGCATGGGAGTTAACACGCTGTTGTTGACCCACAACATCGAAACCCTTGGTCAAATGTCATGCAACCCTGCGATCGGTGGGATCGGCAAGGGCCATTTGGTAAAAGAAATTGATGCCTTAGGTGGTGCTATGGCACTAGCCACAGACAAAGCTGGCATACAATTTAGAACCCTTAATTCCAGCAAAGGCCCTGCGGTAAGAGCAACACGTGCTCAAGCTGATCGATCGCTGTATCGAATTGCGATCCGCTCAATGATAGAAAATCAGCCGAATTTAACGATCTTTCAGCAATCTTGTGATGATCTGATCGTTGAAAATGATCGAGTCAGCGGTGTTGTTACCCAAATGGGATTGAAATTTAAAGCTAAAACTGTGGTACTTACCGTAGGCACATTTTTAGGCGGTACTATTCACATTGGCATGCAAAATTATAAGGGCGGTCGGGCCGGTGATCCTCCTTCAATCGCTTTAGCAGAGCGCTTACGTGCTTTACCATTTAGAGTTGATCGACTCAAAACAGGTACGCCAGCACGGTTAGATTCTCGCTCGCTAAATTATGATTTAATGCAAGAACAACCCGGTGATTCACCTTTACCGGTGGTGTCATTCATGGGCAAAGTAGAAGATCATCCTCGTCAGATTTCTTGTTACATCACCCACACCAATGAGCGTACCCATGAAATCATTCGATCAGGCCTTGATCGTTCACCGATGTATACGGGCGTAATTGAAGGCATTGGGCCGCGTTATTGTCCTTCCATCGAAGATAAAATTAATCGTTTTGCAGACAAAAATTCACATCAAATATTTGTTGAGCCTGAAGGACTAAACAGCATAGAGATTTATCCAAATGGGATCTCTACCAGTCTGCCATTTGACGTGCAATTTGATTTGGTCCGCTCAATTAAAGGTTTTGAGAACGCGCATATTATTCGCCCGGGTTATGCCATCGAATATGACTTTTTTGATCCGCGAGATTTAAAGCAAAGCCTTGAAACCAAATTTATCCAAGGCTTGTTCTTTGCTGGACAAATTAACGGCACGACAGGCTATGAAGAAGCCGGAGCACAAGGTTTATTGGCAGGAGCAAATGCTGCCTTACAAGTATTGCAAAAAGATCCGTTAATTTTACGACGTGACGAAGCTTATGCTGGTGTATTAATTGATGATTTAGCTACCATGGGTACCAAAGAACCCTACCGCATGTTTACCAGTCGTGCTGAATATCGCTTATTGCTTCGTGAAGACAATGCCGATGTACGTTTGACCGCCAAGGGCCGTGAAATTGGCTTAGTAGATGATAACCGCTGGGCGGCGTTTAATCTGAAAATGGAAGCGATTGAGCTGGAAAAACAACGCTTAAAATCCACTTGGATCCATCCGAATCATCCGGCTACGAGTGAGCTTAATCCGCTGTTGAAAAATCCAGTTAGTCGCGAACATTCCCTCGTAGATCTGATCCGTCGACCCGAAATGACCTATGCCAAGTTGATGAAAATTGAAGGCTTGGGGCCTGCAATTGAAAATCCACAAGCGGCCGAACAGGTTGAGATCCAAATAAAATACGCAGGCTACATTGAGCGTCAAAAAGACGAAATTGCAAAAAGTCTTCGTCATGAAAATACCCTGCTTCCCATGGATTTTGATTACAGTACTATTTCTGGTTTATCTAATGAGGTTGTGGCCAAGTTAACCGACACGCGGCCTGAAACCATAGGTAAAGCGACGCGTATCTCTGGCATTACGCCAGCGGCGATTTCATTATTGCTTGTTCACTTAAAAAAACAGGGGTTGTTGCGCAAAGATTCAAATAACGCACAGCAAATTGCTTAATGAGTGAATTAAAAACATCGTTACTTGCGGCATTTGATCATGCCGTTGCACCACTTGAATTAGAAGTCAGTGAACAGCAGCGACAACTGCTGGTGGATTTTGTGCTGATGATGCATAAATGGAACAAGGCCTATAACCTCACTTCGGTGCGAGATCCTCAACAAATGTTGATCAAACATATTGTTGATTCTATCGTTGTAGCGCCTCATCTGACTCGAACTCACTACATTGATGTTGGGACAGGACCAGGGTTACCCGGTATTCCCTTGTCGATAATGCACCCTGATAAACATTTCGTATTGCTCGATAGTTTAGGTAAGCGAGTGAGGTTTATGAAACAAGCGAGCTTTGAACTGGGTCTAAAAAATATTCAGCCTGTGCAATCGCGGGTAGAGCAGTACAATAGCGAGATTGCTCTAGATGGAGTGCTAAGCAGAGCATTCGCGTCGATAAAAGATATGTTGCACTGGTGTCAACATCTGGTAGATTCAACAGGTGAATTTATCGCGTTGAAAGGGCAATATCCAGAACATGAAATTGCCCTTCTACCAGAAGGTTTTGAAGTGGTAGAATCAATACCACTAACGATCCCAACATTGGAAGGACAGCGACACTTGATTAGAATCAGGAAACTCGCCTAGTCTTTTAAAGATCAACAACCAGTTAATCAGCAAGCGGAAGAATAACTTGGCGAAAGTCATAGCAATTGCAAATCAAAAAGGTGGAGTGGGTAAAACTACCACGGCAGTCAATGTTGCTGCATCCATGGCTGCTACCAAACGAAAAGTATTATTAATCGACTTGGATCCGCAGGGCAACGCCACTATGGGAAGTGGTGTTGATAAATATGATGTTGAATCCACTTGTTACGAGTTGCTGATCGAAGAAAAACCGATTCAAGATGTGGTGATCACCGAAACCAGCGGTAAATACGATTTAATCGCTGGTAATAGTGACGTTACCGCTGCAGAAATAAAGTTAATGGAAGTCTTCGCTCGTGAATTACGCCTGCGAAATGCTTTGGCGCCGGTGCGAGATTATTACGATTATATTTTTATTGATTGTCCGCCTTCTTTAAACCAATTAACCGTTAATGCAATGGCGGCCGCTGATTCAGTGCTAGTGCCCATGCAGTGCGAGTACTATGCTCTGGAAGGCTTAACTGCGTTAATGGACACCATTAAAAAACTGGCATCAGTGGTCAATCCAGATTTAAAAATTGAGGGTGTACTTCGCACCATGTATGATCCGCGTAATCGACTTGCCAATGACGTGTCTGAACAACTCAAACGTCATTTTGGTGAGCAAGTTTATCGTACTGTTATTCCCCGTAATGTGCGTCTAGCCGAAGCGCCAAGTTTTGGTGCACCTGCGATGTATTACGACAAATCGTCCACTGGCGCAAAAGCGTATTTAGCCTTGGCAGGTGAGATATTGCGCCGCCGTGATAAAAATATGAAAAAAGCCAGTTAAGCAAAAAAAGGTTAGTAGCTGACATGTCGTCGAAGAAAAGAGGTTTAGGAAGAGGACTTGATGCACTGCTTGCAACAAGCAATGCAAATACCAAGCAAGAGTCTAGTATTTCCGAAAGTGAAAGCGAATTGCAAAAAATACCGATTGAATTTTTGCAACCGGGTAAATATCAACCTCGTAAAGACATGTCGCCAGAAGCGTTAGATGATTTAGCTTCTTCAATTCGTTCTCAAGGGATCATTCAACCTATAGTGGTACGTCAGGTTGGCGAACAAAAATATGAGATTATTGCCGGTGAACGTCGCTGGCGGGCCTCGCAATTAGCCCAGCAAGAAGTTGTGCCTTGTATTATCAAAAACGTTCCTGATGAAGCTGCTGTTGCGATTGCGCTGATTGAAAACATACAGCGAGAAGACCTTAATGCAATGGAAGAAGCACAAGCATTAGACCGTCTGATGACAGAATTTGAGTTAACTCACCAAGAAGTGGCTGAAGCCGTAGGTAAATCTCGAACTACCGTCACAAATTTATTACGTCTGAATAATCTTAATGAAGATGTAAAGTTATTATTAGAACACGGTGATATTGAAATGGGTCACGCCCGTGCCCTACTCGCTTTAACAGGTGAGCTGCAAACCGATGCCGCACAAACGGTTTCGGGTAAAGGTATGACGGTAAGAGATACCGAAAACTTAGTGCGTAAGCTTCTTGAGCCTGCTAAGGCCAAAACGGAGCAAAGTATTGATCCTGATGTGCAGCGTTTACAGAATGAATTATCTGAAAATCTTGGCGCGGCGGTAACTATTGCCCACAATGCAAAAGGCAAAGGAAAATTGGTCATCAATTTTTCCAGTTTGGATGAGCTAGACGGTATTCTGACACACATTAAATAAGTTATTTTACACCCAAAAACCTTCATTTTTACGTTTATGACATTAGATAGTGCAGCTTAACAGCAACCACTGCCCGTTGGGGCCGGATTTCTGCATTAAAATGACAAAGCAACTAAGGTCATGTAGGCTGAGTTAGAATTGTTTGACGGCTACCGATTAGCCTAGAATAAAGCGGTATTTTACCCCACATGGGTAAATAGTAAGCGTAAAGGTTGGAAACACAAAATCATTACTTTTTGTGGGGCTTTTGTAGGTAGCTTCGTACTTTTACCAAAGCAACAACAAAACACGCTTAATGGTTGAATATTTGCGATAAAACAGTATACTTTTGGCGCTTTTTGTTTAGCTTTGAATGTATAGAGGGATAAATTGGCAACTAGTTTGAGCCATGTAGGTCGACAGTTGGCCAGAAAAGTTCTGATTTTTCAGACGATAGTTTCCATTGTCAGTGCTGTTATTTTTACCCTCTTAGCTGGGAAAAATAGTGGTATATCAGCAGCTTTGGGTGGTGTTAGCTGTCTTATACCAGCATTCATATTTGCCCATTTTGCGTTTAAATATGCTGGCGCTACGCAAAACAAGTTGGTAGTGCAGAGTTTTAGCAAAGGCAATAAACTGAAATTTTTTATGACCATCATTTTATTCGCCTTAGCGCTGAAGTGGTCTGAAATTCAGTTTTTACCGTTAATAGTCACATATATTATTACGGTAGCGGCCCAGTGGCCGATAATCATTTTTTTACATCGGGTTGATAAGCTCACTTAGTCGCTTATAACGAGATGTGGTACCAGTATTTTTAACTTTATAATTTTGGATGGGAAAATGGCAGGATCGGGTGGCGAACAAACCATTAGCGGTTATATTCAGCACCATTTGACCAATGCGGCAGTCGGAGAAGGGTTTTGGACCTTTCACGTCGATACGCTGGCATGGTCTGTGGTTCTTGGATTAGTGTTTATTTTAAGTTTTCGTGCAGTAGCTAAAAAAGCCACTGCTGGGGTACCAGGAAAATGGCAAGCGACGGTTGAGTTAATCGTTGAGTTTGTTTCAGATACGGTGAAAAGCACCTATCATGGTAAAAGTCCTCTTATTGCGCCATTAGCGTTAACCATCTTTGTATGGGTATTGCTGATGAACTTTATGGATTTAATCCCTGTCGATTTCTTGCCTTCATTTGCACAATTTATTGGTGGTCAACTCGGTTATGATCCGAGCCACGTTTATATGAAAGTGGTACCTACCACTGACGTGAACATGACTTTCGCTTTGTCTATTGGCGTCTTTATTTTGATGATTTACTATTCGGTCAAAATTAAAGGCTTCGGCGGCTTTATGAAGGAGCTATATGCTCATCCGTTTAACACGCCGTGGTTATACTGGTTCAACTTTATCCTTGAAGTAGTTTCGTTACTTGCCAAACCTTTGTCATTGTCATTGCGTTTGTTCGGTAACTTGTACGCTGGTGAGCTGATATTCATCCTGATTGCGGGCACTATGGGGCTATGGCAGTTGCCGTTGCATTTCATGTGGGCTGCATTCCACTTATTGGTTATTCCTTTGCAAGCGTTCATTTTCATGATGTTAACCATCGTGTATTTGAGCCTAGCAAGTGAAGAGCATTAATTTTTTACATTACTATTTTTATTTAAACTTTAACTTAAAACACAAAGGTGAAAATCTATGGAAATCTTGGGTAATCTATATATCGCAGTTGGTATTTTGATTGGTCTATGTGCATTGGGTCCTGCTATTGGATTCGGTATATTGGGTGGTAAATTCTTAGAGTCTGCTGCACGCCAACCAGAGCTTGCTCCAACACTACAAGTTAAAATGTTCATCGTAGCGGGTCTTATCGATGCTATCGCGATGATCGGTGTTGCTATCGCTCTATTCTTGTTGTTCGTTGAAAGCGCGAAGTTCGCTGTTTAAGCACCTTACTTGTAATCAACGAATAGAGGAGGAGCGGACTTGAATATCAATGCCACTCTACTAGGCGAATTAATAGCATTTATATTCTTCGTGTGGTTCTGCATGAAGTATGTATGGCCCCCTATAATGGGCGCTATTGAAGAACGCCAACAAAAAATTGCGGACGGCTTAGCTGCGTCAGAACGAGGTGAAAAAGACCTTGAATTGGCACAACATAAAGCAACCGAGCTTCTCAAAGATGCTAAGTCTCAAGCGGCTGAAATCATCGAACAAGCGAAAAAGCGTTCTACGCAAATCGTCGATGAAGAAACCCAACGTGGTCATTCTGAGCGTGAAAAAATCATCGCACAGGGTCACACTGAGATCGAAGCAGAGCGTAACCGTGTGAAGGAAGATCTGCGTAAGCAAGTAGCAGTTTTGGCTGTTGCAGGTGCTGAGAAGATTTTGGGTCGAGAAATCGACGCCGCTGCACAAAGTGACATAGTTGAAAAACTTGTCGCTGAGCTATAAGGGGCACATGAGCTATGTCTGAATTGACAACTGTCGCTCGCCCTTATGCTAAAGCAGCTTTCGACTATGCGGTCGAGAAAAATGCCATTACACAATGGCAAGAAATGCTAGTGTTTGCCGCTGAAGTAGCAAAAAATGATTCGGTGACTGACATCTTGTCTGGCGCTATGGCAGCAGAAAAATTAGCAGATTTATTCGTCAATATATGTGGCGAACAACTCGACCAAGCGGGTCAAAACCTGATACATGTTTTGGCTGAAAATGGACGTCTGAAAGCGTTACCTGAAATTGCCTTGTTGTTTAATCACTACAAAGCTGAGTATGACAAAGAGATTGACGTTGAAGTTACCTCTGCCGTTGAACTGAGTAAAAAACAACTTGATGAAATCAGCGCGTCTCTTGAGAAGCGTCTTGCACGAAAAGTTAAGCTGAATTGTAGTGTCGATGCTGACATCGTAGCTGGTGTAATTATTAAAGCCGGCGACACAGTAATTGATGGCTCGGTTAGATCGAAATTAAACCGTCTATCAGACACACTACAATCATAGCGGGGAAATAGAGCATGCAACTGAATTCCACTGAAATTGCAGAACTGATCAAAAAACGAATTGAACAGTTTGATGTAAAAAGTGAAGCTCGTAACGAAGGTACAATCGTTGGTGTTACTGACGGTATCATTCGTGTCCACGGCCTTGCCGATGTTATGCAAGGTGAGATGATTGAGCTTCCTGGTAGTCGTTATGCTATTGCACTGAACCTTGAGCGTGACTCAGTGGGTGCGGTAGTAATGGGTCCTTATGCGGATCTACAAGAAGGTATGAAAGTCCAATCTACAGGTCGTATTTTGGAAGTGCCAGTAGGGCGTGCCCTACTTGGTCGTGTGGTTAACACCTTGGGTGAACCTATCGACGGCAAAGGCGCGATTGAAGCTGAAGGTTTTGAACCTGTAGAAAAAATCGCACCTGGTGTAATCGAACGTCAATCTGTTGATCAACCTATCCAGACTGGTTATAAGTCTGTTGATGCCATGATCCCAGTTGGTCGTGGTCAGCGTGAATTGATCATCGGTGACCGTCAAACAGGTAAAACTGCATTGGCAATCGATGCCATCATCAACCAGAAAAGTACTGGCGTTAAATGTATCTATGTTGCGGTTGGCCAAAAGGCTTCAACAATTGCAAACGTAGTACGTAAGCTTGAAGAGCACGGCGCAATGGGCCACACAATTGTGGTTGCTGCAACGGCTTCTGAATCAGCTGCGTTACAATACTTGGCACCCTACTCTGGTTGTACTATGGGTGAATTCTTCCGCGACCGCGGTGAAGATGCCCTTATCGTATATGATGATTTGTCCAAGCAAGCAGTAGCTTACCGTCAAATTTCATTGCTACTTCGTCGTCCTCCTGGTCGTGAAGCTTATCCTGGTGATGTTTTCTATCTTCACTCTCGTCTACTAGAGCGTGCAGCTCGTGTAAACGATGTATATGTAGAAAAGTTCACTAAGGGCGAAGTTAAAGGCCAAACAGGTTCATTGACGGCATTGCCAATCATTGAAACCCAAGCGGGTGACGTTTCAGCATTCGTACCAACCAACGTAATCTCGATTACCGATGGTCAGATCTTCCTAGAATCTGATTTGTTTAACGCAGGTATTCGTCCAGCGGTTAACGCAGGTATTTCGGTATCTCGTGTTGGTGGTGCGGCACAAACTAAAATCATCAAGAAGTTGGGTGGCGGTATCCGTCTAGCCCTAGCTCAGTATCGTGAATTGGCGGCGTTCTCGCAGTTTGCATCTGATCTTGATGAAGCCACACGTCAGCAGTTAGAACATGGCCAACGTGTTACTGAATTAATGAAGCAAAACCAGTATGCGCCACTATCTGTAGGTGACATGGGTGTGTCTTTGTTCGCAGTTGAAAAAGGCTACCTTAAAGGGATTGAACTGAATAAGGTGCTAGATTTTGAATCTTCACTGCATTCATTCATGAACAGCGAATATGCTGAGCTTATGAAAACACTTAACGACACCGGTAACTATAACGGTGAAATTGAAGCCCAGTTAGCTGAAGCTTTGGAAAAATTCAAAGCGACACAAACGTGGTAATCAATACAATCGCTGTAAAGCTCAATATGAGCAATACAGCGGTTGGTCTGTTGAGTAATCGGAGATAAGTCATGGCCAGCGGTAAAGAGATAAAAGGTAAGATCGGGAGTATCAAGAATACTCAAAAGATCACCAGTGCTATGGAAATGGTCGCCGCGTCTAAAATGAAAAAGGCGCAAGACCGTATGGAATCTAGTCGTCCATATGCCGAAAGCATGCGCAAAGTGATTGGTCACGTTGCCCACGGTAACCTTGAATATCGTCATCCTTATTTGGAAGAACGAGAGGTTAAACGTGTTGGTTATATTGTTATTTCAACTGATCGTGGTTTGTGTGGTGGTTTGAACTCTAACGAGTTTAAGAAAGTTACTGCAGATATCAAAAAGTGGAAAGAACAAGACGTGGACGTTGACTTTGCTGCCCTAGGCGCAAAAGCATGTACATTTTTCGGTCGATTCGGTGGCAGAGTATTAGCCGCAGAATCTGGCATCGGTGATTCACCCAGTGTTCAAGACGTGGTTGGCTCTGTACGCGTAATGTTAAACGCATACAATGAAGGTTCGATAGACCGTTTGTTTTTGGTCTACAACGACTTCATCAATACCATGACGCAAGAACCCAGAATCGATCAATTGTTACCTTTGCCTAAGTCTGATGAAGAAGAATTGAAGCATCGTTGGGACTACATATACGAACCAGATCCAAAACCTATTTTGGAAAAATTGATGGTCCGTTATATCGAATCTCAGGTGTACCAAGGCGTAGTAGAAAATACTGCGTCAGAGCAAGCGGCTCGAATGGTCGCAATGAAAGCGGCTACCGATAATGCCGGCGATCTAATCGACGATTTGCAATTGGTATACAACAAAGCACGTCAGGCAGCAATCACACAAGAAATTAGTGAGATTGTGAGCGGCGCGGCAGCGGTGTAGGCAAAGGTTTAAAAATTAATGAGGACTAAACATGAGTCAAGGTAAGGTCGTCCAAATCATTGGCGCGGTTGTGGATATTGAATTTCCACAAGATTCCGTTCCAACAATCTATGACGCACTGAGAGTTACTGAAGGTAACTTACAGGGATTAACCTTAGAAGTGCAACAGCAGCTTGGTGGCGGCGTGGTACGTAGTATCGCAATGGGAACTACCGACGGTTTAAGCCGTGGTCTGACTGTAGAAAATACAGGTGCACCCATCATGGTGCCAGTGGGAACTAAAACACTGGGCCGTATTATGGATGTACTAGGTAATCCTATCGACGAAGCAGGTCCAATTGGTGAAGAAGAGCGTATGTCTATTCACCGTGAAGCGCCTAGCTACGAAGAACAATCTAGTTCAGTTGAACTACTCGAAACTGGTATCAAAGTAATCGACTTGGTTTGCCCTTTTGCAAAAGGTGGTAAAGTTGGTTTGTTCGGTGGTGCGGGTGTAGGTAAAACTGTAAACATGATGGAATTGATTCGTAATATCGCAATCGAGCACAGTGGATACTCAGTATTCGCCGGTGTTGGTGAGCGTACTCGTGAGGGTAACGATTTCTATCATGAAATGAACGAATCTAACGTACTTGATAAAGTATCACTAGTTTACGGACAAATGAATGAGCCTCCTGGAAACCGTTTACGCGTAGCGTTGACCGGTTTGACTATGGCTGAGAAATTCCGTGACGAAGGTCGTGACGTTCTATTCTTTGTTGATAACATCTATCGTTATACACTAGCGGGTACAGAAGTTTCTGCACTACTAGGTCGTATGCCTTCTGCTGTAGGTTACCAGCCTACCCTTGCTGAAGAAATGGGTGTGCTTCAAGAGCGTATCGCATCAACTAAGACAGGTTCAATTACGTCCATCCAAGCGGTATACGTACCTGCGGATGACTTAACTGACCCTAGCCCAGCGACAACTTTTGCTCACTTGGATGCGACAGTTGTATTGTCTCGTGATATCGCCTCTTTGGGTATTTACCCAGCGGTTGATCCACTAGATTCTACTTCACGTCAGCTTGATCCACTTGTAATCGGTCAAGATCACTACGACACGGCTCGCGGTGTTCAGTCTGTATTACAACGTTACAAAGAGCTTAAAGATATTATCGCTATCTTGGGTATGGATGAATTGTCTGAAGAAGACAAACAGTCTGTATCTCGTGCACGTAAGATCCAACGTTTCTTGTCACAACCATTCTTCGTTGCTGAAGTATTTACCGGTTCGCCAGGTAAATATGTATCTTTGAAAGATACTATCAGTGGCTTTAAAGGGATCCTAGCCGGTGAGTATGATCACTTACCAGAACAGGCATTCTATATGGTTGGCTCAATTGACGAAGCCATCGAAAAAGCAAAAGGTAAATAAGACGTATCTTTGATACGTTTTTCCTGTGTTTTTTCTTAAACCTTATTAGGAGGTCCCATGGCAATGACAGTAAATTTGGACGTAGTAAGCGCTGAAGACAAGATTTTTTCTGGTCTGGTTGAAACGATTCAGATTACCGGTAGTGAAGGTGAGCTAGGTATACACCCTGGTCACGCACCTTTAATTACTGCATTGAATCCTGGCATGGTTCGTTTGGTTAAACAGTTCGGTGAAGAAGAAATTATTTATATTGCAGGCGGATTGTTAGAAATTCAGCCAGGCAGTGTAACGGTTTTAGCTGACACCGCTGTGCGCGCAGAAGATTTGGATGAACAATCCGCATTAGAAGCCAAGCGCAGAGCAGAAGAACATATTGCCAATGCTGGTGCTGATTTTGACTATGCCGAAGCAGCCGCAGAGCTAGCTGAAGCTATCGCGCAAATTCGACTTATTCGTAAATTGCGTAAATAACAGCACAAAAAATTCATCAAGAACCCAGCCTAGCGCTGGGTTTTTTATTTTTCAGTCCGCTAGCCTAATGATCACTTTGCGTTCTACAATAATTCTATGTATCACTATAAACTGATGGAACATCAACTATTTCGATAGAGTGTTGGGGGAGATATGCAAATAAAAACTATTATGACTCCAGATGTAGTCACAGTAACCATGGATGATACTCTCGCCCACGTGAAGCGATTATTTGAACTTAATAGCTTTCATCATATTCTGGTAGTGGCAGAGGCAAAACTGGTTGGAATATTGTCAGATCGTGATTTGTTCAAAGCGATTAGCCCGAATATCAATACTTCTGGCGAAACGAATAAGGATTTAGCAACTCTCAATAAACGTGTTCATCAAATAATGACTCGTAAACTTATTACTATAGACGCCGAAAAGGGCATGTTTCATGCTATTCAATTATTTAATAGGCATAAGATATCCTGTTTGCCCGTGGTAAATAGCGATAACAAACCAATCGGGATACTAAGCTGGCGAGATATATTGTATTTCATTGAAAAGAATCAATTGGAAAGGCACAAGACTTAGTCTACATAATACCTATAATTGCCATTGTAACGGCCTAGAGCAAATTTAAAGGACTGACTACCGCATTACCCCCTCGCTGTAAAATATGGGTATAGATTTGCGTTGTACGCAAGTCAGCATGGCCTAATTGATCTTGTACCGTTCTTATATCTGCACCTGATTGCAATAAATGAGTGGCAAAGGTATGGCGCAAGGTATGGGGGGTAACATTTTTTCCGATATCGGCATTGCGGCTAGCAATTCTTATGGCTTTTTGCAAACCAGACTCATCAATATGGTGACGACGTAGGCGTTTGCTTTCTGGATCAATTGAAAGTTGCCGAGCAGGAAATAGATATTGCCAACCTAATTCCTTACTAGCAGACTTAAATTTAACTCTTAAACGATTCGGTAACCATACCCCCGAAAACTCCGGGTTGGCGATATCGGCTGCTAAATAGAGCTCAACGAAAATGACTTGTTTGTGTAATTCAGATAACAGTGAATCTGCCAAAGTCACAACACGATGCTTCCCGCCCTTACTATTCCAAATTCGAATTGACCTATAATCAAAATCGATGTCTTTTACTCGCAAACGAATACATTCCATCAACCGCAGGCCACTACCGTACAACAACGAAGCGGCTAATTTGTAATTGGCATTAATATGATTGAGCAAGCTAAGCATTTCTAGTTGGGTTAACACCACCGGAAGTTTTTGTTGTCTGGTACTGCGAACATATCTCAATTTTAAAGACAGAGGTTTTTCAATGATTTCAGCATATAAAAATGAAAGTGCATTTAACGCGATTTTTTGAGTAGACACTGCCACATCCAATTCCAATACCAAATGGGATAAAAAAGTCTCCACTTCAATATCGTGCAACTGCGCAGGATGACGCTTTTTATGAAAAACAATATAGCTGCTTATCCAGGTTAGATAAGTTTCAATGGTCCGCTTCGCGTAATGACGTTTAAACATTTCCTCTTTAACAAATTGCAAAAATGGTGATTTCATCCGGTTTACATTCCTTGTAAAAATACTGTATAAAAAAACAGAATAGACAAATTTTCCGCCTAACAGCAATAAAACGGATAAAAACTGTACTTCATAAATGCAAAACAGGACTAACTGGACATATTTTTAACCTGTACATACAGTTACAACTTATGCTAAAAAAGACCTACGTTAATTTAAGGATAAATTCCATGTTGGTTTTACGGAATTTTTCTAACTAATAATATTGTTATATGGCAAATGTTGAATATAGGTGATCTAATATGAATGAGGGTTTGATATTTGTAATTCCAGTATCAATTCTATCTTTCATAATCTTATTAGTTTGGTTTGTGAATGGTGCAGGTAAAAAAAAGTGGAAGTTAACATTCGTCTTAGTCTATGTTTTAATTTCTTGTGTACCCTTGGTGTTTAACGCTACTTTTTTTGCATTTTTATTATTGTTCTCCGGCGGCTTTGTAGTACCAGTATTATCGAGCAGGTGGTTAAATCGTAATGCAACATAACAAACCAATTATTCCGACCTCAACTCGCTGCGCTCGTTTCGTCGGCATATTGGGGCGTTAGTGCGTCAAGCGAAGCTTGATGCATCTTGCAGGGTGTAAGTCCCTGTCAGGTAAGGTTTAGCCAGCCACCTGTATCGAGTGTTGCGCCTATGGCGGAGTCTAGGATTGGTGAAATACTTATCAGCGATGTATTCGTGACTAGATGAACAATATAGGTGAAGCGTACACAGAGAATTATATAGGCCATAGGGAATACGTGTTCCTGAAGTGCTGTTATCGCTCCGATAATAAATTAAGTTCTGACTGACGAGGCTTGTAACGCCGTCGAAGTCCATGCAAAGCAACCATTATTCAATGGATTTGAGATGGCAAGGTTGTGGCGAGTCAGCGGAGTTATTAAGCCGTGGCATGTATAAAGAGATGTATTGAGAACTTGAGAGAGCCAAAGGTGTTCCATAAGGAAAATGGTAGTGACGCTAAGCCACAAGCGAGGCCAACGATGACCCTCTGGCAGTCAGACTTGCTCATAGTAGTTTGAGGTTGGGAAAGCCAATCACGTGGCGAAGGGGCAAGCAGTTATATCAGGTATTTAGCAGATACATAGGCCGGACAAAGTAGGGCTGGATTCACTATGACAACCGCACTAAATTCCATCACAATTAAATCACAGACACACCCTAATCACAGATTTCAGAACCTATATGGATTACTAGGAGATGATTTACTGTATCAAAGTTGGGGGCAACTGAATAAACGAGCGGCGCCAGGTATTGATGGTATCACTATGCCGAAATACCAGACATCGCTTGTGGAAAACGTCACACGTTTAAGTTCAGCCTTGGAAGCCAAGCGCTATCGGGCTGATGATATTAAGCGTGTCTTCATTCCCAAAAGTCATGGCAAACAACGTCCATTAGGTTTACCCACGGTGGATGACAAGCTGGTACAGCAAAGCGTGAGCCAGATACTGCAAGGTATCTGGGAAGCGAATTTCTTGCCTAACAGCTATGGTTATCGGCCAAATAAGAGTGCGCATCAAGCGGTGCATAGTTTGAGTTTGAATCTTCAGTTCAAAGGTTATGGTTATATTGTTGAGGCTGACATTAAAGGCTTCTTCGACAATATTGACCACGACTGGCTGATGGGGATGCTTAAACAACGCATTGATGATAACGCGCTCTTGAGCTTAATAGGGCAATGGTTAAAAGCACGGATACACACCCCGCAAGGAGAATATCTCAAACCAAAAAGTGGCACCCCACAAGGCGGTATCATTAGCCCTGTGTTAGCCAATATCTATCTGCACTATGCATTGGATTTATGGTTTGAGAAGAAGGTAAAACCTCAGATGAGAGGCAGAGCTATGCTTATCCGCTACGCAGATGATTTTGTGTGTGCGTTTCAGTATGCCAATGATGCCGAGCGATTTTACCGCGTGCTGCCAAAACGACTAAAGAAGTTCAAACTGGACACGGCACCAGAAAAGACGAGCCTGATAAGGTTCAGTCGATTCCATCCCAGTCGTAAGCGCCAGTTTGTGTTCTTGGGTTTTGCGTTTTACTGGGGAGTGGATGTGAAAGGTAAACCGAGATTGCGGCGGCGAACTGCAAGTAAGAAGCAGCAAACCAGTCTAAGCGAGTTTTACCATTTCATTAAAGCCAAACGCTCGCAGAAGCTAGCAATTTGGCTGCCTCAATTGAAACGCAAACTCACAGGGTTTAGAAATTACTTCGGATTACCCGACAACAGCCGCAGCGTGAGTAAGCTGTATAACTATGTACTGCATAGTTTATACAAATGGCTGAACCGACGCAGTGGCCGTCGAAGTTACAATTGGCGTGATTTTAAGAAGATGTTAGAGTATTTCCAAATACAGAAGCTACGAGTTAGCAAAAGAGTGATCGATGTTGACTGGTATTAAGGTGCGCGTGATTTACACGGGTGAATATATAACTGAAGAGCCGGATGCGGTAATTCCGCACGTCCGGATCTGTGTGGGGTCGGCTCAGTAATGGGCCGCTCTACCACGATGGCATTAATTTATGGTTCGAGTTCTTTTCATGCTCCTTGCTGTAGTTTTATCGCAAAGTATCTTTGCCGCAGATGAGCATGCTCCTGTATGGAGTCAGGATAAAAAAGCTAAAGCATTTTGTGACACAAATACTCAATCGGTCTGTTATGTGTTGTGTAACGATCAATTAGTGAATGTCAGTCTGGTCGAAAAAGGCAATTTAGGAAAGATTGGAAAATATGATTACGAAAAGGTCATTAGATTTCCAATACGTTGGGAATCTAATGATGAAGTTGGATGTTTATTTTGGTTTTCAACGCAGGCTTGGATTGATGGTCAAAGACATACTGTTTCTGAACCTGTTTGGGTTAAAGGCAATGAATACATTCAGCGATAAAATACCTAACAAAAAACAAAAAACAAACAACATTCGCTTCGCTCACTGGGAAAAAGCCTCGCTGTCGCTCTGCTTTTCCCGTTATTGTAAGCGTTTTGTATAAATGAGGGGTAAGCTTTTGGCCGTCTTTTTGCGGCTCTCGGCTCAATTTTTCCTAGCCGAAGGCCAACAGGATCAAGAGGCCAGACTCCTTGATCCTATTATTTAGCGCGGGGGAAAATAGCGACTATAAATACTTGTCAATATTAATCTTTCTACTCTTCCCGTTGGCTTTCTTAACCGCTTCTAGCATTGCGTCTAGTTTTGCACGATCAAACACACGGCCGTTGAGTATGACTGTATCGATAGTACGAGTGTTCGCAATATCAACCAGTGGATTCCTATTTAGGAGCAGCAAGTCAGCGCGTCGGCCAGCTTCAATGCTTCCTGAATTACTGTTCATCATATTTGCTGGGTTTTGAGTGGCGGCTGCCAGTGTTTGTGCGGGGGACATGCCGGCTGCATTAAGTGAAGTTAATTCATCGTGTATCGAAAAGCCTGGCACCACCAAGTTTGCACCTGAATCTGTTCCAGCTACCAGTTTGACACCCCGACGAATCATCGCCTTTAGCAGAATATGATGTGCTTTCTCTCGTGCTTGCCAGAAAATGTCATTCTCTTTGCGCAATTTTTCAGAGGCATTGCTCGTTAGTTCGAATTGATTGTAGCTAGGCAACCAGCCAACTTTAAAATCTTTGGAGTCTTTGGTGCCTTCAACAATGCCGGGGTTGGCATACTCGATAGCGACATCCTTCAAGGCCAACTCAAGATTGCTGAATTGATCATGGATACTTTCCATAAACCACAACACCGAGTTGACCGTAATATCCTTCGCTAATAAGTCATCTACTATTGCTTCACTGCGGGCTTCAACATGAGCATAGAAGGCGGTGCTGCCCTGGTCATTTATCGATCCAAACTCGCGAATCAGCACGCGAACGATTTCCTCAATATGAGCAATTTCCTTTTGCTGTGTTATAGCGAGTTCAGACAACTCCATTGTTAATGGGAAATGGCCCGTCGTCGGCACTCCCAGTGTGGCGGCCAACTCATTCACTGCTCGATAGCTAGGCATATCGAGGTGGTAGATTTTGATCGCATCGTAACCTTGTTCTACAAATTTCTTCACCATGGTTTTTGCGTGCTTGACACTGCGGGTATTTTTATGAAACGTAATGAGTTCATAAAAGGCACCTTGGAGCAGCCCCATCGAATCAATCGGGGGTGATGCAACAAACATCCGCGGACCCACGCGACCTTGTGCAATCTCTTCGCGCAACTTCAAGCGCTCTGGCGGCCCACCCAAGTCGCGAACATGGGTGACGCCGTTGGCAACGTAAAGCAATAGATCGTTGGGGCTCTTTAGTATGTGCACGTGCGAATCAACCAGGCCCGGAATGATGTATTTGCCACGCCCATCTATTACCGTCGCCTTGGCAGGTACAGTGCCGTTGGCCGTCACTGAGATGATTTCGCCACCGTCGATGACTACCGTGCGGTTTGGCAGCATCATTTGACCGTCTGGTGATAGTACGCTGACATCCGTAATCGCTGTAAGCTCGATAGATGAAGCAAAAACTGAATGGTCGACTAGGTCGGTGTGGGCGCCATAGATAAAGTTGACGCCGTTATTAAACCAGAATAGGTATGTGGTTATAGCCATTAGTGCGCAGGCTGCGAGGCCGATAAGCCATTTCGAAAGTGTTTTTAACATGGGTAGGTTCCATTTGTGATTAATGGCCCTATTTCAACACTCAGGAGAGGTAGGTGCGTCCCGCTTTATAAGATTAGACGTCCAATATTGTATTTCTACACCAGTCTAGTGTCTAAATTGACCGCGCCTTCAGGGTGCGGCTATTGGCGTCGGTACAGGCTTGGGGTTTGTCCGGTGAGCTTTTTAAATATGGCATTGAAACTGCTTTTTGATGAGAAGCCGGCGGCTAGCGCCAGATCAATCAATTTTTGATCGCTTTTTTGGTCGAGTTGTTGACAAACCTCAGCTACCCGATATTCGTTAATGAATTGATTGAAGTTCTTCCCTCCATGTTGGTTCAGCGTCTCTGATAGGTGATGCACACTGACCCCAACTTTGTCGGCGAGTGTTGCAAGCGTTAGCTCACTATTTCGATACAAAGCCTGTTGTTTGACTTGGTGTTGCGTCGATCGCAAAATTTCTGCCCGTGTATCTTGATCTAATAAGCCATCCGATAGGTGTTTGCTGGCGGCAGGCGTTGGTTGCTCCTGTTGCGTTGTAATTTGCTGAATCTGAAACAGGCTTGGGTTACGCCATTGCACAATTGCAATAAAATAAACCATTACCGCCAATAGACAGTCGGCCAGTATATCTAGAATTGGCGACCGGTAAATAAAGTAAAATACTACTTTTAAGGCCCAAATTGAAACTATGAAAGCAATCAGACTCCATAACCACTTAAAAATATCTGGGTTGTAAGATGAATGCGTTTGCTTAGCGTTAGTTTGGTAGTAGCTGACCATTCGCATCAACAGCGCCGTGTAAACCACAACTTGGCCGTAAAAAATAGCTTTAGTGAGGGTGTGTCTAAACAGTGTGATATCGGCCATTCTGACAAAGTTCAACGCCTTTTCGGGGGAGAACAGAATGTCATAATTGAGTAGGTAGCAAATTGCTAAGGGAAGTAGATGGACAGTGTCACTATATTTGAGCGGCAAGCCGGTAATGGCTGCTCGACAATATAAGTAGGTCAGCGCGCCGTAACAGGCGGGGAGAAATACTAAGAAGCCAATCAGCCAGGTAAATTTGCTATCACCGCCGGCAACAATTAGCGGCAGTAAGAAAGTAGTCGCTATAAACAGACATTGTAGACCCAGTAATTTACTGGCGTAGTTAACCCGCTTATCACTCACCAGCAGTGTGAATAGAAGAAAGCCCTGAAGCCCACCAATGGCCAGTATGACAGTCTGAACTTGAGACATAGTTATTTTTGTGTTTTATCAGAATATAAGATGTGTGAGTTTATCTATTAATGAATTAGAAGGACAGCCAAGATAAACACCAGAATTGCTGGGGTAGCCATGTTGCAGGATGTTGTGGATGCATCTCGTTTGTCAGCCAGATAGGTGGATAAAAGGCGTATTATTTTGCGGATACCGGAGAAAGGGTGTGATAACTTACTGACTTTATTGGCAATGTCCGAGTTCGTACACAGGTGTCAAGCTGGATAAATGGATTAAATCCGTATTCTATTACGGACTTAATCCACTGAAAGTAGTGATTTGTTGTCAATATCCAAAGTCATCAGAGGACCACTAAACGTTATGTATGATTTGGGGTTATTTCAATTGTTGTAACGCACATATCAATTGCAGTTTTAATTTAGTCATGGCATTAAATAAACCAATATTGTTTAGCCGGCAAGTTGGCTTGGGAAAGTTACTGCTGGTACTGCGTACCAAAGCGCTTACAAACGCCACAAATTGAAGCGTTAGTGTGTAAAACGGATAGAGTCCAAGTTTAGTTTCCTAGGGAAGTATCGATTTGAAAAAGTATATGGTTGTAGAAAAGTTCAAGGATGGTTGCATTGAGGCCAATTATGAAAGATATAACTCTAATGGGCGCATGTTTCCCGATGGGCTACATTATTTAAACTCTTGGGTGAATAAAGAACTTAATGTGTGTTATCAGCTCATGGAATCAAACGACATTGAACTATTTTACGAGTGGTTTAAAAAGTGGGATGATTTCGTTGATTTTGAATTAGTACCGCTGGACTAATTTATCCACAACACGCCAATTTTCAGTGGCTATTTCTTGCTGACGGCTGCTTATTTTCGCCAAGTATAGCCAGCAATGTTGCTCGGAAAATACGGGCGTTATGTGTCTTTGCAAATGGAGCATTTTTTGCCAAAAGAGTTAAGCTTTAGGTTTATCAAGGGGATGTCTTTGGTTACCTTTGTGACTACATCATTGCTTTCTTTGCAATTACCGTGGAAAAACGACATATAACAAATACTTGCTGGCCTTTGGCCAAAGTACTCGTATTTGCCCATATTCAAAGTATTATGTTTACATGGAAGGAACCTAAATGTCTGTCAAACTTAATCACCATGCACAACCGATAAAGACTAATGTTAGGACCAATATTGAAGCTAGTTTCATAGAGTTATTTATTGGCCTTATTTGTGCCGGTTTTGCATACTTTACCTACGATGAAACACTGGTTCTATTCGTGTCTACTGCCCTTATCGCAGGAGTCTGCTTTCTACTGACTATTTATAACATTTACATAGTTATTCAGGATGTTAGCTCGCAAAGGCGGGCTCGAAATTTGCTGAAGGACACTAACAAGGATGATTAAGAAAAGTGGTAATTCGTTTGTGTCAATTAAGAGTAAATATAACAAGCAAATGCTACTGACCCACACTCGCTTCCATAGCTCGTGCTGCATAAAGTTACCCAACAAGTCGTTTCAGTTATTAAGAGCCTTTTAAAATGAAAAAAATGGTTAGTCGTATCACTTTTGTTCTTTTTTTATTAGCGGGGTGCGCACAGCCATCACGATTTGCCCCCAGTTATGCTGATGCACATGTCGGCACTCCAGATGCTGATAAGGCAGTATTAGTTCTTTATAGAAAAACTGTTCCACCATTAATTTACACTGTAACCAGCCAAGTTAATGACAAAGAGTTTGCGAGTCTCCCTAATAATGCATTTTCATGGTCGTACCTCACACCAGGTGATTACGAAATTAAGATGAAATGGCCTTTATTAGCTTTGACTCCAGGCAAGACGATTAATCTCAATATTGAGGCTGGAAAGTATTACTTTGTCGAGTTTGGCGGTGATACTCATATAGCTGGCGTGGGAGGGGTAGTCTACAGTACTCATGATATAACGCTTAATAACTATGAACAGGGCATATTAGCAGTCCAAAATTGCTGTAAATATGTGCCTAGTAGGTTATGAAAAGCCGCTAAACTAAGATAAAACCAAGTAAGCTGTTTCGTATAGTCATTTTTAATTGTTGGCTTAATAAGAGAGGCAAAAGTGGATCCATTAGTCACTATAATTTGGGCTTGTGTAATTGTTTTCATACTTACCGCATTTCTTAGCCTTTTACATGTTTCAGGAATATATCAGTTACCGGATCCTGATCACGGAAAGATACTCTTTAAGGCGCTTGTTGTAGAAGTTGTCGTGATATCCGTCGGGGCTTTTGGATCTTATTTAGGTGGTTTTAATCAAAGTGATAAGCTCAACTCTAACAATGAAAATGTCCAGTCTGGCTTAGTCTGGGAAAATAAAATTGAAATGGTAGGGGGTATAGAAAGAGGCTGTATTTACTTTGAAAACGATAGCACCTCAATATTTTCCAATGCGCTACCTAGTGTAGCTAAAGAGAATATCAAGCTTAAACTTGAATCAATGGCATTCGGAAAATTATTACTAACCGGATATGGTGATCCTGGTCATTCAGAAAATTACTCCGCTACTATTGGCATGAGCAGAGCCAGAACGGTTGCCGATTACTTAATTAATAGTGGGGCATCAGCAGCAGACATTACTATGATGTCAAGTGGTGAGTTTAAGCGAAGCTTGTACGTACACCCTTTTGTGTGTGGAGTCATCGTGCATCGACAAGAAAGCTAGTAAAGCGGTCATTCATTCACATAAAAAGTCCGTGCTGTGGTAGCTTCCGTATTACTCTACCGGCCCAAACAGGCGCAAAACATCTTAGAGGTTAAATTGAAGTATTACGTGAAAATTTTAATTTTGCTCTTCTCTAATTGGGTATTAGCGACAGAGCCAAATATGTGCCCTATAAATAAAAATGTAGCTGAAGATATGAGAATTTTGGAGTCTGATTTCACTAAAGAAAGAGCTGAATCGGCTACAAAATTATTAGCTGGAATTATTGACGGGTCTATCACTTCATATAGTTCGTTCAATGTTTACAACGCACAAAAATTAGTCACAGGGTTTATTCTCAAAAAGAATGCGCTTGATGCTGCAGCAGCGGATAAAGATTTTAGGAAGAAAGAGTTTTGCTCGTTTATGGAAAAATCAGCATGGTGGTATGATTGAAAATGATGTGTAAATTGTGGATGCTCCTCTACAGCTGGTGCTGAATAGATTACCCTTTGGGCGCGCTCTCAAATTCATTTTATTTTGAGGAATAACATGTCAGCAAAGACGATTAATCAAGATGCAGCTCAAACGGTATCCCTTCGCCAGTGGATCAGATTGGTAGGCGTGTATTGCTTAATTCCGCTGATCTTATTCATATGCGGTGGAGATGTCTGCTGGTGGCAGGCGTGGTCATATTCCTTGCTGATTTTGGCTGCTGGTATAGGTGGGCGTGTGTGGGCGGAGCAGCGTCACCCAGGATTAACAGCCGAAAGACAAAATATTGAAAATATCCAAAGTGCAAAAGCCTGGGACAAAGTGCTTGCTCCACTGATGGCGGTGAGTATCGGGTTTCCTATGGTCATTGTTGCAGGGCTGGATCATCGCTATAACTGGTCCCCCGAATTTCCGCTATGGCTCATGGTGATTGGCTTTATTTTAATCTCGCTCGGATACGCTTATGCTGTTTGGGCTCTGGCAGAGAACCGCTTTTTTTCCAGCGTGGTGCGCATTCAGACGGATAGAGGGCATGTGGTGTGCGACAGTGGTCCATACCAGTTTGTGCGGCATCCGGGTTATGCCGGAAATGTTGTTGCACTGTTCGGAATCGTTCTTGCCCTGGGCTCGGTTTGGACCCTGATTCCTACGGTGGTAGCATTAATTATCACAGTGATTAGAACCGCCCTTGAAGACCAGACTTTACACGAAGAGTTACCGGGCTATCGAGACTATGCACGTCGCGTGCGCTACCGGTTGATTCCTTGGATTTACTGATAGAATTCAGTGCTACATATCCTAGTTCCGAGATAGAGGACCTATCGAGAGAGTGGCGTGCGGCCAATAATAGGTGAAAATCAAATATGTACTGGACCAAAGACTGGCAAGAGATTACAAAGGCATTTGCCATTGCGCCGGCAGTACCAATAGGGATTATTAGCATATTATCACTGCCAACGGGTCTCTTTATATTCATCCTCGGAGTTCCGGTTGCCTACGCTTGTGCGGCTATTGTAGGCATTCCATTGTTTGCTGCTTTCAAAAAAGCGCACATTTTTGGATGGTCTTACTTTGTGATGGGTGGCTCAATGTGTGCTGCTCCAGCAATACTCCTATTTGCAAAATTCGATGCGCCCTTGGTATATAGCCTTCAAACCATCAGTGTATTTAGCTTGATGGGAGCCGCGGGTGGCAAGTTACATAGGTATAAGTCTTGTAACGTTTCTGGCTTACTTAATCGATAAATCAGCCGCGCAAGAAGGTCGCTGGCGTACCAAAGAAAGTACCTTGCATTTGTTTGCCTTACTGGGGGGCTGGCCTGGTGCACTAGTGGCGCAAAACTGGTTACGGCACAAGTCTAAAAAAACCTCATTCAGGCTGGTATTTTGCTGCACAGTGGTGCTTAATTGTAGCGGCCTAGGCTGGTACTATTGGCATTTAGTAGCCGTATAACGTTAATCTCGCTTTCTTAACTGCCCGAAGCGTTATCTTGCAACAGGAGACACGGCAATGACCCCCGCAATAAACCTTGCCATTAAACAAAAAATTGCCCATACCGTGCACGAATATAGCCATGACAGCGCCAGTGAATCCTATGGTTTGGAAGCGGCGGAAAAGTTAGGCGTGGCTCCCCAGCGAGTCTTTAAAACCTTGGTGGTCAGCTTGAACAATAATGAGTTGGTTGTAGGGATAATTCCGGTAGCCTCAAAGTTAAGTATGAAACTGATTGCCAAAGCCTGTGACGCTAAAAAAGCCGAAATGGCCGACCCGGCTTCGGTTGAACGCAGCACTGGTTATGTATTAGGTGGTGTTAGTCCATTGGGGCAGAAAAAACGTCTCAAGACGGTTATCGATGAATCGGCTCAACAGTTTGCCAGCATTTATGTCAGTGCTGGACGACGGGGCTTGGAAATCGAATTAAGTCCCGCTGATTTGCACCAAGCAGTGAATGGAGTGTTTGCGTCAATCTGCCAAAGCCAATAGGCGATAAAGTTAAGACTTTTAACAAGCGCACTATCACTTCAAGTTGATCTGTGTGCATCTAATCCAAGTTGCTAATTTGATTTTTCTAACATAATCATACAACACCATCAGGAGGTGTCGTGGTTTCAAAATTACCTCGCTGGGTAGAATACGGCGCTTTTATTCTGGCGTTTATCGCCGGAAATGTGAATGCCATTGGGTTGCTTGGCTTTCAACATCAATCTGTTTCCCATCTGTCGGGAACGGCGACGCTCGTTGGAACAGGACTCATGGGGGCATCCACCAGCGATGTACTGCATCTGATTGGTGTTTTGATTAGCTTTTTGATGGGCGCATTGGTGTCTGGCTTTATATTGTCTAGCAGTTCGTTGAAGTTAGGCCGTCATTATGATTCATTGTTGGCAATTGAAGGGCTGTTATTACTCATGTCTTATTATCTATTAAGCAATGGCTTACCCGCAGGACATTATGCTGCATCGGCAGCCTGTGGGTTACAGAATGCCCTTGCTACATCTTATAGTGGTGCGATTGTGCGTACTACGCACGTAACCGGTATTTTCACCGATTTAGGTATTATGCTAGGCGCCAAGTTACGGGGTGAGCTATTCGACCAACGCAAAGGAATTCTATTTTTACTGATCATAGTGGGCTTTATTGTCGGTGGGACAAGCGGTGCTGTGTTATTTAACTCTTTGCAGTTTTTTGCATTGGTGGTGCCTGCCTCAATTTGTCTGGTGTTGGCGGTTTCCTACCGCATATACACCCGAGATAAAACTAACTAATATATGGCAGTAGGTTGACACCTAGACACAAAGTCGTTGCTATAAAGAGAGCTAAATTATGCAGAAACGAACACGTTGGACCTTTTTACTGGAAGCCCTGTTAGGCTTTATCTTTATCATGGCACTGTGGATATTAGGTATCAAAGCGGGGTTTGATATTGGCATGAAGATGATTTCGGCTGGCAACTTGTATGGCTATGCTATGGCTGGTGGCTTTATTCTCAGCGCAGTGGGAGTGTGGGGAGTATTCCAAATTGTGCTGAAACTGGTGTTTCCTGAGGCTTACGAGCAAAGCATCTCCTACTACCAACTTCATTTACTATGTGGCGCGTTTGGCGTGCTAAGTTCCACGGTGTTTTTCAGCCAAACAGAAGCCACGTTGGCTCTGATATATCCCATTAGCATTGCGATTTGTGGGTATCTTTATTTCAAATGTAAAAGAGTAGAAGTACAGCTTACTGACTAGCCAATTTATAGGGTACTAGCAGGTTTAACGGTTGCAAAGGTTGAATTGCTTCACAACCTTATACTATGCTGGTTCACCTCTTACTACAGCGAGACACAATGAAAACCTCCGAGCATCTCGACAACCCACAAAACGAGCCTGATCAGCCAGTTAACCCAACCCGTAAAAAATTACCGGCTAATGTAAGGGTAATGATTGGTATTGTTGCCTCTCCTACTCTATTGATTATCGCCTTTTCACTTCATGCGATATTTTTCGGTAACTGGAAAGATCCTGGTATCGGTGGGATCATTTTTAGCGCTTTAGGCGTGTTTGCTTATTATGTTGTGATAATGGGAAGGCTACCGAGATGGTTCAACTTCAAAGATAAAAAGCCATAAGGTTGTTACTTTGCGCATTAGGCGTTGCGGTTTCATTAGGGTTTATCATGATAAGCGCTAATATAGCGTTGACGGTTATTCTGCATGGCATTTAGGGCATCATACAAAGGCGAGGTGTCAATGGCATACATCTGCTGCAAGGCATAGGCCGTAGCTTCTAGGGTTGATAAACTATAGCTTAATGATGATTTGCGGATGGCATACCGGCTCTCTGGTAGCTGGTCAAAATGCCAGCTCGGTAAGGACTGCAACCACGGATTTAGCTGCCACATCTTGTAAGCCTTTCGCCAAGTGGCATCAATCAGAATCAATTTTTGCGGTAATGACGCCACAGGCAATGGATGCTGCTTCTCAATGGGTTGGCTGCTTGCATTGGGATAAATTAACCAGTGATGCTTAGGAAACTCAATGCACTGGCGTTTCAATTGAACAAAATCTTGGCTATTTTCACCAATTATTATTTCGCTATTTTCACAGCATAGCCTCAGCAACCTTGCGGTATTTTTAGCATGTTTGGCTTCGTCTGGATGTTGCAAGATTATGAGTTTAACCGGCAAATCCAATGCACGAATTGAGTCGCACACGCAAACCTGCTGTGGATAATGGCAACGCTGGCAGTATTGTCGTTTATTCATGAACTTGATGTTGCTTTTGAAGTGGCGGTTTAAACAAAGGTGAAGTTGTCAGCGGCAAAGCACGTTTCGACTCAAATTGATTCACACAACGCTACTATAACTGATAATCTAGCATAAACGTAGACTCTGGTTTATCTGTTGCCACTGACAAAACCGCACAGTTATTAGAATGGAAGAGAAGCATGTCTTTTAGTGAAAATGTAGAAGTGATCCCGTCACAAAACGGTGCGGGTAGCTCAGATCAAATTGCCACACAGGAAGCGAAAAGGCTACAAAAACAGAAATGGTGGGTACTCACGGCGACATTCCTAGTGATTTTTGTCACGGCGATGATTTGGATTTGGTCCCGTGCACCTATTTATCAGAGTCAGGCGATTATCCACTTTAGTTATGCCCAAGCGCTTAACAACGAACAAACCGCGGTGCCTGAAGAGCAAATTACCCTCAATAGTAAGCGCCTTACCAGTTATCGCATTCTTGAAATGCTAAGTCTAAAGCTCGATGAAGAATACAGCCTTAATCTCAATCCTGAAATGCTGGCACAGATGCTATTCACTGAAGAGCAACTAAGCAGCCGGATCATCAATCTGTATGCAACAGGTGAGCAAGCAGAGGTTTTACAACCGGTTTTAGAACAATGGTTGGCGCTGTATTTGAGTTTATTGGCAGAGGAAACTGAAGATAACACCGAACAAGACATTTCACTTGGGCAACAAAAGCTGATCGCACTTGAAGAGAAAATCATTGAACAAAGATTGCTGGTGGAGCAATACAGCGAAGATAACAATATCATTTCGATGGAAAGAGATGAAAACCGGGCTCTGTCAAAAATTAAGAGCATGGGTGCAGCTTTGGATCAGGCAGAATCTCAGCACGCAGAATCTACTTCAACCCTCAATAGTGTGAAGCAGAGCATTGCCAAGGGTGAACAAGTCACTCATCCTGTGGATAAAAATCGCTTGGATGAGGTGAAAAAAGCGATCCGCGATCTAGAGGCTACCCTCGCACAGTTGGCGCAACGTTATACTCCGGAATATATGAATTTGGACCCAGCTATTGTCAATCAAAAACGTAACCTAGACAGCTTGCAAAACCGCCTTATTGAAATATCGGCGGAGAGCCAGGAAAAGTTTGTAGCTGATTTACAGCGTACCGTATTGGCCTCGAAAGACAAACAAAAGCAGCTAGAAATACAACTAAATGAGTTGGGGCGTGAGGCGCAGTTATTTAATCAGAAGTTGGAAGAATATGGCCGTCAAACTCGCTCACTCAAACAGCTTGAAGAGCAGGCGCAACAATTAAAAGATCAATTGGTAGAAAAAGAAGTGCAAAAGCCGTTTCAAGCCAAAATCAATGTGTTGGAAGCGCCCTTTATTCCCAGTTACCCCATCGCTCCGCACTATTGGCGTGATACGGCAATTGCTGGCGGCGCAGCCGTTTTAATGAGCCTGTTTGCATTGCTACTATTTAGCTTTATTCATCGCCACAAGCAGCCTGCGGCAACTATGACAAGCTACACGGTCGTGCCGCCTACAGGTTTAACATTCAATCAGCAAGCCGCACAGCAGGCTTTAGAGCAACAACAGATGGCGATGCTTGAACAGCAAAATACACCCTTACAGTTAGGCCAGGCTGAGGCAGCCAATGCCGCTAGACTGCTTAGCGATTTCGAAGTAAAAGAGTTATACAAAGTAGCGAATAGAGACGGAAAAATAGTATTGCATCTACTCCTTAGCGGCGTCAGAACAGACGAGCTACTGGCATTGACAGTAGCTGATGTAGATAGTCAAACAAACACCTTGCTTGTGAACGGTGAGTTTCCTCGCAGCCTGAGGTTGAAAGATGATTGTGCGCAATTGCTGATAGGCTTGAGCCTTAATCAACCGCCTGAAAAAGTGCTATTAAGTAGCCGTCTCGACGTACAACAACTAGATCAGATGATGATCAATATGGCGCATGATGCGGGCTTAGCTTACCCAGAGCAGTTTTCAATGGCAGCCTTACGGCATACCTATTTGACATTTTTAGTCTCACAAGGCGCAAGGTTGAATGACTTAGAGCAGGTTGCGGGGTATGTAAGTCCAGCCGAATTAGGCTTGTACCGCCAGGTAAATCGCCGTGGCGAACCAAAAGACATCGATCAACTTGAACTGCAATATTCACTGGTCTAAACGCTCATGGCCGCTAGTGTAAGTTACTACCAAAAAATCTGGCATACGGTGCAAGCTATTCCTGCCGGAAAGGTGGCTAGTTACGGTCAAGTGGCTGACTTGGCAGGGTTGCCGGGCCGAGCGCGTCTAGTGGGCAAAGCCCTTGGCTATGCCCCAGATGATATGCAGGTTCCTTGGTATCGAGTACTGCGCTCAACAGGACAAATTGCTTTTCCTGTTGGCAGCGAAATTGGCGAACAACAAAAAGCGCTATTGCAGCAAGAAGAGGTGGCGGTACTTAATCACCGCGTGAAATTAGCTATTTTTCAATGGCGGCCTGAGCTGGGTGACTTACTGATTAAACTAAAGTACTAGTAAAAGGTGTCTATAAATCAACCAATTGTTTATTTATAAACTTGTGTCACACACAGCGATAGTTTATTTTTAACTGTCGAAACAACAAAAGTGTTTAGGTTTACGTGATTAAAGAAATTTCCATTGATGAATTAAAACCAGGGATGTATGTTCAAGGCATAGTTGAACAACGTGGTAACTTGAAAATAAAAAGTCAGGGAAAGGTCACTAAAAGAGCGATAGTATCTCAGTTGCGCAAGCAGGGAATATTGAGACTACTAGTGGATACTGACAAAGCATTCACAGCAGATCCAAGCGAAGTAGATGAAGCAGACATTGCCAGTGCAGCCGATCCAATAGAAGCACAGCAGGCCCCGCAGCAACCAGAACAGCAGCATGTTAGTTTTGATTCGGAAATCACCACAGCTAAAAAGCTGCATGAAAAAGGTAAGGCCGTTCAACGGCGTATGCTCAACGCTGTGGCCAAAGGTTTGCCGATTGATCTGAAACTGCCAGAAGAATTCACAGAAGAGTTAGTTGGCTCTATGGACCGCAATCCCAATGCGCTAATGTGCCTAACCAAGATCCGCGAAAAAGATACCTACCTCTTTGAGCATTCTCTTAACGTGGCGATTTTACTGGCTAATTTTGCTAAATATTTAGAAATGGACGCTGTTGAAGTACAGGAACTAGCATTAGCGGGTTTCTTACACGATATTGGAAAAATTAGAGTTCCGGATGAGATCTTACATAAGCCGGGTAAATTAACTGAGCCTGAAATGAACATTATGCGAGATCATGTTTATTACGGGATCCAGACACTAGAAGAAATGGGGTTACCTGAACATATAATCCGCACTATGGCTGAGCATCATGAGCGTTTAGATGGGTACGGCTACCCTGAAGGTTTACGAGGTGATGAAATCAGTCAATATGGCCGTATGATCGCAATTACAGATACTTATGATGCTATCACCGCTGATCGGGTATACAAAGCCGGTATGCCCTCGCAAAAAGCACTAAAAATTCTATTGAGCGATTCGCCTGATTTATACGACCGTGATTTGGTCCAAAAATTCGTTAAGTGTGTGGGCGTCTATTCTGCTGGGAGCTTGGTGAAGTTAACCAATGGCCAAATCGGTATGGTTGTGCATCAAAATGAAGATCTGCCATTGAGTCCGATTGTTAAGGTATTTTACTCGGCTCGCAATGAAACTTACCTTCCTATAAAAAATATTGATCTGAAAAACAGTCAGTTGAAAATAGAAAAAGGCGCAACCGCGAGTGAATTTGGCCTAGATTTTAATCGCTTTTTCAATGAACGCATTGCCATCTAGTGTTGCTAATCAACTGACGTCTTTAATGATTGATTCAACCTGATCTTCTGTAATTGAAGAAGGGCAGATGCCGATATTGATCAATAAAGCTCTGACTTCTGCCGGTTCTTTGCTTGAAACTAATTGGTTATTACGCTTTAAATAACGGGTTAAGTTGTAGTGTAATTTGCGTGTTAAACAAGACATGCTCGCCTCTTCATTATTCCTGTCGGTGAATCGCACTACTGCTGATAAAAATGCACCATGCGAATTCGATTAAACCTATTTACTCTTCAGCATAATTTGAACCAACTGACATTTTACTTATATTTCAATTGGTTAATGGTTTTGGCTGTTAGGGGGGTGTTTGTGGTGTGTAAAAAATGCGCAGTTTGGCAAGTGAAAATTACAGAGTCTAGACGCTGTATCATTTCGATTATTTCCGACGCCAATCATTAGCTAGCCGCTAGATTTTTATTACCGAGCCAGTAGTTTGGAAGATATCAGCCCTATTTATTTTTGGGCAACGCGCAAGATGTCTCGCATTTGATCCTCAGTCACATGGGATGGACAAATGCCAACATTGACTAATTCATAACGGACATTATCAATAGACTTTTCAGCCAGCAGATCATGGCGTTTTTTAAGATACTGAGTAATATTTTGCTGCAATTTACGGGTTAAACAAGACATAACTTCACCTTTTACTACAAGGACAATCTCACTCACCTATACTCGTTAAAGGGGCTTACACAAAGCTATTAATAAGATAGGCTACTTGGTTTAATTATATACAGCATAAATTGGGCCATTTTAAATTTTTCATTAATAATCATTAGCATAACCTAAAGTGAAAAAGGGCTTATATAGGGGATTTGTTAAAATTACTGACAATTTTGACCCTCTACGCCAATTATTGGCACTCTTGCATAGGGTTGAGTGGGCGGTTCATGAAATACCAAGTTACTCCTGCAGGTCATATTCACAACTGGGCTCAACGCAAAGCCGCCTGCATTTGACATTTATCTGGTGATTTTAGGAATAGAATTTGAAATCTCATTTACGTAAAGGTAAAGCGCTTATCTGGACACCACTGCAAATTAAGATTTTTGTGTTGGTGGTCAGTTTATTCTCATTAGTTTTCACCCTTACTCTGGTGAGTGTCTACAACGCTGCTTACAATCAGGCAGAAAGGCAGTTCTTATCGCGCTTAAATGTCGGCCGCAACGTATTTCTTAATGAAATTGCCAATGCTAAATCGCAGTTAGATGTGAACGTTGAAACCATCTCTAAAGATTGGGCGCTCCGCAGCGCAATAGGAACAGCAGAGGATACCGAATCAATCCGTACAGTCTTGTTCAATTTTGGTAATCGAATTGAAGCTGATATTGCCTTAGTGCTCGACAAGGACTTCATGTTGATTACCCAATACGGTGGCCAAGACGATGATATAGCCCAAGCACTAGGACGGCGACTAAGTCAATCCCAGCAGCAGCGAGCATGGATCGCTATGGTGGCAAATGAGCCCTATTTGGTCTCCGCTGAGCCTATTCGTGCCCCCGGTATTATTGGTTGGTTGATCATGGGTAAAAAGCTGAATCTAAGCTTGTTAGCACGGATCAAGACCCTGATTTCTTTGGATATAAATCTCGCAGTAGTGACTGGCGACACCAGCGTAGTGCCGCTGTCCTCGGCGCAAAATGATCCTATGATGGTTGAGAAAATCCAGCAAACCAGTTTAATGCTGCCGGACCAACGTAGACCAATTGAATTCCAAACCGTCGATGCCAGAGAAACCGTGCTGCTACCTTTCGTGTTATTTGAAGATGAACAGCATCAATTTGTGGTGGTACTACAAGACTCAATTCAAGTGTGGTTAAAGACATTACGGGAGTTTATGCTTGAGTTACTACCCTTTTTCTTAGTTGGTGTGCTGTTAGCAGTGCTTGGCTCGTATTACATCGCACGGAGTATCACCCGGCCAGTCGGGCGTTTGCTTGATGCTGCTAAGCGGGTAGCAAGTGGCCAATACAGTGAAACGATTGAAATATCGGGGAAGAGTGAATTGGGTGAACTGGCCCATGAATTTGCGGCTATGCAACATGCGGTGATGATTCGAGAGCAGAAAATCAAAGATCAAGCAGAAGAAATACGCCAAACCAATAAAGCCAAATATCAAATAGAGATTATCCAAAAAGAACAGCAATTGGCCGCTTCTGCCAATGAAGCCAAAAACCGCTTTTTAGCCAATGTCAGTCATGAGATACGTACCCCACTCAACTCTATTATTGGTTATTCAGAAATGCTGAGTGACCAACATGCCAGTCAACAACAGATACACCAGGCCACCCTAGCAATCAATCATAGTGGCCATTATTTACTCAATATTGTCAATGATGTGCTGGACTTATCCAAGATCGAAGCAGGGAAGATTCAGTTAGATAGAGCCGATGTGTGCTTGGTTAGTTTACTCAACGAAGTCTGTTCATACATGCGTGGGTTTGCTGAAGAAAAGAACTTGCAGTTTGGCTTACAACTGCACTACCCACTTCCCCAATATTGCAATATAGACGGTACACGGTTGAAACAGATTTTGCTGAACCTGTGTAACAACGCGATTAAATTCACCGCACAGGGCCGAGTGGATCTGCAGGTCTACTTAGATAATAGCAAAGGTCGGTTTATCTTTGTGGTATCTGACACTGGGTTGGGAATGAGTGAAGAGCAGCAATTGCGTTTGTTTACCGCTTTTTCACAGGGCAATCAGGCAATAAATCGTAAGTACGGTGGCACAGGATTAGGTTTGCACATCAGCAAACAGTTAATTGAAATGATGGGCGGCCATATCAAGGTGACGAGTCAGGAAGGCATAGGTAGTCAATTTGCGGTGTACTTGCCTTGGACGCCGGCCCAAGATGAGCGGATGCTGACCTGCGAGCAGCAGGTAGATTGGATTGCCCAGCATCAGCACAGTCATGATTTGGCCGTGCCGCAGATAAACGGCCGTATCTTAGTTGTTGATGACAACGAAGACAATCGCCTGTTAGTTGCCTATTTACTGGCTAAAACCGGTGCACATTTTAGCTTAGCAGAAGGCGGTAAAGCAGCCTTGGAGTTGGCCGGTAAAGAGCAATTTGATTTAATTTTGATGGACATGCAAATGCCAGACATGGATGGATTGCAAGCTACCGGAAAATTACTCGAGCAAGGATTCACTAAGCCAATCATTATGCTGACCGCCAATGTGGATAATGAAAGTATTAAACAAGTGGAGGAGGTGGGAGCGACAGCGCATTTTGCTAAACCGATCAATAGTGAGCGTTTTTATAAATTGTTAGAACAATTCATGGTTATTGACGTCCAACCCCATGGGATGGTTGGAGATGCTCCAGTAGGAGAGGGTTATGCGAAGTTAACCCAGCAGTATACTGCCAGTTTTGAAGATAAAATCATTCAGTTTCGCGCCGCGTTGTCGGAACAGAATTGGCCCATACTTAAAGAATTGCTGCACAAATTAAAAGGCTCAGCGGGGAGTTACGGATTCGATCATATTAGTGATTTGGCCGAAGAAATTGAAGATGCGCTGCAGCAAAATAATATTCCATCGGTTAACGTATTGATGAGTAAAATGTTTAGTGATATGGCTCGCGCAGCCGACTAATTTTGCAGGTATAGTATTGCTTAGACTGACAGGAGAACACTATGGCAAGTCCGCAAGACAACTTATTCGCCAAACAAACTCAAAATGCGCTAGATAATTTTAAGATTAGCAATTTGACCATGCCAGTTGCTTTTATTCATGCCTTAGGCGAGGTTAAATCTGCCTGCGCAAAAGCTAATAAAGCCTTAGGCCTGTTGGATGATAAGATTGCCAACAGTATTATTGCAGCCGCTGAGCGTATTGCAGGTGGCGAATTTGATCAGCAATTTCCCATAGACGTTTTTCAAACGGGCTCAGGCACCAGTACTAATATGAATGCGAATGAGGTGATCGCCCAGCTTGCTAGCTGCGACCTAGGCCAACCAGTTCACCCCAACGATCACGTCAACATGGGGCAAAGCTCCAATGACATCATTCCCAGTTGTATCCACATCAGCGCAGTCAAGACCTTGTCTAATCAACTATTGCCGACAGTGACTCATTTAGTCGACGTCATCGACCATAAAGCGGTAGAGTATGCGACGCTGGTAAAAACCGGGCGCACCCATTTGATGGACGCTATGCCCATTTCGGTGGCACAAGAGCTAGGTGGATGGTCGGCGCAGCTTCGTGCTGGTATATCTCGTATATCTGAAACCCTGCCGCGAGTTTGCCAATTGGCGGTAGGCGGCACGGCAGTAGGTACAGGTATTAATACCCATGTGGAATTTTCACAAAAAGTCTGCTCCCATTTATCCAAACAAACGGGATTGCCCTTTACCCCAGCAGTGAATTTCTTTGCCGCGATCAGCTCGCAGGATGCGGCAGTAGAATTAAGTGGCCAATTGAAAACTCTCGCAGTAAGTTTAATGAAAATCAGCAATGATTTACGTTGGATGAACAGTGGTCCCAATAGCGGGCTAGGCGAAATAGTCCTGACCAAATTACAAGCGGGCAGCAGTATTATGCCTGGTAAGGTGAATCCGGTCATACCTGAGGCTACCGCTATGGCATGTGCCCAAGTGATGGGTAACGATGCCACTATTAGCATAGCCGGACAATCCGGTAATTTTCAGCTCAATACCATGTTACCTGTCATCGCCTATAATTTGCTGCAAAGTATCGAGATACTAGCCGGGAGTTGCACTGCTTTAGCTGACAAAGCCATCCATGACATGCAATTCAATCGCAACAAACTAGAGCAGGCAGTATCACGTAACCCCATCTTAGTCACCGCATTAAACAGTATCGTGGGCTATGACAAGGGGGCAGAGATTGCCACTTGCGCCTATAAACAAGGGCGGCCAATACTGGATGTTGCCAAAGAGATGACGGATTTGAGTGAGCAGCAACTAACTGAATTACTCGATCCAAGAACGATGATTTAAGCTCAATCATCACCATTGGCTTAGCTGCTAGGGATACTCTTGTTTTTAGCTGCTGGGCCTGTTCAGCCGCCTTGATAAACACAAAACTTCATCCAACGGACACGCCTAGTTACACTAAATGCTTACTGCTTAACGGATAAAAGATGGGAGTATGGCTCTTTAAATGATGGAATTAACAGGGACGTATGCATGTATTTAAGCAAGCACATTTATAACAGTGGCGAGGCTAAAGGCTGGCTACCTTGGATAGTTTTAGCGCCATTTTTGGGTATGTTGTTTGTGATTGGCTCTGTTTTGCCAGTTGATCTCGCCTTAGGCCAGTTCGGTTTGACTGAAGAAGATGGCAGTTTCAATAGCATCACCGGTTTTATACTTTTCCTGATACTGCCATTTTCAATCATGTTCTTCATCGTAATTTTATGGACCCTGAAGGTCGAAAAACGTTCTTTGCAAACCATAGGGGTTTTCTGGCCAACTGCCGCTAAAGTATTTCCCCGTTATGTGATGGTTGGTGTGTTGACCAGCGCTACGGTGGTGTTGCTAATAAGCCTTGCTGGCGGATATGAAATTGGCGCTTGGTTGCCCGCATTTGAGAGTCTGTCTGAACTGGGACTGATTCTGTTATTGCTTGGCGGTTTCGCCATTCAATCCAGTGCCGAAGAGTTGTTATTCCGCGGTTGGTTGTTATCTACTGTGAGCCGCAAAAGTAACTTGCTGGTGGGCATGCTGGTCTCATCAGCCTTGTTCACCTTGCTGCACTTCGACCCGAGAGTGGCGTGGTATGTGGCTGTTGGCTCCTTTTTGTTTTCTATTTTTGCGTGCTACCTAGTGTTGGTGACAGGCAATATCTGGTCCGCCATGGGCTGGCATGTAGGATGGAATTGGTTTATTGGCGTTGGCTTTGAGATCCCTATCACGGGGATCAAAATCGACGTTTCTGCTCTTATTGTGCAATTATCGCCCAATCAACAAACGTGGTTAAACGGCGGCAACGGTGGCCCAGAAAACGGCGTTTTTTGTCTGTTGGTACTAACGCTGGGGATCTTGATTTGCCAAAGAAGTTTGTCCAAAAGAGCAAGCTCTTTGCGGCCCACCGATGACGCTTAGTTTTTAAGAATATGATTTAACTGGCATCCAGAGATGGTTGAAAGTGCAGCCATTAGCTCAGGATGCTAACCAAACCTACAACCTCGTATGATGAGGTTGTAGGCAGATCTATCAAATTCCAAATATGGACTGAGCCAATTAGCTAAGCTCGAAAGCTCTTATTAGCAACTAGTAGTTAGTGCTTACATTCGTACTTGGCCATCTCTATCACTTGCTCTTTGGACTTGTCGGAAATGAGTCTAACTTTGCCATGACGACGGTTGCTGCATAATATTTTCCAACCGTATGAGTAATCTAAATTGGCGAATTCTTTACCGTTAAAATACAGACGTCCATCGCCATCTGTTCGATAGCCGCGATCACTTTTTTTAGGGCTGGTGCTGGCGGCAGGCTCATTGTAAGTAGAGCTGGAACCGCTACTTGCATAAGATTCATATTGATAGTCGGTGCCGCGAGATGTGGTTCGATATTGCCAGTCTGTTTTATTGGCTAATTCAGAATAAGCCTGACTATTTCCCAGCGTTTGGCTAAAACGCTCAATACTGGCTATATCAGCGGATTGGGCTTGGCATGAGTAAACATTATTATAATAGGTTGCCTTGTCTGCGCCTAGGGTAAATATTGACTCTATGATGCCTGTGTCGCGGGTGCCACTTTCTTCACGCAAGAATTTGCAACTGCCATCAAAGCTAAGGGGGAAGGTGCTGTCCCCATACTTGATATCAACAAAATATTGTTCTTGTGCAAAACGCAGCTTGGTTGCTGGAGTTAGATACTTCAAGACGTAGCGATACTCAACAGAATCAAAAAAACGCTCAGGACGGTTCAAGTGTTGTCCAAATCCACTTACTTGCATCGATTTTCTAAAGTACTTGGCTTGCTCAAAATTAGCTATGTTGCTAGCCATATCGAAAAAGCTTGGTATGTCTCTAAGGTATTTGGTGCGCGAATCAAAATAGTTCTCAAGCAATTTGCTAGCAACTTCAACTTTAGATGAGGAGCTAACTACAGCTTGATGGGCATGGTTTAAATGGATATTTTTGGCAGTCAGTCTGTAGGCGTTCATGTAACCGTTAAAGCTATGATATTCGACGAATAGACTTTCCAAATTATTAGTTGCCTGTTGGCTGAATTCGCCCTTTGGATAATGGTTTAAATACTGCTGATAGCTTGCAATGGACCCAGCATTTTTTGCAAGGTTAAAGGCTTTGCGATCTTTATCTCGGGCAATTTGGTTTTGAATATTACTACGTTTGCCATTGACCCGCGCAATCAAACTTTTAGATACCTTAGGGATCACAGGCGTGACATCGCGCTTGCTGATGTAGCCGATAGTCATAGTTTCGGGCGAAAACGCATAAATATTCTTACTGATTTTTACCCAGTTTGCACCAACCTCTCCTTGAATGTAATCACCTTTGTAATAAGTCCAATCCCACTTTTGATGGAGGTCACCCGCTTTTGGCGTTTCATTAGCGATGAGCTTTTTTCTGGTGACCTTGTAGCATCTATCAGCGGTGCGCTTGCGCTTTTTATGCCATGCGGTGACATCTCTCTGCGTTTGGATATCGTTAAAATCGGTCGATAACTCAATCTCAATTTGTCTTTTTTCCATCATGCAGTGGTTTTTGGTACTGACCGGAGACATCTTGTTTAATACTGAAGTCAATTTTGCTAGTGCGGGTTCTGAGTCAGACGCGTTGATCTGCGCAATGATTTCTTTGTCTAGAAATGGTTGTAAATAATGGAAATTTGCTTGCCCCAGACCTGCTATTTCTCGTGTTTTTAATGATTGCTTGAACTGAGCTAGCGCAGCGGAGTAATCGATAATTTCGACCCTATAGCTTCGATAAGCTACGTCACTCTTGTAGGGTCTGATTAACACCTCTATACCTGATTTTAATGATACCTCGTGATACACATTGGAGCCCGGCGAAATGTTGGGGTTGTCTGCCATTAAGCTCAAACCCATTTGCTTGATTCTCTGATCCGCTAATTTTCTTGCCTGTTGTTTGTTGCCATAGAAGCTCTCGCTAGTACTATTTTTAAGTCCAAATAAACTTCCGCTTCCCATGTTATTGCTATACACATAGATATAAACGTCTTGTTCGTTTTCAAAAATACGCAATTTACCGTCATTGAAGTATTTTCCGACTCTTGCTACACCGACATCAGGATGTTTTTTAACAAACTTCAGTTCTTCAGGCGCAACCACTGCGGTGGAATCGTAAGTACCACATCCCGCTAGGAGCAGTGCTAGTGCAGTGACAGATATCCAACTGCATAATCTAAAAATATTGTTAAACAAGAGACGATTTCCTTATTATCAAAGTTTGTTTGACAAAAATAACCCTAGCATCACTGGACTCTAAACACCCATAATTGGCGTGTAAATATCGGTGATTTCCGGGCGTTACACCTATTTTCGGCAATAGCCTAGCACAATGTTTTTACTGAAATAATCAGTTTTATTTATATTTATCTACAAGCTGAATTGTCAGAATGCGTTTTAAAGGTTAATTAATTTCACTTTATATTCAATTGGTTACATCTTACAGTAACCTCAATCTTATTTTTGAATGGGTTAACTGGGCGCCGTGTACTATTAAATAGGCTTGACTATAGATAGACTAATTCCCGTTGATGTAAGGTGAAAATACAAGAGTTAAACCAAATGAAAATTGGACGTAATGATCCCTGTCCGTGTGGCAGTGGCAAAAAATATAAAGGTTGTTGTATGGATCAGGTATCCAAGCAGCACGCCGAAATAGCCGATGACATCCAACAAAGCGTGTTGATGAATCCAAATCTAGATATTGACCAGCTGAATGTCATTGCTCAGCACAAAATGGCACAGAGAAATAATCACCCCAATGAAGATTTTTGCGGCCTGACGCCTACACAAATGGCGAACTGGCTATACGCGCCTCTGAATGAATTGGCTTGGGTTAAAATAAACACGCCGGATGATTTATCCAGCAGCCCAGTGATGCGCTACTTAGCATTAATACTAGATGAAGCTTTGCAGAGTGGAGGCTCGTTCAAAGCAACGAGCAAAGGCAATCTACCGGCAAAATTGGTTAAACAAGCCAGTGCGCTATTAGATGAGTTTGCCGTGGCCCAGTATCAAACTGTGCCAAGCATTAGCGAATATTCGGGTAGTAACGAAGACAAACTCAATGGGCTGCACTATACCCGCGTGTTGGCTCAACTGTCAGGGATCCTCTATGTAAAAAGCGGGCGTTTTCACATGAAAAAGGCTGCGCAGAAACAATATCAGGCTCAGGGAATCAGCGCTTTCTTCCTGCCTATGCTAGAGGCTGCGGTAGCAAAGTATAACTGGGGGTATTTAGATGGCTGGTCTGAGGATATTGATCTGCAAACATTCTGGCTATTTATGCTCTGGCGTGTGCAAAGTCATGGCTCTATCGATCAATTAATTGACGAAATGTGTATTGCCTTTCCGGATTTGCTTCTTCAGTTCCCAAAAGGAGAATACAGTACACCATCAGAGCAGCTCGGTTATCGCATTGAAGCTCGCTTTATTAAACGTTTTTTAGAGTTTTGGGGCTTTATTATCGTTAATCCTAGAAGGGTTTTAGATAATAAGCCGCTACCGAGAAAAGCAGATATCCAGCCGTTGCTAGTACAAACATTCGAGTTCCACTTCTAGTCTAGGTGGCAGATAACGTTCAATAACTAAGTGTAGTGCTACTCCATTGAATATATAAGAATGCAGCAGCTTAATATTGAACGTGATTTTATAGTGCACATCCCACTTGTGATTTGTTCATTATTAATGAACGGAAAGTTATGTTGAACGATATGCAAGAGAATGAAATTAGCGATGCCACTATAGGTCAGCTCAACAAGCAAATAGGCTTGGGGCCTTACACACTTTTCCCAAGCGTAATACTAGAGCAGCTTCGGTTAACTGCTTAATGAGGTGCGTTAATACACCATTTTCACCCATTAAACCTTTACCTGATTGAAGTTCAGCTAATGCTTTGTTGAAGTCGAAAGATTGAGTGATGTTTTTAAATTTAAATATGTCAATGCCTTGAGCTTTAAACTGATATGTAATATTGAATGTTACTCACCATTTCAATCACCGGCTGATGGCTTCTAAACGTATTGGGGATGTTAAGTTAAAAGAATGCGTCAGTTAATTTGCTCGATGAAGAATATACCGGCTTTGAATGCCTTTCTCTATATATGATCGCACCTCATATTTATGGATATTATTGTATCCAAAATCCGCCTTTTTGCACTATAATGGACATTACTGTATCCATAAGGGTTGAATATGAGATTTTCACTTTTAGACGACACTGATGTTAGCCAAGCTTTTGCAGCTCATCTTCGTGGCTTACGTGAACAAGCTAAGCTATCGCGAGAGGCGCTTGCACAGCGTAGTTGTGTACCTGCGCCTACCATTAAAAAATTTGAACTCACTGGGCAAATTTCATTTCGCCAGTTACTACTATTATGGCAGTCACTTGACTCACTCGATAGGCTTTATCAGCTAACTCAGGTAAGCGCAGACCGCACTGCTTTGCCTACCAGTATAGAAGAGGTCCTTAAAGATGAGCTTTAAATCAATTCAAAAGCTGAATGTGCAACGAACGCTCGCAACGGGTGAGACTGTGCCGGTGGGCGTAATAGCTCAAAACCGTCAGGGAGTGTTCTTTCAGTACTTTGATGAATACATTAGTAAATTTGGAAATTTATCCCCGTTTACTTTACAAACTAATGGACAGCTTCAACAAGCCCCCAAAGAGCCTCACCAGGGAATTCATGGCGTTTTTGGTGATAGCCTTCCTGATGGCTGGGGTCTCTTGCTCCAAGACCGAATATTTCGCCAACAAGGCGTTTTACCTGCTCAAGTAACTGCGATGGATCGCTTAGCGTTTGTAGGCGACCAAGGGATGGGAGGGTTGTCTTTTACGCCCGTATCAGCATTTTCACCTGAACAACATCAAAATATTGACATAGCAACGCTAGGGCTAGAAGCACAAACCTTGTTTGATCAGTCTCTATCTGAAGAGTTAGATGGTAAGACTCAACAAGTTTTAGCTACTTTGGTCGCTGTGGGTAGCGCTGGTGGCGCAAGGCCTAAAGCACAGGTTTATATGCCTACTGGTGATGCACAGCAATGCCGAACGTATGCAAAGACAGGGGATGAAGCATGGTTAGTTAAGTTTACGTCGAAGAACTTGGCACTAGGTCATGAAGAAGGCTTATGTGAAGCCGTGTATTTACAAATGGCTGAACAAGCAAAGTGCCAGCCACCGGTTTGGCAATTAATTGATGCACCACCAAGTAGTGGTGCAAAGGCTTGGCTAGCACTTAAACGTTTTGACTATTTACCTAATGAACAAGGGTTACCGGCACATAAAGTAGATGGTGAACAACATGCAGGGCGTTTGCATATGCATAGTGCCTGTGGGTTATTAGATGCTGACTTTCGTACCCCTAGCCTAGACTATAGCGACCTTATTAAAGCCAGTCGTCAGTTGTGTAAGTCTCCTGCGGCAGGTCAACTTCAGTTTCGTCGCGCTATCTTTAATTTATTTGCTGCAAACCAAGATGACCACAGTAAAAACTGGGGATTTTTGCAAGGCGATGATGGTAACTGGCAACTAGCCCCCTTTTACGACGTCACATTTAGCCCTCAGCCCTTTAATGAGCATGCAACAGCCTTTGCAGGGCATGGAAAAGCGCCCCCACTCAAAGTAATGCAAAAGTTGGCAGCAAGTGCTGGTTTTGCTAATTGGAAAGAAGCGCAGCAATGTATTCAAGAAGTCGTTGAGGCGATTAGCAACTTTTCATCCTTGGCGACACAACAAACGATCAGTAAAACAACCGTACTTGCAATTGCTGAGACGCTTGCCCAGCGAAAACAAGAGAACGCAGCGCTTTTTCTACAGCAATAAGAAAGCTCAACAATAACTGGGGATCTTTGGACGGATTTGAATATGATGTGGACTTGCGTACCTTTTGGTTGTTTATGCTGTGGCGTATTCAGAGCCACAACAGTGTGGATACACTTGTTAAAGAGGTGATGATGGCTTTCCCCGACTTACTACAGGCATTCCCTACAGATGATTGCTTGTCACCGGAAAGCAACTTAAGCATGCTAATTGGATCCAGATTTATTGAACGATTTTTACAGTATTGGGGTTTTTTACGATTGCTCCAAGACGTTATATAAACACTGTACCTGTCGGCAGTATGGTACCGGTACAGCCTTTATTAAAACAAACTTTTCAATTTTTGGTTTAATATGCGAGCTATGGTTACTTAGGTTTAACAGGTCAAGAGATTATTAACTATAACGTAACTTGGATGACTAACGGGGCGATAAACCCAGTACCAGATTGTCACCTTTTAGTGCACTGTCAGTCAACATAAGGGCTTGACAAGGGTTGAAGTACAGTACAGACAATACCGCTAGTGTACAGGTGGAACACTTCCTGTAAATGGGGATTGGTATTGCACTAAAAGGAAAATATTCTTGCGCTATTATCAGCAGTTGATAAGATGCACAACTTATGTATAAACGTACAGTCTTTGATCGGCTAAGCACTGCTTTTATTTGCAGCATTCATGCTAGCGAATACACGATTCGAGTAAACAATGGAAAACGTTAAACAATCGCGCTGTGTGATAGGAATTAAAGGGCAAACGACCGACCCAGATTACCCCGTCGATATTTGGTTCGACTCGCTTAAATCGGTGGCCAATGTGCTGTCGAAAGAAAACCAGCAATTGTTAAAAATGATCGCCGAGCACCAGCCGCAATCGGTGACTGAGCTAGCCATGCTTACCGGTCGGGCGGTCAGTAATGTGTCGAGAACACTGAAAACATTGGGCACGTACAACTTAGTTGAAATGCAAAAGTCACCGCACGGATTAGCGGTGAAACTGCAATATCAATCGATGGTATTATTGATCCAGCCATTAGAAACAAAGGAATATCATGCAACAAGTCGGAATTTATGAGCAGTTAATCACGCAGCTTATTGCCAGTCGTATTGACCGTAAGCGATTCTATGTAGGTGAGCGAGAGCTCAATAGCAGTGAAGCATCCACTTGGTTATCTCGTTTCCTCTCGCACATTATTGAATACGCCATTGATTCCGTTCCAGCCGCTGATGATCGGTTGCAACAACAAATTACTTTGTCTAATCAGCTGTTACTATGGCTAAAAACGCAAATTCAAGATAAGGATTTAATCGAAGACAATTTACTTGTTAGCCAAGGTAAAATTCTGACTGCGCTATACGAATTAGAAAATCCCGTCTCAGCTGATTTTAAAAATTATATTAAGGACATTTCCCCCCTAACAGGTTTAACGCAAAGTGAACTGTTCTGTGGCAGTAATGCCGGATTGTCGCTTGAATCTGAATTAAAAAGAGAGATTTTATCAGCAGATAAAATTTATTGGTTGGTGTCATTTATTAAGTGGGCGGGCATTCGAATTTTTCGCAAAGAGCTTGAAGAATTCACTGCAAGCGGGCGCGAGCTAAAAATCATTACCACGTCATACATGGGTGCAACTGATGCGAAAGCGGTTGAATACTTAGCAAGCTTGCCTAATACAGAAGTTAAACTGAGCTACAATACAGAGCGCGAACGTTTACATGCTAAGAGCTATCTATTTTTGCGCAACACTGGCTATCACACCGGCTACATAGGCTCGTCCAACCTGTCGCGTTCCGCACTAACCAATGGCTTAGAGTGGAATTTAAAAATCACTTCGCAAGAAATTCCACACATTATCAATAAATCATTAAGTACCTTTGAAACCTATTGGGCTTCTAATGATTTTGAAAATTTTAATGGCGATGCGAAAAGCAGTGAAAAACTCAAAAAAGCTTTGAGCAAGCAGCGTGGTGATTATGATGCCAGCCCAACGCATTTCTTTGATATCTCGCCGTTTCCTCACCAAAGTGAAATTTTAGAACAACTGGCCGTTGAGCGCAGTGTTCACCAGCGCTTTCGCAATTTAGTGGTCGCGGCTACAGGTACTGGAAAAACCCTGATTTCCGCCTTTGATTTTGCGCGTTTTATTAAAGAAAAACCGCAAGCCAATTTCTTATTTATCGCGCACCGAGAAGAAATATTACAACAAGCCAGAGCGGCGTATCGTGGTGTATTACGTAATGGCACTTTTGGTGAACTTTGGGTTGGTGAGCATACGCCAGAGCATTATCGGCAGTTGTTTGTTTCCATTCAAACGCTCAACAATCAGCTTGCTCAGTTGAACCTAACATCCGATTTTTATGACTACATCGTGATAGATGAAGTTCATCACATTGCTGCAAGTAGTTATCGAGCGGTATTAGAATATTTTGCACCCGCTATATTACTAGGCCTTACAGCAACGCCAGAGCGCCATGATGGTGGCGATATTTTAGCGGATTTTGGCGGTGTGATTGCGGCAGAAATTCGTTTGCCCGAAGCGATTAACCGTCGCCATCTATGCCCATTTCAGTATTTTGGTACAGATGATGATACCGACCTGCGAACGATTGCTTGGAGTCGAGGGCGTTACGATATTGCCCAACTAACTAATTTGTATACACACAACCAAGCACGTTTTAACAAAATTTTGCAGAGTTTACAGGAGGTCATCACTGATATTGGCAAAATGAAAGCGTTAGCTTTTTGTGTGAGTAAAGAGCATGCCCAGTACATGGCACAGCAATTCCTGCTAAAAGGCATTAAAGCGGATGTACTGACCAGTGATAACAGCCATGAACGGCAACAAAAGCAACAAGCTATTCGTTCAGGAAGTATTAACGTGCTCTGCGTAGTGGATATATTCAATGAGGGTGTCGATATTCCCGAAGTGGATACCTTGTTATTCCTACGACCAACAGAAAGCTTAACTATTTTTTTGCAGCAGCTTGGTCGTGGATTGCGTTTAGCTGACGGTAAAGAGTGTTGTACAGTGCTAGATTTTGTCGGTAATTCTCGCCCGGAATACGACTTTGCTAATAAATTTAGATCTTTAGTAGGGAAAAGCAATCGTGCGATCAGTGATGAAATAAAGCAAGGGTTTCCCCATGCGCCACTTGGCTGCCGTATTGAATTGAGTAAGCGAACTCAAGAAATGGTGATAAGAAATATTCGCCAAGCATCCCTAACATTGAATCGTTTAGTCGCGATGATCCGCCAGTTCCCTCAACATTCTACTTTACCGTTAACCCTATCCAACTTCTTAGCGCTAAATCCTCATATCGACTTAAATGAGCTATATAAGCGAGGTTGTTGGTCGCAACATGTTCAGCAAGCTGAAGATAAAATCAATGAAAATACACTGAATGAAAACCTTCTAAAAGTGCTTAAAAAAGCTATCCATAATCGTATTTTGATCTGTGATGACCATGCCTATTTGAGTTTTCTAAAGCGACTCTACCAAGCGAATTTTGTTATTGAAGATACGAATCATCGTCATGCTTTGATGTGTCATTACGACTTTTGGCAGAAAACAGGAGCAGAGTGTGGTTTTAACTCAATTGCGCAGAGTTTAGAAAAGCTGAATTCACCTGAATTAAAATCAGAATTATTAGACGTACTAAACTGGCAACTGGCTCAAACAAAGCACGAACAGCCAATAATGCGTGCCTTAGCAGAGGTTTCGTTAAGGTTACATGCGCGCTATGCGCGTGAACAAATATTGGTTGCATTTGGGGCGACTACTTTCGAGCGTCAACCGCCAGCACGAGAGGGTGTATTTGTTCTGAAAGATCAAAATATTGAACTGATGTTTGTCACATTAGATAAAAACGAAAAGCAGTTTTCGCCAACCACCATGTACCATGATTACGCGATTAACGAACACCTTTTCCATTGGCAGTCGCAAAATAGCGCACGGCCAGACAAGGGGCGTGGTTTGGAATACATCCAGCACCAAAAAACGGGTAAACGTCTGTTTTTATTTGTTCGTGAGCAAGCCAAAGATGAATACGGTCGCACTATGGGCTTTGTTAACTTTGGAGAAGTGGAGTATGTATCGCATACAGGTTCACAACCTATGAGTATCACTTGGCAGTTAGAAGAGCCGATGCCGAACTTTATGTGGCAACAAGCCGCTAAGTTGGCTGTGGGGTAGTGGAAATGACAGTGGCGTTGGCATCTACCTCAGACACCCAAAGTTCAACCAAGGAATTGACAAACTTTGGCCGGTTAAACGGGTAACCAAGGTGCCACATCGCCCAATGAAAAACTCGATGAAGCTCACAACCTTAACTCGCCTAGAGAGCGTGACAAAATTTGCCAAAGTCGAAAAAGTGTACGAAGAGGCAATAGTGTGATTAAGCAAGTCCTATCAATTATAAAGAAGGTTAATTGAATGACAGAACACGTCCCTCAAGCTCCACAAGGAGAGTTTGTTCTTTTTACTAGCGCAGACGGCCAAACTCGTGTTGAGTGTCGCTTTGAGTCCGATACCTTGTGGCTATCTCAAGCCGTGATGGCAGAACTTTATGACAAAGATGTTCGTACGATTAATGAGCACTTAATTAATATCTACAATGAAGGTGAACTTGTACAAAACGCAACCATCCGGAAATTCCGGATAGTTCGATTAGAAGGAACTCGCCAGGTATCTCGCGAAATCGACCACTACAACCTTGATTCCATTTTGGCAGTGGGCTACAGGGTTCGTTCACAGCGCGGTACACAGTTTAGGCAATGGGCGACTGGGATATTAAAAGAATATCTTATCAAAGGTTTTGCCATGGATGATGAACGTCTGAAAAACCCTCCAGTCGGCCAGTCTGCCGTTCCAGACTACTTTGATGAAATGCTTGAACGCATTCGCGATATTCGAGCTAGTGAACGACGTATATATTTGAGGGTTAAAGAGATTTTCACAATGGCAGCTGATTATGAGCCATCTAACCAAGATACAACCCGCTTCTTTCAAACCATCCAGAACAAGCTCCATTATGCTTGTACGCACATGACTGCTGCTGAGCTTATCTCCAGTCGTGTAGATGCCAGAAAGCCAGATATGGGCTTAACAAGTTATAAAGGCGATGAAGTTCGCAAGACAGATGTCACCATTGCAAAGAACTATTTGCGTGAAGATGAAATTAAAGAGCTCAATCGCATCGTTAACATGTGGCTTGATTTTGCCGAAGACCAAGCTTTGCGCCGCAAGCAAGTTTTCTTACAAGACTGGGCCGAGAAGCTTGATCAGTTTTTGAACTTCAATGATAGAAATGTGTTGAACGATTCCGGAAAAATTTCAAAAAAAGCGTCAGATGAAAAGGCTAAATTGGAGTTTGATAACTTTGCAGAAAATCGCCGCCGTCTAAGAGAAGCTGAAGGCGCGCAAGCTAATATCGCCGCCCTTAAGGCAATACTTAAAAAAGAAAAATAGAAACAATAGGAGGAGGATGATGCAAAGACAAAATTCCCTCGTTTTGTCTACTGAATTGAAATTTGACAATGCGGGAGGGGCTACTTTAAACGGTGAATTGTTTACCGGTGGTGTCATTTTTACTAAAAACGGCATTTTGGTTGATAAGTTATCTTATATCTAAAGAAAAAGGGGTCGGAGTGAATATTCCTACTGGACCCCTTAACTGACATTGGACTGATGAAAAACTACTCGATATTCTGGATCTGTTTATCGTTTTAAATTTCACGATTTCAGTAATAACAAGGCCTGCAAAGTACTTTTGACCCGTTTTTAAGCCCTCTTACTCACCGGTGTACTCACCATAAAGAAATCGAAAAAATTTATGAAAAAAATTAAAAAAATGCTCAATTTCTAACTGGGAAAGTTGGGATATGGGAAACATAACTAACTATCAGCGTCGGTACAAACACAAAATGGTGAGTGCAGAGAAACATTCACAGATAACAAGCAATCATCACGAATGATCCAGAATTGTAATTTACTGCCTGCTTTAACCAGGTAACATTTATCGCTAGCCCGAACGTGTTTAAGAGTCGCACGTTCAATCGGTTTCGCCGACCTTGCTATATCAGCAAATTCTACTTTTTTAGCCCTGTTTATAAAGTCCATAGATTTCATAGAAGCCCCTTTTGCTATGAGGTTGGTAAGTTTTAGGCGCTTGCCGCCTAAAGGCGCGCCATACCTCATGGCCAAAACAGACTACGCAGAGAAAAGCCAGTCAAGCTAGAAATCGCCCGAAGGGTTGCGTAGCAAGGGGGCCCCGCTTGCGGGGTTCCGATTTATGGCTTTACAGGATTTGAACGAAGTGGTTTAGGGCTATCTAACCATTGTCTATTCCCCAATTTTCTCATATTCTCTCATTTATATACATATTCAGGTAAACGTATTGAAATGTCAGACCAAATTTTGACCTTGAAAGAAGTAGCTGCTTATTTAAAGTTGGCCGAAAAAACCGCTTATCGCTTGGCTAATGAAGGCCAATTACCTGGCTTTAAGGTGGGTGGTTCGTGGCGTTTTAAGCGTGAGGATATAGAAATATGGATTGAAGAGAAAAAGAAACAAAATACTTAACTCTTTATACATCTGACCCCTTCTACCTGATAACAAAAGCTTGCTTGGACATACCGAGCGACAGCGGAAATTTTATGCAAAAACTAACTCTAGCTAAGCTATCTAATAAACTATTTAAGGCCTGTGACATCCTAAGAGGAAAAATGGATGCCTCCGAGTACAAGGAATACATATTCGGGATCCTGTTTCTTAAACGTATGTCCGATCAATTCCATAAAGACTATCAAGCGAAATTCAGCAAGCTAAAGGAAGAAGGGCATGACGATGATGAAATTGAACTTCTGCTAGAAGACGAAGAGCAGTTTGATTTTTATGTTCCAGAAAGAGCTCGTTGGGAAAATATTAAACACATTAAAGAAAATGTTGGATCTGGCTTAAAGAAGGCACTTGAAGAATTAGAAGAGCGGAATACTGCAAAAGGGTTAGAAGGGGTTCTCAAACATATAAATTTCAACAAACAAGCGGGTAAGAAGCCAATTCCTGATACCCGCTTAGTTGAATTTATTGAACACTTTAACGAAATTCCTTTGTCGAACGATGACTTCGAGTTTCCAGACCTACTTGGTGCAGCTTATGAGTACCTGATTAAATATTTCGCCGATAGCGCAGGTAAAAAAGGTGGAGAGTTCTATACACCAGCTGAAGTTGTTCGTTTATTAGTTGAAATACTTGAACCTCAAGAGGGTATGGAGATCTATGACCCAACTTGTGGTTCTGGCGGTATGCTCATCCAAAGTCGTAATTACGTCGAGGAAACTGGGGGCAACGTCAAAAACATCCACCTGTTTGGTCAAGAAGATAATGGTGGGACTTGGTCTATCTGTAAGATGAATATGATCTTACATGGTTCAGGTGGTGCAGATATTGAAAATGGAGATACGTTAGCAAATCCTCTTCACAGAACGAAAGACGGTGAGCTTCGTTCATTTGACCGTGTGATTGCGAACCCTCCGTTCTCTCAAAATTACAAAAAAGCGGAAATGAAATTTAAAGACCGCTTTAGCACCTTTATGCCTGAATCTGGCAAGAAAGCTGACTTGATGTTTGTGCAGCATATGGTGGCAACCCTCAAAGCGAACGGTAAAGCTGCCGTGGTGATGCCTCATGGCGTATTGTTCCGTGGTGCAGAAGAGCGTACATGCCGCGCAGATTTTATCGAGCGAGGCATTCTGGAAGCGGTGATAGGCCTACCACAAGGTTTGTTTTACGGCACCGGCATTCCTGCTTGTGTGTTGGTACTCAATAAAGCCGGGCGCGAAAGCCGCGATTCAGTGCTGTTTATTAACGCTGACCGCGAATATCGTGAAGGCAAAAACCAAAACAGCCTTCGCCCTGAAGACATAGAGAAAATCACCAGCGTTTATAAAGCGATGCTGGAAGGTGAAAAGCACCCAAGCATCGAAAAATATGCACGCTTGGTTCACAAAGATGAACTGGCTCGTGAAGACTATAACCTCAATATTCGCCGCTATGTCGATAACAGCCCAGCGCCTGAGCCTCAAAACGTGAAAGCCCATTTAAACGGCGGTATTCCAACCACAGAAATTGACGCGCTGAAAAGCACTTGGACTGATTATCCCGGCTTGAAAGAAAGTCTGTTCGTTCCACGTTCTGACAAGGATCTACAAGATTTTGCCGATGAGTTTGAAGTACTGTCATCGCTCAAACTTCATATTGAAAACTTCCCCGCAGTACAGAAAAAGCATGCTGTTTTCCAAGCAGCGTTGGATGGTTGGAAACAGGACTTCGCGGGGTTTGAAGCACTAGGCGATCAAAAGCTGGGTGATAAAGGAGTATTTGCACTGCGCCGCGAATCCCTGAATACCATTGAGAAGCACCTAATGCCTATCAACCTGTTGAACCAATACAAGGTACGTGGAGCGTTGGCGGATTGGTTTAAAACCCTGGAAGCAGATTTTAAATCTGTTGCTGCGAGCGGTTGGAATGCTGAACTCATTCCCGACGAAGTGATATTCGCCAGTCAGTGCGCGGATGTGGTGGAAGAGTTAGAAGCTAAGCAATCGCGTATCAGCGCACTACAAGCTTTTGTGGATGCAGCAGATGAAGAAGATTACGAGCCGACCGATGAAAATCCTGCGCTGCCGTCGGAGTACGTCAAACAGCTTAAAGAAGAGCTGAAGAGTTACAAAGCGACGATCAAAACTAGTCTGGCAGTGCTGAAAGCCCAAATCAAAGATGCGTATATACAGCTGAAAAACAGTGCTGAACTTCCCAAAGGTATCAAGCAAGGGGATTTTGCAAAAGGACTGACGGGCAAAGACCTAAACTTTGCTGTTCATAGCGAAATACTTACACTCGCTGATGAACTCGGCGTTCAGTTGGATAACTTTGAACTGATCAAAGAGCACGCGCGACGAGGTACTCAAGCTGCGGCTGAAGCAATTGCGATTGAAACCAAGTTGACAGCACACAAAGAGTTGGAGAATGAGCTAAAGCAACTGAACGCTGAAATCAAGGAAACAGAAAAACGCCGTGATGAATTGCTTGAGATAGCACGTAATGATATTACGGATGAAGAGGCTAAAGTGCTGATTCTAGAACGATTCAAAACTGCGCTGGATCGCCAATACCAAAATTATGTGCGAGCCTTGTTGCTTGACCGTATCGCTGCAATCGAGAACCTACATCGCAAATACCAAGTCACAGCTAAGAGTATTATTGCTAAACGAGAGCAGGAAGCGAGTAAGCTGGCTGGCTTTATGAAGGAGCTGGGTTATGAGTGATTTTGAATGGGTGCAACTAGGGAAAGTTGCTGCGATTACGATGGGGCAATCGCCAGACTCTGAAACATATATAGATGATGATAGGTACATCCCTTTCTTGCAAGGTTGTGGAGACTTTACAGGTAGCTATCCTGAGACTGATGTTTTTTGTACGTCTCCTGGAAAGGTTGCTAAAGAAGGTAGCTTATTAGTTAGTGTTAGGGCTCCTGTTGGTACAACCAATGTTGCAGACAAAGATTATTGTATTGGTCGAGGGTTAGCTGCGGTTAAAAGCAATATTGTCTCGGCGATATATTTGAGGGAGGCGTTCACTATATCAGCTAGTTTTCTTCATCGTCGTGCTCAAGGTTCAACGTTTGATGCTATTTGCGCAAAAGATCTTTCGGAAATGAAAATTTCTATGCCAAAGAATCGTAGAGTGGGCGAAAAAGTCACAGATATAATCCAATGCCTTAACTCTGAACTCGACGCCACTCAAGCCCTTATCGACAAGTACACTGCTATCAAGCAAGGCATGATGGCAGATTTGTTTAGCCGAGGTATCGACCCAGAAACCAAAACCCTGCGCCCAACTTTTGAAGAGGCGCCAGAGCTTTATAAAAAAACACCTTTGGGGATGTTGCCTAAGGAGTGGGATGTAAAAACACTTGGAGATATATCAGAAAAGATAACAAGCGGCTCTAGAGACTGGGCTAAGTTTTACTCTTCGGAGGGCGATCTTTTTGTTCGGATCAGTAATCTTACTCGTGAGCATGTGAATTTTCGTTGGAATTCCGTTAAATATGTCAATATCGGCGGTGGCTCTGAGGGGGAAAGAACCCAGCTACAGCCTGGTGACATTCTTATTTCGATTACTGCGGATTTAGGTATTGTTGGTGTTGTCCCTGAGGATATGGGGAGAGCCTATATTAACCAACATACGGCACTAATTCGCTTATCCACTGATGGTGAAAATGCGAGATTTATTGGTAATTATTTGTCGTCTCGGTGTGGGCAGGGTCAGTTTGAAAAAAACAATGATTCCGGTGCAAAAGCAGGTATCAATTTACCTACAATAGCCTCGTTTCGTTGTCCAATCCCCAAGGAAAAAGAGCAAATCTTAATAGCATCAAAAATCGATACTTTAGACGAAGTTATTGCTGATCTCAAAAGGGAAAAGTCGAAGAGTATTTCAGTCAAACGAGGCCTAATGCAAGACCTCCTAACAGGCAAAGTCTCCGTACCCGTATAACAAAAAATAAAAAATGTCGGCAGGCAAACGCCTCGCTGACAGCTACAAGGATAGCAAACAATGTCAGAGTACCAATTGGTTGAAAAGCCCCTGCTAAACCAGCTTAAAAGTATGGGGTGGGATGTGACGGATTTAGGGCAAGGTGTACCTACCGATCCAACTACCAGCTTTCGCAGTTCTTTTCGTGAAGTCATTTTAAAAAACATTTTTAAAACCGCAGTGCATCGCATCAACACTACCGATGAAGGTAAACCATGGCTAACGGATAGCCAACTAGATGTATTACTGGACAATGTCACCGACTTTGGTACTCAGAAATTGCTGGCGGCCAATGAGGAGTTTATTGGCCGTCTGCATAAGTGGCAGCTCGACCGTAACGAGTTAACCGGCGAAGAAGACCCTGTTGTTAAGCTGATTGATTTTGATAACTGGGAAAACAACTCGTTCACCGCCATAAATCAGTTCCGCGTAGATACCCCAGGGTTCGGCAAAGAGCATATTCGCCCTGATATTGTATTGTTCATTAATGGCTTGCCACTTGTAGTGATTGAAAGCAAATTACACTCTCAACACTGTAGTGACCCAATGGCCGCAGGTATAGAGCAACTGCGCCGTTATGCAGACTTACGTGAACCGGAACACAGTAAATATAGAGAGGGTGAGCCAGCTCTATTTTTTACTAATCAGTTGATGATCAGCACCCACGGTGATGATTGTAAAGTGGGCACCATTACCTCAAATGAAGATTACTATTTTAACTGGAAAACTATCTACCCAGATACAAAGCCCTACATAGCATCGGAAATCGGCACCCACCGCAGTCAAGAACGGCTAGTTCAAGGTATGCTTGAGCCACAAAGACTACTCGATATCACCCGTTGCTTTACCCTATTTATGGATACAGATAATGGTTCTCGAGTAAAAGTTATTTGCCGCTACCAGCAATTCCGTGCAGTGAAAAAAATCATCGAGCGTATGGAGCAGGGGGAAACAGGGATTCAGCGTTCGGGCGTGGTTTGGCACACCCAGGGAAGCGGAAAAAGTCTAACCATGGTGTTTTTGGTACGGAAGCTCCGTCGCCATCCAGAACTGAAAAGCTACAAGGTATTGATGGTTAACGACCGGAGTGACCTGGAAGAACAACTGACCAATACCGCAGCGTTAATAGGCGATACTGTGGTGGAGATCAAAAGCACTAAAGATGCAAGGGATAAGCTGGCAAACGACACTTCAAACACCAATATGGTAATGGTGCATAAGTTTCGCGAGCAAGACAGCAGCTTCCTACCGGAATCCGTGCGTAAGCTGTTATCTAAGAATCTCGCAGAAGCACAAGAAGCTGGCGATGTTGAGCGTATTGAAGAGCTAGAAGCAGATTTTGACGCAGAAATTGTCATGCATCGCCCTTTTGGTGTGATAAATAGCACTGAGAAAGTACTTATCTTGGTCGATGAAGCCCACCGAACCCAGCGCGGCGGAAAAGATCGCCCTAGCCTTTCGGACAATCTGTTTGATGCTTTTCCCAAATCAACCCGAGTGGCATTCACGGGAACACCGCTCATTGCTGAGCACCACACTTATCCAACCTGGAAGCGTTTTGGCGTCAGCCAAGAAAAAGCCTATATCGACAAATACAAACTTCAGGATGCTGTCGATGATGGCGCTACGTTAAAAATTCTCTACGAAGGTAAAACTGCTGACAGTGCGATATATGATAAATCGGGGTTTGATACCAAATTTGAAGATCTCTTTGCAGACAGAACGGAAGAAGAGCTAAGAGAGATCCGTAAAAAATACGGTGCGGAGGGGGATATCCTTGAAGCAGAAAAGCGCATTGAGGAAATAGCTGAGGATTTAGTAAAGCACTACATAAGGCAGATTTTGCCAGCGGGCTTTAAAGCCCAGGTGGTGTGCTCTTCCAAACGAGCGGCTATTCATTACCGAACCTACATTGAAAAAGCGTTGGCGAAAGAAATAGAGCGATATAAAAAGCAGCCAGAGCAATGTATTGATAAAGCTTGGCTTGAGCGACTTGAGTTTTTAAAAACGGCGGTTGTGATTTCTAGTGATGACACCAATGAAGCAGCGTCTTTCACTTATGCCAGAAAGCAAGCCAAAGAGCTAAAAGCAGTCGAGAATTTCAAGAAGAAGTTTGATCACAGCAAACCCAATACGGGCGTTGCTTTTCTAATTGTCTGCGACATGCTGCTAACAGGCTTCGATGCGCCAATTGAGCAGGTGATGTACCTCGATAAAAAGTTGAAGGAACATAACTTATTGCAGACCATTGCTCGCGTGAACCGTACTGCGAAGGAGAAAAAACGCGGCTATATCGTCGACTATATAGGGCTAGCTAATCATCTTAGAGAAGCGCTGTCGATGTACTCGCAGGATGACCAAGACGATATTTTGGAAAGCTTGCAAAACATAGATAGTGAAGTGCCGGTTTTAGAAAGTCGTTATCGCCGATTGCTTCAGCTGTTTACTGAACTCAAGGTTTACAACATCGAAGCGTTTGTGAATCAGAAGCTAAGTGTGGATGAACATTATCAAGTTCAGCTTCAGGCTATTGCTGTTTTAGAAGACCCTCGCCAGCGTGACAACTTCAACGTGTTTTTGAAGAAGTTTCTTCAGAGTATGGACATCATCATGCCGAACTCATTGGCTGACCCTTACAAAACGCCGATGTACCAATTTGTGCATATCCAGGCGAAAGCGCGCCAACGTTATCAAGATAGCAGTATGAGTTTTCATGGTGTAGGTGAGAAAATTCGTAGCCTAGTTAGTGAACATCTCATTAGCTTAGGGATTAACCTTAAAGTCGATCCTGTTGACCTATTTAGTCCTGAGTTTATGAATAACGTCGGGAAGGAAAAAAGTAAACGCGCTCAAGCCAGTGAAATGGAGCACGCGATTCGAAAGCACTGCAAAGTTAATGCTGAAGATGATCCTGCGTTTTACAAGCAAATGAGTGAAAAGCTCGAAGAGGTGATCAAAAAGCACTCAGGAAACTGGGACAAAATGATCATTGAGTTAAGCGCGCTTCGCGAACAAATTAACGTAGGACGTGGACCAAACGCTCGAGTGGTCGATCCATTTTTTGACCTAATCACTAGTATTGCTTTCCCCGATGGTCAGAAGGTTAAGCACATCGATAAAGTTAGGGCATGTGCTGAAGCCGTTATGGAGGAGCTAGGAGAGCATATTGGGAGTTTGGATTTCTGGGAGCGTGAAGATCTGGTATCTCAATTGCGAGGAAGAATAAAAAAGCATTTTATTCTGAGTAAAGTCCCAGAGCTTAAAGATGCAAGAGAGCAACTTACTATTGAGGTAGTAGCACTAGCACGTAGGCGGGAACAACTACTCCTATCTGATCATGAATTGACTATCAGAATTGAGAGACTTATAGAATCCATTAAAGATCTTAATATTACAGGTACTATAGAAGATGATCGCAGGATACTGGATATGCTTAAATATTCAGTTTGTGGTGTTGAGCTTTATTTAGCGAGTGAGCTTGAACAGTATGAGCAGTTCATTCGGGTAGCTTCGGTGACGGTAAGAACTGATATTGATGTTCCAAATGCGCCAGCAGCTCTATCATCGGAGAGCACGATGTCTTATGAAGTGAAAACCGAATATGATCTAATGTCATCGCTGTCACAAAATGCTCTTTCGGATATTGTTTCTGCTCTTCAAAAAGAATTAAGCGTTGATGGTCTTGAGACTCCGCTTATTGCCTTAAAGCAGACAAGAAGAGGTAGTCAAGATTTTGATGTTGTAGCGTATATTCAAATGGCTGCACTAACTGGCGTAATCGGCAATGTTGCCACTTATATTGCAGTAGCTACGTTTAAAAAGCTCTTTAAAAAAATCTCAGAGCTTCCACTAATGCTTCCAGGAGCTATGGAAGTACACAGAGTGGAGAGTGAACGAATTGAGCCAACGTTTGGCATTTATGGTGTCGTGTCTGAGGAAGAGTTAGAAAAAGCAATAAAAGAGCGCGATGAGCTAAAAAGTAAGAAGCTTCATTAATATGAAGTATAAAGATATCAAATACAGCTTGAAGCAGAGTAAGCGAAAAACCACCAGTATTTTCATTGAAAGAGATGGTTGCGTTACTGTATTAGCGCCAGAGAGTTATAGCCTGACAAAAATAGAGGGGATTCTTGAAGAAAAACGTAGCTGGATTTATCGGAACTTAGCTGAGTGGGAGGACCTTAACCGAACTAAAATTGAGCGAGAATTTGTAAGTGGTGAAGGCTTTCCGTATTTAGGATGCAATTATCGATTGAAATTAGTGGATGAGCAGCAAGATAGTCTGTTATTGAAAAGTGGATGCTTTTTAATGCGAAGAGACAAGTCTCAAGATGGTGCTGACTTATTTAAGGACTTCTATAAGAAGAAAGGCGTGGAACGTCTGCGTAATCGTGTAGCGCATTTTGCACCAAAGTTGGGTGTAAAGTACGGAGTGATCCGAGTTCTGGAACTTCAACACCGGTGGGCGTCATGTACGCCTGTAGGAGATTTGAATTTTCATTGGAAATGCATGATGGCTCCCTTAGCTGTTATTGATTACATTGTTGTGCATGAGTTAGCTCACCTTAGACATCTAAATCATAGCCCCGCATTTTGGAATGAGGTAGACAAGGTACTTCCCGATTATTCTAAACACGTTTCATGGCTGCGACATAATGGTGCGGGAATGGATTTGTAAGTTTAATGTCAATTTTTTAAAAGCAGCACACACCAATTCTTAAGAAAAACAGCCCAATATAATGGGCTGCGCGTGTAGGAACTACACGACTATCCTCTAAGACTACAGACGATAAACCCTAACGTCTGATGGATTACTCGCCTCCAGGGTCGCACCCTGATGCACCATAGCCCTGTTTCATGCACCCAGGTGTGGGCCGTTACTATCGATAACGAATCGCGGTGTGCGCTGCCAATTACAAAGATAAACCCTTTCCAAAAATAATGTTTGGAAAAACCCAGGTTAGATTGCCGGGGTTTTTTTGAAGGCGGATTGGCGACGAGTCGTCCCTACTCGAAAGAGGTAGGGACGACTCGCAGAGTCGCTCGTCGAGGCCACTGCTCATGATGCCTCGATACCCAATCCGCCTTGAAAAATTGCAGGGCCAGAAGAGGGATGGAGATTTGAGCGCGTCAAAGAGGTGTTGCAATTTCTGATTACTGTGATAATTTTATTTATGAACTAGCTCGACATGAGCATCAAGAAAAAGGGCGTATCCACTGCCCGCAACACGTTCCTGAGGAGCTGCATTCGCAGCATTATGGGTCACACGACCACCCCACTATAAACAACACAAATATAAACCACAGTAGTTCGCGCTGTATTTCAACAGAAATCACACGGCTCAGCTTTGTTGCTTTAGACCAGTTAGCCTTTATGTCTTATGACAATATGCTCGGTTACGCACCGTTCATATGGCTTTAAAACTTACCTATTTTGGCATTTCGCCCCCTGGTCTTCGGTTTGGTGTTTTTCTCAATACTTTCAAAAATTAGTTTTTTTATTTATGAGGAACATGACATGAGCCAATTAGGATATCGTCTTCATCAAATGGTGAACGACACTCACCGCGAAAGTAGCTTTAGCACTAGAGCTACCCGTAGCAAAGTATTAAACCTTGCTGCAAAGCAGCTACTCAAACATGGTTATAGATTAAAAGACCCGACCGGCCTTAAAACCAAGCATATCAATCATCTTGTTACACGTTGGCAAGATGAAGGTCTAGCAGCAAAAACAATAAAAAACAGAATGGCGGCCTTGCGTTGGATTGCCGAAAAAATAGGTAAACCTAATATCTGTTCACGTAGCAATGATGATTACGGCATTCCAAGAGTTCGCAACAACCCCATTGGCAAGTCAAAAACGTTAGATATGGATAAGCATGCCAAGATCAAGAGTGACTTAATCAAGCTTTCCCTGCGTTTGCAGCAAGAGTTTGGGCTTAGAAAAGAGGAGTGTATGAAATTCAGCTTATCCTATGCTTTGATAGACGCTAACACTCTACAAATAAAAGGCTCATGGGCTAAGGGTGGCAAATACCGCAAAATTCCGATTTTAAAAGAATCCCAACGACAGCTTATTCGTGATATAGCTGCTGTTACTAAAGGCGCACTTATCGAACCTGATAAGAATTACAAATTACAAATGGGGGAGTATGATCGCGAAACCATCAGAGTTGGATTAAATAAAAATCACGGATTACGTCACCATTACGCAAGGGAGCGTTATTTAGAGCTTACAGGTTGGAAATGCCCTGCCGACGGTGGCCCGCATAGAAGAGAGCTGTCGCCCACTGATTATGAGCACGATACCAAAGTCCGTGAGCAAATTAGCCAAGAGTTAGGTCATGAACGTTTGAAGATAACCTATGCTTACTTGGGCAGTTAAAATTAGGCATGCCTAATTTTATCCGCTTACTGACCAATCCAATATCTTTTCAGCCAACTCGTCTTCAATGCAGTACAAGAAGGCAGTTGGCACCTTTAGAACACCGCTCAACGCGACTACCGTTTTGAAATCTGGAGTGTGAACACCACGTTCATATTGGTTCATACGAGCAGACGCAACAAACTTATCCATCCCCGCCATTATTCCTAACTGCTTCTGGGACAGACCGAGTCTTGTTCTTGCTTGCTTTAGCCGTGTTGGAAACGGTGAACCATCATTAGTTTTCAATTGGTGTAAGACATCTGCTCTTGAAAACTAAGATTTTCTTAGCTTTAATTGAATCTAGATACTAAGGAATACTTAGCAACAAAATTAGGCATGCCTAATTTTTTGGGAGGAAATGACTATGCTTGAAACTTTCGTGTGTGTGTCGGTAGGGGTTATCTACTTGTTGATTAGTATATTTACGGCTGATGATCAATCATCTACGGAAAATGAACAACTCGATAAGCTTGATGATGGTATGGGTAATATTATCGCTGATGGCGAACATATGACTCGTCAAGAGGCTGAGGATGCTCAGGCACGAGGCGAGTTATACGACACTTATTACTAGAGCTAATTTACAGCCCAATTTGGCATGCCAAATTGAGGAAAGGCTTTTATGAACGAAGAAAAACTGATTAATAACTCTGTGTTATGGCCCTTTTTACCCGCGCTGGCTGAGATTAAGCATCGACTGTGTGGTATTGAAGTCGAATGTGAGCCACTAGGCCTTTCTTTTGATAAGGATGTTCAGACTGAAGAGGATATGTTACTCACTTTAATATCTCAAAAGGCGTTTGTGTTCGATGTAACCAACGAAAATGGGGTTGTCTGGGATATAAGACGGGAGCCCTTTTCACAATTTAAAGCGCGCAGCACCAAAATAACATTCCCGTTTACTGGCTATAATCCTAATAAGCGACAGCAAATCAGTAATTGGGTTATCGAGTTGTGTAATTGGGAAGGTGACGTGTTTACCGGCATTACTAGGCATTAAAATTAATAGGAACTGCTATGACAACATATGAATGGTTTCAAATGTGGGTGCTGATGGTTTTAGCTATTAGCGCTACTCGCCAGTACGACAAACTAAAACATGACCTATTTGAAGCAATTAAAGAGGGGAGAATATAGTTATGGCTCCTTTGCTTACAGGATGTGCCTTGGTTCTGGCAGTGGTGATATTTTTTGCTGTGCTATTTCACTTTAATCGCGACAAGCTCAATAAAATCGACTGATTTCCAATATTTCTAGCGAAAGAATTAGGCATGCCTAATTTAAAACGCCCAAAACCAGCATTTCCTCCCCCCATTTTGAGTAAAGATTACTCCTCTAATTTTGCTAAGTCCGCATTTTTAAAGGCTTGAAAAACCCATCAAAAGTAAGGTGGGCTTTTTCGATCCAACCTGTCTCAAACCGTGTCAACCTAACTCTCAATGATTCAAGTAATACAAATGCGTTGATTTTGAGAGGTAAAATTCATGCTAAAAGCAAAAGCTGATGGTATCTACTCATACAGTAGTAGCGGTGAAGAGAAAAAAATATCTGGGCCAATTGAGGTTAAGGCAATTGTGTCTTCCCCCAACAAGCGAGAAGACTTTGGTCGTCTTATAGAATGGAAAAACTACTTTGGTCTAACAATTCGAGAAGTACTCACTATGGGAGAAGTGTGCGAAGGCTCAGCAACAAGTTTTAAACAACGGTTGATGAACTCTGGATTTCAACTATCTCCTGAAAAAAGATCTTGGGAGTTACTTTTAGCACACCTAATTGAGGCTCCATGTAAATTGCATGCCTACAGTGCAAGACAAAGTGGTTGGATTAACGGGCAGTTTGTGACACCAGATTGGAGCGTAGGTCGACACGAGACACCTGCTATCTATGTCGGTGATTTTGCTGGTGCTAGTTTAGAAGAGTCAGGCTCTCTATTGGATTGGCAAAAACATGTCGCCCAATACTGCCGAGGTAATCCAATCTTGATTATGGCTGTGTGTACAGCCCTAGCGGCCCCCATTGTCGAGTGGACAGATTTGGAAAGCTTTGGAATACAGATTGTTGGGAGCTCTAAGTCTGGCAAGTCTACAGTCATGAAAGTGGCTGCCAGTGTTTATTCAGATCAAACCTACTGGGAAACTTGGAGCTCGACTTCAAACGGGATTGAGTCTATTGCACGGGCAAGAAACAACATGTTGCTTTGTTTGGACGAATTTAAGCAGTGCCCTGCAAATGAAATGGATCGACTGATTTACCACTTATGTAATGGTGTATCAAAGCTTAGAAGCACAAAAAACGGTGGACTAGACAAACGGTATCGGTGGCGCACTATTTTGCTTAGTACAGGAGAGCTAACTCTTGAGGAGCTTTTCCTGAGTATTAACCAGAGTGTGAGCGCTGGTCAGTCTGTTCGCCTGATAGAGGTACCAACTTTCTGTACGTATGATGCCTTTGAAAATACTCATGAGTTTCCTTCAGCAAAGGAATTTGCTGAATATTTATCAGCCAGCGTTAATAAATATCACGGAACTTTTATCAAATCATGGTTGGAAGTCCTATCGAGATTTAATTGTCCGCAAGATGAAATAATAAAAGAGTTTAAAAGCATACGCGAGGAATGGCCTTGGCCAAAAAACATAGAGAGCCAAGCTAATAACGTTTTAGATAAATTTGCACTGCTAGCTGCCGCGGGGGAAATTGCCATTAATTTAGGGCTGTTGCCATGGCACTTGGGTGAAGCTAAAGATGCATTAGAACAAGTAGCAACAATTTGGTTAGATGACCGAAATAGCACCGAAAATTCAGAAAGTAAGAAAATTATTAAGAAGCTTATCAAGCTAATCAATAAGTGGCGGCATAGCCTGAGTTCTCGGGGGGAGTCCCATAATGGGAGCATTGGATTCTTCGAATCAGAGCCTGAGCTGACTTGGTTCATCCCTCAGCAGCTGTTCAAATCGGAAGTAATAGAATCCGTTGCTCATGAATACACTCAATTATTACATTACATGCTTCAAAAAGGTTGGGCCATTTCAAATGAGAGAACGCGTCGTACATTTAAAATAGGAGGGAAGCGGTTTATTAAGTTCTTTCCAGAGAAAATATGTCGCGAATGCGGTGAAAATGTGGATCTATCCCACTTTTATCCAAATGATAACTCATTGAATAGTAATTTAAATCCCACTTTCCCAGTTTCCCAGAGCGAGAATTACTAATGCTTACTGACCAACTATTTGACGAAATAAAAGGCGTTATTGAAAGCCAACTTTGCAAAGTAGCGCTCAATAGCAAAGAGTTCCTGACATTTGATGAATGTGTTCAGTACACAGCACTGAGCCCGAATTTCTTGCGTCAACAAGTACGGGATGGTTTGCCATGTTACAAGCTTGGAGGGCGGCGAACCTTTTTTAAAAGAAAAGAAGTTGAAGCTTGGATACTAAAGAATCGCGTGAAATTGGGAGACGAACATGAATAACGAACTATTTGAAAAACGAGCGGGCATTTTAAAACTTTACGGTGAAGAAGAGCGCTTGATAAGCGAGACTGAACGCTGCCGCAAAACCGGCATAAGCCGCACTACCTGGTGGCGCATGCAAAAGGCGGGAGAGACCCCTCCTGCTTCCAGCGTTAGTAAGGGAAAAGCCCGCTGGTTGTTGTCTGATATTTTGCTTTGGATAAATGGAAATTAATGAATAGCACTATGTTAATGCTGGAAAAATAGCGTTATTTGTACTGGCTCATACACGATCTGACACTGTTAGTTTTTGGGCGTGACCTAATGTGACATTTAGGTTTTTTCTGATTGATGACCGCTATGAGCGAATTGCAATCGTTCGATGGTTGCCGCCAAGGTCTGGTTTAGACAAACAACGGACGTTCATTAGTAGTGTTCTCTTACTTTCAAGTAGTGTCTTCCATAACCGGTCATTCAGTAACACCGCATTCAGCGGCTTGTACGCTGCAATGCTTTGTTGACCGATTTTTTATACCAATACTTTGAAAGAGACCAATAAAATCTATCGATTTTCTTTGGCCTGAAAATAGTAATAACAAGGCTGACGAAGCTTGCCAGACCAAATATTACTGAGAGTGATGTATCTGACGGAGAGTATAAAGATACCATCGCATAAATAAGGGCAAGGGGAATAATGACGTAAGTTAAAACCCTGAGACCAGTATACTGGCGTCTTGCAACAGCCTTGATAGGCTCTCGCTTCCGAAGCTCTGCTTGATGCTTTAATGCTGCCAGTTCAGAAATGGCTTGTTGACCATCTGAAGCCTGCTTTTCAAGCAAGTGTTTTTCATTTATAACCTTTTCAATATATGAGTCATTTAAGAAGTCATGTGCCATTGAAATTGATGCGATCGAAACATCCTCGGGCCTAGATGGGGCTTTGTATATTTCATGATGAATTCTTGCCAATACATCTTTATCAACTTTCCCTTTAGCATATTTATCAGAAAGATCTCGATATATACTTGATACAGACTTGCTTATTTGATTGGAGATAGTCATCTTGGCTCTGATAACCGGATCAAAAGAAATTGGCATCTTTGACTTACCACCAAACCCCTTATTTAACTTGAACCACAATTTTTCGGTTAGGAACTCAATATTAGTTGCAAACGGAATTGCACCATTACCATCGTGTACACAGCTTGAAAAAGCCATCCTTTGTGGTAGCCAACTCTCCGTAAGAAAAATTGATGAAATCTGATCAATACCAACGTTATTTTCACCTTTTCTTAAAACATTAATCTTTGTAAATATTTTGAGGATTGAAGAAATATCATCAGTTTTAGCGCTGGTTTCGGCTAATTCAGCAATTAGTCTCTGAAGGACATCTGATCCTTCTACGTTATAGTTAGGAAGGGAATAATAATCCGTACGAGGCTCTTGATTTATTTTAAGCCGAGCCAAACTGGTCATAAATTCTGCTTTCTTGGTTAAAACATCACTTTGATATTTACAGCCATTGCATATATTTATCATTGCCGTTTTAGACGGATCAACAGTGCCTTGTCTTCCAACGATTTTTTCTGCGGCATAGAAAAATGATTCAATATCACTGGATGTTTCCTCTAAATATTTTAATTCTATTCTGCCCCCCTTCTTATTTCGATTGACTTCACATACTAAATCATTGAAGTCGTCAAATAGAGATTTATACAAAGTTCCATTCAAGCCGGCTGCATTAAAGAGGTGCTCAGAATCCAAAAATATTGTTAAATTACCCCTCCAGCTACCTAATGTAGATAAGTCTGGGGAGTATCGAATTCCGGTATAAAGAATCAACCCCTCCTCGATCCTATCTAATTTATCTTTAAATCCAGACTCACTCTCATATGTAATGATAAAATTCGCGATTTCATTAGCAAGTTTATCGTTTTTATCTGGACGAGTTAGATAGGTTTCTAGGCTTTTCTCGACGTCCTCTTTTTGTATGCCAAGTAATCCATTATCATTACAAAACCTATGAATTCTTGTGACAATCTCATCATAATCATTACGAGATTTTTGAAAATCGGAATTGAATGTAGAACTTGAAATAAAATTCTCTGCAACACTATATATTCCGCTATTTAGAGTGATGAGCCCTGCTTTAACTAGGCGCTTTCTCAGGCAACTTTTCACAATTGCCTCAGGAAGCAAAAAACCAAAGTCCTCATCCAGATATCTGACACATTCTATGGAGCTAAAGGCAGAAATTGAACGCTCGCTTATTGTTTGCTTAATAAATTCAGCCAAAACGTCATATATATCCTTCTTTTCATCATAAATGACGCGTAAAACTGAGGCTGAGGCAAGTAATTTTACTTCTTCCAATGCTCACATTCCTTTATTCGAATAACAGCGTATTATACCGACCATGCAAGGTCGGCCTCCTTTCAAGCTAGATTACACTCTAAGGATAGAAAATAAAACTTCCGCTTTACGTACACAGCAGCCATTCAAAATCTAAAATACGATAGTCAGCTATTGGCACATGGCTGACAGCCAGATTAGGTCAAGCTCTGTGATGTGAAGTGTCAGAAGAAATTTTGTCTAATCCACCTTATTCGAGTGAAAAGAGACATTTGAGATTGTTGAGTGTTAACTGTTTGGACTTTGCAGCCTCTTCATCACTGAAGAAGAGGCTGCAAAGTGACTGATACTGCTTGGTGAATAACCTTTCTCTCTTCAAAGAAGTCATGTTTGTTGTAAATTACATCTAACTTACTGATTTGATGATTTAAACAACGTTCTAAATGATCGTCTTGAAACTTTAGCTCTGACCCAATAGACCTGAACGTACGACGAAGATCGTGAACTCTAAAATGTTCCAAATCACCCATACGGTTTGGCGGTGGGACTTTCTTACTTTTGTCTATACCGAACAGTGAATTAATAGCGCTGTTGATGGTATCAGGGCCCATATATGGTTTTTTGCTCTTACGTCTAGCCGGAAATACATAATCTGAGCCATGTGAGCGAACTTTTAGTTCTTTCAGCCATTCGATAGCTAGTGGTGGTAATGGGATTTTGATTGCTCTAAATTTTTTCTTGGTACGCTCTTTTGGGAGATGCCACACCGCGTTGTCTATATCGAATTCATGCCATGGTGCTTGAATTAATTCAGATTTACGTACTCCCAAAACCACTAACAAACAGCATGCCAGATAGTTGTCGCGAGTAAAGGACTCAGGGTATTTCCTAAATATGCTGAATGCTTGCTCTATTTCAACATTAGTTAATGCTCTTTCCCGAGATGGCTCGTGCCCTCCAGCATCTTTGTAGCTAAAAGCTGAAGCAGGATTGTTTAGTGTAATATTCAGCTGAATTGCATGTTTAAAAAGATTGTTAAGGAGGTCGAGTACATCATTCGCCACTGTAGGCCGACCACTATCGGTAATGATATTTAAGATATCTCGAATGTGAAACGCATTGACCTGCTCAACTTTCAGGTGACCAATGAACTTGGCTATTTCTCTGTCATATTTGCTTTTTGGAATGTCAGGCCTTTCTAATCGTTTAAGAAGCTTATTTTCGTACATATCTTGAAATAACTCGTCAAAAGTCATTCCAGTATTCTTTGTGAGGGAGCTCAATGATAGTGGATCAACGCCTTCTCTTAGCATGGCTCTGATTGTTTCAGCCTCACCACGAGCTTCAGCCAGTGTCAGTTGCCCGAATTTACCCAGCGACTTTTCCCTCCTCTTTTCGTTAAAGGTATATCTCAGGGACCAGTAAGGTTCGCCACGCTTTGGAACGACGAAGGACAACCCATTGCCATCGGATGTTTTACTGTGCTGACCTTTAGCAAGTATGTTGACTTGTTTAACTGTTAAATTTGGCATTTTTTCACCTCTTGTACTCACCAGTAGTTTGAGACTAGCAGTGAAAAATACTCACCACAATACTCACCAATTGGATGAAACAGAATGAAAGAATACGGAACCATAAAAAACAAAACCCCGCTATAAAGCGAGGTTTTTCAAGTGTTTATAAGTTATTGTGAACGCTAGTGAGCTTTATTCTATATTCTGGATCTGCTCGCGCATTTGTTCTATTAGGACTTTTAATTCTACCGCTGATTGGGTGATGTCGGTGTGGATGGATTTTGAGCCTAGGGTGTTGGATTCACGATTGAATTCTTGCATCATGAAGTCGAGTCTGCGGCCTACTGCTCCGCCTTTTTTGAGGATGTTGTAGGTTTCGCCGATGTGGGAATTGAGTCGGTCTAGCTCTTCGGCTACGTCAACTTTTTGGGCTAGCATGATCATTTCTTGCTCTACGCGGCCCTCTTCTAGTTCAATTTTGGCTTCTTCGAAGCGGCTAAGCAGTCGATCTTTTTGCCATGCGATTATTTCTGGCATTCTGGCGCTGACCAATTTCACTTGTTCTTCGATACCTTCGAGGCGCTGCTCAATCATTGTTTTCATGTTCGCCCCTTCAGCGGCGCGGGCTTGGATAAAGTCTTTTAAGGTTTCGTCGAATGCTTGCATCACGTCGGTCTGCACGCTATCCATATCGGTTTCTTCGCTGGCGATAACGCCGGGCCAACGTAGTATGTCGACCGGATTAACACCACTTGATTGGCCATGGGATTGCACCCAATCTGCCGCATGCATAAGTTGCTTGGCAAGCTCTTCATTCAGGCTCAGTTTGCCTACCGCGCCGTCATTTGGCACATACCGCAGTGAACATTCAACTTTACCGCGCTGGAGGCTTTTTCTAAAACGTTCTCTGAGCATGGGTTCAAGAGAGCGAAGCTGCTCGGGCAATCTAAAAAAGGTTTCTAAGTAGCGTTGATTTACTGATCGTATTTCCCAAACAGCAGTTCCCCATTGGGCTTTAATTTCTCTGCGGGCAAATGCGGTCATGCTGTAAATCATAGGAAATCCTCTAGGTTTAAATTATTTTTTAGACAACTATTTGCTGCATATAGTACTCGCAATTGAGCAAAATTGTAGAGCGCTTTTAGTCATTCAGTCATTTCTTCTTACAAACCGGCTGGCAAATCGATGCAACTCGGCAAAAATCACCAAAACAGCGGATTTTTATAGTTACCTTTTTATTTGTGCACTTGCTGCAACATTGGCGCTAGTTAGGCTATAATCCTGCGCCATATCAATTAGGAGTGTAAACATGCGTCCAAGTGGAAGAACTGCCAGTCAAATCCGTCCCGTTACTATTACCCGTCAATTTACTTGTCATGCTGAAGGCTCAGTATTGGTCGAGTTTGGCAACACTAAAGTGTTATGTAATGCCAGTGTTGAAGAAGGCGTACCACGCTTTATGAAAGGTCAGGGTAAAGGCTGGATCACTGCTGAATACAGCATGTTGCCGCGCGCAACCCACACACGTTCTGGTCGTGAAGCTGCCCGGGGTAAGCAAGGCGGACGTACACTTGAGATCCAACGCTTAATTGCCCGTTCATTGCGTGCAGCGGTTGATCTGAAATTACTTGGTGAAAATACGATCACGCTAGATTGCGATGTAATTCAGGCTGACGGTGGCACGCGCACGGCTTCTATAACCGGTGCTTGTGTTGCTATGGTTGACGCACTTACATGGATGCGCAGTAAAGGTATATTAAAAACCAATCCGTTGAAGCACATGATTGCAGCATTATCGGTTGGTGTTTATAAAGGTAACGCGATTTCTGATTTAGAATATGTAGAAGATGCTGACGCTGAAACTGATATGAACGTTGTTATGACGGATACCGGTAAATTGATTGAAATACAAGGTACGGCCGAAGGCGAACCTTTTACCTTTGAAGAAATGCACGAGATGCTAGAACTAGCCAAACACGGTTTACGTGAGCTGTTCGATATTCAAAAAAGCGCGTTAAATTAATTCAACTTGAGAGTCTGGTTATGCAAGATTATCAAAAAGCTTTTATTGAGTTTGCCTTGCAACGTGAGGTCCTTAAGTTTGGCCAATTCACGTTAAAGTCTGGCCGTAACAGTCCGTACTTCTTCAATGCTGGCTTGTTTAATACTGGCGGTGATTTAGCTAAATTGGGCCAGTTTTATGCTCAAGCATTGATCACCTCAAAGATAGAATTTGATGTGTTGTTTGGCCCTGCTTATAAAGGCATTCCCATTGCTACCACCACCGCGGTTGCCCTTGCTGACAAACATGATGTCGACACGCCTTATTGTTTTAATCGCAAAGAAGCTAAAACCCATGGTGAAGGCGGCACTTTGGTTGGCAGTCCACTTAAAGGCAGGATCATGCTGGTGGATGACGTGATTACTGCTGGTACGGCTATTCGTGAATCAATGCAGTTGATTGATGCCCATGGCGCGACTTTGGCCGGAGTGTTGATTGCACTGGATCGCCAAGAAAAAGGCAAAGCCGAACTTTCTGCGATTCAAGAAGTTGAACGGGATTTTAATACCCAAGTGATCTCGATTATTAGCTTGTCCGATTTAGTCGAATATCTACAAGATAAACCGGAAATGAAAGCCCACTTGGCCAATATTGAACAATACCGGCAGGATTATGGGATCTAGTAACGAGGGATTAGACGAGTTCGCCCAAGCCGATCAACATTTGGACGCTTTGGGTTTACGCTGTCCAGAGCCTGTGATGATGGTACGTTTGCAAATCCGCAGAATGGATGACGGGCAAACGCTAAGTATTATTGCTGATGACCATTCTACCACTCGCGATATTCCTAGCTTTTGTCGTTTTATGAATCATACGTTAGTGAAGGCTTACACTGACGCTAGCCCATACAAATATTTGATTCGAAAAGGTTTGTAGTTTTATTGACGACCAATAAAAAAGCCGCGAAAGCGGCTTTTTTTGTGGAAATTAAACGCTGACTAGATTAACGACGTTTGCGTAAACCAAGTCCTAATAACCCTAGACCTAAAATGGCAAGAGAGGTTGGCTCTGGTACTTGAGTGGTATTTTCCAAAGTTAAGCCATTGATGATTGGATTATTGTCAGGAAAGCCCGCTGCGCTGCCACCCATTGCAATATTCAAGGTTTCATCTGTTGCTGTGAAGTCAAAACGTACAAATGCGCCAACAGAGTTAACCCCAATGCCACCTTGTTGAACCGAAGGAGCAAAGTCATCTACGATTTGTTGACCTTCAACAGAAACATCAAAACCACGACTACAGCAGTTTTCAGCAAATAATAACTGCAGTGAATAGTCGTTTCCAATCACTAGATTCGCAAGGTCGACTCGGACAACATCAGTTCCGGCGTTACTCCAACGAATAGAACGCATCACTGTTTCAAGACCGTCATCATCGGCAGATGCGCCATAACTAGCATTGTGCCAATTGAGTATGTTATTTGCTGCAAAAATTGACACACCAGCAGCATTATCATCGGTAAAGTTGGCATCACCAATAGTTATGCCACCAGGACCACGTACGTTTACTGCATAGTCAAACAGGCCTTGAAAATCTAGTCCTTCGCCTGCATCTGTACCTGTAAAGGATCCTGTGATTACGGTGGCATTAGCTATACCTGAGCACAACACAGAAGAGACGAGTAGACCCGCTAACAATGTTTTGATTGACTTGATTTTCATTTTACTTCCTTAACAATTAACTGATACAAGAAAAATTAGAGGTGGTTGAGGCGGAGATAATTTTTTTTCATACACTGACAAAGCAAATATCAGGCCATATTTTAATGGCTATATATCAGTGGGTTAACTCATTTTTTTGCGCTATGGGAAGTATGATGTTAAAAAGCTCGACACTGGCTGCATATTTTTTGAGCTAAATGAGTCAGGGCCGTGAAGATGACCGACAGCCCTGCTCAATAAAATTTAAATATCTAGACTAGCAAGGAATTGGCTAGTTAGGTTTGCGAAACTTCATGGTCCAACGATCGGTGTTGCCGGTCACTGACTTGGCGCCTACTTCATATTCTAATTCATCATCTTGACGGTAGTGTATGTCTGAGTAATCAACAAACTCAAAACCAGCCGCTTGGATTTCTTTGATGGCTAATACCGGATCGACGCGGCGACGATTCGCACCGTTCATCGGCTCCATATGTCTTGCAGTGTGGTCCACAACCGCATAAATTCCGCCGGGCTTGAGCGCTTCAAAGGCGGCTTTATTCATTGCTGCTCGGCCTTGGGCATTGAAATTGTGATAATTTCTAAAGGTGAACACTATGTCTATATTGTTTACACCGAACCCATTTAAATCGAGAGAATAAAATCTGTCCCCTTCTTCACGCCATAATTTTGCATCTTCGGCAACGATCTGAATTTTCTCAAAGCCAGCAGTATTGGTTAGTCGTTCCTTTATGCCACTCGTTCCCATAGCTGCATAATATTGACCTTTTTCGGCAACCAGTGGGGCTAGAATTTTAGTATACCAACCACCACCTGGGATCAGTTCTAAAATGCGCATGTCTTCCTGCAAACCAAAAAATTCTAAGGTTTGAGCCGGTAAGCGATTATCATCCCGCTCTTTTTCAGCATCGGTCCGAATGTCGCTTTGCATTGCCTGTTTAACTTTATCCGCGATACTGTGATGCTCGGCGAAAGCCGATGCGCTGCTAAGGGTTAAACCCATAGCCGTTATTAAGGTAATTGTGGTATTACGTAATTTCATGTTCATTTCCCTGTTTTTTATACTTAAACGACCTTAGTGGGCTTCCGGATCAAAGGCCGGATAAAAGCTATTATTGTTCACACCCTAACAGCTTATATTGGTGACATTATCAGTTACCTACGTGCTTCTTTGCTGTAGGCTTTGCTCAGTTACTTTCCTAATTAGCATAAAGTGGGGTTAGGCCTATTTATACAGGTAGACCTTGCCGTCTTTCATGACAAAATCGATATCTTGCATTTCTGCAATATTAGTAAGAGGATCGCCTTTCACAGCCACCATATCTGCCAACTTACCTTGTTCAATGGTGCCAAGACGGTCGAGTTCATTGAGTAGAACTGCGCCGTGATAGGTAGCGCTGCGTATCGCTTCGATGGGTTTCATACCCCCTTCCACCATCAGGACAAATTCTAGTCCGTTATCACCATGTGCCGACACACCAGAGTCAGTACCAAAAGCGATATTGACCCCTGACTTATAAGCGGCAGAAAAGGTATTCATTATTTTCGGGCCTATCTCTGCTGCCTTGGGGCGGACAACATCTGGGAAGAAACCATCAATTTTGGCTTTTTCTGCTACCCAGTTACCAGCCATGATGGTGGGCACATAGTAGGTACCATTTTCTTTCATTAATTTGAAGATTTCTTTATCCATGTATGTGCCGTGCTCTATGGAGGTAACACCCGCAACAATGGCACGACGCATGCCCTCTTTGCCGTGGGCGTGAACCGCGATGGTCATGCCGTAGTCTTTTGCGGTTTCGACAATCGCTTGAAGTTCGTCTTGCATAAACTGTGGATTTTGGCCGCTTTTAGCAACTGAGAGTACTCCGCCCGTGGCAGTGATTTTGATTAAATCAGCGCCATCTTTGTAGCGCTGACGAACGGCTTTACGGGCCTCAGCAACGCCATTGACTACGCCCTCTATCGGGCCTGGATCAGTGGTGATGACTTTTGCCTGTCCGTTGGTTGGATCAGCATGCCCACCAGTAGTGGCAATCGCTTTTGCGGCGGTGAATACGCGGGGACCGTCAATCATCCCTTTGTTGATGGCGTTACGCAAGGCCACGGTCTCGTTATATGCATCGCCTAAGTTTCTAACAGTGGTAAAGCCAGCTTGCAGGGTTTTCTCGGCGAAACCCACAGCCTGAATGGTGAAATCAGCTTCGTTTAATACAAAACGCTCCATATATGAGGCCGGTCCTGAGTGCTCAAAGGTTAAGTGGGTATGCATATCCATTAAACCGGGCATCAGGGTGTAGTCGGATAAATCGATTAAGGTGTCATTTGGGCCAACTGCAATAAAGCCGGATTGAATAGAACGAATACTGTTGTCTTCAACGATAACGGTGACGTTATTTTGTACCTTATCGGATGCCGCACTGATGAGTGTACCTGCATGAATATATGTGGCTGCTTGCACCGATGTACTCAATAAAATTGAGCCGACAATGAGCGCCATCATATAAGTTTTACAAAGGTTGGTTTGTTGTAGTGGCATAGTGTTGGTCTCTTCAACATTGATCAATTTTGAACAACATTAGGGGAATTTGTGCATCAGGTCAAAGTCGCTAAACGCAAACTCAAATTTAACTTAGTAATTGATTGGTAAGAAAAGATTATACTTGGGGTGGTCTGGTTTGAGCAGGATTGTTCTCACAAGCCTATAAAAATAGGGGCTGAGATTAATGGCATTGTATACGTCTAAGCTAAACATTTTTTCAATATGTACCAAGGGAAAACGAATAATCCCCACTGCTTAATACTAGATGGGAATCGCCCTCTATGACTTGCTGTTTGGCAATCTCAATGAGCTGGTAATATACATTTTGGTGAAGTCTGGCCCACAAATTTCGTCTTACCTTTACATAAGGTAGTAGTGCTCCAGTGATGGCATCGGTGCGTAATTCAACGGGGTTTTCTGAACTGACCACAAATTGATCATCGGTTTGGGTGGTAAACACTAACATGTCGTCCGATTTTTCCCACTGGACGATTAAAAAAGGTACGTCTTCTACTTGAATGCCGACTTTTTCAACTGGGGTTACTAGGTAATATTTATCATCATCCTTACGTAGAACGCCAGCGAACAATTTCACCAGCGCCTTGCGGCCTATAGGCGTCCCCATATAAAACCAACTGCCGTCGTGCTTAATTTGCAAATCTATATCACCACAAAAAGCTGGCTGCCATTTTTCAACTGGCGGCACCTTATTTTGGTGTTGCGCCAGTTGCTGCTGGAGTTTGCCTAAATCCATATCGTAAAGTTACTCTTGTAAAGCGTCTTTGATCTCGCGCAGTTTTGATTTCAAACGGCGCATATTCTCTGGCCCAGTGCGCAATAATTGCTTTTGCACAGAAGATAGCTCTTCCAATCGTTGATCTTTGAACTTATACATCACACTTTCGGTATAAACTTCCATCGGCATAGGGACTTCAGGGGTATCCAGGATATGATTGATTGCGTCAACTAAAACGAATTTAAAGTCATCATCGGGGTCCCCTATTTCAGCATAAAAATTATCTAATGCTGGTTTATAGGTTTCATATAACGACAATAATGCAGGGGTATCCATAGAGTCGATGGCGTCAACATAAGGAGTGTAACGTTTAAAGCTTGAAGCATCAATAAAGGTCTTGTCAGATTGCTCGTAGACCCGAAATGCCTGTTCAGGCGCGACAACAACTTGATGTTTAGGAACCAAGGTTTTATTTGCAGCATTGGAGGTTAGCACCACAAAACGACGCAGTAGGTCATCGTTAACCAGCAGACGGGCTGCGGTTTCATAGTTTGCTATGCTAAGTAATGACGTTTTCACGGCAGCATCGCTGGTATCCAGCGGCTCAGGCTCAGGCATAGGTTCAGGCATGTCTAAAGCTACAGGCTCGTCGTTAGCCAAAGCGTCATCTTCGGTAACATAATCGCTGCTGTCGGCTGTTGATTCAGGGGAGAATGCCGGCTCTACAGGCTTGCTTTCTATGGCTATGGGGGGGGCGTTGAGGTCTGCTTGTTCGTCCCCTGAGAACATAAAATATGCAGCAACAATGATGATGCCAACTACCGCCGCTAATATGATGTGAGGAGCGATTGATTTGTTTTTCGATTCTTCAGTCATACATTTTTTCCATATTTCAAAGACCTATATCTTATTATGACAAGCATCTTGGCCAATTGTTGAAAATTTTTAGGATAATTTTATATATGGAGTGTAGACCTTACAATTACAAGGTCTGGACAGAGTAACTTATGCCGTTTAAACTGGTCGGAGAATTTACAATTAATTTACATTTGAGTCGATAAGTTTATGACTATTATTCTGTACGCCATACCGTTCTTCTTTTTATTAATTGCGCTTGAATTGATATTTGAAAAGATTCGGAAAACTGATTATTACCGTGTCAATGACGCTATAGGCAGTCTAAGCGCAGGCGTTATGAGTCGTATGATTGGTATTGCGAAAAACTTAGTCCCCTTTACGATTTATATCATTTTATATGACAACCTGAGGCTTTTCACTTTGCCAGAATCGACACTAGTTTGGGTGGCGGCATTTGTCATATATGACTTTTTTTACTATTGGAATCATAGGTTTGGCCACGAAATGAGTATATTTTGGGCGGGGCATGTGGTGCACCATTCCAGCGAAGACTACAACCTAACCACAGCGTTGCGTCAGTCTTCAGGTACTATTTTTAGCTTTGTGTTTTATTTACCCATGGCACTAATGGGCTTTGATCCTTTGATGCTGATCAGTGTGGCGGCAATAAATTTAGTCTATCAATTTTGGGTTCACACCCAGCACGTGCCCAAATTAGGCTGGCTGGAGTGGATTTTTGTTACACCGTCAAATCACCGAGTTCATCATGCCCAGAATCAGCGTTATTTAGATCGAAATTACGGTGGGGTGTTTATTATTTGGGATCGTATCTTTGCCAGTTTCCAAGATGAATTAGACGAAGAGCCGCCCATTTATGGTGTGCGCAAAGCATTACACAGTTGGAACCCCGTGTGGGCCAACCTACAAGTTTATTCGCAATTGGTAAAAGACAGTACAAGAACGAAAAGGTGGCCAGACAAGTTTCGAGTCTGGTTCGGTAAAACCGGTTGGCGGCCTGATGATGTAGCTGCAAAGTACCCTCTTACACGAGTGGACCTAACGAAATTCGAACGTTTCGATACTGCGTTAAGCGTTCCAGCAAAAATATATTGTGTGTTCCAATATGCGATTTCTGCAATGATTGCTGTTTATCTGATGATGAATGTTGCCGTTATGGCGATTGGTTCTCAGATGGCGCTCGCTGCCTTTGTTGTTTTGAGCAGTGTTTCATTGGCCTGGTTTATGGAATCAAAACCTATAGCTTATTGGCTTGAGTGGGGCAAAAATGCCTTGCTACTAACTGCTGCAGTAACACTACAAATCCCCGAAATTATTTCCACAGTCTTATTTGTTGGCACTCTATTAAGCTTGTTTCTATTGGTTAGCGTAAAACGAAGTGAACCTAAAGCTTCACCAATAGCACAGCCTTCCCCGCCTCAATAAATACTTATTTAGCAGAAAGTTTAGAAAGCACTAATACTGAACTTTCTGCTCAACTTAGGCGTAGTAACTAGTTCTGCAAGATTAGCTTCAGGACTATTTATGAAATTTGACTACGAGCGCGTCATTCGAGACAAAATAACCATTGATTTACTTGAAGTACAGTCATTTGAAATGAGCCTATATTTGGTTAAACTGCACGTTGGGAATAACCAAGGTATGCTTTATCAGGGGCCTTCGCTAAAACGCTTCCATAGTGCCCAACAAATCCGTGATGCGTTTGAAGTAATAAATGTCAGCAAAGCCATAATGGTGCATGAATCCCCTTATGATGAGATGATTGGCAATCCACCTAAGGCTAAAGGAGCAACGATCTTGCCGTTCTCCATGTCTCAACCTTATTGATAAAACCTTAATACCTTGCTGATCAAACAGCTGGAGAGAATATTCAATGCAATATCTGCACACTATGGTACGCGTATCTGACCTAGATGCGTCACTCAAATTTTACTGTGAACAATTGGGCTTGGTTCAGACTAAGCGAACAGACTATGAAAAAGGCCGCTTTAGTTTAGTTTTTCTAGCCGCACCAGAAGATGTTGAGCGCGCTAAAAGTCATGCGTCCCCATTGATAGAGCTCACCTATAACTGGGATCCGGAGAGCTATAGCGGCGGGCGTAATTTTGGCCATTTAGCTTTTCGAGTCGATGATATTTACGCACTGTGTCAAACGCTGTCAGATGCGGGCGTGGTGATAAACCGTCCTCCTCGAGATGGGCATATGGCCTTTGTTCGATCTCCCGATGGTATCTCAATCGAGCTGCTACAAAAAGGTGATGCGTTGCCGCCACAAGAGCCATGGGCGTCAATGGAAAATAGCGGTCAGTGGTAATTACCGCAAAGCGGCGATAATGACAGACTTTAGCTGCTGGTAGTTGCCACCAATACTCTGCACCTACCAGCTAGTTATGGCCCAATTGCTGGGCCGATTTTTGCTATCAAATGTCTGATTTGTACAATTATATCAACATATATTTTTCAGACTAAAACATACAATATCGGGACATTTTTCGGCAGTGACAGTCTGCTTCCATCCCAACGGGAAATATCTTTGTAGTGATTATGAAAGCCCATTCTTACCATTTAAAAGTCAATTCAGAGCAGCCATCAATCGTTAAATTGTGATTGAATTTATGCTGTTCGTACCCACGTTAATTGTTCTTCAGTTAGACGGTTAAAAAGAGTAAGACTATGGAACAGGCATTTAATGAGGCCCTACTTAAATTATGCATGTTGATGTATAGAATTGATGGGAAAATCACACTCACCGAGCAGGATTACTTTCAATCAATATATTCTCATCTCGATTGGCAGGGCGAACAAGATCTTGACGAGTTTCAACGACAGTCAATTCATCAAGTGCGCCAAGCGGTCGATAGTGGTGAGGTGAAGGCTTATATTCTATCGCTTAAGGATGCGTTGACTTTCAATGCTAAAAAAGCACTAACTGTGGCACAAGGGATTTCACTGGTTGACGGAGACATTGCCGAAGAAGAACAAGAGATACTTGATTACCTACAAAATCGGCTGCTCGCCAAAGCACTTGATTAAATTCCCAGAGCATAAAGCTGCAATATGTTTTGATACCCAAGGGTAAAATATTATACACTCACTTTCAGGGTAAAAATTTAACCTTTAGAGGTGTTAATGGATAATAAATTTGAAGCCCATGGAAGTTTGCAGCTAAAACTTGATGGGCAAATTCTTCAGGTAGAAGGCACTGGACCATGGAATTTAGAATCTCTTCAGCAAACCGGTGAAAGTGCTAGTGGGTTAATAGAGCGCTTAGCTGATAAGCCCTGGGCGGTTATCGTGATATTACATGGTGAATGTATATACGTACCAGCGGCCATGCAGTATTTGATCGATGTGGTAGCGCAAGAAAAACAAATAGGCAGAATCGCGACCGCTATTTTAGTCGATGATTGCGACTTGCCAATGTTTGCCGAGTCTCACCTTTCGGAAATTTATCGTAGCGCGGGAGAAACGTTTCGTTTTTTTCATGATGTTACAGAAGCTAAACAATGGCTGTTAGAGCAACTTAGTGATGGCCAAAGCTAACTTCTAACAACTCAATATTTTGGGTGAATGTCAGGGTTTTGATATCACCCATTCCTTCAATGTTTACAGTATTGGTTTGACTTGACCATAAGTCTCTTAACGCATCATGTTTAACTTGAATACCCTGTAAATTATCTATTTGGGCGGTTTCTTGATAGACCCAAAAAAACTTACCATCCACTTCAAAACCGACTTTTTTCAACGCAAGGTTATTGTTGTCTGCATCAAATAAGGTAAAACGTGCGGCGACATATTCACTAAACTGCAATTGTGTTTCCGTCGAATCCAGAATGTCGGCGCCCTTGCCAAAAATCTGTTTAACCGCATGTTCTGCATCGTGCAGATTGAACCGATGCATAACTTCGATATTGTCGGTGCGTGGATTGAACAGTATGGTTGAGATAGCGGTTTTCTGTTGATGGGCACTCACAGCTGCCGAAACCACTAAGGTAACGGCAAGCAACCATTTTAGTAAGCTTGGCTTGAACACTATTGATCGTCGCCTTTAAAGTCAGTTTTCAACTCCGTGGTCATATCATGCATGATGTCACGGCTGACTTTAGCTTTACTTTTTTCTTTCTTAAACGCTTCAATACGCGATGGAATGATCCGTCTAGGGTAGTGGTTATTACTGGTATCGACATCAGCCGTTTCCCAATGAGGGTCAATACTGACGCCAGTCAGCACTTTATCTTTTTCGGTGACAATTAATTTATTCACTGCCTTAGGGGTACGGCGCCAGATCTCGGCGGGAATTCGAAGCATATCAGTAGTACCATCTTCAAAAGTGAGCTCAAGAATAATCGGCATCACCAAGCCTCCTAAATTGGAAAACTCCAGCACATAGTAATTTTTGTCTTCTTTTACAGCACGCTCTAAAGCTATACGTTCCCAGTCTTTTAATTTACTCAGATATTTCTGATATTTATTGCGATCTTTATTGGTTACGGTGAAGCGGTCATTTTCATCGTAAAAGTCTTTCAAATCAGGAAAACGTTCAACCCAAAGCTGCTTACCTTCTTGGCGATTTCTGATATCGGTTAGTGAAACAGGTTTGTCGGCCTCTTGTTGACGTTCTCGGTCAAAATCGATATCCGGATCTTTGCTATCTAAGCGTAATTTATAGATAGAATCTAAAGATATGTCTACGTGGTCAGTGGTGTAAAACCAGCCGCGCCAGAACCAGTCCAAGTCAACCCCTGAGGCTTCTTCCATGGTGCGGAAGAAATCAGACGGAGTTGGACGTTTATATTTCCAGCGTTGGGCATATTCTTTGAATGCAAAATCGAACAACTCACGACCTAAAATCGTTTCGCGCAGTATATTCAGTGCCACGGCAGGTTTAGTATAGCCATTGGGTCCCAATTTCAACACACTATCAGATTGGGTCATAACCGGTACTTGGGTGGAACCTTTCATATAGTCAACTACATCGCGGGGTTCTACTCCCCAAGGAATGGTTGGGTCCCATTCACGACCTGCCACACCATCTAAGAAACTGTTTAAACCTTCATCCATCCAAGTCCATTGGCGCTCGTCGGAGTTGACGATCATCGGGAAATAGATGTGGCCCACTTCGTGGATCACTACGCCAATCAAGAAGCGCTTTTCGGCTTGAGAATACGTGCGGGTGCCATCGTCTTGTAACGTGGTGCGTGGACCATTGAAAGTGATCATTGGATATTCCATTCCGCCAACAGGTCCATTGACAGATTGGGCAACAGGGTAAGGGTAATCAAACGAGAAACGGGAATAGACTTCTAGTGTATGGATGATCGACTCAGTAGAGTATTTCTTCCATAAATCGCCCCCTTCTTTGGGGAAGAATGACATGGCCATTACCAGTGGTTGCTCGTCACCGCCTTGTTGATGGCCTCGGGCATCCCAGATAAATTTACGTGATGATGCCCAAGCAAAATCGCGGACATTTTTTGCTTTGAATCGCCAGGTTTTCTGCTCATCAGTAGCTGCTTTCTCGTTCTCCAGAGCTTCCTCTTCTGTTACCACAAACACAGTCCGCTCGGCTTCCTCTGCTTGTTTTAAGCGCTTACGCTGAGTAGCGGTTAAAACATCATTGGGGTTTTGCAGTGAACCTGTGGCTGACACTATGTGATCGGCAGGCACCGTGAGTTCAACATCATAATCACCGAACTCGAGAGTGAATTCACCTCGTCCAATGAATTCCTTATTGGTCCAAGCTTCATAATCGGTATAAGCGGCTAAACGAGGAAACCACTGAGCTAATAAGAAGATGTCATTGCCGCCTTCTCTGGCATCATCGGGGAAGTGCTCGTATCCAGAACGCGCAGAGACCGCATCTTCTTCGACGATATTGAAAGCATAGTCAATAGAAAATTCAACATCTTTACCCGGTTTGAGCGGTGTGGCTAAATCGACGCGCATTAGGGTGCCGACAACGGTGTATTTGAGGTCATTGCCACGGCTATCTGCAACCTTGTTAAGTTGGTAACCTAAAACGTTATCGTCAACAAATTGTTGTCTGCGTAATGCCCCAATACTGATTTGTGCAGGCGTGCTGCCTGAAGCACTCTTGGTACCAGGACCACGATTACCTATCCCACCAAAGGTAGTAGTAAGCGCTGACATTGAGTCATCACGAAATTTGTTTTGATCAAGCTGAACCCACAAATATTTTAGTGTGTCGGGTGAGTTATTTTGATAAGTAATTTGCTCACTAGCTTCAATGCGTCGCTTGGTCTCATCAAGTTTGGCTTGAATTTTATAGTCAACTTTTTGTTGCCAATATTGATGACCTGGCTCGCCCGCAGCATTACGGTAAACATTTGGAGTGGGGAGTGCTTCATCTAATTGACGGAATTTGTCTTGGAAGTCGCCTTTGGTTTGCTGGATAGTTGCGTAACTACTAAAAATTGGTAGAACGAATATCGCCAGAATACTTACTACAATTGCTCTGATTCGCATAGTGATGGATACTTAATACAGCTAATTCAATGCCCTAATTCTACCCTAAAAGCAATCTAAATCGCCAGCAAAACGGGATTTTAGCCTATAGCGCGCTAAATACGTGTTTTATTACGATTTAATCCATAAGTTATAACCCCTGTGGCTTGTTTTGTTTACATTTTGTCGTAATCTACACCTACAGTTATCTTTGAGGGATTACGATGATGGATTTTACCTGGCAACGAGTGGTGATTAAGGTCGGCAGCGCTTTAATCGCCCCGGATGGCAATCAATGCAGCGGCCGCTATTTATTGGCTATAGCACGCTTTATCACAGCGAGTCGTGATTTAGGTAAAGAGGTGATTTTAGTTTCTTCCGGCAGTGTTGCGGCGGGAAAGGGCAAAATTAAAACCCACCACGCTCCTTCTATTGCCGAGAAACAGGCAATGGCGGCCATCGGTCAAACTCAGATGATGGCGAATTGGTCACGCTTCTTTGACTTTCCCTGTGCACAGCTTTTGTTAACTTATGATGATCTACACAATCGCACTCGTTACGTGAATATTAAAAATACCTTACGAGAGCTGCTCAATCATCACGCTTTGCCGATCATCAATGAAAACGACACCGTGGCGGTGAATGAGCTAAAAGTCGGTGATAACGATAATCTTGCAGCCTATGCTGCCCTTATTGCTGAGGCCGATACATTGATCATTTGCTCGGATGTGGATGGTTTGTTTGACAAAGATCCCCGCCGCAACCCAGATGCGAAGCTACTGCCATTGATTGAACATATCGACGAGGCAACCATGGCGTTAGCTGGGGGGGCCGGCACTAGCCTGGGCACCGGTGGTATGCAGACAAAATTGCAAGCCGCACAAAAATGTACTCAAAGCGGGATTCAAACACTGATAGTCAATGGCCAGAAAGGTGACGTGTTTGACAACTTACTCGAAGGAAAAATACAAGGTAGTCTATTCAAACCCGTTGCTAGTCGCGAAAATTCCCGTGGCCAGTGGCTTAAGCACACCCTTAAAAGTTGCGGAAAAATTGTAATTGATGCAGGCGCAAAAACGGCCATTTTAAACAAAGGTGCATCTTTATTACCCAGCGGTATTATTGAGGTTGTTGGACAATTTAAGTCTGGCGAGGCAGTGACCATCGAATATCAAAGTCATCCGTTAGCCAAGGGGTTGGCTTTGTACAGTGCCAGTGACCTGCACCACATCAAAGGTAAGCGCAGTAGTGATATCGAAGGACAATTAGGCTACACCCTCGGCGAAGCCGTGGTACACCGTGATGATATGGTGTTGTTATAAAAACAAATAAAAATTATCGCTCGCCGCAATGTCGCGAGGGAGCTATCAGATTAGGAAAGAATTTATGTCATTTTCCATCGCTGTAGCAGCCCGTGCAGCCAGACTTGCCGCACGCTCAATTGCTACTTTAAGCAGTAATGTTAAAAACCAATTATTACGGGATATTGCCGATGAGTTAATCAGTCAATCGGATGCGATTTTGGCGGCCAATAAACGGGATCTTGAGCAGGCTAAAATTGCTGGGCTGGATGTTTCCATGCAAGACCGATTAATGCTTAGTGAGGAGCGCTTACAAAGTATTCGCCAAGCGGTGCTACAAATTGAACAACAAAGGGATCCAGTCGGCAGTATTAATCAGATTGAACGACAGCCAAGCGGTATCCGGGTTGGCAAAATGCGCATTCCTTTAGGGGTGATCGCGATGATTTATGAGTCTCGTCCTAATGTTACCATTGATGCCGCGGCTTTGTGTTTAAAGGCCGGAAACGCGGTTATTTTGCGTGGTGGTAAAGAAGCTATTCATTCAAATCTAGCCTTAGCCGCATGTATCCATCGAGCGCTGGAAAAGCACAATTTAGATCCAGCTATCGTAACAGTGGTGCCCGACACCGACCGCGCGGTGATGAATGAATTAATGACCTTGAGTGATGATGTCGACTTGATTATTCCTCGCGGCGGTGAAGGCTTAATCCGATTTGTTAGCAAGCACAGCCAGATCCCAGTGATCCAACATTTTAAAGGTGTTTGTCATCTGTATATAGATAAAGCAGCCGATTTAGTTAAAGGACTGGCACTATTACAAAATGGAAAAACCCAGCGAACCAGCGTGTGTAACTCCCTCGAAACACTATTGGTGCACCAATCGGTAGCGTCCGAGTTTTTGCCCATGGCTGCAGCGATGTTTGCCCAACATAAAGTGAAAGTGCATGCATGCCCAAAAAGTATAGGGTTCTTCGATGGCGCGGTTGCCGCCACTGAAGATGACTGGCATGCCGAGTATTTGGCCCTTGAAATTGCCATACGGGTTGTCGATAACTTCGATCAAGCTGTTGAGCATATCGCGCTTTATGGCTCGGGCCACACAGAGGTAATTGTGAGCCAAGATTATTCAGCGACCAACGAGTTTATCCGAGTGGTAGATTCAGCGGTAGTGATGGCTAATGCCTCGTCGCGCTTTTCCGACGGTGGAGAGTTAGGCTTAGGCGCCGAAATTGGCATATCAACCAGTAAATTACATGCTTATGGTCCTATGGGAGCTTTGTCGCTGACCACAGAAAAATTCGTGGTTTATGGTGACGGCGAAGTGAGGAAATAAACTATGCGCAAAACATCACCAGATGCTTGGATGTTCGTCGTGTTCATTATTGGCGTTATTGTCATTCCCATTTTAGTGGGAATGACGGTATTAAAGCTCTACCGACAGGTAAAGCCTTTACCTGAAATTGATCCAAAAGCCAGCTCATTTGTGCATTTGGATCAAATTCAGCAAGATAGCTTTTTTAAGATTACTTTGGTCGGTTGGTTGATAACCGGGCCAATTTTCTATTTTATCTATGCGACATACTTAAGCTGAAAGTGGCTTAATTCTGTCCCGTTGCAGTTTGTTTTAACATGGCATGGAAAAATGTGATGGCATTGATGTAATCTGCCACCGGTAGTTGTTCATTCACACCATGAAAGCGTTTCAATCCTTTGGGATCGAGGCGCACCATCATAAAACGATAGACATTGTCTGATAACCCATAAAAGTGTTTTGAGTCTGTGCCGCCCATCACTAAATAGGGGGCAACTAGTATCTGGTTGTCTAACTGTCGAATGTTCTTTTCAATTAGGCTATAGCCTAAACTATCTGTAGGGGAAACTTGAGATGGCTCATTTTGCATAAAGCTCTCAATTTGCACCCTAGGATTGTCGATGGCTTCGACCACATGCTGGGTGACTGTCTCGACCGTCTCACCTGGCAAGATCCTGAAATTGACAACGGCACTGGCTTGAGTCGGCAGAATGTTAGATTTAGAACTGCCGCTCAGCATAGTGGCAGCTATGGTGGTGCGAATACCTGCCGCACTTGAAGGCTTGCCTAACATGGCGCTTTCAACCAAGGGAGACAGCAACCAAAGGTTTGCCATTGGCAAGCGGGAACTTAAGGGGGCGTAGTAGCCAACCCGCTCGAAGGTTTCTATACTAAAGGTCAAATTAGTCTCAAACTGAGCATTTTCGATATCTACAATAGCTTGGCTTAGGATCCCTACCGCGGTGTGTTCAGGTGGTTGTGAAGAGTGACCGCCTTCATCATTGACAATGAGCTTTAAATTGACAAAGCCTTTTTCTGCGATGCCAATTAATGCCACGGGTTGGGTCATACCAGCCATGACTCCGTCTGTTATAGCGCCGCCTTCATCGAGGACAAATTCAAACTCAGTGCCTTGTTGCTTGAAATGTTCAGCGATTCTGGCCGCGCCTTGTTCGCCGCCGATTTCTTCGTCGTGGCCAAAGGCAAAGACTATTTCACGCTCGGGTACTAAGCCCTGACTAAGCAGTAGCTCCATTGATTCGAGCAATGCAAACACTGTGACTTTATCGTCTATTGTGCCTCGTCCCCAAATAATATTGTCTACTACCGCGCCGCTAAAAGGCGGCTGTTGCCACTGGGATTGTGTTACCTCATCTACTGGCACCACATCCATATGGCCCATAAACAAAGCCGGTTTGAGGGCGGCATTACGGCCTTCAAAACGGTACACCAAACTATGATGATTAAAGATCATTTGTTCGGCCGTTTGATGTATCAAGGGGAAGCTCTGTTCAATGTGCTCACGCAAACCAGCGAAAGCAGCATCATCGATACGAGATGGGTCATCATAAGAAATCGTCGCAAAGCGAATACCTTTAGCAAATCGTTCAACAGCAGCTGATTGATCTATATCTAATTGCTCGGTGTTCTGGGGAAGGTTTAACTGCTTATTTTCAAAGGTGGTTTCCGCACGTATCCATAGTACGGCAACTAAAATCATAACCGCTAAAATAAAGGTTAACAGCAATCTCTTCATATAATCTGACTCATTGAGTTTTTCCACTTATAACCAGTATAAACCTGAAGTTACAATAAAGTCTTGCTTGGTTGTTGAGTTGTTTTGCTAACATATTGTTCCGATTTATGGGCTTGAGATTACGCGTGTCTAATATTCAACTTTTTATCAGTTGCACACTTATTTGGGGTTCAACCTGGATTGCCATTACTTATCAACTGGGAGAAGTGGATCCAGCTTTGTCGGTTGCCTACCGGTTTACCATCGCGTCGCTAGTATTAGGCGCATATTGTTGGTTTAAGAAACTGCCTTTGAAAATGCCAACCCATATTCATCTGAAAATGGCGGCGGTGGGATTATGCCTATATACGTTGGATTATAGTTTCTTGTATCAAAGTCAAAAGTACATCATTAGTGCTGTGTTAGCCTTGATGAGTTCCAGTATTATTTATCTTAATATCATTATGCGTAAAATCTTTTTGAAAAAACCGATTCGGCCAGAAGTGTTGATTGGAGCCACTTTTGGTTTATTGGGCATGGCGCTTATTTTTTTGCCTGAATTTGATAAGGTGCAAAATGATGAATTTTTAGCTTTTGGGATCCTGCTCGCCTGCATCTCATTCTTTTTCGCCGCGTTGGGTAATGTGGTGTCTGAGCGAATCTTGGACCAAGGCACACCTGTAATTCAAATGAACTTTTGGGCGATGACCTATGGGCTGGTGTTCTTATATGGCTTTGCATTTTTCAGCGGGGCTGAATTTATTCTGCCCAAGTCGACAGATTATTATGTGTCTCTGCTATTTTTAGCCGTGTTTGGTTCCGTGTTGGCCTTTGGTGCTTTTATGAAACTAATGCAACAGATCGGCTCTGACAAAGCAGCCTATGTGGTATTGATGTATCCTTTGGTCGCCTTGTTTCTTTCAACATTATTTGAAGGATATCAATGGCAACTTCAAGCTGTTATTGGTGTTTTAATTGTGTTGTTTGGTAATGCAATTGCTATGGGTAAGATAGGTCTGCTGCGCTTCAAGATTAAATCGTCAGCAAATTAGCATCCTGCGAACACACTCTCAGTGCGCGGCCATGGGCTGCGCACTTGACCGTAGCAAACAGACTAGAGTGCATTGATTTTCTTATTCAGCTCGTAAGCTGGTTCTGTTACGATTTTTTCTAATACCTGCACACGTTCTTTCAAATCATGTATCTGCTGATCTTTCTCATCAATAGTGGCTTCGTATTGTGCTTTCTGACTGGCTTTAAAAGGGTTTGATGTTTTTCCATTAAACCAGTCGACTAATTTCCAATTGTGTTGCTTATCTAACCAAGCCGCATATAAATACAGGGCGCTTGAGCTAGCTATTATCATGACTATCCAAAATGTACTCATTTTCTTCTCCAATAAATGACGGTTGATTAGGTTCTGCATGGACAAATTTGATTGCATTACTGAGTTAGTCAGCCAGGCGCAAAAATTATTACAACAATTTTGTAATTATTTTCAACTTAGGCAGACTATTGCTTATGAATCACTTAATCGGTCATCCCAATTTGGGATTGACTAACCGCAGGGAGTTTTGGCTTGAGTAAGGAATTTGACAGGATCCTGTCTGAATATGGACCGATGCTGAGCCGTGTGGCGTCAAGTTATGAGGCTAATGAACACCTTAGACAGGAATTGCTCCAGGAGATTAGCTTAGCGGTGTGGCAAGCATTAAAAGGTTTTAAAGGTAATAGTAGCTTAAAAACCTATGTTCTGCGGGTGGCGCATAACAAAGCCGTTACTCATGTTTCCTATCATTCAAAACAGCCGAATAATGACAGTTATTGTGAAGTCGACAACCCCATTGCCGCTGTTCACCAACAAACTTCCGAACAAAACCTTTCACAACAAGCGGCGATTCAACATTTACTTGAGGGGGTCCGCAAGCTGCCTCTACAAGCTAGACAAATTATTACCATGTCGATGGAAGGTCTGAGTTATCAAGAGATTGCCGAGGTATGCGGGATTAAATCGGTCAATGTGGGTGTGATAATTAATCGCGCTAAGAAAACCCTAATGGAGCAAGTTCAATATGAACAATAACCGCGACAATCTAGAGCAGTTGTGGCAACAACAGCAGGTTTCACCGGTTGACACATCGCAATTAAAGCAGCAATGGCGACTGATGCGCAGTAAACAGTACTTGTATGTTTTGCTGGATGCGTTATCGACAGGGGCGATACCCGCAATTCTATTTCTGTATAGACACAGTTTATCGATGTTTGAATTTATCTGGATTTCGGCATTATCGGTGCTGTTTACGGGCTGGTTTATTTATACGCTGTGGCTACGACGCTATTCACTGGGTATGAATAAAACCGCTACCTCAACCTCCGATTTTGTGGAACAAGTCAAACGCCAGTACCGGCAAAATATGAAAATTGCATATGTAAATAAACTGCTGTGTTATTTGATGCCTTTCATATTTGCGTCGTATTTTGCCTTTGGTTATCTGGGTAATTATATTGATCAGGCCGAGATGTTTCGCAAGGGCTCTAGAATGCTGTTGTTTAATTTACTGTGCTTACCCTTTATTTGGATTTGGGCTGATAGGCGACAGAAGAAGTTTGCTAAATTACTGGCCGGATTTGAAGCTCGCTGGTCAGAATATTCTGTGAAAGACTTATAAGCATTGTGAGTGAAACTCGGCCTTTGAACCTTTTAAATATCGATTAGATCAAAATCCAATCATGGTTTTTATGCTGATTTCAGGATAAGTAGTAATAAAAACAGTCCTGGTCTTTTTTATAACCAAGGGATTCGTATAGCGCCTGCGCGTTATGGTTAGAGTGTTCTGTTTGTAACATGATCCAGCAAGCTAGTTGCTTTTTTGCATAGCGCTTGGCTTTTTGCATCAGTGCTCTAGCCACCCCGGCTCTGCGAGCAGAAGGGGTCACAAATAAATCATTTAGCAACAAACTCTTCTGAGCCTTAACTGAGCTGAAAATAGGATACAGTTGGACGAAACCCAATAGTGGCCCTTCATCCTCCTGCGCGACAAAAATAGTCGAGTCCCGCTGGGTTAGCCGTTCTGCGATGAACCGTGTGGCGATGAGCATATCTGAATTTTGTTGGTAATAAACACGATAGCCGTCAAACAGTTGCGCCAAACTGGCTAGGTCGTCAAATGTCGCTGAGCGAATTTGCATAAAATTTCCATCAGGTTGGACCTGGATTTTGTATTATTTGCCTACGCTTTACATTAAACTCATTCCATGTGCGAAATCAAACAGTTACTCGAAAAAAATCGTAAGTGGTCAGAAGCCACTACGGCCAACAACCCCGACTTTTTCCAGTCCTTGGCTCGTCAACAGAGTCCGAGGTATTTGTGGATTGGGTGCTCGGACAGTCGTGTTCCGGCCAACCAGATTCTGGACTTACCGCCAGGGGATGTGTTCGTGCACAGAAATGTAGCCAATTTGGTGGTGCACACCGACTTTAACTGTCTTTCTGTGCTTCAATACGCGGTTGATGTACTCAAGGTTGAACACATAATAGTTTGTGGCCATTACGGCTGTGGCGGAGTTGATGCGGCATTACAAAATAACTCTCTTGGTCTAATTGATAATTGGCTCGGGCATATTCGTGACCTAGTGCATAAATATAAAGCTGATTTAAGCGGTTTGTCGGCCCATGAAAAGGCGGCCAAATTGTGTGAGATTAACGTGCTTGAGCAAGCTTCCAATGTGAAACGCAATAGTATCGTTCGAGAAGCCCTTGGTCGAGGCCAAAAGCTGCAAATCCATAGTTGGATTTACAGTTTGAAAGATGGACTGTTAAAAGATCTCGCTAGCCAATAGCTTAATAGGCTTTTGATCTTCACCCTAAACCTGCTTTTTTACCACTAAGATTATCTGCTAGTACCAAGCTGAGCATTAAAATTTGCCCTGTCGCTCACGTGTTACATTCTCCTAAATCGCTAGCCAATGGCCTACGCGAACTCACCCTTCACAACCGCCAGCCCTTAAATGACACTCTGTTTAAAGGATAATCAGCCGTATAATGCCCATCAAATGTAAATATTTTATTACATAAATATTCAATCGATAGGAAATTTACCGAGAGTAAATTTTTCCGCTGTGTTATAACCAACATGCTGTTTAAAAACAGTCACTTGCTAAAACTAAATCCACGGAGTAAGTGGATGAAAATTAATACAAGGGAACATACAAATGAAAACAACAATAGCGAAGTTGGCATTAATCTCCTCAGCAGTCGGTTTAGCCTTCACACATACAGCAGTATTAGCACAAGAAACCCAAGGCGTTGAAAAAATAACAGTGACAGGATCACTGATCAAACGTACTGATATGGAAGGGCCCTCTCCGGTTACTTCGATTAGCGCGGATCAAATAGCCAATACAGGTGTAACGGATTTAATCAGCTTGTTTACCAAGTTGCCTATTTCCGGCCAAGGCACCTTTTCCACCCAAGGTAACAGCAGTGACGACACTGCCAATGGCGGTTCAAGTGTGTCTTTGCGTGGACTTGGTGCAGACTCAACCTTGATTCTAATCAACGGTCGTCGCGTATCGGTTTCACCTTTTGCAAAAGGGATTGATACCGCTTTCGTCGATATTAATAACATCCCTATTGCGGCGATTAAGCGCGTCGACATCCTCAAAGATGGCGCTTCTGCAACCTATGGCTCTGATGCTATCGCTGGTGTAATAAACATCGTGCTTAAAGACGATTTTGATGGTGCTGAGATTTCAGCCAAGTTCGGTACCACAGCAGATGGTGGCGGCGATGAACAAAATATCAGTTTGATATGGGGTAGCAGCAGCGAGAAGTTCAAACATACTTTTATTCTCGATTATTTTGACCGTGAAGAAGTGCTTTACGGGGATCGCTCTTTTTCAAGCTCTTCAAATCAAGCCGCGTTGCGACCTAATGACCCTGATGCGGTCGATTTCAGAAGTTCGGCGGGTATTCCGGGTACCATAGCGTTGCGCTCTGATCCAACTAATCGCGTCATTGATGAATTTGGCGTCGACCGCTGTGCAGCTGAAGATATTGACCGAGAAAATGTTCTTTGTCGTTATGATTATGCGCCCGTCATGACTATGGTCCCAGATGCTGAGCGTTTCAGTTTCAACTACCTAGGTCGCTATGAGGTGAATGATTCGGTTCGTGCTTTTATAGATTTTAATGGTCAAAACTCCAAATCTATTGTTCGCGGTGCGGGCAGCCCAAGTTTTAATGAATTGTTCATGGATGGCGACAATGCCAATCATCCTTTCGCGGATGATCCAGAACATCCATTCTTTGGACAAGACCTAACGATGCGCCGTCGTACCGTAGATATTGGCAATCGTGAAAAACGGGTTGATACCGATTATTACCGTACCATTGTTGGTTTAAATGGTGAAATCGAAACATGGAACTGGGAAGCGGCTTATAGTTACATCAAAAGTGAATCGGTAGAACGTGGCGTTGACGGCTATCCAAATTCAAGACGTGTTCAAGAAGCTATCGATAGCGAGCTATGGAACCCCTTTGAACCATCAACCAACTCACAAGAGGCGTTAGATTATATCGAGACAACTACTACTCGTGTGGGCAAATCAACCAACAAAACCTTCGATGTAACTTTCTCAGGTCCATTGATGAAGATGGGTAACAGCGAAGTAATGGCTGCGATTAAGGCTGAGTACCGCGAAGAAGCAATCAGCGATAATCCCGATGATCAATTCTTGCGTGGTGATGTATTTGGTACAGAAGCAACCCAAGCAAATGGCGAACGCGATAGTAAATCTTTGTCAGCAGAATTTGCTTTTCCAGTGATGGATGAATTGGAAATTCAGTTGGCTGTAAGATATGAAGATTACAGTGACTTTGGCACCACCACTGATCCTAAAGTATCGTTTTTGTGGGCACCAATGGACAACCTATCCTTCCGCGGCTCTTACGGTACTGCATTTAGAGCACCGTCTTTGCATCAGCTAGGATTAGGCAGAACAGATGAATCGCCAAACTTAGTCGATACCGTACGCTGTAATGCTGTGGACTTAGGCTGTCAGCCTGCTGAATATACAGCAGTGTTCGCCGGTAACCCAGAATTAGGGCCAGAAGAATCATCAAGCTATAACTTAGGGATGATATTTGAAGTCACTGAAGATTTAGATTTCTCGATTGATTACTACAGTTATGATATCGAAAATATCATCGATTCAGATACCCAATTTGTGTTTACCAACTTTGGTAATGATTCAACAGTTGTTGAACGTATTCCTACTGCAAATCCAAACGACCCAGGTGAAGTAGTCAGAGTGTATGATTCTTTCCAAAACATCGGTGATCTAGAAACTTCTGGAATAGACTTGGATGTTGGCTACAAAATGGAGTCTGACATGGGCTCCTTTAGATTTGGCTTTGTGATGAACTACGTGGTCAAATTTGAAGAGTATCGTCCTGCGGCCGATGGTGGTAAGAGATTGAACCTCACCGAAGGTCAGTTTGAACAACCTAAAGTCCGCCACACTACTTCAATGGATTGGGTAATGGATGACTTCAACGCAACAGTTGCGGTTAACTACATTGGTGAGTTTGATGGTGATGCTGATTCAGGCTTTGGCGATAAAACCGTTGATGCCATGACCACAGTAGATTTGGTTTTCAATTATAGAGGTATTGAAAACACCACACTTACGCTAGGTGCAACCAATTTGTTCAATGAAGAGCCTCCATTTAGCCACCATGATTTTATGGGCTACGTGAACTCTACCCACAATGGTCAGGGACGTTTTGTCTATGCTCAAGCAGGGTATAAATTCTAAAACCTGATTTAACCATTTAAAAAGCGCCGTTAGGCGCTTTTTTGTTTTGTAACCACCGAATTCAGCATACAATGCTATTGAAATAAATATAATTTAATGCCGTCGTAGATTACACACTACGTGGTCAATTCACTAAATCTGCACTTGGATAAAAATGTCAAACACCATAAATAGCAAGATTGATAAACCGGAGCTTGGCTTAGTCGAATTTGTAGCGCTAATGGCTTTTTTGACATCACTGGTGGCGTTGAGTATCGATGCAATGTTGCCTGCAATGAATCAGATTGGTAGTGATTTAGCTAGCGACAGCCCTCAATACACCCACATGATAGTGTCTATCTTCTTTTTGGGTATGGCATTAGGGCAAATGTATTACGGACCCTACTCGGATGCTAAGGGCCGCAGGGCGGCTATATTATCCGGCTTACTAATTTTTGCGCTTGGTACGGTTATTTGTATGTTGGCCGAGTCCATGGAAGTACTGCTATTTGGCAGAGTGGTTCAGGCCTTCGGCGTGTCGGGCCCACGCATTGCCTCCATTGCGCTTATTCGTGACCGCTTTTCTGGTGAAGCCATGGCACGGGTCATGTCATTCATTATGATGGTGTTTATCTTGGTGCCAATGATCGCCCCAGCCTTCGGCAAAGTTATTCTCATTTTGGCAAGCTGGCGAGAAATTTTCACCTCGTTTTTAGTCATTGGCTCTGCAGTAGGAATTTGGTTTTTCAGCCGTCAGCAGGAAACTCTGCCTAAAAATAAGCGGGTTAAATTTAGTTGGGCGGCACTGATAAAGTCGAGCCAGTACATCCTTACTCACAAGCAAGTGATGTCATATACCTTAGCTATGGGCTTTATATTTGGCGCCTTCCTGTCCTACCTAAGCGCCTCACAAACCTTGTTTGAAGAGTTCTATCAAGTAGGAGATATGTTTCCGCTGTACTTTGCGATTTTAGCATTTTCAATTGGTTTTGCATCTTTTGTAAACGGTCATTTGGTAATGACACTGGGCATGCGAAAACTTTGTTTGGGAGCTCTGTATGGCAATATTGTCATGGCGAGTCTATTGGTCAGCATCACTTGGTACTTTGATGGTTTACCGCCCTTGCTTGTTACAGTAAGCCTGTTATTTTGCGAATTCTTTTTTATTGGAATTTTATTCGGCAACCTCAACTCTATGGCAATGGTCCCTTTGGGCCATATTGCTGGGTTAGGCGCTGCCATTATTGGTTCCTTAAGTAGCGCTTTTTCAGTCCCCATCGCAATCTTCATTGGCAGCTATGTGACTAACGATATTGTGCCGATAGCAATAGGCTTTCTGCTCTTTGGCTGCTTAGCACTGATTAGTGTCTTATGGGCGGGTAAAGGTGATAGTCACTTAGATGAACCAGAGCAAGTGGTATGCTCAACTCGTAAAATAAACCAATAGTCTTGACCTGAAAAAGCCGTTCGGCTATTTCAGGTATTCAGACTATTTAGCGGTTACTAAGGGTTATTTGACTAAACGGACTATGGGGGAAGGTTTGACGTTTTCGACAATGTCGACAACACGTGGGTGCCTTACACCATTTTTAACTTTGTCGTAAATCACATTTTTCATTTCCAGCTCCTGACAAAACTTGTAAAAAGTCAGAAAGTCTTTTCGTGAAAAATCGTCATTTTCTCGGGTTAATTGGCTGTCGATATACATTGACTCACCATTAGCTGTTAACGTTGCTAGCGCTGTATACGGCTCTCCATATTTTTTTACACGAAGTGCTCTAACCATTTTCACTTCGAAGATCCAATCTCCCATTTGAGTGAATCGAGATATCGATGAATTCATTTTGTTCCCCACTCAGAACTTTTACTTTTATTATATTTAATGGAAACCTACTGATAGTCGCCTTGGACGCAAATGCAATCGACGAGCCAATACTTCAGGCTTTTAAAAATGGCGTCTAGGGAAAAACCCTACGAAAATTAAGTTTCCAAACAGAGACAGTCCAGCGACTCCAAATCACCAAAAGAGTGTATTTTGCGCTACAAAAACTGTTAAATGTAATCTAAATCAAACGGTTATATATATAATTATTTTTTATTATTATAGTATCATTTTTGCGACTAGTTAATATGTTTTGCTCTAAGTCTGCATTTAACAACTGGGTAAGCATAACCCTAAAGCAGAGTTAATACGAGTTTGGTTAATAATTCCACACTATTGTACATATTTTCATTAAAAATTCATCATAGACCACTTAGAACTTTAGTCTAGATACGAATAGAAAAAGCCCGACCAAAGGCCGGGCAAAAGGGCTTGGTTTAAGCACCTAACGACAGAAACGTAAATTTCTTGCTAATTATGAAGACTATTAAGCAACATCAACTATTGCTTTCATATCCGTCATATATCCCCGTAACACTGCACCAACAGATTCGACACCGTGATTACGTATTTTATGGTTCGCGTTAACAAGTGCCATGTTGTCAACACTATTGGAGCTAACGTTCAAACCTTTGCCAATCAATTCGGCCGAGATAGTGGGCATTAGCTTTTCTTTCAATAATGGGATGGCCGCATTAGCGAAGAGATAGTTGCCATATTCTGCTGTATCAGAGATAACAACATTCATCTCATATAAACGCTTGCGGGCAATAGTATTCGAAATTAGTGGAGTCTCATGTAATGACTCATAATAAGCTGATTCAGGTAGAATGCCTGCTTCAACCATGACATCAAATGCCAGTTCAACACCAGATTTGATCATGGCAACGATTAGGATGCCTTTATCGAAAAATTCTTGTTCGTCAATTCTGCCTTCAAACTGAGGCGCATTTTCAAAGGCACTTTGACCGGTTTCTTCACGCCATTTGAACAAGTTTGCATCACCATTGGCCCAATCTTCCATCATGGTTTTTGAGAATTCGCCACTGATGATGTCATCTTGATGTTTTTCAAACAAAGGACGAAGCATAGTGGTGAGTTGATCCGATAGTTCACAGGCTTTTAATTTTGCAGGATTGGACAGTCGGTCCATCATATTGGTAACACCACCGATTTTAAGCGCTTCGGTAATGGTCTCTAAACCAAATTGGATCAGCGCACCAGCATAGCCAGCATCTATACCATCTGCTATCATTTTCTCATAGGCCAAAATAGCCGCTGTTTGTTGCATTCCACAAAGAATGGTTTGCTCACCCATCAAATCAGATTTCACTTCTGCTACAAAGGATGATTGAAGTACACCGGCACGGTCACCACCTGTGGCAGATGCTAAGGCTTTGGCGATATCCCAACCTTGTCCTTGTGGATCATTTTCTGGGTGAACAGCGATGAGTGTAGGGACACCAAAACCACGCTTGTATTCTTCTCTAACTTCAGTGCCTGGACATTTGGGTGCACACATTACAACTGTGATGTCTGCACGGATTTGCTGACCTTCTTCTACGATATTGAAGCCATGGGAATAACCCAAAGTTGCGCCCTTTTTCATTAGCGGCATAACTGCCTCAACAACGCTGGAATGTTGTTTATCAGGGGTTAGGTTATAAACTAAATCCGCTTCCGGTATCAATTGTTGGTAAGTGCCAACTTCAAAACCATTGCTTGAAGCTCTTTGATAAGAATCTCGTTTTTCATCAATCGCGGCTTGGCGTAACGCATAAGAAACGTTCAAACCAGAGTCACGCATATTCAAACCTTGATTAAGGCCCTGAGCGCCGCAGCCTACAATGACTATCTTCTTGCCTTTTAAATATTCGCATCCGCTAGCAAATTCACTTTTTTGCATAAAACGGCAGCGGCCTAACTGATCAAGCTGCTGACGAAGAGATAATGTGTTGAAGTAATTTGCCATTATGTACCTACTGATTGGTGTCTTAAATTTATTGGCTGTAAACCAAGTGTAAAATCTATCGAGTCAGTGACGACTTGTGATGCTGTGCAGTCTAGACTTTCTTTAATGTTGAATAAAATGATATATTCGCAATACTGTATTTCATATTATGAAACAAATGGATATTCGCTCATTACAATTGTTCGTACACTTGGCTAATAGTTTGCATTTTGGCAAAACGGCAGAAGCGTTATTTGTCAGTCCCTCTACACTTAGTCGCGCGATTCAGCGGTTAGAAGAGGAGTGTGGGGCTGAGTTGTTTATCCGCGACAACCGAAAGGTTAAGTTGACCATTGCCGGGGAGAAAATGCGCGCCTTTAGCCAGCAAACATTATCTGCCTGGCACGGCTTAAGAGCGGATCTTGATCAACTGAACCCACTGTTAACTGGCGAGATAAAGTTATATTGCTCGGTGACGGCAAGCCAAAGTCATTTGCCAGATATTCTCAATCGCTTTCGCCAGCAACACCCACAGGTTGAAGTTAAGCTCACCACCGGCGACCATGCATTGTCAGTAAGCAAGGTGCTTGACCAGCATGCTGACGTGGCAATATCAGTGCACACCCCAGACTTTCCAAAAGAACTAGCCTTCTTCCCGTTGGATACCATTCCATTGCTATTGATTGCGCCAAAAGACAGTAATATCAATAGCTTGCAGCAAGTTGATTGGACTGCTAATTCGGTGATCTTGCCCGAGTCCGGTCCGTCTAAAAGGATTGTGCACCATTGGTTTGCTGAAATGGGTATACGACCTCGAGTGTATGCCACCGTGGGTGGTAATGAGGCGATTGTGAGTATGGTTGCCTTGGGCTGCGGATTAGGCATAGTGCCAAAGGTGGTGCTGGATAATTCCGTTGCTAGCAAAAAGGTCAACCAAATGCCCATTGATAACATAGAGCCTTACAAACTAGGTTTATGTTGCTTAAAGGCTCGCGTCAATGAAGTATTAATTGACGCTATGATAAACCAGGCGGAAATACTTAAGTAAAAACGCCTAAGTGACGTCAATAGCGAAGTTGATGGATGATACTATCTAGCGCCCGGTAATTCATGGCTTCGGCAAGATGTTGTCGAGCGATCAATTCACAATCTTCCAAATCAGCGATAGTGCGAGCAACTTTCAAAATGCGATGAAAAGCGCGCATAGAGAATCCAAACTCTTCGGCAGCACCTTGTAAAAATTGTTTGTCTTTTGCGGTTAATACGCAGTATGTTTCTAGCTCCTTTGTGGTCATCAATGCATTGCATTTGCTGGCCCGTTGGATTTGGATCTCTCTGGCTTTGATGACTCTCTGTTTAATCTGTGCGCTATTTTCTGATTTCATATCAGGAGCTTGGTACATATCTGTGCTGGGTAATTTAGGCACATCGACTTGCAGATCTATGCGATCAAGAAAGGGTCCAGAAATTCTGTTTAGGTATTTTAAGACCTGTTCTGAGGTGCTACGGCCATCATGCAGACTACCGGTAGGACTTGGATTCATCGCCGCTACCAATTGAAACTGCGCCGGATAGCTTACTTGTCGAGCGGCTCGCGAAATACAAACTTGTCCAGACTCCATAGGTTCACGCAATACATCTAGCACCCGGCGTTCAAATTCGGGTAACTCATCTAGAAAAAGAATACCGTTGTGAGACAGGCTGATTTCTCCGGGTTTAGGGTTTGATCCGCCGCCTACCAAGGCTACCGCTGAACAGGTATGGTGTGGCTGACGAAATTGTCTTAATGTCCATTGTTCTGGCGTAATGGGATGACCGGCAATGGATCTTATAGTGGCACTTTCTAATGCCTGTTGCTGAGTCATCTCCGGCAGCAGCGTAACTAAGCGTTTGGCTAACATAGTTTTACCTGTGCCGGGAGGCCCACAAAATAGGATGTTATGTGCGCCAGCCGCACTAATCTCCAATGCTCGTTTGGCCAGATGTTGGCCGCAGATATCCGACATGTCTACTTGGTATGAGGGGGAACTAGTGGATACAGTATGGTGAAATAATGGAATTTTTTGTTGCTGATTAAGCTGCAGGAAGAGCGTGCTGAGGGTCGCTACAGGGATAATTTTACTGTCGGGAATAAGTGCTGCCTCGGCACAATTTATTGCGGGGATGATGGCAGTGCGCTTATCTTTTTGACAGGCGTAGTTGAAAGGCAATGCGCCGGAGATTGCCCGTACTTCGCCGGTCAATGCTAGCTCTCCTGCAAATTCGAATTCGTCGAAATTAACCTCGGGTAATAATTCACAGGCAGCAATGATGCCGATTGCGATGGCTAGATCAAAGCGCCCCCCTTCTTTCGGTAAGTCAGCAGGGGCTAGATTTATGGTGATCCGTTTGGCCGGAAACTCAAAGCCCGAATTGAGCAATGCGCTTCTAACTCGCTCTTTCGATTCCCGCAAAGCGGTTTCGGCAAGGCCTACTAAATTAAACGCTGGTAAGCCATTGGCTAAATGTACTTCAATAGTCACCAAGGGCGCATTGATCCCAACCGATGCACGAGAATAAACCACAGCCAATGACATCACATATCCTTATGTTGCTGGTAGCTGTTATAACGTTAGTTGAGCGCAACGGTCATTGCCAATTATGAAGGTCTAGTTTTTACTAACTCGTATTCCAAGACTATAACCGAGCGACTAGAAAGCTGTTATTGAGACACCCATCGTAATTTGCATCATTCCAAGACAGATACTGGACTACAAACACGCGGTAAATACGTCCCTGGACGCTTAGCGTTTTCATCCCTGAAAACCATAGTTTGTAGCACAGCATCTGCCTTTACATTGGTATCGCTGTTATCGAGACACCCATCGAAATATAGTGCATTCCATTAAAGCGTTACGTGGAGGCAACGTTACGTGGACAGGCATGGTAATTTGCTTCATTTCAACGCAGCCACTGGGCTACAAGCATGCGATGACTATGTGGCTGCAATAAATTAATGGTTTGGTGAAATGCTTGAGTTATTGTTCATTTTCACCATGTACTGGGAACACAGGTAGGTGCCAATTCCAGCGCATCGAGGCGAGGCGGCTTAGCAAAGTACTTAGCAGTGCGGCGAGCATGACAATATCAGCATGCAAATTTAGCCAGCTTGCGGCGACATACACCGCACCACCAAAAATACAGGTGGTAGCGTACAACTCGCCTTTCAACACTAGTGGAATTTCTCGGCAAATTACGTCTCGAAGCAAACCTCCAAACACGCCGGTCATGGTACCTAAGGCGATAGCAACAAAGGGCGTTGCGCCAAATGCCAAGGCTTTTTGTAAGCCCATCACGTTAAAAAAAGCTAAACCGAAAGCATCAGCAATCAGTAAATAACGCAGCGGGAAGCTGGAGTAATATCTTAGCCAAACAATTGTGCCTATCGCAGCGATTAAGATCACATAGAAAAAGCTAGGATCATGAACCCAAAAAACGGGTGAGTCCAAAATCATATCCCGCAAGGTGCCGCCGCCAATTGCCGTTACTGCAGCCAGTACAATTACACCAAAACCATCCATATATTTGCGATATGCCATCAACGTTCCTGATATAGCAAACACCGCCACACCCGCCAAATCTATCCAATGAAACCACTCTGAAACCGAAAACATGCTCTATCATCGTCCGCTTAATCCAATTGACGCGGACCTTACCATACAGACGCTGAGGTAAAAACGAATAAAGTAGCCGAGAGGGCCTCCATGGCTATGCTTAGAGCGCATATATCATCAGGAGTCAAAAGACTCTCAAGGCTACCTCAATAGGACGTTTTTTGTGATTGGCATAATATATACAGATTGAAAACTTGATCCCTTAAGGTCTAACGTGATATTTCTATTAGCAGTGACGATACAAAATAATTTAGATTGTTGATCCATCTCTATCGAGCAAGTGTTGATTGTGATAATTAGCGCGCCGGATGTTTCCGTGCGAGGGTAGATATGTGAGTTTTACATTTACAAACCCTCGCAGTTTATCCGCGGGGGTTTTTTGTTTGTAACGTGCCAAAGCTGGCAAGCATACAAAAAAGCCAATTGAATTTGAAAGTTGCTTATCAACTGAACTGAATACATTAGAGGGTTAGACCATGCCAAAGTTACGCTCATCCACCACGACTCAAGGACGCAACATGGCGGGAGCCCGTGCATTATGGCGAGCTACCGGTATGACCGACAAAGATTTTGGTAAACCGATTATTGCGGTGTCCAACTCATTTACTCAATTCGTACCTGGCCATGTCCATTTAAAAGACATGGGCCAACTCGTGGCGCGCAGTATTGAGGAAGCCGGCGGCGTAGCCAAAGAATTCAATACTATTGCGGTAGATGACGGTATTGCCATGGGTCATGCCGGTATGCTTTATAGCTTGCCGTCTCGGGAAATTATTGCCGATTCCGTTGAATATATGGTGAACGCCCATTGCGCCGATGCAATTGTGTGTATCTCTAACTGCGACAAAATAACGCCTGGCATGCTGATGGCTGCGATGCGTTTAAATGTACCTGTGGTGTTTGTGTCCGGTGGACCCATGGAAGCGGGCAAAACTAAGCTTTCTGATGAAATCATCAAACTAGATTTGGTTGATGCGATGGTAGCTGCAGCCGACGACAAAGTCAGTGATGCAGATTCTGATGAAATCGAACGTTCTGCCTGCCCTACCTGTGGCTCTTGTTCAGGCATGTTTACCGCTAACTCTATGAACTGCTTAACGGAAGCGCTGGGTCTGTCACTGCCTGGCAATGGCTCTTTATTGGCCACCCATAAAGATCGAGAAGAGCTGTTTAAACAAGCTGGTCGTCAAGTGGTGGAGCTATGTCGTCGCTACTACCAAGAAGACGATGAAACGGCTTTACCCCGCAATATTGCTAATTTCAAAGCGTTTGAAAATGCTATGAGTTTAGATATCGCCATGGGCGGTTCAACCAATACTATATTACATTTGCTTGCGGCAGCCATCGAAGGTGAGGTGCCTTTCACCATGGATGATATAGATAGACTATCCAGAAAAGTGCCGCATTTATGTAAAGTTGCGCCTTCTACGCCGCAATATCACATGGAAGATGTGCACCGTGCTGGTGGCGTAATGGGCATATTGGCTGAGCTGAACCGCGCAGGTTTGTTGCATGCAGATACCCACCATGTATTTGGTAAAACCTTGGGTGAAGTGATCGAACAATGGGATATTGCCAGCAATCCTAGTGAGGATGTGCTTAATTTTTACAAAGCAGGCCCCGCCGGTATTCGAACCACTAAAGCTTTCAGTCAGGATTGTCGCTATCCAAGTGCTGACACTGACCGAGCTAAAGGTTGTATTCGCAACATTGAGCATGCCTTTAGTCTAGAAGGTGGGCTGGCAGTGTTATATGGCAATATCGCCTTAGATGGTTGTATTGTTAAAACTGCAGGGGTGGATGAATCCATCCATAAATTCACTGGCACCGCTCGGGTATATGAGAGCCAAGACGATGCGGTTAATGGCATCCTTAAAGGTCATGTTAAAGCCAAAGACGTAGTGTTTATACGCTATGAAGGTCCCAAAGGCGGGCCGGGTATGCAAGAAATGTTGTATCCCACCTCTTATCTGAAATCCAAGGGTTTAGGCAAGGAATGTGCGTTGATCACTGACGGTCGCTTCTCTGGAGGCACTTCTGGTTTATCGATTGGGCATGTCTCTCCTGAGGCCGCGGCTGGGGGGGCAATTGGTTTAGTCGAAGATGGCGATATTATTGATATTGATATTCCTAATCGCAGCATAAATCTGCGCATCAGCGACGAAGAATTGCAGCAACGCCGAGACGTTATGGACGCCAGTGCCAAACCTTGGAAACCGAAGAATCGTGATCGTAAAGTATCCTTATCACTCAAAACGTTTGCCTTGCTGGCAATGAGTGCAGACAAAGGTGCGGTGCGAGACCCGTCTAAATTGGAAGACTAAATGACTTTATCAGCCAACGAGTATCTCAAGCGCATCTTGCTCTCGCCCGTTTATGACGTGGCGCTGCGTACTGATTTGACGCGCCTAACAAGTTTGTCAGCCGCCTTAGGCAACGATATTTATTTGAAGCGCGAAGATCAGCAACCAGTTAAATCATTTAAGCTGCGCGGGGCCTACAACAAGCTCAGCAGTTTGACTCAAGCTCAATTGCAAGCTGGTGTGGTAGCCGCTTCGGCCGGTAATCACGCCCAAGGCGTGGCTTATTCCGCCAGAGTAAAAAAAATCCAAGCGACTATAGTGATGCCAGAAACGACCCCAGATATTAAGGTGGAAGCGGTACGCCGCTTTGGTGGCGAATATGCGCACGTATTGTTGTATGGCACCAGTTTTGATCAGGCCAAAGATGAAGCGCTGCGGTTAGCCGAGGTGAATGGCTATACCATGGTGGCCCCTTTTGACGATGAAGATGTCATTGTTGGCCAAGGCACCATAGGGCGCGAATTACTCGAACAACTGCCTGATTTAGATATTTTGTTTATTGCCGTAGGTGGTGGTGGGCTAGCGGCAGGCATAAGTGTTTATTTAAAACAGCTTCGCCCCGAGCTAAAAATTATTGCAGTAGAATCTGATGAGTCAGCCTGCTTACAGGCGGCTTTGCTGGCGGGTGAGCCAGTGCCCTTATCGTCAGTCGGGATCTTTGCCGATGGCGTGGCGGTGAAAACCATAGGTGTAGAGCCGTTTCGGCTGTGTCAGCAATATGTTGATGAAGTGATTACGGTCACCACTGATGAGATTTGCGCTGCTATCAAAGATATTTTTGATGATACTCGGGTAATCGCTGAGCCTGCAGGGGCCTTGTCTGTAGCCGGAATACGTAAATATCTCAACGAACATACCTTGGAAGGCAAAAAGATTGGCGGTATTTTATGCGGGGCCAATATTAACTTCCACACCCTGCGCTATGTATCTGAACGCTGTGAGCTAGGTGAGCAAAAAGAAGCGGTATTTGCAGTTAAAATTCCAGAGCATACCGGTGCCTTTAAGCAATTCTGTGAAATGCTTGGCGGACGCACAATAACTGAATTTAATTATCGTTATGCCAGTGATGGCGAGGCGCATATTTTTGTCGGCATCAAATTACGTTTTGGCAAGGAAGAATATCGGCAACTCGAACGAGAACTTACCACAAGCGGCTATCAGTGCTTTGACTTGTCTGAAAATGAAATGGCTAAGTTGCATGTGCGCTATATGGTGGGAGGACGGCCACCAAGTTTACTTAATGAACATATATTTTCCTTTGAATTTCCTGAGTATCCTGGGGCATTGATGAAGTTTCTAGATACTTTGGGCGAGAACTGGAATATCACCTTATTTCATTATCGTAATCATGGTGCAGCGGAAGGTTTAGTGTTAGCGGGCTTTGATATTCCAGAAGGTGGAAGGGCAGAATTCGATAAGCATTTGGCTGAGCTTGGTTACCTATACACGGAGCAAACTGCAAACCCAGCGTATCAGTTCTTTCTGTCTGATCTGACGTCCCATTAAAGATACCTTAAGCCCATCAAGGTAGGGCTACCTTGATGGGCTCTATAGTTTATTACTTCTGTTGTGCGTATAGCTTTTCCAGCCGTTGTGCGATTTCAGGTGCAATTAAGCCAATGATATCCTGACGCAAGATTTCACTTGTTTCAGAATGCTGCAATTGCCCGTCGTCACTGTCTGCCAAAAGATGGTTTTCTTTTAATGCATTAACAAAAGTAGCTAACACATTTTTATCGAAAAACTCTGGTGAGTTAATCCCGTGCAATGCAGATAAACGCTCGGCAAATTTGGCGCTTTGTCTTTCAAGTGCGCCCCGGCTCATGCGTTCTTCACTGGCCAATAACGATAGAACCAACGCATAACGTTGCAAAGTTTCCTGAATGCTGCGATTTAACAGCCACAGAGAGTAAAACGATGTGGCAGTAGGGCCAGCATGAAATAGGTTTTCACCTCGGCATTCTATCATTCCCATTTCTTGCATACTGTCGATCAAACTCTCAGTATATTGCTGGGCTTGTTCCACTGAAAAATAGATAAATAATTCACGCTGTAACATTGGATAGAGGCGCACAATCAAATCGATTAATTTGTGTTTGGTAATGCCATTGTCAGCAAATAAAATAGCGGCAATCAATCCTGGTAAGGCGAACAGATGTAAAATGTTATTCCTGTAGTAGGTTAACGCCACTGCATTGTTGCGCTCCAAGGAGATGATTTTACCAAAGCTGTCTTCTGATACGGTCATTTTGCCAAGCTTCAGGGTGTTGGCCACAATTTCTTCAGCACTTTTCTCTGGTAAGGTGACCAAATCACTGTAGGGAGATAGGCGCAGCAGTTTTAGGTAATCTTCAACCGCTTGCTCTAACTCTTTGAGACCCATTGACGATTTTTTAGCTGACAGCAAACAAAGGGCGCAAATAGACATGCCACTGATCGCCGCCGTTTGATTAATTCTGACCATAACCTGATTAGCCAGAACATTCACGGTTGGGGTTAGCCAACTGGGTTTTCTTTCTGAGTCAATTCCTTGCGAGTCACGCCAATCGGGAACTTGCTTGTCTAAAAAGTTATTTAACTGGATCGGTTCGCCGAAATTTAAAAAGCCGTGGCCGTAATTTTTTAATTTTCTGACAGCAGAAAATACACCAAAGAAAGACTCTTTCTTCTTGCCGCCGCCTTTAAGCTCTTTCAAGTAGCTGCTGACTTCCATCACGTGCTCGTAACCAATATATACCGGCACGATACTGACCGGGCGATTGACGCCTTTAACCATGGCTTGCAGTGTCATGGCGAGCATGCCAGTTTTGGGTGGTAGTAGCCTACCGGTGCGGCTACGGCCTCCTTCTGCATAGTATTTAACGGAATAGCCTTTATTGAACAACAACTCCAAATATTCACGAAATACCGCGGTGTAAAGTTTGTTACCGGCAAAACTACGACGCAAGAAGAAGGCGCCACCACGACGGAACATTCCGCCAACAGGCCAGAAGTTTAAGTTAATGCCCGCTGCAATATGTGGCGTGACTAAACCCTGATGATAGATGACGTAAGTGAGCAGCAAGTAATCCATGTGGCTGCGGTGACAAGGTACATAGATTATTTCATGACCGTTTTGCGCAAGCTTTCTTACCTTGTCAGCATGACGAACATCAATACCATCATATATTTTGTTCCATATACGGGTGAGTACCCGATCACCAAAGCGGATCAAGCCCTCGCGATAATCAGCCGCAATTTCGTTTATATAGGAGCGAGCTAAGTCTTTGGCTTTGTCTGAGGTTAACTTTTTTTGCCGAGCTTCTTCACTAATAGCATGTTTGACCGAAGCAGAACCAAGTATGGAGTTATATAGTTCGGATTTCTCTAACAGGGTTGGGCCGTTAAATGCTTGGCGCTTGCGGTGAAAGTGAGTACCCGCCAACCGAATGAGCTTATGGGCGATTTCAGCCTCTGTACCAAGAAGATTTGTCATTTCTCGAGACGACACAGCTTTGCTGTAGGACACAAAGTTATCTCGTCCTAAAAACAGCACTATGAAGAATTTACGCAACCAACTGGGCGAAGCTTTATCCGCTAATAAATCTGCTAAGCCTTCAGACTTGCGTCCGGGGGCTCTACCCCAAAAGATCGTGACGGGAACAAATTGTAAATCAAGATTGGGGTCTTCAGTATGTAATTTAAACAGATGGGTAAAATCGTTGGCAATTCTAGTGCCTTTGATGCTGCGACCAAGCACAGACTGGGGCTGCTCAAGGAATACGCAGGCGTCGTGTTCTTCGTTACCAATGCGAATTTTCTTGGTAGGGCTGGGTAAACCTAGCTGCTTAGTGGACATTTTCAATGCCAACTGATCGGTTATCGAGTGCGTTCTTATCAGATAAATAATCGGTTTATCTTTCTCAATCCCCAATTCTTTCTCAATATCTGTGGGGATATTATTGACTTTGACCAGCCACTTAACTGGCCAAGAGAACAGTGCAAGCAGCAATTTATGCAGCCAAACCATATATCATACCTTGAATTTTTGTTAACAAAGGGAGCATAGCATGAAGCGTCAATTTATGCTTTTTTCGGTGGACAGCACTTGCACTGGCAAGTAATCGAAAATCGAATGCCACCCCGTAATTATTAAAGTGCTGATATTTTAAAGCAATTATTAGCAAACTACCTAATAGAACGTTCAGAAGATGCTGGTTAGCGCTTAATCCCTAAGCAAAATAGGCTTGAGAGCTGAATTTTTCAGCAAAGGATCTGCCAGAGGGAGTGAAATTGCAAGCTCACTATTAAAACCGCCGAACTGACTGGGAATGTAAAATAGAGCATGAGACAGGGGTAGCTTGCTAGCGGGCTTTTTAGATGAATGTCCAAGCTAAAATTCTGGTTATTTTATTTCCCTGCTTCATGTCTATTTGCCGTATATCACTGGCACCCAGCTTGCGCATCAACTTCATTGCAGGCTTCACATTGTCAATTTTCGATACCAGACTGGTGAACCAACGGCATTGGGCTGAAAATACTTGGCTTTCCTTTATCATCTTTTTGAGAAACATTTGTTCGCCGCCCTTGCACCAAAGTTCAGCTTCCAGACCTCCAAAGTTTAGCGTGGGAGTCGCAGAAACTGACTGACTTGAGGTGTCATTTTTAACGCCCTTAGGTGTTTGTTCACCGCGATTGCGAGCAAGGTTATTGAGTTTCAACTGGCTACCTTTGAGGGCTTCTTGTTGCGAAGCATGAAAGGGTGGGTTGCAAACACTGACGTCGAAGCATTCACCCGCTTGAATAATTCCTGCAAAAATAAGATTTTTATCCTGTTGAATGCGCAATGAGAAGCAGTCTTTTAACGTAGGATTTTTAGCGATAATCGAGGCAACGTTGTCGAGAGACTGAGGGTTAATATCGCTACCAACACAATGCCAACCGTAAATTTGACAGGCCAATAGAGGATAAATTCCATTCGCACCCGTTCCTATGTCGAGCAAGGTGATTTTGGACGGAGTATTGGTGTGCTGCGCAGACGGCTCGTCCACTCCAAGTAACTCTGCGATGTAATGGATATAATCTGCTCTACCAGGGATGGGCGGACAAAGAGCACCCTGCGGAATATTCCAATTGTCAATCTTGTAATGTCGTTTTAACAGCGCGGTATTTAGCGCTTTTACCGCCAATGGATCTGAAAATTCGACGGAAAGGTTACCATGAGCATTTGTTTTCACAAATCCGCTGAGTGGCGGGTAACTTTTGATCAGTGATGGAAAGTCATAGCCTTGATTGTGCAGATTCCTCGGATGTAGGCTGCCACGATTTGGCTTGGTTTGGCTCTTATTTCTATGATGAAGCGTGCTCACAGTAGTATTTCCGAGGTTAACAATTTAAAGGGGGGACTGCTTTACCCTGTGATTATAAGCTTAAATATAAAATATAGGCAGACTTAACATAGTGCTGCGCTGCTAATTAATTGCTTCCCAAGGGCTAAATGACACTATGGTTGTGTTCAAAGCATTCAATTGGGCTATTATCCCAACAATTTCCTCGCCGACTTATGCTTTGCTTTAATCGACACCGCCATATCAGCTGCCTGAATTGGCGACTTGTGTAGTGACTTCCTCGATAAAGTGCATAACTTCCAGCATACAAACGGCACATCAGGATTTTGCGCCTAAAACAAAAAAGCCGCTCCTTTAGGAAGCGGCTTTTCGAGCTTAGCTATTCGACTTACATATTAAAATAAGTGCGAGCAAAAGACCTAATGCTACGGCCATTACAGGTAATATTTTTAAGCTCATACGGCTTTAAGTTTAATGAAGCTACACCTTCAACAGCTGCTTTAACACAAGTCATTGAAGCATCAGTATTATCATATGCAACAACGGAGTATTTAACCGCTGGTTGCTCTTTTTCTTCAACTTGCTGATATTGCTTAGCAAAATCAGCGATTTTTTTACCATTACAAAGGGTGTCGCTGCTAAAGCGTGCTTTGCCCATCTTCTTAGCTGCGCTTAAACCTTCTTTGGCGGAAACAAGGCATAGTTGCGTTTGCTCTGAATTATCTAGCGCAACAAAATCATAGTTAGTTGCGGTAGTTGCCATAGCAGTTGAAGAAGCAGCCAATACAGATAAAGCGATTAAAGTAGTTTTCATAATAGTATTCCAAGTAAGTTTAAAGTGTAAATTAGGTTGCTCTCAAAGCGTGGAGCTATTATGACTAAAGCTTGAACAAAAAGTAACCACTAATGGTAATATGCCATCATACAAAGGTATGGTGTTTGATACCTAATTTAATTGTTAATTTATTGATAAGTAAAGGTTATTTTTATGATTTATATCTTGTTCTGTCTTTTGTCTCGGTTTTGGTGTGGCGCGTTGGGAGCATCTTCAGTAGTTGGCATGGGCGATGCTTAATGGCGATAAACTTACTCGTAGCCACTAGTACGCAAGGAGATAAATGTTCTTAAAAGTGACAAACCAGTGGGCGAGCTGTACAACAGGGTGAAGGCTGTAAAACTAGTCTAGTTAAAATTGTCAGAAATATTGTGATAATCTGAGGGCTGGTTTAATAGTCATAAAAAGATGCACCACCTTTGCTATTTAGCCGTAGTAACAGCGCTAGCTGGTTTTCGGCGAAACATCTAGCTCAAATTTAGGCTTTCCGCAGGATCTTCATTATGTGGTTAATACCATTGCGCAATAAGGCTAATTGATAAAGTAGAAGTAGTATGAAAATAATTAGAACTAAGCAATTTACCTCCGAACGGGCTTGGGGAGCATTAGACATTGCGAATATGTCCGGCATCACCACCCGACTTCATTGGACTGATCAGCCTTATAAATGGCATATTAACGATGGTGAAGAGGTATTTGTGGTGTTGGATGGTGTGGTTGAGATGTTTTTCAAAGATAATGGCGTTGAGCAATCAACACGATTAGAAACCGGTGATATATTCTTTGCATCAATTGGCACTGAACATGTTGCCCATCCTCACGGAGAAGCTCGGATTTTGGTTGTAGAGTCTGAAGGGAGCGTTTGACCGGTTTTTTAATTCGACACAAGCAGCAAGCTTTTCACGCTAGTATTTTTAAGCGCAATTGCACGGCCTAATTAGGCGACATATGTATTACAAAGGATAAGAGTTCAATGGAAGATCAAGCAGTAAAAATTCAACGTAGTTCAAATTTAATTAAAGCTCTTATGGCCCTTGTAGTAGTGATGCAGGTTGTTGGATTTTATCAAACCAATACTTTGGATTTCGGGGTAATTGCAGGAGAGATTGGAGTATTGTCGTTACTTCGAGGCTTACTTTTGTCTCCTTCGTTATTGGCCGCTCCACTTAAACTCTGGTTCACCCCAGGTTGCACACCTTCTAGACAAAGTTATAAATATTTTATATTGGCATTTGTACTAATTTTCGTCAGCGCGTTGTAGCCATAACCATATAACATCCATCTCGCAAAAAGCTGTAATTTAAGCATTGCGTTAGTGTGCACCTTGCTGACGACTCTCGGTTGAGAACTATATGGTTGCATGGACAGAGTTGTATTGGTGTCGTATAACTGTGTTAAAATCGCCGTCTGTTTATCGTTGTGAAGCCGTAAACGTTTCCTGAAATTGAGCGCAATATGCAGCGTGCATTGGCGCTCTATACCTAACGAGGCAAGTATGAGTCACCATGAAATTCATCGTTCACATCGGGTTGGTTGGCTACGTGCAGCAGTTTTAGGCGCCAATGACGGGATCGTATCTACCGCTAGTCTGATTATTGGTGTCGCTGCGGCGAGTGCCGTTCATGAGAGTATTTTATTGGCGGGCGTTGCGGGCTTAGTGGCAGGGGCTATGTCGATGGCAGCGGGAGAATACGTGTCTGTCAGCTCCCAATCTGATACCGAAAATGCTGATTTGGCAATGGAGAAACGTTCCTTAGAAGATGATTTCGACTTCGAGAAAGATGAGCTTGCACAGATTTATGTTACCCGAGGGCTGGATTCCGCTTTGGCTATGCAAGTTGCAGAGAAATTAATGGCCCATGACGCCCTTGGGGCCCATGCTCGTGACGAAATAGGACTATCGGAAAGTGGTGCTGCACAACCTGTACAGGCAGCACTTTTTTCAGCGGCAACTTTCACCCTTGGCGCAGCGCTTCCTTTGCTGGTGGCCTGGGTCATCCCTGGAGCTCAATTAATTCCATCTGTGGCTGTCTCTTCATTATTATTTTTGGCATTACTGGGTGCTCTTGCAGCCCGAGCAGGTGGCGCAGCTATATCTGTTGGCGCCATAAGAGTCACATTTTGGGGGGCGCTTGCTATGGCGCTAACTGCTGCTGTGGGGCGGGTTTTTGGCGTGGTGGCGTGAAAGGACAATATTACAATCTCATCCACTCACAAAACAGATGCAGATCAGCACATGCATTAAACACAAACGTCCTGTTAGTGGAACACATAATAAGCCATAGCCTTTACCCTTAATTCAGTGTTTTATAGATGGCAAAACAAGGAGTAATGATGAACTTCAATCAAGCACAGGGAAATATGAACTTCGCCTATTTTGGCGGTTCTATGGGGGTTTTTGCCTCTGGCATAATTTGGGGGATAGCCGGCTTAGTCGCGCTGTTGTCGTCCAACCAAGCAAGTATGTACACTCTTTTTTTTGCTGGCATGTTGATTCATCCAATCGCAATACTATTGTCAAAAGCACTCAAGCGCCCAGGAGCGCATCTGCCTGATAATCCCTTAGGAAAACTCGCGTTGGAAAGCACCATTATTTTGTTTGTGGGCTTGTTTATCGCTTTCTATGTAGCAAAGCTTCAAGTGGAGTGGTTTTATCCGATTATGTTGCTGATAATTGGTGTACGTTATCTGCCGTTTCAGACTTTATATGCAACTAAGCTTTATTGGTTCTTGGGTGGTCTGCTGATGCTCTGTGGTGTTTTATGTATTCTATTCGGGGCTAAGTTTGTTGTCGGTGCTTTTATAGGTAGCGGGATTGAACTGCTATTTTCATTAATTATTTTCTATCAATCTAGACGACAAGATTCAAATACGGCATTGTAGTGACAAAGAATAAATATTGGAGACTCAGGAAATGAATAAACTGGTATTAATTATTTTGGCTATTCTTCTACCGCCTATCGCTGTTTTGCTAAAAAGTGGTTTCGGGAAAGATTTATTAATCAATGTGCTGCTTTGTATACTGTTTTATGTTCCGGGTATCATTCATGCAGTTTGGGTGGTAACAAAGTAACCTTCTGAATAACAATCGGGAAATAGTGTGAGTAGTTGTTTCGATAGAAATAATCTTTACTGAATGCTATTTTTCGTTGGTTAAATCGTATTCTGCAATTTTAACCTGCTTTTAATGCAAGTATTCCTTAACAGCTGTTAATTCGTAATCGTAATATAGCGAAAAAAGTGTGTCTATATTAGAGTTGCCCAGTAAACTGTAACGTTATAGCTTGCACTGATTACGCGGTGCGAGTTAACAGACTAGAGTACATAACAAAGCGTTGCTAGGGGAAGGCGTATGAACGAGTTAGACTGGTATGAACCAAAAAAAAATACTAATCTTGTTGAGCAATGCCCTTGTTGCGACTATTTTACCTTGTCACAAAGAGCAAGCTACCTGATATGCCCCATCTGTTTTTGGGAGGATGATGGCGTTGACGTGAATGCGCAAGATAATTACTCGGGACCAAATCATATGTCGTTGCGCCAAGGTCGACAAAACTTCATACAGATTGGTGCTTGTGACCCCAAGATGCTTGAACATGTATTGTCTGAAGAAGATAGAAAATCATTCCACTATAAAGCCCGGGAAAAATAATAACGGCAACTAGATTTGTTTTATGAGATTAACTGTATATACTACCAGTTGAACTGTATAGAATAACAGGCTGTTTATGCGTCCACTAACTCCAAGACAAGCAGAAATACTCCAGCTCATCAAGACAACTATGTCTGAAACTGGCATGCCCCCTACTCGTGCTGAAATTGCCCGGGAATTAGGCTTCAAATCCGCTAATGCTGCAGAAGAACATCTAAAAGCCTTGGCTAGAAAAGGTGTGATCGAAATATTACCGGGTACCTCACGGGGCATAAAGTTAAATGTGCCGCTAGATGATGTGCCTGAAGAGTTAGGCCTACCTTTAATTGGTCGCGTTGCTGCGGGTGAGCCGATCTTGGCTGAAGAACATGTAGAATGTCACTACAAGGTTGATCCTAATTTATTTAAACCCAGTGCCGACTTCCTGCTGCGCGTCAGTGGTATGAGTATGAAAGATATCGGTATTTTAGACGGTGATTTATTAGCCGTACATAGAACAACCGATGTGCACAATGGCCAGGTGGTAGTCGCTCGTGTCGACGAAGATGTAACGGTAAAGCGTCTTGAAAAACGGGGGCGAGAAGTACTATTGCATGCGGAAAATGACGATTTCAATACCATCAAAGTTGACTTGGCATCACAGCCGTTCAATATTGAAGGCATTGCTGTTGGTGTGATCCGTAACGCTGACTGGATGTAAATAGCCACTTCGTTAATTTCCAGGTATTTGATAAAACAATTAGCCACTGGTGAAAGCCATTGGCTATTTCTAGCTGCTTTTCGCTCCCCTCTTTAGCAACGAATAACTTACTACTTTTTATGTACTTCAATTCCCGCCCCAAACCGTCATCAGGCAAAAAAAAATAATCACAATGATTCTAACAGCATATTATTTTGCAGGTTGGCAGGTGAATATCACTTAAAATACTTCATTTAGCCTATTTTGGATAAAAATCAATCAGTTGTTTCTAATAACAACAAAAAACACTAGACTCCATTGGCTGATTGAGTAATTCTTATACGTCAATTAACAGATTCATAACAAAAATAAATCAAGTCATTTACCACGTTAGAGTTTTTGGCGGATATTATCTGTGCGTTACTCCCTTGGAAAAGGCTTAAATCACCAGGAGGTGTTGAGTGAAAAAGACATGGTCCGGCGCATCGGTCTTACTGACCAGTATCATTGCGTTTGCTACCTCAGCAGAAACGAATTCGACTGCTGACCAATACCAGCTGAATCTACGACAGGGTGTGACAGACATCAGTGCTGAAGTCTATGACTTGCACATGTTGATGTTTGGCATATGTGTTGTTATTGCCGTACTTGTGTTCGGTGTGATGTTTTACAGCATGTTTTTTCACCGCAAATCACGGGGTGCTAAGCCTGCTCATTTTCATGAGAGCGTAAAAGTAGAAATTGCTTGGACCATCATTCCATTCGTTATCCTCGTGGTGATGGCCTTTCCTGCTGCAAAAACTTTAATCGCCATGGAAGATGCCAGTGCAGCAGATGTGACGGTGTTAGTCACAGGTTCACAGTGGAAGTGGCATTATAAATATATGGATGATGACGTAGAATTTTACTCATCATTAGCCACTCAACCGGAACAAATTAGCAATCGCTTTGCTAAAGGTGAAAACTACTTATTGGAAGTAGATAGACCTTTGGTTATTCCTACCGGTAAAAAAGTCCGCTTTTTAGTGACCTCAGATGATGTTATTCATTCTTGGTGGGTACCGGATTTCGCCGTCAAAAAAGACGCCAACCCTGGTTTTATCAATGAAGCTTGGGCCAATGTGAATCATGCCGGCATTTACCGTGGGCAATGTGCAGAGCTATGCGGTAAAGATCACGGATTCATGCCAATCGTCGTTATTGCCAAAGAGCCCGCCGAATATCAAGCCTGGATCACGGCACAACAAGAATCCCAACGCAAAGCAAAAGAAGAAGAACAACGTTTGCTAGCGTTAAATATGAGTATGGATGAATTGATGGCCACTGGCGAGCAGGTCTATATGCGCACTTGTGCAGCCTGTCATCAGCCTAACGGTGGTGGTTTGCCAGGTGTATTCCCAGCTTTGGCTGGCAGTGCAATGGCACTGAACGATATTCCTGCCCATATCGACATTGTTATAAATGGCAAAACTGGCACTGCTATGCAGGCGTTTGGCAAACAATTAACAATGAGTGAGATTGCCGCCGTTGTGACTTATGAGCGAAATGCTTGGGGTAACAATACGGGTGACATGATCCAAGCAAAAGACATCAACGCCGTTATGACGGGTCAATAGGAGGTTAATTATGAGTACTGCAACACAAGACCTGCATCATGATGACCATCATCATCATGCGCCAAGCGGCATAAAGCGTTGGCTGTTTACTACTAACCATAAAGATATTGGTACTTTGTACCTTTGGTTCGCGTTCATCATGTTCTTGATTGGTGGCGCAATGGCCATGGTAATTCGAGCAGAATTATTTCAGCCAGGCCTGCAAATTGTTGAGCCTAACTTTTTTAATCAGATGACCACAGTGCATGGGTTGATCATGGTATTTGGTGCGGTTATGCCTGCCTTTACTGGCTTAGCTAACTGGCTAGTACCTATGATGATCGGTGCGCCAGATATGGCTTTACCGCGCATGAATAACTGGAGCTTCTGGATTTTGCCAATGGCATTTACCATCCTACTTGCTTCATTATTTATGGAAGGTGGTGGCCCAGCATTTGGTTGGACGTTCTACGCTCCCCTTTCAACTACCTATAGTAACGATACCACTGCGTTGTTTGTATTCTCTGTACACATCATGGGTATCTCATCGATTATGGGTGCTATCAACGTCATCGTAACGATTTTCAACATGCGTGCCCCAGGCATGACATGGATGAAAATGCCGTTGTTCGTTTGGACGTGGCTGATCACTGCATTCTTGCTGATAGCAGTTATGCCAGTATTGGCGGGTGCCGTTACCATGGTGCTGACCGATAAGTTCTTTGGCACTAGTTTCTTTAACGCAGCAGGCGGTGGTGACCCAGTTATGTTCCAGCATATTTTCTGGTTCTTCGGTCATCCTGAAGTGTATATCATGATCCTGCCCGCATTCGGTATCATATCAGCAATCATTCCGACCTTCTCTCGTAAAAAGCTGTTTGGTTATGCCTCAATGGTTTACGCCACCACGTCTATTGCGTTGTTGTCGTTTATTGTTTGGGCTCACCATATGTTTACCACAGGGATGCCAGTGGGGGCCGAACTGTTCTTTATGTTCGCAACTATGTTGATATCGGTACCTACCGGGGTGAAAGTGTTCAACTGGGTAGCAACCATGTGGCGAGGTTCCTTGTCTTTTGAAGTGCCCATGTTATTTGCACTGGCATTTATTGTGTTGTTCACCATTGGAGGATTATCTGGATTAATGCTGGCGATTACGCCTGTGGATTTCCAATATCATGATACCTACTTTGTAGTCGCTCATTTCCATTACGTATTGGTGACCGGCGCGATATTCTCGATTATGGCTGCGGTCTATTATTGGTTACCCAAGTGGACCGGCAAAATGTTTGACATCACTTTGGCTAAATGGCATTTCTGGTGCTCATTAATTTCCGTTAACGTGTTGTTCTTCCCTATGCATTTCGTTGGCTTAGCTGGTATGCCTCGTCGTATTCCTGATTATGCTCTGCAATTTGCCGACTTCAACAAGTGGATTAGTTTAGGTGGCTTTGCATTTGGTTTGTCGCAACTAATATTCCTAGCACTGCTAATTAAAGCTTGTCGTAAAAAGGGTGATCCGGTTAGCGCTCAAGTTTGGGAAGGCGCTGAGGGGCTTGAATGGGAAATCCCATCGCCAGCACCTTATCACACCTTCGAAACCCCTCCTGTGATCAAGTAAAGTCATTATTGTATGACACAGGATACTTCTACTAGCCAAGACAAAAACGGCAAGCTGGTTATCAAGCTTGTCGCGATTGTCTTTGGCATGTTCGGTTTTGCATTTGCGCTGGTGCCTTTGTACGAGGTGTTTTGTCAGGTGACCGGTCTTAACGGTAAAACCAGTGACAACGCAGCGATCTATGAGTCGGTTGAAATCGATCGCTCACGGATTGTCACTATTGAATTCATTACCCGTACAAACACGGGAATGCCTTGGGAATTCAAAGCACAAACCCGCAAAATAGAAGTGTATCCAGGAGAGATGAATCAAGTTGATTTTTACGTTAAAAATTCAACGACAAAAGACTATGTGGCGCAAGCGATCCCTTCCGTATCTCCAGGTACGGCGGCGATTTATATCAACAAAACAGAGTGTTTCTGCTTCAATCATCAGCCTCTAGCGGCGGGACAAGAAGCGTTAATGCCGATGAAATTTTATGTTGATCCGCAACTGCCTAAAGATATTACGTTTTTTACGCTTCAATATACCTTGTACGACGTCACAGCCAGTGCTCAAGACGTTGCGATGAACCAAGGATAAAAGGAAAATCAAATGGCACAACAAGAACAAGAGTACCAAAAATATTACGTTCCTGACCAAAGCCCCTGGCCCATTGTCGGCGCGGTGGCTTTATTTTTAATTGCCTTTGGTGCAGGCAATTTTGTGGTAGAGCAAACCCGTGGAGAAAGCGGTTACGGCGGTTGGACTTTGGTTGCTGGCATCGTTACCTTGATAGTGATGTTGATTGGTTGGTTTAACAATCAAATCCACGAGTCTATGTCTGGCCTATACAGTGAGCAACTAGGGCGCTCTTATCGACAGGGAATGGCGTGGTTTATTTTTTCTGAAGTGATGTTCTTTGCCGCCTTCTTTGGTGCGTTATTTTATGCACGTGTTATCTCGGTTCCGTGGCTTGACGGAGCGGGCAATAACGCGATGACTGGCGAAGTATTATGGCCAAATTTTGAAGCGGTTTGGCCGTTAATTAAAACCCCAGGGGGTGTTGAGACCGAAGCTATGGGGTGGATGGGATTACCTTTATATAACACCATCATATTATTGGTATCATCGGTCACCTGTCATTACGCGCATGTAGCCTTGGAAAAACAAAAACGTAGCCAGTTAATTGCTTTCTTAGGTGTGACTATTTTACTCGGGTTTTTCTTTATCACTCTGCAGGTTGAAGAGTATGTGCATGCTTATCGGGAAATGAATCTGACCCTGCAATCTGGTGTATACGGTAATACATTCTTTTTGCTTACCGGGTTTCACGGAATGCACGTAACCCTGGGAACCATTATATTGATTGTGTTGTTCTTACGGATACTCAAAGGACACTTTACCCCAGAGAATCACTTTGCGTTCCAAGCGGGTAGTTGGTATTGGCACTTTGTCGATGTAGTCTGGGTTATGCTGTTTTTCTTCGTATATATCCTATAAAAGACATTTGATAGCGCCCGTTAATACGGGCGCGGATTCGGAGTTATTAACCCTGTCGCTACGGCCAACAGCAGTAAAAGTACAATTGCTACCGACACCAGTACTCTGCGGCCAATAAACTTACTCATGGGAGGCTGATTAGGGTCGTTTTTTAGCATTATCATCATGGCGCGAAATAAGTTATACAGCATAAATAATAACAAGCCGCCTACGATCAGTTTTACTAGCAAAATCGATTTCTCCTCTACATTATGGCCGATAATTCAACGACTTCATCTGACCAGAAACATCCATATATTACCACTGTTTTTATTATTTTTGTGGTGGCCGTGCTATGTGCACTGGGGTGGTGGCAGGTACAGCGTGGTCAGCATAAAAGTGAAAGGCTGGCCCAAATTGAACTGCGCCAACAGGCCTCGGATATAGGTTTGCAAAGTCTTCTTAACCTAGACGATAAGCGTGATGTGCCATTCTCGGTGGAGGCTAGACCATTATCAGAAAAATTATTCCTACTCGACAATCGAACGGAAGCAGGCAAGGTCGGATACCATGTTTTATTGCCAGTACGGACCGCTCAAGGTTTGTTAATGGTGAATTTGGGATGGGTACAAGGGGGACAATATCGCGATCAGGTACCTGAAATAACTATTCCTCCCGAGCGTACTTATTTTATCGGCACCAGCTCTGTTCCGAGTGTAAACCCGATGGTCACGGAAACGGCAACGCTACAAGATAAGTGGCCGATTGTTTTACAAAGTATTGACTTGCCTTTTATGTCTAAATTTTTAGATGAGCGTCTATTGCCAGTAATAATGCAATTGGATCCTCAGCATCATTTGGGTTTTAGTCGAAATTGGAAACCTGTGGTGATGTCACCGCAAAAACATTACGCCTATGCCATGCAATGGTTTGGGCTCGCTATTGCCTGTATGGTGATTTATCTAGTGGCTATAAGAAAACGTAAGGTAAAAAAAGATGTCTAGAAGTGAAGTCAAAAAGTACAGAAAAACCCCTTTGTTGTTGGCAATCGTATTTGTGTTGCCAGTGGTTTTGGCTTATTTGGCTCTAAGCTATGATTGGTTTAATAAAGCTTCTACCAACAAGGGGCAATTACTTGAAACGGTATTGGATTTAAATCTTATAAATAGTGAGCTTGAGCCTAAATGGCGGTTGTTATTTGTTATGCCTCAGACATGTCAACAATCATGTGAGAATGCGTTGTACAGCATTAATCAAATATGGGTGGCGCTGGGTAAAGAATCGGATCGTGTGGAGCCTGTGGTCTTAGTTCATAATAACAGCGCAAACCCACAAAGCACTCAAATTGTTAAACATCCTAGTGTTGTAGTGTTACAAGTAGATGAGCAAAATGTAAATAAGGTGTTTAAAGATGACGCCGCAGATGGTATTTTCATTTCCGATACCTTGGGAAATATAATTCTTAAGTATCCGCTAAAACAACAAGAACAAGAAGCGATACAACAAAGTCGCGATATTTTGTCAGATTTGCGCAAGCTACTGAAGCTTTCACGAATCGGTTAGGGAATGGTAGTAATGAGAAAACTAGTGCTGGTGGCAGTATTGTTAGCAATTGTGGTGATTGTATTGGGGGCGTATACCCGCCTTACTGATGCAGGACTGGGCTGCCCAGACTGGCCAGGTTGTTATGGACATCTGAGTGTACCTAAGACCGATGTACATATAACTGCCGCAGTGAATGCATTTCCAGATCGTCCTTTTGAAGCTCATAAAGCTTGGAATGAGATGATCCACCGCTATGCAGCCGCCACTCTCGGCTTCGTAATTTTACTGATTTTCATCGGCAGTTTTCTCAAGCGTTCTTATCACAGTCCGGTCAAACTTCCGTTTTTCTTGTTGTGTTTGGTGGCTTTTCAAGGCGCGCTAGGAATGTGGACGGTTACCCTAAACCTGCTGCCGGTTGTGGTTATGGGACACCTTTTAGGTGGGTTTGCCGTTTTGTCTTGTTTGTATCTACTGTATTTGCGCCTGACACCTTATCGTATTCCAGGTGGAGATACTGGGATAGCTCGGTTTGCTAAATATTGCGCCCTTGGGATTATGATCTTGATTTGCCAAATTGCCTTGGGTGGCTGGACATCAGCCAATTATGCGTCTCTTGCTTGTACTGAATTACCGTTTTGCGAAGGTGGATGGGTTAATCGACTCGACATCCCCGGCGCCTTTAGTATACCAGTAGCGGATAATTACGAATATGGTACACATGACTGGCCGCAACGCATGACCATGCATGTTGCCCATCGAATTGGCGCAATTGTGACATTTGTTTATCTGTGTTGGTTGGCCATTCGCTTATACAGCAATGCCGCATCACAAAATATACGATCCTTGTCGGTAAAGATGGTACTTATTCTTGGCCTGCAAGTAATCTTGGGTGTAAGCAACGTAGTCTTTAGTTTGCCGCTGGCAGTGGCTGTTTTGCATAACGCAGTTGCCGCTTGCTTACTGCTGATTATGGTCAAGCTCTGCTACACCATGTACCGAAAGACTTAGGAAAGACTGATGAACAAAACAATCGAAGTAAACTATTCAAAATCGACTGGTCAAAGCGCCACTTGGCGTGACTATTACGAATTGACTAAACCCAAAGTGATTAGTTTGCTGTTGCTAACAGCATTAGTTGGCATGTGCCTCGCAACCGAAACGTGGGTCAGCTGGCAAATATTGATTGCAGGCTTAGGTGGTATTGGTTTGTTGTCATCTGCCGCTGCGGTCATCAACCATGTCGTTGACCGTAATATTGATCGAAAAATGGCGCGAACCTTTAATCGACCGGTAACAAAAGGCAAAATTAGTCCCAAAAGAGCGTTAATTTTTGCTTTGGTGTTGGGCGTGGCGGGCTACATTTGTCTTGAACTGTGGGTGAACCGTTTAACCGCAGTATTAACCTTGGCCAGCTTAGTTGGCTACGCGGTGGTTTATACTATGTATTTAAAGCGTGCGACGCCGCAAAATATCGTTATCGGCGGCTTGGCAGGCGCAGCTCCTCCTTTATTAGGTTGGACCGCTGTAACCGGAGAAATCCACCCCTACGCCTTATTATTAGTCTTGATTGTATTTACTTGGACGCCACCACATTTTTGGGCTCTGGCGATTCATCGAGTAAAAGATTATGCCAAAGCTGAAATCCCTATGTTACCCGTCACCCATGGTGTTGAGTTCACGAAAACCTCGGTGCTGCTTTATACATTATTATTAACCATCGTGTGTTTATTACCTTATTTGACTGGTATGTCAGGGGTGATCTATTTAGTCAGCTCTTTAATACTAAATGCCGGCTTTATGTATTATGCGTGGAAGCTAAAATTCGCCGGTGATGAAACGACTCCGATGAAAACATTTGGTTTTTCTATATTCCATCTGATGATATTGTTTGTGGCCTTATTGGTTGATCATTATTTTAAATTTTCATTATGAAGCAAAACACTCTTTTAGCGATAGTCGCTGTGGTCGCGCTGGCAGCTGGTTTATATTTTGCTGTGAATATCGCACCGCCGGCAACTGACAAGGTTAAATTTATGCAGCAATACCCTGCTGCACGAGCTTTACCTGAATTTGAATTGTACGATAAACAAGGTTCTACATTTACAAATCAGAACTTGGCCGATAAATGGACCTTGGTGTTTGTGGGATATACGTTCTGCCCCGATATCTGCCCAACTACCATGGCTGAACTAAAAAGTATCTACCCTCAGTTACAGCAAATAGAAACTGAGCACCCGATTCAAGTTTGGTTTCTGTCGGTAGATCCTCGCCGAGATACAGCTGAACGCTTAAATGAATACGTAGATTTCTTTAATCCAGAATTTTTGGCCACATCAGGGGAACACAAGCAGCTGTTTCCGCTAGTACGAGCCTTAGGCATGATGTACGCCATGAGTGATAACATGGACGATCCTAACTATTTAGTCGACCACAGCGCTTCGGTCACGGTGATCAATCCCCAGGTTCAAGTGGTAGGACGTTTTAAACCCCATTTAGAGCCGGGTAAATTGGCAGTTAGTGACAGTGAGCAGATTCTGGCAGATATGCCTATAGTCGTTAGGCAATGAGCAAGACTTGCCCAAGCACAATGTAATAACATCTAGTCCAGAGGACGCAAAAGAGTTAAGTCGGCTTATTTTCGCTTCTGGACAAGAAACTTTTGAAAAAGTCTTTAATCCTGCCAATTTAGATCACGCGACTTCTCGCCAAAAGGTGTTGGACTATCTATTTATTTCGCTCGGTCAGCCTGAAGGCCAATTCGGCTATTCAAATCAATATATCATTAAGCATGATGCAAAAGTAATAGCATGTGGCAGTTGCTGGACATCTTCAGTATCTGATACCTTCAAGCAGTCTACCTTGCGCAGTCTTATTGATTACTTTGGTGTACTGGAGACTGCTGTGATCCTTAACAACAATACAAAATTAGCTCGATTGATTATGCCTCCTCAATCGGATGAATTGGGAGTTGGTCATATTGCTGTGGCGGTTCAACATCGCCGTGAGGGTTTGGCAACAACCCTTTTAGAGTGGTTTAAGCAACATGCTATTGAGTCAGGTAAACGCGCGTTAAGTTTGCAGGTAGTGGATGGGAATTTAGCCGCATTAAGATTATACCAAAAATTTGGTTTTGAGCGGGTCAAATTGGTCCAACCTGAAGCGGATGCCATTGAACTTGGCTTGCAGCCACACGTTCACATGCGGCTAGAACTAAATTGACAAAAGTTCCGCGGACGTTACCAACGTTACCAAAACGTTAACGAGACACCCATTTTAAAAAACGTTAACGAGACACCCATCTTAAAACGTTAACAAGACATATATGGACGCTCTCGGTATGTCAACGTATTACCAATCGCTTCGTACTGATTTTCAGCGTCCTTACATGGACAGCCATGTTAATTACAGTCATTCCAAGCCCGTTACTGCACTACAAACACGCGGTAAATACGTCCCTGTACGCTTAGCGTTTTCATCCCTGAAAACCATAGTTTGTAGTACAGCAATCGTCTTTCCATTTGTAAATGTTAACAAGACATATATGGACGCTCCCCTGATGTCAACGTACTAATTGCCCCTTCGTGCTGATTTTCTGCACGAATTACGTTTTTACTATTCTATTACCGCTAGTCTGTTGTCTTGAAGGCAGTCTAAAATGGCTTAGTTCTGACATATATTCAGGCTCTTTATTAGCGTTGGTTTAATCAACGCTGGCCTCTGATGAACTCCGAACCTTATCGCCTAAAAACACCCAGTCGGATTGTTATCCGTGTCTAAGTCTGGCTTTGATGAGGTAGGTAGACCGTTTTCTTCATCATTTTATGACTAAGCGGGGTAGGTAAAGTAAGTGTTATCCCGTGTCTTGCCTTCCACAACACCCACACAGGCTTGGTGCCTTTGTCCTACACGGAATTGAGCTCGACAGGGATAACGTAAAGTGATTCATGTTATGCGCTCACTTGTGAGGACGTAACGCGATAGTGCTCCTGACGTGTGAGCAATATCCAGATTAAACGTGCTAAACGATGGGCGACGGCGACTGCCACTTTATTAAACGGCTTGGTAACGCGAAGTTTAGTGGCCCACAGTGATAACGGATCAGTTCTTTGCGCGGCACGACTCACGACAGACCGCGCACCATGTACCAGTTGTTTACGTAAATAACGGTCTCCGCGTTTGGTAATGCCGCCCATCTTACTGATATTGCCTGAGGCGTGTTGTTTAGGCGTCAGCCCTAACCACACGGCAAATTCTTTGGGATTATTAAACGCCTGGCCTTTATCAATGGCGGCTAAAAACGCTGAGGCATTAATGAAACCAATCCCTGGGATGCTGAGCAATATTTTGCCACTTTCACTGTTATTAACAAAGTGATGCAATTGCTGCTCAATGGCCTTGATGCGAGAGCGTGTGTCTTCATATTCTGCCTTTAACGCGCGCATCATGGTTCTCAACTGGTTACTGCGTTGTTCGCTATCAATTACTTGGGCTAATCCTGCACACAAGGCCACGTGGCCACAAGGAAATATTACCCCAAATTCACTTAACAACCCGCGTATCTGGTTACTCAGGGCCGTTTTGTTTCTAATTAAGCGCTCTCGAATTCGATGCAAGCAATTAATTTCTTGCTGTTGCTCAGATTTTACGGGGACAAAGCGGATATGTGAGCGCTGGCTGGCTTCTGCTATGGCAAAAGCATCGTTATGGTCATTCTTGTTGCCTCGCACAAAAGGCGTGACATGTTGGGCTGGTATAAGCTTGGTATCATGACCTAATTTAGCAATTTCACGCCCCCAGTAATGCGATGAATAACAGGCTTCCATCACCACCAACGTAGGTGGTTGTTGGCGCATAAAATCAAGTAGCTCAGTCCGTTTTAATTTCTTATTAAATTGCGGTTTAATATGTTCATTTACTCCGCACACTTGAAATACAGTCTTTGCCAAATCGATGGTAATTGTTTTAAGCTTCATATTGGACGTTCCCTATGTAAATAGTCTTGTTTAAGAACTACTATTTTGGCGCATTGACGCCGTATTGGGGAGCGTCCATCTCATCACCCATCTTAATAACGTTAACAAGACACCCATCTTAATAAACGTAAGCACCGTTACAAGCACCGTTACATGGACATCCATCGTAATCGGTTCATTCCAAGCCCGTTACTGCACTACAAACACGCGGTAAATACATCCCTGTACGCTTAGCGTTTTCATCCCTGAAAGCCATAGTTTGTAGTACAGCAATCGTCTTTCCATTTGTAAACGTTAACAAGACACCCATCTTAATGAACACCATTCCAAACGTCCTTACATGGACAGCCATGTTAATTACTGTCATTCCAAGTCCGTTACTGCATTACAAACACGCGGTAAATACATCCCTGTACGCTTAGCGTTTTCATCCCTGAAAACCATAGTTTGTAGCACAGCAATCGGCTTTCCATTGGCTTGGGTGCAAGAATCGTTAAACGTCCTTACATGCGTCCTTACATGGACAGCCATGTTAACTCGGTATGTTGATGTTGGTTGCGGTGCGAGGATTAGGGCACTTTTAATAGCTAGTCGAGCGTAAGTGTCATGCAGATACTGTTGGGATCATCAAAGTAGCCTGCAAATGGCGGGCAGGGTTTAAATCCGCGTCGCAGATATAGTTGTCTAGCAGGGGCAAAGAATGCCATGCTGCCGGTCTCAAGACTGACGCGGGTGCAGCCGCGAATCTGTGCTTGGGTGATGATGTTTTCTAGTAGTGTTGTTGCTACGCCTTGGCGCTCAAAACCTTTAGCAGTGCGCATTGCTTTTATTTCGCCGTGCTTCTCGTCTATTGTCTTTAGTGCACCACAACCTGCCAACTGTTGATTTACTCTAACACTCCAAAATGTCATATGTGGTGAGTTAAATTGGCTTTCATCTAGCGCGTGTACACTGCCGCGGGGAGAGTGATCAAACATCTCACGGTGATGGGCTTTTAGCAGTTCAATCACATCACTTGATAGGGGACTTTCTTGTTGTAAAATCATCATAGTATCTCGAAAAATATCAGGTTAGGCTATGCAATTAGTTTAGCCAATCACCTTTTTCAGTGGGTACAAACCAGGGTTGGGAAAACCAATAATAACGGCCCCGTTGAGTTATGCTTGGCGCTGTACAATTTATTCGGGAGCGGCCTACAGACAGCTGCTTAGGTAGTTGCAATGTGAAGGTATTCTGCTGCCAGCTTATGGGGAGTGCTTCACCTTTAAAATAACAAGCTAGCTGGGTGGCCCGCAAATCATTGGTGTTAACCGTTACCTTTTGGACCGGTTGGCGCTTGTCGTAATCAAGCTGCGGATCCTGTATAGCCAATTCGATGACCGGCATATCCAAACTGTTTAGCTTGGCCTTGAGAGTTTCTAAATTGGAGTATATGCCTGCCGCAGGTATTCGTGGCAAGGCGCTATAATCACTGTGCTGCGACACTGCGCCTGAATGCTGTCCAAAGCCGGTGTAGCCAAGAGAGGCAATTTTATCAGCCAATTGCTGATTATATTCACCAAAAGGGTAAGCCAAGTACTTTAGACTCTCGCCCGTTTTTTGTTGTAATAGGTGTTCCGCTGACTCGATATCCTCTAAGCTGCGAGCCAACCAGCCTTGCGTCTGACTGCCTTGGAGCAAATGATTGTGGTGACTGGTATGATTCGCAAAGCTTGCTCCCTGCTGCTGCATCTGGGCAACTTGCTGCCAACTTAGTTGGTAGTTTTGCGTATCTATCAATGGTGGATTTATAAACACAGTATAGGTGAAGCCGTAGCGCTTTAAGATTGGATGAGCATTTAGGAAAATGTTTTCATATCCATCATCAAAGGTAATTGCTACTGCATTTTCTGGCAACGGTTGTTTGTTGCGGATGCTATTGACCAAACTGCTAAGGGCAACCACGGTATGATGTTGCTGTAGGTAAGCCATATGTTGTTCGAACATTTTTGGGCTAATAGTCGTGCTAGGCGGCGTGTCTTCGCTCACATGATGATACATAAGAATCACCCCGTGACTCTCTTGAGGCTCAGCCTTGAGTGCTGGAATAAATAAAAGTGCGCCTACTAATGAAAAAATGAAATAATACATGCAATCTGGCCGTTAATTGAGAATGATGGATCTTATCATTGCAGCAAAGCTTAAACCAATCAGATACTAAAATACGTTTCTGGCAGAGGCGCCCCCACGTTCAGCTTTTAACGCTGGTTTTGCCGATGTTACTGGCACATATCAGCGCGCCACTGATTGGCCTAGTGGACACTGCCGTGCTTGGTCATATGCAAGGCAGCCATTATTTAGCAGGGGCGTCATTTGCAGCCTTAGTCATTACCCAAATCTATTGGATATGCGGCTTTGTGCGTATGTCGGCAACTGGATTAAGTGCGCAGGCGAAAGGCGAAGCGACAGATGAGGGGCGGACACAGGTTTTTTACCAAAGTATTTTCTCTGCGGGTCTATTGGGACTCGGCATCTTGCTTTCAGCAAGCTATCTGCTTGACATCGCTCTATATTTTTCTGAAGCCGAACATCAAGTTGAAGCGGTCATCGTTAGTTATTTTAATGTAAGGATCTGGGGCGCGCCTGCTGCATTATTGAATCTTGCACTGGTAGGATGGTTATTAGGTCAGCAAAAAGCTCGTTTTGTAATGCTGGTCCAAATCAGCTCTAACTTAATCAATGTGATGCTCAATTTACTCTTTGTATTTGTTTTCAATTGGGATGTTGCGGGGGTAGCGGCGGCTAGCGTGATTGCCGAGTATAGTGTGACCATTTTTAGCTTGCTATATATTTTCAAACAGTCGCTATCTGCATTTGATAAGCACTGGCTCGGTATCAAAAGTCTGCAAGTACTTACAAAACTCAATGGCGCTATGCTACTGCGCAATCTTGCACTGCAGTCATGTTTAGTGTTTATGACGTTCCAAGGGATCCGGTTAGGGCAACAAACTGCGGCTATCAATGCGGTATTAATGCAATTTTTTGTGCTGATTTCATTGGGGCTTGATGCCATTGCTTATGCTGTAGAGGCCAAGGTGGGCGAGGCCAAGGGCGCGTCAGATAGTAAAATGCTACACTTCAACACCTTAATCGGGGTCTTTTGGTCAAGTATCTTTGCACTCCTATATGCATTGATGTTTGTGCTATTTGGCAGTGATATTGTGACGTTACTGACTGATCAACAAGACTTGCAACAGGCAACAAATGATTATTTAGTCGTGATCTGGTGTTTACCGCTAATTGCCCATTGGTGTTTCTTGTTTGACGGCGTATTTGTTGGTTTAACCCGTGCATCAGCGATGCGAAATAGTATGATCCTTAGTGGACTGTTAGTGTACTTCCCCGTTTGGTGGCTGTTACAAGACTGGCAAAATTGGGCGCTATGGATAGCATTATTAGCATTACTTGGAAGTCGTGGGATTAGTCTTGGTGGGTATTACGTTTATCTTTTTCAGCAGCGGCGCTTAATCGATTGATAGTTTGTGAAAAGCGGTTGGCGAAAATACCTGCATACCCTTTCGCTGCATAGATGAAGCCACCAGCTAACACCAGTACACCTGGTATTTGCAGCATGATCCAATAGCGATTTCCTGCCAATATCAACACAATACCAAATACGAAAATAGCCAGGCCAATTTTGAAATCGGCCCAGCTTTTATGGGGCTGACTACCTAAGCGATAAAACCAGTGTTTTAACATGGTTGCTAGTGTGCTTAGTAATAAGAGTGCTCACCGGCTTCGTGCTCAGTTGCATCTTTAACGGCGGTTATTTCTCCGGAAAAAGCTGCCAGCATCTGTTTCTCTATGCCGTCTTTAAGCGTCACGTCGACCATAGAACAGCCATTACAACCTCCGCCGAACTGAAGGATTGCTTCGCCTTTAGGAGTGATCTCCATCAAACTAACCTTGCCACCATGACTAGCTAATTGAGGGTTAATTTCCGCTTCAATCATATAGCTAATACGCTCGGCTAAAGGTGCGTCTTCATCGACTTTGCGTGCTTTGGCATTTGGTGCTTTTAGCGTTAGCTGGGAACCCATTTGGTCCGTCACGAAGTCAATCACGGCTTCTTCTAAAAACGGTGCACTTTCAAGGTCGACTACTGCATCGAAACCGTTAAATTCAAACGTTGTATCGGACTCTTCTACTGCATCCGGTGGGCAATAAGACACACCACACTCTGCGCCAGGGGTGCCTGGATTCACCACAAACACGCGAATGTGAGTGTCTGGCTCTTGATTTTCAAGCAATTTAGCAAAGTGTGCTTGAGCACTTTCAGAAATCGTAATCATCAATCAATCCTGACTTACAAAATTTATGTGGCTATTCTAACAGAAATACCTGAGTAAAAAACTCAAGTAATCGAATTCTATTATGATATTTTTAACTAACAAAGATTTGATGCATACTGGAGCGTCACATAAGAAGTTTGGTCGATTCAGCAAAAATCAATGTTGATAGACCAATATTTGTCCATCTGTCTTCTCACATTTGCTGTTGAGAATGATAAACGATGGGTAATGTAGTTAATTACTATGAAAAGAGTGTTCTATGATTTCAATGCGAAGTAGTTTGGTCTCGTTATTATGTTGGGTGCAGCTTAGTGCCTTTGCCATGTCAGACATGGATTATTTACCTAAATCGATACAATACGATCCCAATATTCCCAAGCCAGCCGAAATTTTAGGCGCACCTGTGGGGACCTGGCATGTGCGTCATGACCAGTTAGTGGAGTACATGAAAGTGCTGGCGCAAAGCTCTGATAGAGTCAGCGTAGTGGAAACTGGGCGAACCCATGAAAATCGCCCTTTGTTATTACTTACTATCACTGACTCCTCGAATCAATCAAAGATTGCGTCAATGCGTTCACGTCACTTAAATATTCTGTCCTCTGGTGATACGCCTACTGAAGATGACCCTTTAGTTTTGTGGATGGGGTACAGCGTACATGGCGATGAGCCGTCAGGGGCGAACGCAAGTATGCTAGTGGCGTATTATTTAGCGGCTGCACAAGGGCCTGAAATCGATAAACTGTTGAAAACCAATATTGTGTTACTCGACCCTTCTGTTAATCCCGATGGCTTATCTCGTTTCGCCCAATGGGCTAATATGCACAAAGGGCAAAATTTAGTTGCTGATCCTAATCATCGTGAACATCGTCAACACTGGCCAAGCGGCCGAGTTAATCACTATTGGTTCGATTTGAATCGAGATTGGCTGTTACTGACTCATCCTGAGTCGAGAGCGCGGATCAAACAGTTTCAGCAATGGCGCCCCCATGTATTAACTGATTTCCACGAAATGAATCCCAATAGCACTTTCTTTTTTCAGCCAGGCATTGAATCGCGAAAAAATCCTTGGACCCCGGACCAAAATGTTACCCTGACCGAAGCGCTAGGAGATTTTCATGCCGCGGCATTGGATGACACCAAGCAGCTTTATTTTACCCAAGAGGCATTCGATGATTTCTATTATGGTAAGGGATCAACTTATCCGGATGCCCAGGGCAGTATCGGTATTTTATTTGAGCAGGCCAGTAGTCGCGGTCATTTACAAGATACGATTAATGGCCCGCTAGCCTTTTCAGCAACTATCCAAAATCAAGTAACTACCTCTCTTTCAACCTTCAAAGGGGCGGTGGCGAATAAGCCTGCCTTGTTAAAATACCAGGCTGATTTTGCCAAGCACACAGACCAATTACTGAATGATGATGATGAGCGTGGTTATCTGCTCACTCAAGGAAAAGATAGCGGACGCTTCAATCAACTCAAACAGATTTTGCAGCAACATCAGATTGAGTTCTTTGGATTAGATAAAGACGCTAAAATTGATGATGCCACGTATCGCTCGGTAGACAGTATCTTTGTGCCTTTGGAACAGCCGCAATATCGTCTCATCAAGTCAATATTCTCTACTCGTAAACGCTTCGCAGATAATACTTTTTATGATGTTTCCAACTGGAATCTAGCCCTAGCGTTTAATATTCAATATTCGGCCGTCGACAAGAGTGACTTTAGGCGTTTATCGGTAAGCAAAAAGTATGCAGAAAAACCGCCGGTTCAGCTACCTAGACTACAAGATGGCGCTTATGCTTACGGCTTCAGTTGGAATGACTATTATTCGCCTAAGCTGCTACAGCGACTGCTCGAAGCGGATGTGCAAGTGCGCATTGCTGGAGGCGCTTTTTCCGCTACAACCACCAGCGGTAATATCAGCTTCTCGTCAGGTTCTGTAGTGATCCCCACCGCCCTTAAACAACCTGCAGACTTACTGGCAACATTGACTCGACTGTCTACTGAACTAAGCATCCCCATTTGGTCAATTGAAAGTGGCTTGACTAAACAAGGGATTGATTTAGGCAGTGGTAAAATGCATGCCATAGAGGTGCCAAAAGTCATGATTGTAGGTGGCTTGGGCACATCACAGTATGAGGCCGGAGAAACTTGGCATTATCTCGATAATCATGTGGGTTTGCCTGTTTCAATCATTGATTTGGAGCGGTTGGCACGAGTAGATTTGAGCGGCTACAGCCACATGATTTGGGTTGATGGTCGTTATAAAGATGTACCTGAATCGCTCAGCGATAAAGTTAAATCTTGGGTACAAAATGGTGGGATATTGATCGGCCAGCAAGGTGCGGCCAAATGGTTTACCGAGAAAGAGTGGTTAAAAGCCAAGTTTATGCAGCAATCTGAGATCGATGGTGCTTTTAAAGGTAAAAACATGACCTTCTCAGATAAAGAAGGATTTGAGGCCAAACAACGTATTGCTGGTGCCGCCTTCGCCACTAGCCTAGATATCACCCATCCACTGGGCTTCGGCTATGAGCGAACCCTATTACCAGTATTTAAAAATAGTGGTGCGGTTATGTTAATGCCTGAAAAGGCGTTCGTCACAGTGGCACATTATACTGAGAAGCCGCTGTTAGCCGGTTATACCTCAGATGAGTTACAAGATCTCATAGCCGATTCTGCCGCTATCGTGGCTCATAATATGGGGCAAGGTAAGATTATAGGATTTGCGAATAATCCAAACTTCCGTGGCTATTGGTACGGTACAAGTCGTTTACTTAGTAATGCTATTTACATGGCGTCTTTTATCGATGCTCAGGGGTAATGCAAATTGCCCATACATCGATTCTCAACGATGGGTATCTTTCTTTTAGCACGTTGACTGCGGCTGACACCGTTGAACCTGTTGTGATCACATCGTCAAAAACGGCGATGTGATCAACACCTATTAACGGCCTATGACAGGCAAAGGCATTCCGAGTGTTAGTGTACCGCTGAGCGGCTGATAAATCAGTTTGTGGCTGGGTATACTTTAACCGCTTTAAAGTATTCGCATAGCATTTAATCCCTTTTAATTTAGCGATCTGTTGTGCAATACAAGCCGCTTGATTGTATTTCCTTGTTGCCAGTCTTTTAGGATGCAAGGGTATAGGGACTAGGGCTTGAGGTAAGCTTGGTAAGGAGTCAGCGAAGTGACAAAACACCTGTGCCAATGCCTTTGCGTAGAGGGCTTTTTTAGAAAATTTCAAACCTTGAATCAATTGTGAAAGTGGCCATTGATATTCGGCCAATGCCAGTAAAGATCCAGCGCTAAAGGTTTTTAACTCAACGCGCACTTTGATTCGATTAAGCATATTGAAGTCGTAGCGGGCCAAATCATAGTGCGGCATATCATGACAACAGACAGGGCAAATTAATACCGGACTGAGTTGTCGACACAGCAGGCAATTACGATTTAACGCTAACAAGCTCAACCATCCTTTGTTAGAATTTACCTCCATTATAATAATTCCTTTTAAGTGTACTGATGACGGCGACGCTATATTCTGAATCCCGAGGACAAGGTCCTAACTTGGTGCTTTTGCATGGTTGGGGGCTGAACAGCGGAGTATGGGAACCCATCAGTCACCTACTTGAACGTCACTTTCGGGTTACCTTTATTGATTTGCCCGGCTTTGGCCGCAACGCTAATATTCTGCCGCAGCAATATGACTTGCCCTCTATAACCAGTATGGTTGCATCCTGTTTACCCGACAAGTGCAGTTTATTGGGTTGGTCACTGGGAGGCTTAGTGGCGCAACAAATCGCCATACAACAATCTGAGCGTATTGATAAATTAGTATTGCTGGCATGTTCCGCGAAGTTTAGTCAGGACGCAGATTGGCCCGGGATTAAACCCGAAGTGTTGGCTGCTTTTGAGCGTCAGTTGGAACAAGACTTTAGTAAAACCTTAGACCGCTTTATGGCTATTCAAGCTATGGGTAGCGAAACGGCTAGGGCCGATATTAAACAAATCCAAGCTCATATTCAGCACTTTCCCATTCCCGACGATATGGCCTTACAAGCGGGCTTAAAATTATTAAATGAGACTGATTTGCGCCAGCAAATCGGACAAATTAATTGCCCTACCTATCGACTTTACGGACGTTTGGATAGTTTAGTTCCCGTGCGCGTTGTGCCACTCATTGCTGCGTTACAAGCAAATTGTACTAGCCATATATTTGCTCACGCTTCCCACGCGCCTTTTATCTCGCACCCTGAAGAGTTCTTCCAGCAGATAAAAGAAATTTTTCAGATCAGCGATTAGTTTCATACACGCCAATGGTCGCATATAACTTTCATTTCTTGCTGATTAGGTTATAATTTACTCAGGTAATGGGGGTTATCTTAAATGGCAATTAATTTATCAAATAATGTGAATTCAGCGATCCTGTCAGGGGCCTTTGGATTAAACAGTGCGCAGTCGGGAGCGTTCGGCTTGAAGCGTGCGCAAGCCGGTATTACTGAGGCGTCGATTAATATCGCCCAAGGTAACAGACAAGCGCAAAGTCCCCAAGATGTGCTAAACAATGCCGCTTTCCAACAAATATCCCAAGCTCGTCAATTACTTCCCGCTGGCGGTGATAGCTTAATGGACGCACTAACCTCGTTACAAATTAATAGTCGTAATGCACTGGCATCAACCAAAGTGCTGGACGTGGCAAATGATACGGTCGGTCGTATCATTGATGAGCTAGCGTAGAATTAGGCTATGAACATTGTGACGCCGACCCCAACAGCTATCGTTTTCACTACTGGAAATGTCAATACTGAGGCTGCTCGTCGCGATAATATCCAACGTGAAACTATTCCCCAAGCCAACAGTGCTGAGAACTCAGCTGCCGAAAGCGGTCTAGGATCTGAATCAGATCGTGCTAAAGCACCGGGTCAACCGCCACAGTTAACTTACGAACGTCCACAAATTCAACAAAATGCAAATGGACAAAATGGCTCATCCCAAGGCGATTTGTTCAATCAAGACAACGCTGAAGATGCCAGCGCTGGCAAACAAGATGCTGAGGCAAAACAACAGCAGCAACAACAAGAGTTGGCCGAACAACGTGAAGTAGAAGAGCTAAAATCTCGCGATGCAGAAGTACGTACTCACGAACAAGCCCACGCCTCTGCTGGCGGAGAATATACAGGCTCGCCTTCCTATGAGTTTGAAAGTGGTCCTGATGGCCGTCAATATGCTGTAGGCGGTGAAGTCAGTATTGATGTGTCTAAAGAGAAGTCTCCAGAAGAAACTATTCGAAAAATGCAGCAAGTTCGTGCTGCAGCCCTTGCCCCTGCTGAACCCTCACCTCAAGATCTTCGAGTGGCCAGTGATGCCACAAGATTTGCGGCGGAGGCTCGCGCTGAATTAGCCAAAGACAAATCTGAATCGGCCAATCAAGCCGTAGCTGATGATATTCAACGACAATTTAGAAATGGTTCTGAGCAGGAAGAACAACAGCCTTCCACTATGATTGGCGACTTTCCTGAATTAGATGACATAGTTGATGGAATCAATACTCAACCTGATACCCGTTCATTAGAAATCGCTGCAGCAGATCCTGACTTTAGCGCACAAGATACCGCTGCACTGCAACAACAATTAGACAGTCGCGACTCTGGCCTACTTCGCCGGGTTTCAGTAATTGAAGGTTTTTACCAAAGCATTAGTCAACCCCGTCCAGCTGGATTACAACAAACTGCTTAAGGGCTTAGCTAAGTTCTCAACGGCCGATTAACAACCCACTTCGCCCCAGCATATCGACGGTTTTGATTATCCGCCGTAATGCCTAAACATCTGGATAATGACTAATATTATCGCCAGCGGTAATACCCATCGCCCAATCTTTCCCATTTGCTCCGAAGATAGCCGAAAATTAGATTTCTCAATTAGCGGCACCAGCACCAATAGCGAGATAAAAAGTACAGCGATAAGTATTAACGGTGCCATCTTGAACTACTCCTGTTGTTATTTCTGTTTGGCTTTGGCGAATGCATCCGCAAAAGCATTGCCCATTGCCGCATTGCCAGCGGAGGAGGGTTTTGCTTTTTGGTTGTCACGCTGCGAGCCACGATTTTCAGGTTTGCTTACCTTGCTTCGGTTATTTTGATGAGTCTTTGGCTGAGCGGTTGGTGTCTCTTCTAGCTTCATGGTGAAACCAATGCGCTTACGCTGCTCATCAACTTCCAATACTTTCACCTTTACAATATCGCCAGCTTTGACGACTTCGCGGGGATCGGAAATGAATTTATTGGTCATTGCGGATATATGTACCAGACCATCCTGATGAACACCTACATCAACGAAAGCTCCAAAGTTGGCAACATTGCTGACGACGCCCTCGAGGATCATGCCCGGTTTTAAATCAGATATTTTTTCTATACCTTCTTTGAAACTGGCGGTTTTAAACTCAGGTCGAGGATCGCGACCAGGTTTTTCAAGCTCTTTAATAATGTCGGTTACTGTGGGTAGACCGAAATTATCATTAGCAAAAGTTTCTGGATTTAATTTCTTCAATACATCACTGTTGCCAATCAAATCATTCACCGCACAAGCGGTGGTATCAACAATTGCATTCACAACTGGGTAGGCTTCAGGATGCACCGCTGAGGAATCAAGGGGGTTTGTACCATTAACAATCCGTAAGAATCCTGCTGCTTGCTCATATGCTTTGGGACCAAGTCTCTCGACTTTGAGTAGTTCATTACGCTGGCCAAAGGCCCCATTTTTGTCTCTAAACATCACTATATTATGGGCTAGGGTACGATTTAATCCCGACACATGCGACAGCAGCGCGGGTGAAGCCGTGTTGACGTCTACTCCCACCGCGTTTACACAATCTTCGATTACCCGTTCCAATGACTTGCCAAGATTACTTTGACTTACGTCATGCTGATATTGGCCTACCCCGATTGCTTTAGGTTCAATCTTCACCAATTCAGCCAAAGGGTCTTGTAAACGGCGGGCAATTGAGACCGCACCACGTATAGATACATCCATATCGGGTAATTCATTGGAGGCTAATTCGGATGCCGAATATACCGAGGCTCCAGCCTCACTAACTACAATTTTGCGTACCGCTAACTGTGGATTGGCTTTGATCATTTCAGCTACCAGCTTATCGGTTTCCCGTGAGCCTGTGCCATTACCAATACTGATCAACTGCACTTTATGTTGGGTGCATAAGGATGTCAGAGTTCTAAGTGCTTTGTCCCATTGGTTTTGGGGGGCGTGGGGGAATATCGTATTAGTCGCAACCACTTTACCGGTCGTATCCACAATGGCTACCTTTACGCCGGTGCGTAGGCCGGGATCCAACCCCATGGTAACTTTAGCCCCGGCTGGAGCGGCCATCAGTAAATCATTTAAATTACGCGCGAATACTTCTATGGCTTCTTCTTCAGCTTTGTCGCGCAACGCGCCAAACAGTTCGGTTTCCATGTGCAGAGAAACTTTTACCTTCCAGGTCCATTGCACTACTGTTGCAAGCCATGCATCTGCAGGCTTGTTGTTGAAGCTTAGGTTAAAGTGGTCGGCAATGATTTGCTCACAGTAAGAGCTGCGATCGCTTTCGTCACGCTCTGGGTCAGCATCCATACTTACCTGCAAAAACCCTTCGTTACGGCCTCTAAACATGGCTAAGGCGCGATGTGAAGGAACCTGACTGATTTTTTCATTGTGGCTGAAGTAGTCACTATATTTAGCGGCTTCGGCTTTTTTAGCTTCAATAAGTTTGCTACGGATGTGAGCATTTTTGCGTAAATGTTGACGTACTTTTTGCAGTAGTGCCGCATCTTCAGCAAATCGCTCCATTAGAATATATTTTGCACCATCCAAGGCTGCTTTTTCATCGCTAATACCAGCTTCAAGATTGATGTAGTCTTTTGCAACTAATTCAGGATCCAGTTGAGGGTCGCTGAACAATGCATCTGCAAGGGATTGTAAACCCGCTTCAATAGCGATTTGTCCTTTGGTACGACGCTTTGGTTTATAGGGTAAGTACAAGTCCTCTAACTCGGTTTTGTTTTCTACCGCTTTGATTTGTGCAGACAACTGCGGGGTTAACTTACCCTGTTCATGGATAGATTTTAGAATCACATCCCGACGTTCCTGCAATTCACGCAAATAGCCAAGGCGTTGCTCTAACGCACGTAATTGAATGTCGTCTAAGCCGTCGGTCGCCTCTTTCCGATAACGGGCGATAAAAGGCACAGTAGCTCCGCCGTCTAATAAATCTACAGCAGCTTGAATTTGTTTTTGCGCAACCTTTAGTTCGCTGGCAATTTTTTCGATGATCATATTTGACCCTTGACGTGGCCCTTTGGCCGAATAAAAAAGGCATATCTGCGGGATATGCCACTTCTGTACAATATGGCGCAACTTTACCAGTGCTGTAGAGGATAAAAAACAATAATCTTCAGCTTATTTGGCATATTCGATAGATTTGATCAGCCATAGGAACTCGCCGGCTTCAGTTCGCACTGTAGCCTCATCATCTACTTCTTTTTTGAGCAGTGCTCGTGCCATTGGAGAATCGATGGAGATACAATCTTTTCGAGCGAAGATTTCATCGTAACCCACTATTTGTAGACGCAGAGTCTTATCTTGTTGGTTGGTAATTTCAACCCAAGCACCAAAGAAAACTTTACCTTCCTGCTGCGGCGAGTAATCGACTACCTTGAGGTTTTCCAAGCTTTTTTGTAAATAGCGGATTCGACGGTCAATTTCCCTTAAGCGTTTTTTATTGTACTGATAATCTGCGTTTTCACTTCTATCGCCAAGACTGGCGGCCCAAGTGACTTTTTTTGTGGTTTCAGGCCGGTCTACACGCCACAAATGATCAAGTTCTTCACTTAACTTTTGATATCCACTGCGAGTGATAAGAGGTGTTCTCAATGCCATAAACCTTTTTGCGTAGTTAACAGCCGACCATCTTACAACAAAGTGTCAAATAAGAAACTTAGGCCGCAAAGTTCTTTCGTTGGTTACTGGGCCCATTTCGGCGTCGAGGCATATTAATACTCTAACGCGAGTGGGATTTTTCCCTAATATATAGCAGGCCAGAAGATAAACCAGATAGCCAAAAATCAGTATTCAACCATTGAAATCCTATAATTGATTTATGAATCAATTGATTATCAATTGCGAGTGAGAGAGCGAATTAGCCTGTTAAAAAAAGAAAGTATAAACGCTATTTTATTAGTCCAAATTGTTCCTAGAAAGAGGCTACTTTGACAGGAAATATTCACAGCTTGCGCTAATATTAAGTTTAGTTAGACGACAACATGGTTAGCCAATTTCGCGCTGATAGTGTCGTTTAAAAAGCGCACTGCATCTGGCATTGCTGCCGACCAATTTGCAGTGATTTGTTATACAACGCTAAGTTGAACACTAACCCATTTGTTAGTTATTAAACTCTCAGCAGACGTTCGGATTGATCAACCACCGCGCGTTACCGTATACAGATAGGCAGCTTTATCTAAACAAAACCCGGAATATTTCTGGGCCTTAAGGTCAAATACGAAGACCAATAAAAGAGTGGAATTAGGTTCAGCAAGGATAGAGCTGATTAGAGTTTATAAAAGTGCTTTAAAAAAAGCCGGTAGACATCTGACTACCGGCTTTTTTATGGACCTTTTGTGGCGCTTAATTTGTAGCAGGCTTGCCAATAATATCCAATAATTCAACTTCAAAAATCAGGGCTGAATTACCTGGGATTTTACCCGTTGAACGCGGGCCGTATGCCAATTCTGATGGGATAAAGAATTTGAACTTAGAGCCAACATTCATTAGTTGCACGCCTTCAGTCCAGCCTGGGATCACTCGGTTTAAAGGGAATTCTGCTGGCTCACCGCGGGAGTAGGATGAATCGAATTCTGTACCGTCTAACAATGTGCCACGGTAGTGCACTCTAACTTTATCTTCAGCGACAGGCTTATCACCTTCTGCCTCGACTAGCACTTGATACTGCAGACCTGAATCGGTCACAGTAACCCCATCTTTTTTAGCATTTTCAGCTAACCAATCAATGCCTTTTTGAGTGTTTTTTTCTGCCTGCACCAAACGGGCTTCTTTGACTACTTTATCAAAATCACTGTTGAGTTGGTGAAGTGCCGTTGCGTCGAATTGCGATTTGCCCTGCATGGCTGCGATAAAGCCTTTAACAACTAGCGCGTTATCTAAGTCAATTTCTAAACTTTTGTTTTCGGCCAGTTGCTTTTCAACAAAAGAACCTACGCTTGCACCGTATGCGTACGCTTGTTTTTGCTGCTCTGTGTCAAGAGTAACCTCTGTTACAGCTAACGGATCTGCGTTTTGCTGCTGACAAGCAGTCATGCCGAATACCGATGCGACGACTAATGCAATTGCTGCCTTTTTCATTATAATTCTCCAAAACGTAAATAAATCAATAAGTTTGCTGCTCAGTTGAAGCAAATTGTGATTAGGTATTGTTATTTTAAAGGGCTTATACTAAACGAACTGAAGTAATACTCAAAGTCTGATTCACATTCAAAATTTAACTGGGGTAAAGATGAGATGACAGCATATAAAAAAGGCTTACTACTTTTTGCTGTACTGTGCTTGTTCAACTGCAGTGGTTCCGTTAGTACGCCGGTTGAATCTGTGCGCCATGCCGAAGTGGGTAGCTATGCAGCGGCGATTTCCAATGACAGCAGTCTAAGTGTGGTGTCCACTGCCCAGCAAGGGATTTTGGTTTGGGACATTATAAATAACCAGCAGATGTATACTTGGAGTCATCAAGCCGAAAAGGGCAACGAAGCTGGCAACTCAGTTGGCTTGGTCAACATTGCCCCAGATAATAGCCATGCGGTTACCGCAGACCGAGATGCATTTGCCATTTGGAGCTTAACTAGCGGCGAACCTGTTGGATTTTGGCGCATTGATGAATCCAGTATCAGAGATATAGCCGTTGCAAATAATGGCCGTGGTGTGTTGGTGGGGCGTGGCAATGGCAAGGTAATGTTCTTTGAGCCTGAATCGGGAAGACGCATAGAATTTCTAGGCCACCAAGAGAAAATCAATAGCGTGGATTTATCGCCGAATGGATTTTATGCCTTAACCGGGGGGAATGATTATATTGCCTACTTATGGGATACCCGAACGGGGCAGGTTATTCATCGCTTTAGTCATACCAGCCGTGTCACTAAAGTAGCCTTAGATAGTCAGGGGCGTTTTGCGTTTACCGCAGATAGCAAAAGAGACGCTCGGATTTGGAATGTACAGACCGGTGAGGAAATTAGCAATTTACGTTATCTGCAAAGACAAAAGATATTTAGCAGTGCGAAATTCTCCCCCGATGGTAAATATTTAGCCACAGGATCGCCCGGACGAATTATTAATCTTTGGTCACTAAGTGATGGTCGCGAAGTGGAAGAGTGGCGTGTCACCCCCAAAGAAGGCACCCAACCTCAAAGTGCTGTGGTATATGCATTGGGTTTTGTGAACGAAAATCAGTTATTATCGGAAAGTAGCAGCGGATTGGCCGAATTTTGGCAGATCTCCACAGATTAATCAGGACCCAACAGCAATATGAACGACGAATTACAGCATCAACTAGCAGATTTACAGACGCAAGTGGCGTTTCAAGAAGACACCATAGAGCAGTTGAATCAGGCTTTGGCTGACCAACAATTACAAATAGATCGGATTACTTTTCAGCTCAAGCATGTCACCCATAGGGTGAAACAAATAGAACCGTCTAATATTGCAGACCCTTCCGAAGAAGCCCCACCGCCTCATTATTAAACGAGCCATTTTGCAATTCGGCTGATTATTGCGAGAAGCCCGGCTGATGTTTGGCGGCTGAGCCAAGCTCTAGCCAGCTTGGCTGTTCTTGACAAAAAATATTACTTTGCGGCAAATGCAGAACCAGTGATTTGTTGGCATTGCTTACAGTGACAAAAATGAAATTGTTGAAAGTCATCTTTTGCACAAAATTTTACTGCGCCGCATAGGCACTGGCCGCTTATATGCTGATGCATAGTGAACTCCTCAACGAATAGGCTGAACTATTATGCTGTTCAATAGCTAAGACTTAGTAGAATGCTGAGTTATAAAAAACCGGACGACGCATTTTCAAAGCTAGCCTCGTTCTGATTCCCTATGGTTTAAACACTCCAATCACACTTTCATTGGCTCGTTTTGCTTGGTCTACTTTGTCATCTGTTTGCGTATCATGGTAATCACAGTTTACGCATTCGAGTTTTTCCACATTGTTTTCGAAAAATAGCATTATGGTGTCTTGGGCTTTACAAGTTGGACAGATAGCTCCGGCTACAAAGCGCTTTTTAGTTCTTTTAGTCATGTAAGTATTTACTCTGGTTCTGAACAAATGGTTTTCACGGGCTTGGCGATGGTATACTACGCCAATTATGGTGTATTTGATTAGTTTACCCTTCAGATGATTCAAATTTCTGACTTAACGTTGCTGCGCGGCAGCAAAATTTTACTTGAGCAGGCAACTGCAACAATTTTTCCTGGCCACAAAGTTGGTCTGATAGGCTCTAATGGTTGCGGCAAGTCTAGCTTGTTTGCGCTGCTACGCCAAGAATTACACCCTGATGCGGGTGAGTGTCAGATCCCGAAAAATTGGCAAATTGTGTCAGTGGCACAGGAAACCCCAGCTTCGGATCGCAGTGCATTAGATTATGTAATTGATGGTGATATTGCCTATCGTCAGTTACAGCAAAAATTATTGGTTGCCGAACAGCAGCACAACGGCGAGCAGATTGCGCTGTTACATAGTCAATTGGAACATGCAGGGGCCTACGATATGGAATCCCGAGCCGCGACTATTTTGGCCGGCTTAGGTTTTAGTCATGAAAAAATGCAGCATCCAGTAACGGATTTTTCCGGTGGCTGGAGAATGCGTTTGAATTTAGCACAAGCGTTGTTGTGCCATTCTGACTTGTTACTGTTAGATGAACCAACTAACCACCTGGACTTAGATGCAGTGATTTGGTTGGAGCGTTGGTTGGCTCGTTACACGGGCACCTTGATGTTGATCTCTCACGATAAATCCTTTTTGGATAATACCGTTGATGAAATTGTTAGTGTTGAGCAGCAAAAACTTATCAGTTATACCGGCAACTATGCTGCGTACGAGCGACAGCGTGCTGAGAGATTACGCTTGCAAGACCTCGAATATCATAAGCAACAGGCTAAAGTTGCGCATCTAGAGTCTTTCATTAATCGCTTCAAAGCCAAGGCTAGCAAGGCTAAGCAAGCCCAGAGTCGTATCAAACAGTTAGAGAAAATGGAAGATCTGCTGCCAGCTCATGCTGAATCACAGTTTTCATTTGGATTTTTCACACCCCCTAAACTGCCTAATCCATTGGTTAAAATGGAGCATGTTCGAGTCGGTTACGATGGCACAGTGATCATTGACAGCTTGCACTTAAACCTAGTTCCTGGCAGCCGGATTGGATTGCTAGGACGAAATGGGGCGGGTAAATCCACCTTAATAAAATTGCTAGCCAATGAAAAGCAGCCGATGAGCGGAGAATACATGACCTCTGCTGGCTTGCGTATTGGCTACTTTGCCCAACACCAATTGGAATTTTTACGCCCACAAGATTCGGCCATTGATCATTTATACCGTTTAGACAAAAAAGCCACCGAGCAAACCTTGCGCGACTACCTTGGTGGTTTTGGTTTCAATGGTGATCAAGCGTTAGGCAAGGTTGCACCCATGTCAGGTGGCGAAAAAGCACGCCTAGTATTAGCCTTATTGGTCTATCAAAAACCGAACTTGCTGCTACTTGATGAGCCCACCAACCATTTGGATTTGGAGATGCGTCATGCTCTGAATTTAGCCTTGCAGAGCTTTGAAGGCGCTATGGTATTGGTATCCCATGATAGATTCTTACTCACCTCAGTATGCGATGACTTTTACTTGGTTGATGATGGCAAGGTTGAACCCTTCCAAGGGGATCTAGACGACTACAAAGATTGGCTGCTAAAAGACTCATCAAAGCGCGCCCAAGGCAAAGACAGCTTAGATGGCGCTGCTAGCGAGAATGGCACAGTCAAGTTGGACCGAAAAAATGTGAAGCGACTTGAAGCGGAATTCAGGCAAGCCACACAGCCGTTGCGAAAAGCTATTCAGTCTGCCGAAAAACGTATGGAGCAATTAAGCCAGAAATTGGCTTTGGTGGAGCAGCAACTTGCGGAACCAGATTTGTATAGTGACGATAATAAAGCTAAGTTGAAAACCTGTTTATTGCAACAAGCTGAATTGAAAGGTGCGTTAGCCGACGCGGAATTGTTATGGCTCGACAGTCAGGAACAACTAGAAGTTAAACAACAAGAATTTAGTCAACAGCATGTTGCAAGCTGAACAATTTTGGCGCTATTCACTGAGGGTTTACGGGGCTAGCGATGTTAAGCAGCTTTGTTTGTCGTTGCAGGACCAACATGGCCTCAATGTCAATATGCTGCTGCTGTGTGGATTTTTGCATCAAGCTGATATTAGCTTGTCAGTCAAACAATTTGAGTCTCTAAACGCTGGAATGTCGCAACTAAATGCACAAACAAAAGCGTTGCGTAGTGAGCGTCAGAAAATTACTGATAAATCAGCCGTCGCTTACAAATCGTTATTAGCGCAAGAGTTATCGTTGGAACAACGACAGCAACATTGTTTAATTGAACAATTGAATGGGTTTTCCTTTGAACAGCATATGGGCAGTAATTTTGAGGTGTATGCACAAAGTTCAGGGCTACTCCTGTCACAAGCCTTGCAAACTAGTTTGTTATCCCTTCAGAAATTGTTATCACCACTAGAAGATCAGAATCGGGTACCTACGGACACATGAGTACAAAGCCAGCAAAGATGACTATAGCAAACGAAAATCGTCCCTCTAAAATCATTAAAAGTGATTATCAAGCGCCGTTTTGGGCTAAAAACAGACATCTTCAAACCCTTTGGCCTAGATTTATCAAACGCAGATTACCCTTGGCGGTGCGCTCTGAAAGTTTTGAATTACCTGACAACGACAGTATCAAATTAGTCTGGGGAAAACCTGAGAATATCCAAGCTTGTAAAGGTGTGGCAGTTATTTTCCATGGTTTGGAAGGCTCGGTAAAATCACATTATGCTAATGACATGATGGCACAACTGCAAAAAAATGGCTGGCAGACTGTGTTAATGCATTTTAGAGGGTGTGGCGGTGAGCCAAATCACACATCTAGGGCGTATCATTCAGGTGAAACCGCAGATCCTAGTTATTTTCTTGATTGGCTTGATAAAAAGTTTCCTGAGTTGCCTAAAGTCGCAGTGGGTTTCTCGTTGGGGGCCAATATGCTACTCAAATTATTAGGCGAGAACCCCAAGCAACGATTTTTGAAAGCGGCCGTGGCCATCTCAGCCCCCCTTCGCTTAGACGAATGCGCACGTAGCATTAATCAAGGCTTTTCAAAGGTGTATCAAAATTACCTATTAAAAAGTATGGTCAGCACACTGCGCACTAAAATGCGCTCAATTGATTACTCAGGGTTAATTCACATAAAAGATGAGCAAGTTGCCAAGTTGACTAACTTTCGTCAATTTGATCAGCACGTGACGGCCCCATTGCACGGCTTTAGTGGCGCAGAAGATTACTATCAACAGTGCAGTGCGATTCATTATCTGAAACATATTATTACCCCCACGCTAGTGCTGCATGCTGCCGATGACCCTTTTATGAATGAGGCGGTTATTCCGGTTGAAGATGAATTATCTGAAGCCGTGCAGTTCGAACTCAGTGAACGTGGCGGCCATGTTGGATTCATGCAGGGTACGCCTTGGAACACCACGGTTTGGTATCATCAACGTGTGGCACGTTTTTTCGAGCCTTTCTCTCGCTTTAAATAAGTTGAAACTATGATTATTCCAATTTCTGAAATAGCCAGCGATACCTTACACAGTTTAGTGGAGGCCTTTGTCTTGCAAGAGGGCACTGAATACGGTGAAGAAGACTTTAGCCTAGCGCAAAAAGTTAACCATGTGATGCTGCAATTACATAATGGTGATGCCGTTGTGCAATACTCAGAGCTACATGAGACCGTCAATATTGTCACCAAGGACCAGTTGGCTCACAATCAGCAAGCTCCCAATCTATGAGTTTGGGAGCGTGAAGCTCGCCCACCAGCTAGGCTGCGGAGGCAAATATAACTGAAAAAGTAACAGGCACGGTTAAACTGATACTAGTTAAACCGGCAAGTTTTTGCAGGGTTTCAATGCCAGTCACTAAGTTATGCTTGTTGGCGTCAATCAGTATCGGTGTGGAGGTGGTGGCCGCAAAACTACCGTCATTATTTTTGCTAATAGTTAAGCCAATCTTATAAGCTGCACTGGTATTTTTTATGCTGATATCGGCGTCTAGATCAAGGTGGATGGTTTCTCCACTTTGCATGTTCAAAACTGCTTTAGGTAACTGTGCGTTAAGCGTTGCCTGCGGGGTCTTTGTCACCTCAAACAACTGTGCTTGCATGCGTTCATCCCGAATCGGAATATTGGTGTTAACGGTTTTAAGGTCTACGCTAACCTGCACTGCACCGCTGTTAGATAGAGTGCCAGACAATGCTCCAAAATTGTGGAGCTCGCTTACGTTAACATTTTTGGTCGACACAAAATTCAGTTTTGATTCGCTATTATTAAGCTCCCAGTCGGCTTGAGCATGCAAACTCAATCCCATTAGTACTGCGCTAAGAGCTGTTATTCGGCTAAGCTTCATATATCTGTTCCTAGTTCATATTTTACGATATTTTGCCAATCAACTTGGCGATCCCCGAGGACGACAAAATTGGGGTTCTCGGTACTGTCACGCTGGTTGTAAGTTAAGGGTGTGAAATCTACCGATACAATATTTCCACCGGCTTCTTCCACTATGCATTGGGAAGCGCCAGTATCCCACTCTCCAGTTACTCCGATTCGCATAAAGACGTCGGCTTTACCTTCTGCAATGAAGCAAGCTTTTAGGGAGCAACTACCCAAGGGCAGAGTTTGGTAAGTGCGAATGTCACTCATCCGTGACATGACCTTTTCTCTGGATTGGCGACGGCTGATCGCAATCATCACCACATCTTCTTGAGGGTAATCAAATTGACGCACATGAATTTGTTTGTTTTCAAGAGGACTGGACTTAAATGCGCCGTAACCTTTGCTGGCATAATATAAGGTTTCGCCCGGTGGCCAATAAATCACCCCTAACACGGGCTGATTATTTTCAATTAAGGCAATGTTAACTGCAAAATCACCACTACGGGCAATAAACTCTTGGGTGCCGTCAATTGGGTCAATTAACCAATACTGCTGCCAGTCTTTGCGATGATTCAAATCGCCGTTATTTGATTCTTCTGACATGATTGGGATATGCGGGGTTTCTCTTTGCAATATCTCCAAGATGATTTCATTAGCTTTATAGTCTGCCGAGGTAACTGGAGAATCGTCGGCTTTTTCGTAAGCGGTAAAGTCGCCACTGTCGTATATACTTAAAACTACTTCGCCAGCTTTAATTGCCGCTTTTTTAGCTATTTCTAACAAGCTGTGGCGGGGATCATCTGCCATTAGTTTTCCTTTTTACGCGCATCGGCGAAATACTTTTGAACTAAGAAAAGAGCCGCAATACAGCGGGCTTCAACAAAATCTGCTCTTGCCAGTAATGCATCGATATCGTGAATAGACCAATGTATGACTTCCAAGGGTTCAGGTTCGTCTCCTTCTAATTTGCACGGATAGAGATCTTGAGCCAGTACTATATGCATTGTAGCATCGAAAAAGGTCGGTGCCATTTGTACGGTATGAACTTTTTCGAGTTGCCTAGCTCCAAAGCCGGCTTCTTCTTTAAGCTCACGCTGAGCTGCTTGCAACGGCGATTCGCCTGGGTCAATCAAGCCTTTTGGAAAGCCAAGGTGATAAGAATGGGTACCCGCTGCATATTCACGGATCAATACAAAATTTTCGTCATCAATGAATGGCACTATCATCACCGCGCCTCGCCCCGAACCAGCCATACGCTCGAACTGGCGGGTCGCGCCATTGGAAAACTCTAAATCCACACGTTCAATTCGAAACAGTGCGCTTTTTGCAACGATTTCGGCTTGATGTATTTGAGGCAGCAATTTGTTCGGATCTATTTTACTCATTAACCTATCACGTTAAACTATAAAAATTCTGGCAGAGATAGCATATGAGTGCCATTCTGCTTATTTGTTCGGCTACTTTAACCTAAGGACAACTACCTTGTCACTTCTACCCTGGACTCAGATTGAAACCGTTTTACTTGATATGGACGGAACTCTACTAGACTTGCATTTTGACAATCATTTTTGGTTGCATCATATACCGCAAAAAATTGCGCAAAAACGAGGTATTAGTTTAGACCAAGCGAAACAATTTATTCAATTGGAATACCAACAAGTGATAGGTACTATCAACTGGTACTGCCTTGATTTTTGGGCTGAAAAGCTTGATATGAATATTCTTGAAGCGAAGCGTGAAATCGAACACTTAATTAGCTTGCGAGAGGATACGCTACCCTTTTTAGATGCTTTGCATCAAAGTGGTCGCAAGGTAGTTTTAGTCACTAATGCCCACCCAGATAGTTTATCGTTAAAAGTAGAGCACACTCACTTAGACAGCCATATCGATTCGCTGATATCGACACACGAGTTCGGTGTGACCAAAGAATCACAACTGCTGTGGGAGAGATTGCACAACAGACTCAAGTTTAATCCTGCCACTACCCTTTTTGTGGATGACAGTCTAAATATTTTGCAGGCAGCCAAAGATTTTGGCATTGAACATTTACTAGCAGTGAAAAACCCAGATAGTAAACAGGAAACACGTCATATAGATGAGTTTCCTGCTATCGAAGACTATCGTACGCTTTTGGGCGAGATCACCACCCAACCTTTTAGAATTTGATTGTGTAGGAGCCTTGCGAACAGTGATCTAGCTCTACCCGCATTAGTAGATTAAATAATTGCAGTTGCCCAGTTTTTTAGCTTAAAACACTAAATACTAGGAAAACATAGTGCAAATATTCACGGAATTGGAATATGATGGGTAAATTAAACTTTAAAAATTAATTTGGTTTGAATGGTACTTAGGGTTGCAGGCGAGAGAATACATTTTATAGCGTCTGAGATCCCATTTGAATGGTAGATTGCACACTCTTTCCACTCAGGTATTCGTTGCTTACTAGGTTGGTTAATCTAGCTACATTTATGTGCATTCCCCCGAATTTCGTTGACATACTCGTCTACAACTTCCTAGAAGAGCCCGCGGACGTCCACTCATCAAAAATATTATCTTGAAGGTAAAACTGTGAATTTAGTACTCGTAGAAACATTAAAAAATGGCCAAGTCACACAAACCTTGCTGAGTGAAGTTCAAACTTTGCAAGTTAATCCTGAAGCGAGCTATAGCGTATTTGATCAAGCTACTATGGAGCCGCCAGAGGGTTTAACCATAAAGCGTAAAGGAAATACGCTGGAAGTAGAAGTCGAGCAGGAAGTTGTGCTCCAAGTGGAAGGTTTTTACGATGATGCTAGCCATGCTGTTTACAGTATTGACGGTTCTGTCAGCGAAGGAGTGATGCTCGACTCAACGGCAGCCTCGGTTGGTGTAGCCGGAGCTAGATCTGATACTGAATCATGGCAAGCTCCTGATGGTTCATCGCAAATTTTGAATGGCGCCTTGGTGTTTGGCGGAGCGGCTGCCATGTATGCCATTGGCAGCAACGATGATGACTCGACACCAGTAGTTAATACTAGCAGTTATACCGTCAGCGTTGTTGCTACGGCATCTCCAATATATTCAGTTGCGACCGTAGAAGTCTATGATCAAGAGGGGAATTTGCTAGCCTCTGCTGAGCATGATTTCTCCACTGGCCCGTTCGTGCTAACCATTGATAATGGCTACGAGGGACCCTTGTTGGCTCGCGTAGTGGATATCAACGACACTAATGATGACTTCATCAATGAAGCCAATGGTCTACCAACAAGTCTTGGCAGTGAAATTCGTGCAATGGCCACCGCCAATGGTGACGATAATGTGTCGATTAATGTGACTCCTTTAACCGAATTAGCTGTGCAGTTAGCAGAGATCACGGATAATCAAATCACCTCAGAAAACGTTGCGGTAAATCAACAGGTGGGTGAACTGTTTTCTGTCGATGATATCACCGGACCTGCGTTGACAGTATTAGAAGACGAATATGACGACAGTGACGGACTAAGCCCAGCGGAACAGTATGGTAATGTGCTGGCGGCCTTAGCCGGTGCAGATACTGAGTCTGGCAGCCTGTCAGAAACGCTGCAGACGTTAAAAGCAAACCTAACAGCAGATGAAGATGGAAAACTTAGTTTTAATCCAGTCGCGATTCAGTTACTGATTGCCGGTATCAATGCTTTTGAGAATGGCCCAAATGCTGATATAGCGATCCCGTTGAGTTCTTTCAATCTGGACAGTGAAGCCCCGGTTATCAGCTCGTTTTTCTCCTCCACGGCCGACGGCAGTTATGATTCGGGACAAGAAATCAGCATCACCGCGACTGTGAGTGAAACTGTTCAATCAGGCAGCAGTATGACGGTGGTTTTGGACACTGGAGCGAGTGTGCAATTGGTTGCGGCTGCTAACGGAAATACTCTGACAGGCAGTTATACAATTCAAGATGGAGATTCTAGTCAGGATCTTACGGTTAGCAGTTATACCGTAGGTTCGGTAGCGGACACTTCGGGTAATGTGATGACCAGTACGGCGCTGCCGGCCAGCAACATATCCGATACTAGTGAAATTTTTATAAGTACAGCCCCAACCATCAGTGCAGTGAGTATTCCGAACGCCGCAATGAACGTGGGTGACGTTGTTACTGTGTCAATCACTGCTAGCGAAGCAGGTTTGAGTTTAGCCAGCGGTACGATTAATGGCGTGGCCGTCACCGGTTTTACCGATAATGGTGGCGGCAGCTACAGCGCTACCTATACGGTGGCTGAAGGTCACACTGATATTGCAGCCGGAGCCGATATTCCGGTTTCATTTGTATTGACTGATGTAGCCGGTAACCCCAGCGCGGCCTTCACCACGGCGATTAGCCAAGCAGGCGATGCTATAGATGCTAATAGCCCAACTATAAGTGCTGTGAGTATTTCGAATGCAGCGATGAACGTCGGCGATGTGGTAACGGTATCTATTACCGCTAGCGAAGCAGGTTTAACTTTAGCCAGCGGCAGCATAAACGGTGTGGCAGTCACCGGTTTTACCGATAATGGCGGCGGCAGCTACAGCGCTACCTATACGGTGGCGGAAGGGCATACTGATATTGCAGCCGGAGCAGATATTCCGGTTTCATTTGTATTGACTGACGCAGCCGGTAACCCTAGCGCGACCTTCACCACAGCAATAAGCCAAGCAGGCGATGCCATCGATGCCAATAGCCCGACCATCAGCGCAGTGAGTATTCCGAATACAGCAATGAACGTGGGTGACGCTGTTACTGTGTCAATCACTGCTAGCGAAGCGGGTTTGAGTTTAGCCAGCGGGTCAATTAACGGCGTTGCAGTCACCGGCTTTACCGATAATGGCGGCGGCAGCTACAGCGCAACCTATACCGTGGCTGAAGGCCACACTGATATTGCAGCCGGGGCAGATATTCCGGTTTCATTTGTATTGACTGACGCAGCCGGTAACCCCAGCGCGACCTTCACCACAGCAATAAGCCAAGCAGGCGATGCCATCGATGCCAATAGCCCGACTATAAGTGCTGTGAGTATTCCAAATACAGCAATGAACGTGGGTGACGTTGTTACTGTGTCAATCACTGCTAGCGAAGCGGGTTTGAGTTTAGCCAGCGGCAGCATAAACGGTGTGGCAGTCACCGGCTTTACCGATAATGGTGGCGGCAGCTACAGCGCGACCTATACCGTGGCTGAAGGTCAAACTGACCGTGTAGCCGGGGCAGATATTCCGGTTTCATTTGTATTGACTGACGCAGCCGGTAACCCCAGCGCGGCCTTCACCACGGCGATTAGCCAAGCAGGCGATGCTATAGATGCCAATAGCCCGACTATAAGTGCTGTGAGTATTCCAAATACAGCAATGAACGTGGGTGACGCTGTTACTGTGTCAATTACTGCTAGCGAAGCAGGTTTAAGTTTAGCCAGCGGGTCAATTAATGGCGTGGCTGTTACCGGCTTTACCGATAATGGCGGCGGCAGCTACAGCGCAACCTATACGGTGGCTGAAGGCCACACTGATATTGCAGCCGATGCCGATATTCCGGTTTCATTTGTATTGACTGACGCAGCCGGTAACCCCAGCGCGACCTTCACCACAGCAATAAGCCAAGCAGGCGATGCCATAGATGCTAATAGCCCAACCATCAGCGCTGTGAGTATTTCGAATGCAGCGATGAACGTGGGTGACGCTGTTACGGTGTCAATCACTGCTAGCGAAGCAGGTTTGAGTTTAGCCAGCGGGTCAATTAATGGCGTGGCCGTCACTGGTTTTACCGACAATGGCGGCGGCAACTATAGCGCCACCTATACAGTGGCAGAAGGTCACACTGATATTGCGGCCGGGGCGGATATTCCTGTTTCATTTGTATTGACTGATGTAGCCGGTAACCCCAGCGCGGCCTTCACCACGGCGATTAGCCAAGCAGGCGATGCTATAGATGCTAATAGCCCAACTATAAGTGCTGTGAGTATTTCGAATGCAGCGATGAACGTCGGCGATGTGGTAACGGTATCTATTACCGCTAGCGAAGCAGGTTTAACTTTAGCCAGCGGCAGCATAAACGGTGTGGCAGTCACCGATTTTACCGATAATGGCGGCGGCAGCTACAGCGCTACCTATACGGTGGCTGAAGGTCACACTGATATTGCAGCCGGGGCAGATATTCCGGTTTCATTTGTATTGACTGACGCAGCCGGTAACCCTAGCGCGACCTTCACCACAGCAATAAGCCAAGCAGGCGATGCCATCGATGCCAATAGCCCGACCATCAGCGCAGTGAGTATTCCGAATACAGCAATGAACGTGGGTGACGCTGTTACTGTGTCAATCACTGCTAGCGAAGCGGGTTTGAGTTTAGCCAGCGGGTCAATTAACGGCGTTGCAGTCACCGGCTTTACCGATAATGGTGGCGGCAGCTACAGCGCGACCTATACCGTGGCTGAAGGTCAAACTGACCGTGTAGCCGGGGCAGATATTCCGGTTTCATTTGTATTGACTGACGCAGCCGGTAACCCCAGCGCGGCCTTCACCACGGCGATTAGCCAAGCAGGCGATGCTATAGATGCCAATAGCCCGACTATAAGTGCTGTGAGTATTCCAAATACAGCAATGAACGTGGGTGACGCTGTTACTGTGTCAATTACTGCTAGCGAAGCAGGTTTAAGTTTAGCCAGCGGGTCAATTAACGGTGTGGCAGTCACCGGCTTTACCGATAATGGTGGCGGCAGCTACAGCGCAACCTATACGGTGGCTGAAGGTCACACTGATATTGCAGCCGGGTTGGATATTCCGGTTTCATTTGTATTGACTGACGCAGCCGGTAACCCCAGCGCGGCCTTCACCACGGCGATTAGCCAAGCAGGCGATGCCATAGATGCTAATACACCTAATGCGCCTTCTACACCAGATCTTGCTGCTAGCTCTGATACAGGCATTTCTGCTACAGATAACTTAACTAGTGATTTTACGCCAACCTTTAACGGTACAGCGGAAGCCAATGCCGTAATTGAGGTATTCTCTGGTTCATCGTCACTTGGCACAACAACAGCCGACGGTTCGGGTAATTGGAGCTTTACTACCCCAACTCTAGCTGACGGGGGGCACAATATTTCGGCAACTGCTACTGACGCCGCGGGCAATACAAGTGCGGCTTCATCCGCATTGGCAATTACCATTGATAGCAGTGCGGCCAGCATCAGTGCTGTTAGCATCCCTAATGCAGCGATGAACGTGGGTGACGCTGTTACGGTGTCAATCACTGCTAGCGAAGCAGGTTTAAGTTTATCAAGCGGTACGATTAATGGCGTGGCCGTCACTGGTTTTACCGACAATGGCGGCGGCAACTATAGCGCCACCTATACAGTGGCTGAAGGCCAAACAGATATTGCGGCAGGGGCGGATATTCCAGTTTCTTTCGTGTTAGAAGACAGTGCAGGTAACCCCAGCGCGGCCTTCACCACGGCGATTAGCCAAGCGGGCGATGCTATTGATGCTAATACCCCCACTGTGGCTACACCAGATCTTGCTGCTAGCTCTGATACAGGCGCTTCTGTTACAGATAACTTAACTAGTGATTTTACGCCAACCTTTAACGGTACAGCGGAAGCCAATGTCGTAATTGAGCTTTTCATTGGTTCAACCTCAGTTGGTACCACAACAGCCGACGGATCTGGCAATTGGAGCATGACTCCAGTATCTCTAACTGATGGAACCTATAATGTTTCGACAACTGCCACCGACGCCGCGGGCAATACCAGTGCGGCTTCATCCCCACTTGAAATTACCATTGATGCCAGTGCACCCAGCATCAGTGCAGTCAGTATTCCAAATACAGCGATGAACGTGGGTGATGTGGTGACAGTGTCAATCACTGCCAGCGAAGCGGGATTAAACTTGACTAGTGGCACCATAAACGGTGTGGCAGTCACTGGCTTTACCGATAATGGCGGCGGCAGCTACAGCGCGACCTATACGGTGGCTGAAGGTCACACTGATATTGCAGCCGGGGCAGATATTCCGGTTTCATTTGTATTGACTGATGCAGCCGGTAACCCCAGCGCGGCCTTCACCACAGCCATCAGCCAAGCGGGCGATGCCATAGATGCCAATAGCCCAACCATCAGCGCAGTGAGTATTCCAAATACAGCAATGAACGTGGGTGACGCTGTTACTGTGTCAATCACTGCTAGCGAAGCGGGTTTAAGTTTAGCCAGCGGCAGCATAAACGGTGTGGCTGTTACCGGCTTTACCGACAATGGCGGCGGCAGTTATAGCGCTACCTATACGGTGGCTGAAGGTCAAACTGATATTGCAGCAGGGGCAGATATTCCGGTTTCATTTGTGCTAGAAGACAGTGCAGGTAACCCTAGCGCTACCTTTACCACAGCCATCAGCCAAGCAGGCGATGCCATAGATGCTAATACACCTAATGCGCCTTCTACACCAGATCTTGCTGCCAGCTCTGATACAGGCATTTCTGCTACAGATAACTTAACTAGTGATAGCACGCCAAACTTTAACGGTACAGCGGAAGCCAATGCCGTAATTGAGGTTTTCTCAGGTATAACGTCACTTGGCACAACAACAGCCGACGGTTCGGGTAATTGGAGTTTTACTACCCCAACTCTAGCTGACGGGGGGCATAATATTTCGGCAACTGCCACTGACGCCGCGGGCAATACAAGTGCGGCTTCATCCGCATTGGCAATTACCATTGATAGCAGTGCGGCCAGCATCAGTGCTGTTAGCATCCCTAATGCAGCGATGAACGTGGGTGACGCTGTTACGGTGTCAATCACTGCTAGCGAAGCAGGTTTGAGTTTAGCCAGCGGGTCAATTAATGGCGTGGCCGTCACTGGTTTTACCGACAATGGCGGCGGCAACTATAGCGCCACCTATACAGTGGCAGAAGGTCACACTGATATTGCGGCCGGGGCGGATATTCCTGTTTCATTTATACTCGAAGATGCAGCCGGTAACTCTAGCGCGACCTTCACCACAGCAATTAGCCAAGGTGGCGATGCTATAGATGCTAATACACCCACTGTGGCTGCACCAGATCTTGCTGCCGGCTCTGATACAGGCGTCTCTGCTACAGATAACCTAACCAATGATTTCACGCCAACTTTTAATGGTACAGCGGAAGCCAATGCCGTAATTGAGCTTTTCATTGGTTCAACCTCAGTTGGTACCACAACAGCCGACGGATCTGGCAATTGGAGCATGACTCCAGTATCTCTAACTGATGGAACCTATAATGTTTCGGCAACTGCCACCGACGCTGCGGGCAATACAAGTGCGGCTTCATCCGCATTGGCAATTACCATTGATAGCAGTGCGGCCAGCATAAGTGCAGTGAGTATTCCTAATGCAGCAATGAACATTGGGGATGCGGTGACAGTCTCTATTACCGCCAGCGAAGCGGGTTTAAGTTTATCTAGCGGAACGATTAACGGCGTGGCAGTCACCGGTTTTACAGATAATGGCGGCGGCAGCTATAGCGCTACCTATACCGTGGCTGAAGGTCACACTGATATTGCAGCAGGGGCGGATATACCAGTTTCATTTATACTCGAAGATGCAGCCGGTAACCCTAGCGCGACCTTTACCACAGCCATCAGCCAAGCAGGCGATGCCATTGATGCCAATAGTCCAACCTTTAGTAGCAGCTCACCCACCGACAATGCTACTGGCGTAGCCCTTGACGCCAATATCGTAGTTAATTTCAACGAGAGCATTGCGCTAGGTAGTGGCAACATTGTGATCAGCGATGGCTCACAAACCATCACTATCGATGTCGCGTCCCACGGCGGGCAGCTTTCAATCAGCAGTAACCAATTAACCATTAATCCATCTGTAGATTTTGCCAATACCAGTGCTAACTACAACGTCCAGATTGCATCAACAGCCATTGTTGATAGCTCAGGCAATGCCTATGCCGGGATTACAGATAGCACCACCCTTGACTTCACTACCGAAGCGCCACCAGTAGACACAACCATAGTCGTTTTCGATATGATCGCCGGTACGTCATCGAATCATTCTGGCAGAACGTTTGCAGCTGGTGTCACCTATGACATATATATTATAGTCGACTCGGATTCTCATTTGATGAGCCAATCTTCCCCTTGGGCTGGGGCAGATTTTCTCAGCAGCGACGATACCATACACCTTGTGGGTAATGGCAGCCCCATAGTTGGAGGGGCAAACGGCAACATCACTAGTACTAGAATTACAGCTAGCTCCATAACATACTCTACTGGTTTTGGTAGTTACGCCGTTTACATTCCAATCTCCGGCTTGATGCAACGCGCAGCCAACGGAGGCTTCAGCACTGTTGATATCTACGCTGGCATAGGATCTCATGGTAATATCGGAGCTGTTACTGCAGTCAATACGCTGCCCACCTCCATTGCGGCCACACAGGTTCTAAGCTAAGGCCACTATAGTGAACAACAGCTTAAGGTTGCTTAGGAAACTGGCGGATCAGCAGCAATATAGCGAGTTACGGGAATTGAGTCAGAGCATCTGGCATGAAACCCAAGACCCAGCGGTATTGCCGCTGTTGGCGCTGTCCCATGGTCTGTTGGGCGACACCCTCCAAGCTGAGCAAACCTTCGAACAGGCTCAGCTTTATCAGACAGAGCTTGACCTTGACAGTTTGGTGGATCTGGCCGCGGTATGTATTTTGATGCAACAGTTGGACAGCGCAGTTGCCCTGCTTGATCATGTCGTCACGCAACAGCCAGAGCATGCTTTAGCATTAGCGCGCTTGGGTCAGTGTCGTATGCATGAGGAAAACGCCGAGGCAGCGCAAAACCTATTTAAGCAAGCCTTTGAGCTTGAGCCCCAGCGCATTGCGGTTGCCATTCTTCTTATCCACTTACAGTTAGATGACTCACACTATGAAGCCGCACAAGCGACTCTGCATCAAGCATATGAAGCACTTGCACAGATTAGCGCCGAGTTGCCAGATGGGTTAAATCAACAGCATCTTCAGCAACTGCAAGACTTGCAGATCAGGCTCTGGGTTGAGCAGCAAGAGTATGCCTTTGCGGAAAGGTGGCTGCAGGAGCAGTTTGCAGCGCTGCAACAAGATGAGATCAGCAAAGCTGATTTTATTCATCGACTAAGTCACTACGCCCAACTATTAGCTGGACATGACTTACACCAGCAAGCGGAAGAAATCTTACGCGAATATTTAAAATCTTTACCGCACAATATTAGCCTGTGTATGCAGTTGTCTGAATTGTATCAGGTGCAAGGTCATTTTGTACAAGGGATCAATCTCGTCCGAAAAGCGCTTAAACTAGAGCCGGATAATATTGGCTTGTGGGTCAAGCTCGCACTTATCAGCATGCACAGGTTCGAAGGAAAAGCACGACACGCGGCGCAAAAAGCCGTTGCGCTGGCCGAAGTATTGCAACCTAATGAAGCCCATCCCGTTGAAGCAATTAGCCTGCAACAAGCTCAAGCTAGCAATGCCTTAGCCATGGTGGAAAGCCAAGAGCAAAACTTTGAGCTGGCAGAGCGCATGTTTCGCAAGATATTAATTGAAAGAAAAAACTTTATTCCTGCATTACAGGGTTTAGCTCAACAGCAGATGCAACGTGGCCAAATAGACGAAGCCATCGAATTATTCGAACGTGTTAAACAACTCGATCCAATTAAAGGCTATGCCGGCCTAATTAACGCAAGGCGTTTTCCAGAAGATGAAAGCGTGCTCGATAAACTCGCTAAAGCGGCCAAAATGCCAAGTTTAGAGGGCCCACTGTGCTCTGGTTTATTGTTTCAACTTGCTGCCGCGTGGGAGAAGCGGGGAGATTACCCACAAGCTTTCGAGTTTGCTAAGCAAGCAAATCAGGCCAGCAAAAAGTTCCTGCCCTATGATGCCAAGGCTCACCGCAACCAGTGTGCACGTATTCGCTACGGATTTTCTAAAGCGCTATTTGAACATCGTAGGGAACATGGGGTTCAAACTACCTTGCCGGTTTTTGTGGTAGGTATGCCACGCTCGGGAACGACCTTGGTTGAGCAGATTATTGCTAGCCACAGTCAAATCTTCGGCGCAGGGGAATTAGGCTTGATCCCGCAGGTGGCACAGGGCTTGAACCGTTGGGAGCGGCATGTGGGCTCGGGGCGCAGTTATCCAGATTGTGTAGACGATTTAACCCCTGAAGTCAGTGCGGGCATTGCGAATAACATATTAAAAGAAATGCAGGAGCTTGCCCCAGACGCCAAGCATGTGGTGGATAAATTACCGCATAATTTTGAACATATTGGTTTGATCAAATTTCTGTTCCCAAACGCCAAAATTATCTCAGTTCGCCGTGATCCGCGAGATATTGCTATTTCTAACTATTTTACGGACTATCAGGCGAAGCATGGCGGAATGGGCTTTGCTTATGATCTCACAGACATTGGCGAACAATTAGCTGATCACAACCTGATGATGCATCACTGGCAGCAGTTGTTTACTGGCGATATCTTAGAAGTAAATTATGAAAATGTGGTTGACGAGCTAGAAATTCATGCGCGTAAGATGTTGCAATTTATCGGGGTTGAATGGGAGCCTCAAGTGCTTGATTTCAACAAGCTGGATCGCACCGTAAAAACCGCTAGTGTATGGCAAGTTCGCCAGCCCATTTACAAAAGTTCCAAAGCGCGCTGGGTTCGTTATAAGGATTATCTTGCGCCGCTGATAAAAGGCACCAACGCCAAGTGTCAGCCTGATCCGATTAATGATATGCTCAGCTTGCCCGAGCCGGGCTTTCTTACCAATGGTGTTGAGCTATTTCATCAAGGAGACTTGGATGGGGCGGAGCTGAGGTTTAAAAAGATGCTGCATCACAACCCTGAACATGCGGCCTGCCTCTATATGACGGGTTTGGTGTACTTGCAAAAAGGTCATATGCAAGATGGCATTGCAATGATTGAAAAGGCCCTCGCCAAGGTGCCCTGGCAGCAAGAATGGCGGGATAACTTACAACGTGCGTATCGTGAAGTGGGTGAGCATGACAAGGCCAATAAACTGGACTCTAAAGCTGCCCGTCGCGCTCCCCTTGAGAAAACTTCGATAAAAGATAATGAGTACTGGCAAGATGACACGGCCCAAATCGGGGAGCCATTGTAGGCTCTCTTTACAGCACTTCAGGCAAGATGCCTTTAGCGTGAATCAATTTAATAAAAGGCTGCAAAAATTGTTGTTGAAGTGGCGTGTTTGGCACAAGGTGTTACTACTTATTCTGTTGGTATGGAGCACTCTGTCAGCAGCTGCGGAGCAAGATATGCAGCAGGGCTTGATTACTGCTTTGCGTGCTACCCTCAACCATCACCCCTTAGTCAAAAGCAAACAGTCTGAGTTAGATGCACAACATTATCGAGTAGATAGCGCTAAAGCTGGGCGCTACCCAACCCTATCTTTGCAGGCTAATAACCTCGATAACGAATATGATCGAGGTGTCCTGCGCTTACAACAACCCGTATGGACCTTTGGCAAAATTAGCAGTGCGATTGATTTAGCCGAGGCTGGCTTTACTGCACAGCAGTTAGAATTGTTACAGGTACAGCGTCAGTTGATGGAAGAAACCGCCGTGGTCTATGCCAAAATAGAAGGCATAAACCAACGAGGGTTAGTGGCTGATGATAATGTCGAACAACATCAAACTTTGTTTCAGCGTATTGAGCGCCGACAAAAGGGCTCCTTAGCCACCGAAGCAGACGTAAAACTGGCTCACTCCCGTCTATTGCAGGCGCAAGTTCAGCGCCAAAGTATCGGTGGCGAACTACTGGTGGCCTTATCCGAGTTACAGGGGCTAACTCAAATTTATGTAACTACAGATACGCCGGTTGATCCTCTTTTGGCCGAACTTCCTAGTGCGCAACAGGCCCAAACCCGTGCAATTAATAATAGCGCCGACCTTGAATTGAAGCGCCAGCGTTGGAACGTGGCAAAATTGGAAATTCAGAAAGAAAAAGTCGCCTCAACGCCGAATATCTATTTCCAAGTAGATCACGATATTGGCAGCTCACAGTTAAATCAAGATAGAACCCGTTACGGTCTGAATTTTGTGGCGAACTTCGATGGCATGGGCTTTACGTCACGCGGTCAGGTTAAAAGCGCTATCGCTCGCTCAGAAGCGGCTAAATTCGATCTTTATGCCACAAAGAGTGATGTTAAGCGACGAGTCAGTATATTGATGCTGAATCGAAAAGTGCAGGAAGATTCAATCGTGTCACAGCGTGAAGTGGTCGAATCATTAAGCGCAACGATGGCGTCTTTTGTGCGGCAGTACCAAAGCGGCCATAAAACATGGGTCGAAGTGCTAAATACACAACGAGAATTAACCCAGCAACGCATCCAACTCACGCAAATCGAAAATGACTGGCTGATCTTGTCACTACGGGTAGCGACCTTGATTGGCAAGCTTGATCAACTAGCAGGTATAAACACGTTATGACAACAAAAATAGCCCCTTCACAACCTACTGAAGCGGGGACAGCTTCTGATGATCTGCAACAACCGCTATCTGCTGGGGTGTTGAAGTTATTGTTGAAGCGTATCGGTGTTTCAGTTCAAGACGGGGCATTAAATAAAGCTTGCGGCCAAGTTGAACAAGAGATGCAAGGGGCGACTGCAAGCAAGCGTCTAACCGCAGTGATAAAAATGCTACAGCTAAAAGGCGTACAGGCCGCGCAGTTGAATTGGAGCCGTTTTGACCAACGGCGTTTACCTGCTATGGTGCTGCATCAGCAGCAATGGCAGTTAGTCGAAAAATCCGTTGATGGGTTACTGTTAGTCACCAATGCCAACGGCGATAGTAACGAGCTACAAAGTGAAGAACTAGATAACCAGTTATTACTTTGGTTGCGCAGTACGCCGCAGGCTCAACAAAAATCGGCATTTTTTTCTCGAGGTAATATCGCCGCGCGCTTGGTTCTGAACGAGGTGTTTAAAGAACGACGCTGGTTGCGTGACACACTGATCGCTTCTTTGGTGGTGAATATTTTAGCTATCGCTACCCCCGTTTTTGCCATGCAAGTCTATGATCGCGTGGTGCCTACTTTAGCCTATGCAACTTTGCATACTCTGGTGGCAGGTATGGTGATCATTATAATATTGAATTGGTTGTTGAAAACAGTGCGCGCAAGGATCCTCGACAGCGTATCTTGTGCGGTAGACAAGGCTGTTTCCCAACAGGTATTTGACCATGTAATGGGCTTGCAGTTGGACACTCGGCCGCGCAGTTTAGGTACACTCGCCGCGCAGGTTGGTGGGCTGGACCAAGTCAGACAATTTTTCACCTCCAGTGTGGTCTTCTCGTTAGTTGATCTGCCATTTGCTGTAATGTTTATAGGCTTCATTGCCTTAGTGGGTGGCCCTATAGCTTGGGTTTATGTTTTGCTACTGCCGGTGGCAATTCTTCTGGGATGGATGACCCAGCGCCGTTTGCGTCGACTAATGCAGCAGCAAATGATGCGCACCAATGAACGTCAAGGTTTGTTAGTTGATGCCATTCAAGGTGCAGAGTCTATTCGTAGTAACAATGCTGGCTGGCGTTTTTCCGAGCAGTGGAAAGATATAACCAAAACCATTTCACAGTACAATATTCAACAAAAAGCAATCAGTAACCAGGCTATGGTAACCACCAACAGCCTAGCGATGATAGCCTTTGTGAGTGCCATCGTAGTAGGCGTAGGGCAGATTGAAGCGGGTAACCTTACTATGGGCGCATTAATTGCTTGTAGTCTTCTAGGCGGACGTGTGATTGCGCCGATTGCGCAAAGTGTGCAGTTTTTCGCTCAGTGGCAGAATGTTAGCCAAGCACTGCAAATGGTCAATCAGGTATTGTTGCAAGAAAAAGAACGACCCTTGGGTAAAACATTGTTGTTGCCTGATCAAGCGCCGGATCAAATTGAACTTGAAGGGCTAACCTTCTCTTATCCACAGAGTCCAATAAAGCAGCTAAGTATTAGTCAGTTGAGTTTTAAACAAGGTGAACGTGTTGCGCTGCTGGGTCCTGTAGGCTCTGGCAAATCAACCTTGCTCAAAGTGCTGGCAGGTTTATATCGTCCTTCAGCAGGCCGAGTGCGATTGGGCAACGCTGACCTTTGGGAAATTGATCCCAATATTGTCGCTAACCATGTGGGCTATCTTCCCCAATCTGTGCATATGTTCAAAGGCACCTTGCGTTCTAATCTGGATTTATCTGGTGTGGCGGGTGATTCTCATTTGCTACACGTCTGCGAATTGTTGGGTATTGACAAGATTGCAGCGGACAACCCCTTGGGTATGGATTTAGAAATCAGCGAAGGCGGTGAGGGTTTATCCGGCGGTCAACGCCAGTTAGTCGGTCTTGGGCGGGTACTGCTTGGACAGCCCAAAATTTGGTTACTCGATGAGCCGACGTCATCGTTAGATGTTGAAACCGAAAAGCAGGTGTTTGAGGCCATTCAATCTCAGCTTAAGCCAGAGGATATTTTAATCCTTTCTACCCATCGCCCGGGCTTAGCCGCACAACTGGCTAATCGCGTGGTGGTAGTTAATCGGGGTGAAGTGATTGAAGATGGTAAACCCGACACTGTGATCCCGAAGCTAATGGCCAAGCAAAGTGCAAAAAGAGCCAAAAACCAGCAGGCAACCCATGCAAAACTGGCGCAAATGAACAAGGGATTACCGAATGTTATTTGATAGTTTTTTCCCCCTTGATGGTGAAGCAAATAAGAACGCGGTTGCGCATCTGGAGAATTACCATCGCCGCAAGTTTTCCGCTGTTTTATGGTTGCTGTTGCTTGGATTAATTATCTTTATTGGCTGGGCGTCTATCTTCCGTATTAATCAGGTGGCCCGAGCCACCGGTGAAGTTATTGCCAGTAGTCGCGTACAGGTTATCCAAGCCGTTGATGGTGGGGTATTGGCCAGTATTAACGTGCGCGAAGGTGACCGTGTACAAAGCGGACAAATTCTCGCTCAGTTGGATCAAACACGCCTGGGCGCAGCGGTTAAAGAAATCGATGTGCGGCTTTCCGCTCTAAAAGCAAAAGCGACCCGTTTACGGGCAGAGGTGATGGAAGAGCAACAGCTGACTTTTGCGCCAGATGTGCTGCGCTTTCCTGAACTGGTCAATGTTGAACAGGCATTATTCAAACAGCGGCGGGTTGGTTTGGCCGAAGAATTAAGAACCCTAACCGTTGCGGTCAATTTAACACGTGAAGAAACCGCGCTAATTGAAAATTTGGCTAAGTCAGGGGATGTTAATCAATCGGAAGTGATACGTGCTGCACGGGCCCAAAATGACGCTGAAGCAAAACTAATAAATAGACGCAATCAATATCTAGAAGATGCGCGTATCGAGCTAACCAAAACAGAAGATGCTATTGCGCAGAATATCCAAATATTGACCCAACGCCAGCAGCAACTCGAAGACAGTGTATTTACAGCCTTAGTTCCGGGTATTGTCAAAAATGTCCGCGTAACTACTGTAGGTGGTGTGCTGCGAGCGGGTGAAGAATTAATGCAGATCATTCCGGTTGGGGATGATTTAATTGTTGAAGCTAAAGTGCGCCCCGCTGACATTGCTAATGTGCAACCCGGTTTGGAAGCGACGATTCGCTTTGACCCATTCGATTACACGATTTTTGGTGCCGTCATCGGTAAAGTGGTGTATGTGAGTCCAGATACCCTTAAGAATGAAACTGCGCGGGGCGAAGAAATTTACTATCGCGTACACATTTCAACTTTTAGTTATCCGGCGATGACTACTGCAGGTAAAGAGTTGGCCATTTTGCCTGGCATGACCGCTCAGGTAGATATACGTACAGGCGATCGTACGGTAATGGAATACTTACTTAAGCCTTTACGAAAAACAACCACCGAAGCATTTGGTGAGCGTTAGTTGAGGTCACTTGGGGCTTCTGTTCAGATGCCCCAAAGTCATTTGTCATTATGTTTCTGCTGATTGCAAGAAATCAACCATCGTTTAGAATTTGATTGTGTAGTAACCTTGCGCATCGGTACGGCCGAAGAATTTGGCCGCTTCTTTGACTTGCTTTGGTAGGCTATCGTCCGGTTTGAACTTGCCATCGATCGACACTTTTAAGCTTTGCGGTAACCTAGCATCGGCAGACAGATTGAAAATATTTTGCGGGTCAATCGACACTAATACATCGTTTTCAATACAGCCTAACTGGGCACTGAAATTGCCTAAGGTGAGCGGCTCAGATAAGCCGACAATGCCATCCACACCAGCATTTAACCATTGGCCAGTGCCTTTTAGTGTAGTGCAAACGCTGGGGTAATCTAATTCGTCTATTTGTAGTTTAAAGCGCCCCTCTGCATCTACATAAATGGGCAATTTAACCTGAGCTAAGATCATACTGGCCGGCATATAAATCGAGAAGTTTTCCGCCTTTAAATGATTTTTATCTAACAAGTTGACGGTTATTGGGCCCTTGGCGGATATTTTATCGCTGGCTCGCATATCACCTGCGTCTATGTCCAGATGCAGATTGGCCGTCAACAAAGACCAGAATGACAATTGCCATTTGACGTTATCAATGGCGACATTATTAACCAAAACTTGGCTAGCTTTACCTTGCCAGATGGTGCCCCGCACTCCCACAATCGAAATATTTTTGGGTAACTCAATTCGATTAACCAATTGCTGGGCAGGCATTTTGGCAATTAGAAAACATAGATACGCGGCTATGCCTAGCACGGCCCATTTTAAAAACTGAATCATGACTTCCCTAGTTGTAAACTTCTAACTTTAACCATACCCGGCGCATTGGCTTCGGATAAATCGACATTGATAATCTTAATGCCTGAATTCTCCATACTTTGTAGCCAACTGATCACATCGTTGAACGGTGCTTGGTCAACCCAGACTTTGAGTTCATCGCCTTGAGGCTGCATACGTGATATTGCAATATTAATGCGACTGGCAGACTGGTTGACTGCCTGGGGTAAGGAGCCCGTAAATACCGATTTACTGCCTCCTGAGCCTCGCAGTTGGATAGCACGATTACTATTTTTTTCTATCCAGGCCATGTCATCTCGTTTACCTTCTACCGTTTTTTGGTGGGTAGCGAGTGCTGAGTTTATCGGTGACCACACCAACAGATAAAATAAAACGATGACAATGAGAACGACGGACGTCACGACTAGTATCTTCTCGCGATCAGTAAGCTGATGATATTTTTCTAACCAAATTTTCATATTAGCTCCTGATAGTTAACGAACCAATTAATTGGTTGTCTTTGTTATTAATAGCGCCTTGTTGGATTTCAAAGCCCTTTTCTTCAGCCAAACGTTTAAAGCGCTCTAATGCCTCGAAGTTTTTAGCCGCAACCTGCATGCGCAGTTCAGAGCGGTTGCTGTCGAAACGCAAGGTTTGTGGCTTGACCTGACTGCTCTCAAAGGCATCGCCTAGTTGGGCCAACATAGTGACCATTGAAATAGTGCCGCCACCGCTTTCTAAGCGTGTCATGCCTTTTTCCATCGCGGCTTTAACAAAACGAGGTTGCCCAGCATTAGGGAACGCGCGCTTGTACTCGGCTTGCATCTTAGCTGTTAGTGCTTTGCTTTCTTGCTGTAACTGCGTTAACTGCAAACTTTTATCTGTCACAGTGACGATTAAAGCCAATATGGCTAATACCGCGGCAACCTGCCATTGTCGCCAATTTCCGCTGCTCTTCTTCTTAACTTTAAAGTCCCCTTGCAACAAATTGAATGGGCTTTTGAGCGCGCCGGTAGCGAGCAGTTGCATAGGCATATCAAGTTGTTGGGGTAAATCTTCTACATTGGCTAAGTGAGACAGACTTTGGTCGCTATGATTGGCAATTTTTAAAGGGGTGGCTTGTTGTTTAGCATAGTGTTCAACTGCTGGCAATAACCAACTGATGTCACCCTGTAAGCCTTGCCATTCATCTTGCCGAATGATGCCCTGTTGACCCATGGTCAGCAAACTCCAGGTGTCTGCTTCAAACGGCACCGCCAATACGTCAGGTAGCAATTTATCGCAATATAAGCCTGCGTCTTTAATCGCGCTTAACCACGCATGCATTTTCTGTTTGTTGACTACTGCTACTGCTTGTAGAATGCCCTTTCTGTCACCCAAAGCAAAGAACTGTTGGCTGATATCGGTGCTGAGTTCCTCTTCTAAGATATAAGGAATGGCGCTGAGTGCCTTTCGTGATGCTTTGGCGGGCATGGTCACCCACTTGAGTAGCACATCGCAACCGGGAATTAATGCTGTGATAGGCCGTTGTCCTGCTCGCTCTGACAAAGAGGCGAGTTGGCTCGCATCATCCAATACCCCAGATGCAATAATTTCTTGTTGCTGAGCCGACCAAACCACCCAGTGTACATTATCACTGGGTGTCGATCCCAAGCGGATAACAAGATTTTCCATTAATGAACTCCTCCAAATTCTCGCCTGATCACGATCACTTTCTCATTGCTCTCTAGTTTTAATAGGGATGTCATGGCAAATGTGGCGTTATTGTAGCGGGTCTTGGTGTGTAATAAAAAGTATTCTGTTTTTACATCAAACCACTTCAGTTGGTCATCGCTCAAAGGGTAGTTGGCAAACAGACTTTCGCTGGTAAATTCTGCAATTGTTTTATAACCACTGGGCTGGCGATTATTGATAAGGCTTTGAATGTCTGATAACGGCGCGCCGGTTAACGCCGCAAGAATCGGCGCTTGTTCTGGTTTAAACGTGTTCACGTTAACTCTCATCTCGCTCAACTGAGGGATGACGCAGACAAGTGGTATCAATGAGTTTATCCATTGAGGTTGTACACCATTGACTAAGCGTAGCTCAGATTTACTTACCATTAATGAGTTTGCGGCCAAGTAAGGGCTCACTAAAGCAGAGTAATCCGGGTCTTCAGCGCCACTTTGGCTGAGCCTATCATCTTCATCCAACCAGTCTATTAATGAGTCGCGAACAACCTCTTTAGAGTAGTTATCTAAATCAGGAACCGCTTCATCTAGTAATCGATAAAACGCCAAAGCACTTTCTGACACGGCACCAACTTGGGCCCCACCACCGCTATTATTCTTGTTGTCATCTGAACCATTGGATGGGTTATTGTTAGGGCTTTTGATATTGCCATTCTGCTCGGAGGTATTATTTTGACGAGTGCTAAGGGCATTCAGATTGAAACAGGTTTGCATATCTGTAAGCTGAGCCTGAATGCCTCCGCCTTCCAATGGAAATGTAAATTCTTCAGACCAATCGCCTTCTAATGAAACCACCTCAGCGTCTTTTTTGATTAACTCCAAAATAGATTTTTTAGCAAATTGTTCGGCGCCCATAGCGTACCAATAGGCTTGGTTATTGTCTTTTATATTGGTGGCTCGAGACACCTGAAGTTGCAAGCGGCTGCCCATTTCCGTGGCGATAATAGCGACTAACGCAACAATCATGAGCACTATGATTAAGGCTACCCCCTGTTGCTTATAAATTGGTCCAGAAGTCTTCATCAATCTTGTGAACCCAGAATAAATTTACGCTGAATGAGGCCAAAATCTTTGCTATCAATAGTCACAGTTATGGCAATGGGTAGAATATTGCCAGAGTAGCTCTCTTCCCAATTTTCCGAATCTGCTGGATCTTCACCACTGTCGGTTAAAAAGGCCAATTGAAAATCATTGATTTCTGTTAGTAGCACCCTAACTTTTGGCTCAAAACCAATAACGTTGTCAACATAGTTACCATATAAGCGCTCTAAGCGGCCTTCTTGCATGCGGTAAGCAACGCCTTGCAAGGTACTGCGATGCAACATCAATTGCGGGTTTTGCCATCCTGCCCGAACAAAGCCAAGGCCATAGGCTTCGCTTTCGAACAGATTTTTCTGTCCGTTCATGACAATTTGGTTCTGCTGACCTTCAATACGAATCGCTCGAGGCACGGCCTGCAGTAAATCCCTTTCTATGATTAGCATGGCACGTTGCAAGGTTTGTAATTTATCAAAACGCTGTTCAGATAGTTTGTCACTATCGATTACCGCAGTCATCACACCAGTAGATGCCATGCCGATCAGGGTGAAAATGGCCACGGCGATTAATATTTCAATCAGGGTGAAACCCAGCGATGGCCGTTTCATCGGGTGGTGGCCACTTGTGGTTTGGTTAAGTAACTGGTGACGCTGGTCACGCTGCTTTGATACGTTTCATCAAGCCCAACGGTAATATCTATGCCGATGAGATCTTTATCTTGAGTTTTCAGGGTTTTCTGCTGCCAGTACCAGGTTCTACCAGCCATCTCTTCTGAGCCTTTGAGGTTATCTCTTGGTGGCCAAGTAGTTTGTATATTAAGTAGTGTAAGTCGATTATTGGCCACCCAAGTTGCAAAAGTGATGTCCTCAATCTGGGCAACGCCGGCTAGATGGTCGGTTGCTGCCTTCATTATGGCGGTGCCAGTGATGGCAAAAATTAACAACGCCAACATAACCTCCAGCAAGGTAAAACCTGAGGTGTGATGTGACTTATTCATCGGGGTTTCTCAGTGGTCCTAAGCGTTCGATAGGGGCACTATCTAAGGCATTGAGCTTGTAATATACGGGGTCATCTTCGCTAAAGTCTGGCTCATACATCATCAGTAAACTAAAAGGCGTGATATCACCACTGGAGAGCAACATGATTTGTGGTGGCGGTAGCTTTTTGTTGGTTTCATCCTGACCGATTTCGACTCGGTTCTGATCAAAGGACAGGGTTTCGTTAAACACTCCATCGCTAAATAAATTGTCTTCTTCTACCCAAGGTAAGTCTTCAAGTTCTAACTCAAGTTTAAATTTTTCAGGTAATTGGTAAGCAGAGAAAACTTTCTCTCCCTCTAGAAGTTGCCAGTTTTGTTCATCATCGAGCCACATAAATAGATATTCGTTGGTTTTAGGTTCAATTCTAATACCAAGTTCCTGCTGATTGAGAACAGCGAAATCCGATGCCATATCCACCACAACTTGAAAACGCTTAGCTTGCTTATCCAAGTCTTCAGCGGCAGAAGTGCCGAAATTACGAAAGGTCACCAGACTGACAACCAACCCCATAATAGCTAACACCGCCATGATTTCTATCAGGGTAAAACCCCGTTGTTGATTGAGCGCGCGTGTTAGCTTAGTCAAAGGTTTGATCCTAGTTAAGATATTCGCCTAAATTCCAATTGCCGATATCATCGTCTGTCCCTGGCTCGCCATCAGGTCCGTTAGAAAAAATATCGATAACACCCAACTCACCCGGACTGACTAATTGATACGGGTTATCCCAAGGATCTTTAGGTAATCGGGTAATATAGCCGCCATTTGGATAATTGCGTGGTATAGGATCAATAGTTGGAGCGCTAATAAGCGCCTCTAAGCCCTGCTCTGTTGTAGGGAATCGGTTATTGCTCAGCTTGTAGCGGGTTAATGCACTTTCAAGTGATTGAATATCGACGGCCGCGGCCTTACGCTGGGCTTCTTCTTGGGAACCCAGAATTTGCGGGGCCACCAGACCAGCCATAATGCCGATAATTAACAGTACCACCATCACTTCAATCAATGTGAAGCCGCGACTGAATGCGCGACGCGCCTGATTCATTGTTTTCATTACATATTCACCATGTTGTTTAATGCTAAGATCGGTTGCAAGATTGCTAATACGATGAACAGTACAATGGCTGCCATCGAAACAATTAATATTGGTTCAAACACCTTCAATGAGACACTGACTAAGGCCTCAAATTCCCTGTCTTGATTATCGGCTGCGCGTTTTAACATTTGTTGCAGTTCACCGCTTCGTTCACCAGATGCAATCATATGCATCATCATAGGAGGGAACATCTTGGTTTTATCTAGTGCCGCGCGCAAACTTGAGCCTTCTTTTACGTTGATTGCGGCCTCAGCTACGGCCTTCTTGATATGCAGGTTCTCCAACACATCACCAGCGATGCGCATCGCTTCCAATAGGGGGACTGCACTGGCAGTTAGGATACTCAAAGTACTGGCAAAGCGGGCGGTGTTAAGACCTTTAGACAACTTACCGATTAACGGTAGGGTTAAAATAAAACGATGGTAGCGCATCTTCATGGCCGGTTTTTGTAACAATCTTTGGGCGAGGACGACCAGAAGAATAATCACTACAAACATGATCAAGCCATAGTTCTGTAACCAATTACTAATAGTGATCATTATATTGGTAATAGTGGGCAGTTCTTGGCCCATATTATCAAACTGGCCAATAATTTTGGGTACTACTACAGTTAACAGCAAAAATACTATGCCAAAGGCGAAAAACAGCATGATGGCAGGATAAACCATCGCTTGAGTGATTTGGCTTCGGGTTTGTTGACGTTTTTCGGTGTAGTCTGCGAGTCGATTGAGCACGGTATCAAGGTGGCCGGATTTTTCTCCCGCTGCAACCATGGCACGGAATAACTCGTCAAATACATGGGGAAATTCTGCCATCGCATCTGCCAAAGAATGCCCTTCGACAACTTTACTGCGTACCGCCATCATCATATTTTTATGGCGGGGCTTTTCACACTGCTCTGCTACAGCTAACAATGCCTCTTCTAATGGTAAAGCCGATTCAACTAAGGTGGCTATCTGGCGAGTCAATAAAGCTAAATCGCCGGCAGATATGCCCCGCTTTAACCAACTAAAACTGGCTTTGTTAGCGGCTTTTTCTTTTTCACTGACCTGCTCAACCTCTAATGGGATTAGATCTGAGTCGCGGAGTTGCTGGCGTATGTGTCTGGCATTGTCCCCTTCTAGGACACCGCTTTTACTTCGACCATTTTGGTTGAGCGCTTTATAGGCAAAGGCTGCCACACTTAGTCCTCCCGCGTAACACGTAACACTTCTTCTAGTGAAGTGATACCAAGAAGTACTTTATCGCAGCCATCTTCACGGATACTAGGGGTGTTTTGTCGTACATATTTTTCGATCGCCTGCTCACCATGGCCATTGTGAACTAGGTCACGTATGGGTTCGTCGACAATTAGCAACTCATGGATACCGGTTCTTCCACGATAGCCCGTTTGATTACATGCTGCGCAACCCTTAGGGCTGCACACTTGACGACTTTGGTCATTTGGTTCAATCCCTAAGGCGACACATTCAGCTGCGGTGGGCAGGTGTGATATCTTGCAATCCGGACAAAGGGTTCTCACTAAGCGTTGGGATAACACCGCCAGCAAACTAGAAGATAAAAGAAAGGGTTCAATCCCCATATCTTCAAGGCGGGTAATTGCGCCGGCCGCGGTATTGGTGTGTAATGTAGATAAGACTAAGTGCCCGGTTAAACTGGCTTGCACGCCAATCTGGGCGGTTTCTAAGTCGCGAATCTCACCTATCATAACCACATCAGGATCCTGACGTAATATGGCCCGGAGTCCGCGGGCAAAGGTCATATCAACTCGCGGATTAACTTGGGTTTGCCCAATGCCCTGCAAATCAAACTCGATAGGATCTTCAACCGTTAAGATGTTCCGATCTTTGGAGTTAATCTCGGATAGTCCGGCATACAAAGTGGTGCTTTTACCTGAGCCCGTGGGGCCGGTTACTAGAATAATACCGTGAGGTTTACGAATGAGTGAGGAAAAATGCTTGCGGTTTTCAGCTGTCATCCCTAAATCAGTTAAATTTAGTCGCGCATTATTTTTATCCAGCAAACGTAAAACAACTCTTTCACCATGACTAGATGGCATGGTGGACACCCGCACATCTACCGCCCGTCCAGCAATCCGTAACGTGATACGTCCATCTTGCGGTACGCGTTTTTCAGCAATATCCAGTTTAGCCATTACTTTGATACGGGATACTAACATGGATGATAATTTACGATTTGGCCGCAAAATCTCTCGTAATACACCGTCGACTCGAAAGCGCACAATTAATTGGCTTTCAAAGGTTTCGATATGAATATCCGACGCACCTTCTTTGATGGCTTCGCCTAACATGGCATTGATGAGCTTGATAATCGGGGCGTCATCTTCATTTTCGAGCAAATCTTCGGTATCAGGCAGCTCTTCAGCCAGCGCAAATAAGTCACTTTCGTTACCGATATCTTCCATTAACTGCTTAGCGGCAGACGAATCTCGCTGGAATGCGCTGGTTAGTAACCCTTCAAATTTTTCTTCGGGTATTTCGCGCAATTGAAAGTCTGCACCTAGGAACCTGCGCACTTCAACAAACACTGAAAAATCGGTGCTCGGGGTATAGTACAAAACAGCCGGTTGTTCACCGGTATCCAATAGTACTTTGTGACGTTTGGCAAAGCCAAACGCCAACTGCTTATGCTGGTCTTCTTCTATCGGGGTGTCTAAGTCTAATTCCGGCTCGATTAGGTCAGAGTTTAGCGCTGTTTCATGTGCCGATTCCATCGTTATCAATCCTTGCTTTCCTGATCTTTCTTCATCAAATACTCTTCAAATGAAGGGGGAAGCTCTAGCGCTTCATTCCATTCAGGTAAAACTGGACTTTCCGTAAAGGGCATCAAAGAAATACCCTCTGATTGGCGCTTCAACTGCTCTGCACGGATAAAGTTATATTTTCTATGACTAATGGTATTCATGGTTGCACCGTCACGAACAATTGTCGGGCGAATGAAGACCATTAAATTACGTTTACGTTTGCTGGTGGTGGTCGATTTGAACAGGTTACCTAAAAACGGTATATCGCCAAGGAGAGGCACTTTGGAAATACTTTCCTGTACATCTTCATCGATCAGACCACCTAAGACTATAGTGCCGCCATCATCGACTATTACTGTGGTCTTTATTTCACGTTTATTGATAGCGATATCCACTGATGTCGCGCCGCTGACACTAGATACTTCTTGCTCAATCAGCATTTGAACTGCATCACCTTCGTTAATTTGCGGTGTGACTTTGAGTTTGATACCCACTTCTTTACGCTCGATAGTTTGAAATGGGTTGGCATTATTTGAGCCCGTTGAGGAACCAGTAATAATAGGTACTTCCTGACCCACAATGAAGAAGGCTTCTTCGTTATCCATGGTGGTAAGATGAGGAGCAGACAGTACATTTGAGTTTGTGTCTGTACTCACGGCTTGCAACACGGCTCCCCAACCATCTTTGACTACCCCGACCAAGAAACCGTTCACGCCGCCCAATAGAGACGCCAGACTGGTTAAGTCACCGGTAGTTGTGGTGTCATAAGAGTAGGGTTCGCCGTTATCATCAAAACCCGTAGTTGAAGTGGTCTTGTCTTCTGCTTGGTCTACAGCTACAGCTAAAGAACCTATGCCGACTACACCGTTGGTGAACTGTTGAGCGCCAAACTTCTCGCTGCCCCACTGCACACCTAGCGTAGTGCCGTCACCTTCAAATACTTCGACGATAATCGCTTCTACGGTAACTTGGGCGCGGCGAATGTCTAACTGGCGGATCACCTCTTCTAATGAGCGCATCATATCGGGTTCAGCTGTGATAACTAGCGCATTGGAGTCTGCGTGAGCGTCGATACTGACTTCTCGGTTGTTAGAGCCTCTGCCTCGGCTAGTACTTGCCGCTGCGCCTTGCTCTTCTGCTTGAATACTGGCACTGACACCCTGTAGCACTTTTACTAACTCTTCTGCCTTGGCGTAATTCACAAAAATTACCCGGGTATTACCATTGCTTTCCAGCTCTTGGTCCATTTTGGTGATCAGTTTAATTAGGCGCTGACGGGATTTGTTGTCGCCACTTACAATCACACTGTTGGTACGATCATCAGCCACTACTCGCGGGTCTGACTTGCCAGTACCAGCTTGTTTATTAGAGGATTTGTTGATGTTATCAATGATCCTGACCATTTCACCGGCAGAGGCATATTTAAGTTTTACTATCTCAACTTCTTCATCACCAGCTTGGTCAACTCGTTCGATAATCTCCACCAAACGATTCACAACAGCAGCTCGGCCGGTCAACATCATCACGTTCGATGGATCGTGACTGACGACGTTACCGCCGCCTGCTTGGTCATTAAGTTGACGTAGGATAGGCGCAAGTTCGCGTACCGGAACATTGTAAACAGGTACCACACGGGTGATCATTTCATCACCGTCAAAGGGCGTACCTTCAACTACTGGAATATTTGATGTTTTGGCGTCTTTAGAGCGCACGACTTTGAGAATTCCACTGGGCATTTCAACTACGGCAAAATCGTAGACCTGCAAAACGTTCATAAAGAATTGGTAATATTGCTCTTCCGTCAACAAGTCGTAACTGCGAACACTGATTTTGCCTCGCACGTTAGGGTCAACAATAATAGTTTTATTCAAGTTCCTACCGACGATATTAATAAACTCGGTTATTTCGGTATTTTTAAAGTTGGGTGAGTATTCCGCAGCACTCAAGTTTGCGGAAACTGACAAAATAGCTGCGCATGCTGCTAAACATAAGCCTTTAAATATACTGCGGCTTGTTTGCCTCATAGAGTTATCCTTATATATCCTGTTCATTGTCTTCCTCTGCTGGGAAGTCCAAATACAAAGTGAGTAATTCCTCACCTCGATTAATTGTCAATTGGAGTGCCTGAGCTTCGCTAAGTTCAGCCATTGCTTCTAAAGCTTGTTGTGGGTCGGTCAAATCTAAACCATTGATTTCAGTAACAATGTCACCCGCGACAAATCCAGCGCCTTTAAATAAAATTGGGTTCTTACCGGGTGCGATACGGTAACCGACTAATTGGCCATTTGGTGTGTGCGGAGTGATTTGGATGTAGTCCATGAAACTAGTCGGGCTACGTTGTAATTCTCGTGTTGATTCGGCAATCTCTGGTGAGAGTAACTTATACTCTTCTTTATCAATGGTTTCACCATCGGCGATACTGGTCATAGGCGGTTGAAATACTGGCTTCTCAGAGCCGTATTCTATGCCGTCTAACATTAAGGTTTCTCGGCGCGGACCGTTCTTAATAATAACGCGGTCTGCATAGACTTCATGTAATGTAGCATTAGTGCCATCGATTTCGTCCTCGATGCCGTAGGTATTCTGTAAGCCTTTATTTTGGATAATAGCCGCGGAGATGTTCGCGTCGTCGCTGGCAACTACACCGGTTAGAGTTAGGTTTAATTTGGTTTCAGGCGCGTCTGTCACCTCTTCCTTAACCTCTTCTGGCGTTGCAGTTAGATCACCAAACAAATTGAGACTCTTTAATTGGGCTAAATTAATTCTACCGTTATCGGTTTTCTTCTGCGGTAAGTTTGTATTTGTTTGGGTCGATTGTGCAAATGAGGATTGCGGGCTAGGGATAAGACGCCAAGTCATATCTGCAAGGAAGGCCAGAAGATATAAAACTAGCAAAATTACCACCACAAGGCTTAATTGTGATTGATATTTACTAATTTGCAGCCATATATGGCTAAGGTTGGTACTACCGACAGTCATTCTTTGTCACTTCTGGGTCATTATATGCACGGTTAATCAGGTCAATGATAACCAGTAGACTAGAGGGCCACAACTATTAAACACTAAAATTACATTTGAAAAGTATGAAAAACGTTAAAGATAACCAATCAAAAGAAATTATCAGGTTGGATAAGTGGTTATGGGCCGCCCGATTTTTTAAAACTCGTTCCGTTGCACGAGACATGGTGCAATCCGGTAAGGTGCAATATAATGGGCAAAGATGCAAGCCAAGTCGCAATGTTGAGTTAGGTGCGACTATCATTTTACCCTCAGGTTATGACAGTAAAGAGGTCGTAGTAAAAGAGCTCACTGAACACCGACGGGGTGCGCCTCAAGCGCAAAATCTCTATGCAGAGACCGAACAAAGTATTGCCCAGCGAGAGAAAAATGCGCAAGCACGCAAACTGAGCGCTTTTCATAGCCCTAAGCCTGATACGCGGCCGGACAAAAAAGCACGGCGTAAAATCATTCAATTTAAACAGCAGTAAGAGAAAATTATGTCTCATTTTGATCAGCTACACCGCTATGTATTTAATAAAGCTAATGTTCGCGGTGAACTTGTGCAGTTACAAGAAAGCTTCGCCGCGATTCTAGCCTCTGATGATTATCCTCCAGTGATCCAAACCCTACTCGGTGAATTAATGGCAGCTACTTCATTATTGACCGCTACTCTAAAATTTAAAGGTGATGTCGCGGTTCAGCTGCAAAGCGAAGGGGTGGTCAAATATGCCGTGGTCAACGGTACCGAAGATCAAAAGCTACGTGGTGTGGCGCGCTGGGACCGTGCGATTACAGAATTGCCTGAATCATTAGCAGAACTGATGCCTAAAGGAATTTTGGTGATTACTATCACGCCCACCGAGGGTGAACGCTATCAGGGAATGGTTGCACTAGACAAACCCACCTTAGCAGAGTGCTTAGAGGGCTATTTTAATCAATCTGAGCAATTGGCCACTCGGGTTATTCTAAAAACCGACATTAAAGGTGACAAGCCAAGCGCCGGTGGATTGTTCCTGCAAGTTCTACCAACTAGTAGCGAAGCCAGCCAAGTCGCTATGCGCCCAGAGTTTAGCCATTTGGCTACTTTGAGCGAAACTATCACCACAGACGAATTGTTGCGTCTGCCAGCTAGTGAAGTGCTGCATCGACTCTATCATCAAGAAGAAATAGAACTGTATAAACCACAAGGGATCCAATTTAAGTGTACCTGTAGCAAAGAGCGCAGCTCCTTGGCCATTGCTAACGTTGATAAGCAAGAGTTGTTAGATATTGTCGCGCAAGAGGGAGCCGTAAAGCTCAACTGTCAGTATTGTCATCAGGAATACAGTTTTGATGCCATTGATATTGAGTCGATTCATAGTGGGGCTTACCCTCTGCCTGACCAAGCCCAATAGGAGCAGCTTAGATATATGAGAGTTTGAGTCATCATTTTAACCAAGCTGATGGCTCAGACTATATTTAGTGTATGCCTTGCCAATAATTTAAAGCTTTCCCTCCAATATTCGACTAGCTTGCACAGCCTGAGTCGCTGTCCAGCATTAATGAAAATTTTACATGCCGGCTTAACCATATGACAAAAAACGTCCGTTCATTAAATTAGATTGCCCAGAGTTTCTTAGTGAAACCTGCATTTTTATTGGGCTGGATGCAGAATCCTCAAGTGGTATAGGTGTTGCTTGTTTAAATGTGAATCAAACGGCAGTTTCGATGAATCATATTTGACTGCATAACCGGAGGAATCATGTCAAACAGTACAATGTTAAAGAATAAAACACTGGCAATTATTGCTACTAATGGTTTTGAGCAAAGTGAATTGCTAGAGCCAAAACGTGAGCTAGAGGCACGTGGGGCTAAAACCCAGGTTATTTCAATTAATGGAAATGACAGTATCCGTGGATGGGATGAGAAAGATTGGGGCGATAGTGTGAGTGTCGACAAACAAATTGAAGATGCGAACCTTGCTGATTATGACGGCGTGATTCTTCCGGGTGGGCAGATGAATCCGGATATTCTGCGTACCGATGAAAGCGTTGTCGCCTTTATAAAATCCGCAGCGCAGCTGAGTAAAATCAAAGTGATAGCCTCTATTTGTCATGGACCTTGGCTTTTAGTTGAAGCTGGTTTAGTAAAAGGCAAGCAAGTTACCTCTTATCCTAGCATCCGTACTGATTTGAAAAATGCGGGGGCCAATTGGCAAGATAACACTGTAGTGACGGATGGAAAGCTGGTGACCAGCCGTAACCCTGATGATATTCCAAACTTTGTCGATGCTATCAGTCAAAAATTAACCAGCTAATCTAGGCTGGATTAAGGATAAATCGAATGAACGATGAAAAAGTAGTATTGATCACTGGGGCCTCAAGCGGCATAGGAGCCGCTACTGTTGATAAAGTCATAGAAGCCGGTCACAAAGCTGTTATTACAGCTCGCAGCACCGACAAACTCAACGAAATAGCCCAGCGTTGGGGTGCAGATAAGGTATTGCCAGTAACGGCCGACGTGACTATTCTTGAGGAAGTTGAAAACGTAGTTGCAAAGGCCAAAGAAAAATTTGGTCGTATCGACGTGGTTTTTGCCAACGCAGGCACGGGTGCCAAAAGTGCAGGTATTGAAGAGGGCGATCCACAGGAGTGGAAGACAATGTTGGACGTCAACATCAACGCCCTATTGTTTACTGCCAAAGCGAGCTTGCCGTTGTTAAGAGAAGTGCAAGGTCACTTTATTATTACCAGCTCTATTGCTGGTAAAGTAACTCTAAAAGGGTCTGTATATGGTGCTTCAAAGTGGTTCGCCTATGGATTTGGACAAAATCTGGCAGCAGAAATGGCTCAGTGGAACGGACGCTGCACAACGATATGCCCTGGCATGGTAAACACGCCTTTCTTTGACGAACCTAAGCCTGACAAGCTAGATCCTAGCGATATAGCTGATGCTGTTGTCTATGCCATTTCAGCAAATCCTCGATGTGATGTAAGAGAGATCACTTTGATGCCCACAGGGTAGAATGGAACAATAGCAAGGTTTTCGATTCACCTCGCCCGAGCGCTTGTATACAACAAGTGTTCGGCAATTTTTAACAAGTTAACATTCATCAAGCTCCAATCACCAACCGCAAAGCTCTATTAAGTGATTGGTGATAGTTCTAATCGCCTAGACTAAAGCGCTATAAAAGCGGCGCAACCTTAGATGTAAAAACACCTACTTTTGGCTAGAGCTTGTTAGGTATTATCTGTGTGCTATTGAAGTGGTAAATAAACACAGGCTTCGAGTCCGCCTTCGGGATGATTGCTGAGTTTTATGCTGCCGTTGTGCAAACTAACAATGCGCTTGATAATCGCTAAGCCCAAGCCGGAACCGACGCTTCCTCGGGCTATATCACCTTGGGTAAAAGGTTGAAACAGGTTTTCTATTTGATCTTCAGGAATACCCTTCCCATAATCACGCACACTAAAGAAAATCTTTTGATGGGCTTTATCCACACCACTGCTGATTAAAATGGTTTTGCTACCATATCGAAAAGCGTTTTCGATCAAATTGTCTAACACTCGCTTAATTGCTACTTTCCTGATCATGATGTTTGGCATGGGCGTTAAAGCCGTGTCTATGTGGTGATGCTCTTCAATGTTACGGGCTTGTACCACATCTTCTATCAGCTCGTTGAGGGGTAATTTCTCCCGCCTCTCCCTTGTATCTTGTCGGACGTAATCAATAAACTGATCGATAATGTCATTCATATCTTCTATATCGTGAACAATACCGTCTTTGATCCAATCCTGTTCTTCCGGCAGCATCTCAGTGGCCAGTCTAATCCGGGTTAAAGGCGTACGTAGGTCATGGGATATTCCCGCGGTGAGCAATGCGCGGTCATTCTCAAGTTGTTTAATTCCTTTGGACATTTGGTTAAAAGCACTGGTCACCGCTATGATTTCAGTTGAGCCCTGTTCAGCAAGTGGTGCAGGAACATTGCCTCTTCCTACCTCCAAAGCGGCGACCTGTAGGGCATGTAAGGGCTTATTTAAACGTCGCACAAAAATCCAGCCGCCGGCCACACTCAAAATACCAATAACTAATAAGTAAATGGTAAGCGGTGAAATATCTCCTTCGGTGGAGCTGACCATGGGGATACTGATCCATATATTTGGGTCTTGCGGTGGATTCACCCAAATTAAAAATGGCTCGGTTGCAGAAATGCGCACATCGGCTTCGCCACCCAAGTGCTCGGATATCTGTCGAGATACAAACTGATAATAGACTGCCTGTTGCAAGCCATTTTCGATTGCTTCTGAGTCTGAATAAATTTTAATCTGGGTGGCTGAGTATATGTGCCTTTGCGTAGCAGGATCGTGGTAATCTACCTCATCCAGAAAGACCATATTGATTTGATTAGCAATTAGCGAATTAATTTGCTGGTAGTTTGGGCGGATGAAATAGTAAGTTACCGATAAATAGGACACTACCTGATTAATCAGCAGCAAAATACCAATCAATAAGACCGTTTGACCAAAGGCACTTTTGGGTAACATTTTCACAAGCTAAATCAGGCTGTCAGGTTACTGGGCTTCACCATCGGGCACAAATACATAACCCAAACCCCATACCGTTTGAATATAGCGAGGGTTAGCCGGATCCACTTCTAGCATGCGTCTGAGTCTAGATACTTGAACATCAATACTACGCTCCAAGGCACTGTAATCGCGGCCTCTTGCTAGATTCATAAGTTTATCCCGAGATAAGGGCTCACGAGGATGGGTGACCAAAGACTTTAACACGGCAAACTCGCCGCTGGTAAGAGTGATAAGTTCACTACCAGACATCATTTCGCGAGTAGCTAGATTAAGTTTGTATTTACCGAACTCAATAATTTGCTCTTCCATCGAAGGAGCACCGGGCGCTTCATTCACTTTGCGGCGCAGTACGGCTTTGGCACGAGCCAGTAATTCCCGAGGATTGAACGGCTTGGGTAAATAGTCATCTGCACCCATTTCCAAGCCAATAATACGGTCCACTTCATCGCCCTTGGCGGTCAGCATAATAATCGGGATTTCATTTTCTTTTTGGCGTAAACGACGGCAAATTGATAAACCATCTTCTCCGGGTAACATTAAATCTAGAACTAGCAAATGAAAATTTTCACGCTCGAGTAATCGATCCATTTGTTCAGCATTTGCGGCACCACGCACTTGGTAACCTTGTTCTGCAAGGTAGCGCTCTAGCAGACTACGTAGACGCATATCATCATCTACCACCAATACCTTTTGTGTCTCATGTCCCATTGTGTGCCCTTTACAAATACCATTGTTATGATTGCACTATAAATCAAACAATTGGAATTCAAAAGGCTAGACATTCAGATTCCCTTGATGCTTTGTTACAAATTGTAATCGGTTAATATCGACAAATGCTTGCGAGATAGCAAGCTGCCTTTAGTGGTTGGGCGAAAGGCAGCATGGTGTAAATGCAATGGTTCGACTATCGCTGTATTTGTTGTGGTTTATCGGTGGCGCTATTTTCCTTAGGGTTAGATTCAAGCTGCTGTTTTCTTTCCAATAACAGCTGTTTGTCATATTTTAATCCTTCAGCTGTAAAGTTGTATTCAGGTGCCTCATAAAAATGCGGGTCATCCTCTTCGTCATAGGCTCCTATTGCCTCATTTAATGCCACGTCGGCAACGAAGCCTATGGCAGTGCAACCAGTTAAACTAAATCCAATTGGGGTCATTAATAAAAATAGCGCTATAGATTTTTTCATTTTAATTTTCCTTTGCCAAACAATGTTAGACATACTATCGGGAAACGTTTCGACGAACTGTTCGAGTTTGTAGGGCATTCTTAACAATTGTTTACATAATCATTGGCTTATTGAGCTTATGTAATTTATAAATGAGCAGCAAATACGGCAGAAAGAGTGATACCAATGAAATATAAGAGTCTACCTCCCAGCTTTTTGGAGTTACTACGTACCCTGATCCGTTATCCTAGTGTGGTGAGTGCGGAGCATGCATTTTTTCGAGTTTTACAACGAGAGTTGGAAGAGCGAGGGGCCAAAGTGAGCTGGTACGAAGGTGTGCTGGTGGCCCAGGGTAATGATCCTATGTCGACCATGTTTTCTGCCCATATCGATAGGCATGGGCTTATTTGTACCGGTCCAAATGAATTTCAATATGCCGCTTTTGTTGCTGGAGCACGTTCTGATTTATTAGGAAATTCGGTTAGCGAAATGCTGATGCAAAAAATAGTCGAACGCTTTGATACCGAAGACGTGTTTGCTTATGAGCCTTGGTCTGGGGTATATCGTGGTAAGGGAATGATTGATGGTGCTTATATATGCCCATACCGAAACAACCTAATATTCTCAGTCACTGGCTTAGAGCACATGGTCGCTGGCACCCCTGTGGCATTTACTGACAAACTAACGGTGACAGATAATGCACTTGTTGGACAACTTGATAATGTGCTTACCGCTGCGGCCTTGGTGTATATGTTTGAACGAGGCTTCCAAGGCACAGCATTTTTCACCGCCCAAGAAGAAGCTGGCAAAAGTTGGCGTTACTTGTTGGAGTGGTTTCGCCGGTTTGGGGGCTCTACTAACCAACTTTTTGTGGTGGATACTAGCCCTTACCCAGATTTTCACACCGCTTCCCAACAGGATTTGGTATTGCGCAACAAGGATGCCAATGCAGAATTTAATCCGCAACTTAATCATAGATTAGTGGAAGTGTGTCAATCCTTAGGGTTTAGCTATCAATTCAAAGATAGCTACGTTGATGAACAAAACAGGATGCTTCAGGAAAAGGGCTTACCGCTGGCGTCGTTAGGCTCGACAGAAATGGGCCGGATCATAAATGCATCCAACGAATTAGTTGATGGTACGACCCTACAAATTCCCTCTTCTGGCTACCATACCATGTCAGAATCAGCGCCATTAAAATCGGTAGCGGCCTTTTTAGCTGTGTTGGAGCGTTTAGGGAATATTACCTAAAGGCGATTTAGTCAGAAAAAAGTGAGTAACTAGGATAAAGGATTGAGAGGCCACCTAGAGGTTTATGGAATGAATTACAATTGCTGTTGAAATTTCACCACAAAACCTTGATTCGTGGTGGAGCTTACGCTTACCACCAACTCGTTATCTTGGTTAATGTGATATTCAAGAATCTGTGGAAAATCATGCTCGAAATTAACAAACTTAGCGGTGCGCGACTCACAACTTTCGAGTTTAAAAGCAACGGGTAGGTTATTACTTGGGACTTTGGCCAAGTAAAATATTTCGCCGTTCATGTTGATTAAGCGAAGCTGCTCTTGATGAATGGCAGCGGCAGAGTGGGTTTCACCCTTGCCTTCAAAGGTGTTATCGGTGGCCCGCTGCCAAGTTTCCCAAGTTTGATCTTTCTCGGTTTGGCTGTGCCAGGTACCCAAGATCCAATCCAGCGAATCTAATGAATTACATTGAGCTTGAAGATCAGATGTGATTAGTAAACACAAAAGCAGGGAAAATCGGAGGGCCATCAATCTTACCTATTTAACTTGGTTAGTCGTGAGTATAGCATCCATTACCCAACTGGTATGCGCGGCGCTTTGGCCAAGACTCGGGTGAGCATGAATACCCGCTAAGTGATCGGCTATAGCTTGCACAAAAGGCAGTTGAATAGGTGTGGGCTTGGGCATTTGCGCGCTTGCACATCCATCTTGAGCGAGTAAGCTAGCAGGCATATCAGAGAAAATACCAAAGCGGATGCTGCCTTTGGAGCCGAGGATTTCCATTTGGTCCTGATAGCATTCACTGGCAAAATTCCAACTTCCTGAACCAGTAGCACCACATTCAAACAACAGGCTCGCCACTATAGCGTCAGATGCACTGTAGAGTGCTTGTTGATTGGTGGCAAAGCCCTGAGCTTTGCGCACATTCCCCAGTAAAAACGTCATGATATCAATACCATGGCTGGCTAAATCATCAAAGTATCCGCCTGGCGCTACATGCTTGTCAGTGCGCCAGTTTGGCCTGCCGTCCAAGTCAATCTGGCTAGGGGGCCGAGAGTAGCGCCAATCGATATGTCTGACTTCTCCAATTACACCCTCGGTAATCCAGTTTTTTATTTGCACAAAGCCAGGCAAGGAACGGCGATAGTAAGCGACAAACAAGGGTAAATTGTTAGTGCTAAAAGCATCTAAAATTTGTTCACACTGTTGATGGTTGACCGCCATAGGTTTCTCAATACAACAGATTTTGCCAGCGTTAGCGACTTCTAGGGCGAGCTCTAGATGGCTATCTGGCGGCGACGCTATGTAGACAGCATCTACGTTAGGATCATGTATTAGCTTGCTGGAGTCAGTATAATAGCAAGGTACATGGTGTCTTGTAGCAAAGTCTTGGGCCTTGCCAGGTGTGCGAGCACTTACTGTATGCAATTCAAAGCCGGGAACTTGTTGATAAGCAGGACCACTTTTAACTTCGGTAACGTCACCGCAACCTATTAATCCCCATCTAATCATGTTGCACCCTAATAGCTATTTTTCAGTTACCCAATCCATTTGAAAACCCGCTTTACGCTTACGTTCAAGTAAATCTTCAAGTAATGGCGACAAAATCAATTCCATAGCTAATCCCATTTTTCCACCAGGTACCACAAGGGTGTTAATCCGAGACATAAAGGCACCGTCAATCATCGTCAACAGGTATGGAAAGTCAACATTTCGCATTTCACGTCGGAATCTAACTACCACGAAACTTTCATCTTGGGTGGGAATTTCTCTGGCGCTAAACGGATTCGATGTATCAACAGTGGGCACCCGCTGAAAATTAACGTGAGTATTGGAGAATTGCGGCGTGATGTACTGAAAGTAATCATCCAAGCTACGCACAATACTACTCATCACCGCTTCGCGGGTGTGACCGCGGTCTGTGGTGTCGCGAATGATTTTTTGAATCCACTCTAAGTTAACTATGGGTACCATGCCGACCAACAAATCAACATGCTTGGCCACATCGGCTTCAGGTGTGGTTACACCACCATGTAATCCCTCATAAAATAATAAGTCAGTGTTTTCAGGTAAATCTTGCCATGGTGTAAAGGTGCCGGGCATTTGATTAAAGGGGACGGCTTCATCAAAGGTATGTAGGTATTGGCGATGCTGGCCTTTTCCCATTTCACCATATTGTGCAAACAACTTTTCAAGCATCACAAAATCATTAGCTTTGGGACCAAAATAGCTAATGTGCCGACCCTGTTCTTGGGCTTTGCGGATCTCTACTTCCATCTCTGGACGGGTAAAACGGTGAAAACTGTCACCCGCCACAGAAGCAGCATTGACATTTAAATTGCGAAAAATATGTCGGATCGCATTTGTAGTGGTTGTTGTGCCAGCACCAGAAGAACCGGTGATCGCAATAATGGGATGTTTAATTGACATAGTGAACGCTTTGCGGCAAAAAGAGCACTAGTTATAAGCAAGCCCAACACAATGGTCAAGCGATTTGCTACTAAGTTTGCATTAAAAGCCGGTTGTGGAATGGTTATTTAGTTGCTGAAAATGGGTTATTTAAGCCGACTTTTGCCCCAAGTGGAAATCATCAACTCTACTAAAAATGCGGTATTTAAACCGAATACAATAAGGCCGTTAACTGCGCTCAACGAACCTAGTATGCGCCATTTTTCGCTCATCAAAATATCGCCATAGCCCAAGGTTGTAAAAGAAGAGATGGCAAAATAGACTGCTGTTTCAATATCAGCAAATTCACCTATATAGATGAATGTTAAGGCCCAAATCCAAGTGTTAATGGTAATACCTAACACCAGCCAGAGTACCGAAACCACCATAATCGTAATATTTCTGATACTGCGAGTCACATCGGATACAGCATGTTTAACCCGCGCAAAAAAATATGCCAGCACACCTAAAATAACGACCTGCACGATGATGGTTAGGGTAATAATGGCTGCACCGAGTAAAAGTTGGACTAACATAGGGGCATGGATTCTCCATCTAAGAGGTGCTGAAATTTAGATAAACACTTAGTCATTTGAAATGACTTAAAGTCTTCACTATAAGTCATTGTATTAGCAATGCAACCCTTTGCAAAAGAGCAATTTGGACAGGTTATGGCAACCTAATATTAGCCGCCAACCGTCTAGGAGATACTGGCCTTTGATGGGAATGCTTTGTGGATATAAATTAGCCTGTGCAGTCTAGACATGACTGCCCAGTTATTTGCAAAAGGTTGACAGGTACAAGGCCTCTACTTTCTCCCGTGCCCAAGGTGTGCGACGTAAGAATTTCAGACTGGACTGAATACTGGGGTCATGGGTAAAACACTTTATTTTTATCCGCCAACCCAAGCCCTCGAATCCATAATGGTCGTGGAGCTTTTCGAGCATCACCTTTAATGTGATCCCATGTAGGGGATCACTATGGGCACCATTGCTACTATCAGATTGTTCAGTCATACCGATTTCTACTTGTTTTTTTGTTCACGATCAACTGCGCGATAAGCAATGTCATGGCGATAAAACCCGTCATTCCAGCTGATTTTTTCAGCCAGTTTGTAAGCGTTCTGCTGCGCTTGGGTGACCGACTCTCCTAGCGCTGTAGCACACAATACGCGTCCGCCATTGGTAGTTACCTGGCCATTTTTCATTATTGTACCAGCATGAAATACCTTGCCTGGTAATTGAGCCGCTTCGACCAACCCATGAATCGGGTCACCTTTCGCATATCCAGCAGGGTAACCGCCTGCGGCTAAAACAACACCCACAGCCGCTTGAGAACTAAATTCAATTTCTGCTTGGTCTAATTTTGCCTCAGTGGCCAGTAAACACAAATCGACTAAATCAGATTGCAAGCGCAACATAATGGGTTGGGTTTCCGGATCGCCGAATCGACAATTATATTCGATTACCTTAGGCGTACCGTCGGCCATAATCATCAAGCCAGCATAAAGGAACCCTGTGTATGGATTGCCCTCGGCAGCCATGCCGTTCACCGTTGGATAAATGACTTCGTTCATGATGCGCTGATGAATTTGCGCTGTGACTACAGGTGCGGGTGAATATGCGCCCATGCCACCGGTGTTTGGACCTGTATCTCCATCCCCAACTCGTTTGTGGTCTTGGCTGGTGGCAAAAGGCAAAACATTTTTACCATCAACCATCACGATAAAGCTGGCTTCTTCACCATCCAAAAACTCTTCGATGACCACGCGACTACCGGCATCACCAAAAGCATTGCCAGCTAGCATATCGCGAATGGCGGATTCAGCTTCTGCTTCGCTCATTGCTACAATCACACCTTTCCCAGCCGCTAAACCGTCGGCTTTTACCACTATAGGCGCGCCTTGTTGTTTAACATAAGCCAATGCAGGTTCGATTTCAGTGAAATTCTGATACTCCCCTGATGGGATCTTGTGTCGTGCCAGAAAATCTTTAGTAAATGCTTTAGAGCCTTCTAATTGTGCGGCAGCCTGAGATGGGCCAAATATGCGTAAGCCTGCGGCTTGAAATGCATCAACCACGCCCAATACCAATGGGGCTTCAGGGCCAACAATGGTGAGGTCAATAGCATTATCTTTGGCAAATTTTAGTAGGCCAGTAACATCTTCAGCCTGAATTTCGATATTGAAAACTTTGTCTTCTGTTTGCGTGCCGGCATTTCCCGGTGCAACAAAGACTTGTGTTACTTGATTAGATTGGGCTGATTTATACGCTAGGGCATGTTCGCGGCCACCGCCGCCGATGATAAGTATTTTCATAAGTCGGGAATTTTCTGACTAGTTGGGAACGCTATAATGTGGAGATAGATTGTACAGAATAATTAGTCAAAAAGCGTGTTTAATTGACACGCTTTTAGGTCTGTTTGTCAGCAAGTTAAGATTGATGGTCGCTTTTCAATTTCGACAACTCTTGGTTAAGCTGATATTTGTCATCTGTGACTATCGCTTCCAAGGTGTTTAAACGCTCTTTCACCGCCTGCAACTCTTTGGCAAGGTCGTCGACTTCTGTGGAACCAGATTGTAATTTAATTTTGGCTTCAGCCATTTTTTGTTTATGACTAAATACCATACCAATAATGACTATCGGCAAAACAAAAACGATCAAAATGGGTAATGCATCTCCCATAGAATTTCTCCAGTTATTAGTTGAGTACAAGCTAACTTGTTAATTTAATATGATTGAAGCAAAAAGAATACCAAATATAAATGCTTAAAAAACAGTAAGTTAAACAATCAGTGTAAGGTTAAGTTGGTTATCCCAACCATTGATTGGTCAAAAGTACTATCAACTAAAGGTTTTTGCAATTTAACGGTGGTAAAGAGTTTAAGGATAAGTGATTTGTAGATAGAGAAGTGACGTTACTGCAATGTAAGGGGGATGGCACAGGGAGATGCAGGTAGAGGCTAAAGGGGCGCACCCACGGCATCATGTATTACAGTGAGCGCTCTTGCTGTTAGCTCAAAAAAAGCCCGGCTAAAAATAGTGCCGGGCGAGTTGAACGATATGTTAGAGCAGTAAAGCTTAGTGTCTGAAATGGCGCATGCCAGTAAACACCATGGCAATATTGTGCTCATCAGCAGCCGCTATAACTTCGTTATCACGCATCGAACCACCGGGTTGGATAACCGCAGTAATGCCCGCCGCAGCCGCGGCATCAATGCCATCTCTGAACGGAAAGAAGGCATCAGAGGCCATCACCGAGCCCTTGACTTCAAGGTTTTCATCAGCGGCTTTAATGCCAGCAATCTTGGCTGAATAAACGCGACTCATTTGTCCAGCACCCACCCCAATCGTCATACTATCTTTGCAATATACGATTGCATTTGATTTAACATATTTGGCAACTTTCCAGGTAAAGAGTAAATCTTTAATCTCCGATGGAGTTGGTTTGCGCTTACTAACAACGGTCAAGTCTTCTTCATCCACCATACCGAAATCGCGTTCTTGAACTAACAAGCCACCATTAACCCGTTTGAAATCAAAGCCGTCGGTAAGCTGACCGTGCCAATCACCACATTCTAATAGGCGAACGTTTTGTTTCGCAGCTACAATGTCTACAGCTGCTTGGCTAACGGATGGGGCTATGATCACCTCAACAAACTGGCGGTCAACAATAGCTTGAGCTGTCTTGGCATCTAGTTCACGGTTAAACGCGATGATTCCGCCGAAGGCCGATGTGGGGTCGGTTTTATATGCCCTGTCATAGGCGTCAAACAAATTGTCACCCAAAGCAACCCCGCAAGGGTTGGCATGCTTGACGATGACGCAAGCAGGCTGGTCAAACTCTTTGACGCATTCTAAAGCGGAATCCGTATCGGCAATATTATTGAAAGATAGCGCTTTGCCCTGTAGTTGCTTAGCGGTAGCCACAGATGCTTCTTGAATGTCATTTTCAACATAAAATGCCGCTTCTTGATGACTGTTTTCACCATAACGCAAGTCTTGCTTTTTACTGAACTGCATATTAAATGTGCGAGGAAACTCACTGTGCTGATGACCACAATCTGATTCACATTCTGAAGAATCAATACGGGCGCCAAAGTAATTGGCAATCATACCGTCATATTCAGCTGTGTGTTCAAATGCCGCAATGGCTAAATCGAAGCGGGTCTTGTAACTGACAGAACCTTGGTTGGTAGACATCTCGTCAAGCACTCGGGTGTAGTCTTTGGCGTTAACTACAATAGTCACGTCTTTGTGATTTTTCGCCGCTGCACGAACCATAGTCGGACCGCCGATATCTATGTTCTCAATCGCATCTTCCAGATCACAGTTTTCATTGGCAACAGTGGCAGCAAAAGGGTAAAGATTAACCACTACTAGGTCGATCGGCTGGATGTAATTTTGCGCCATTACAGCTTCGTCAATACCTCTGCGTGCTAAAATTCCCCCATGAACTTTGGGGTGAAGTGTTTTAACCCGACCATCCATGATCTCAGGGTGTCCCGTGTAGTCAGATACTTCAGTTACCGTCAGGCCAGCATCAGCCAGTAATTTTGCTGTACCACCAGTTGAGAGTAGCTCCACACCTAGTTGGGAAAGTTGGGTCGCGAATTCAACGATACCGGATTTATCAGAAACACTTAGCAGTGCGCGACGGATAGGATTTGCAGATGTCATGCTTATACTCGCAGTAAAATATCTAATTTGTTGACCAAATAGTCAGGTGTCTTCTAAACGAAAAGAGCACCCTAAGGTGCTCTTTCAATGCCTGGGAATTCCCAAACAATTAATTCATGCCGTATTGCTTTAACTTCTTGCGAAGTGTACCACGGTTGATTCCCATCATGATAGCTGCACGAGTTTGGTTGCCACGTGTGAAAGTCATGATTTCTTCCAACAAAGGTGCTTCAACCTCTGCCAGTACTAATTCATAGACATTTTCAACATCAGTGTTGTCCAACTGCTTAAGATATTTATTAACAGCTTGTTTAACGGAGTCTCTCAGAGGCTTTTGAGCCTGAGTTTGAGAAGGCGTAGTCACCGTAGTGGTGAAAGGAGAAGTCACATTTTGATCGAACATAAACATCGTGCTCTTTAGTTAATAAAAATTATGCAGCAGGTGGAATCGAAAGATTCGAATTACCCTCTGCCAGTTGCTCAAAATAGGTATTCAACACATCGACTTGCTGTTGGGCATCCTCAATGGCATTGAATCTGGCTCGAAACACACGCTCCTTGTCGTGATCCGCTAAATACCAGCCCACATGTTTGCGGGCAATTCTGGCTCCCATGAATTCACCATAGAACTGGTGAACATTACTGAGATGTTCGAGTAACATATCTCGAACCTCAGCTATTTTTGGCGCGGGTAGCTCTTCGCCGGTTTGCAGATAATGTAATATTTCACGGAATATCCAAGGGTTACCTTGGGCACCGCGTCCAATCATCAGACCATCTGCTTTTGTGTACTCCAATACCTGCTTTGCTTTAACAGCACAGGTAATGTCACCATTAGCTACCACCGGGATAGATATGGATTGCTTAATGAGCGCAATCGTATCGAATTCGGCTTCACCTTTATACATACAAGCTTTTGTGCGGCCATGCACGGCTAAGGACTGAATACCATTGTCCTGAGCAATCTTAGCGATTTCGACACCGTTTCGATTGTCTTGGTTCCATCCTGTACGAATTTTAAGTGTTACTGGGACATCCACAGCCTTTACCACTGATTGAATAATCTCTTCCACCAGTTTTGGATATTGTAAAAGTGCTGAGCCGGCCATTTTCTTGTTGACCTTTTTAGCAGGGCATCCCATGTTGATATCAACAATCTGGGCACCGTTACTAACGTTTAACTGTGCAGCTTGCGCCATAAGATGAGGGTCAGCCCCCGCAATTTGCACCGAACGAATTCCAAATTCGCCCGAATGATCCATGCGTTGACGTGATTTTTCCGTATTCCAAACTTTCGGATTAGACGACAACATTTCTGACACCACAAGCCCAGCGCCTAAGCGCTTACACATTTGCCTAAAAGGTCTATCTGTGACACCTGCCATAGGTGCCAACATGAGATTATTGTCTAGTACATATTGACCAATCTGCATGAGCTTAATAAGACCTTAAAATAGAACAAAAAATGTTCAGCTAGCCAAAACGGCCGCTATATTACGGTTTTTTGAACGCTTTGAAAAGGCTATTATTTAAACAAATTTGTCTTTTATTTGCTTCGCAGGCCTTGACAGCCGTGGATTCACATGGTCTGAGTGCTAACTGTCCGAATTTTAAGAAAATTGTAACAACAAATAATCATATAAATAACATTGTGTTATCTTTAGTAACACTGTGCTACGAAAATCGACTAAATTGTTTTTTTCTGTCCGGACACTCTTGCCCACTCACCCTCAATCGCAATAGGTTGCATGACAAAGTCTTGGGCATACAGTAGATTAATCTCTTCGGCTTGATTAGCAAGAATGCCTGACAGCACTATCAAGCCACCGGGCTTACAATAATCTGTAATAACTGGGCGCAATTCTCTTAAAGGGCCAGCTAGGATATTGGCTAAAACCACGTCCGCTTGGGTTTGCGGTTGATCTTTGGGTAAAAAAACAGTCAGTCGGTCAGCAATATTATTGCGACCAGCATTGTCCATGCTGGCAAGTAGAGCTTGAGGGTCGATATCAATTCCAATCACAGATTCGGCACCCAACTTTAATGCTGCGATACCTAAAATACCTGAACCACAACCAAAATCCACTACCGTTTTATGCTCAAGTTGCAGGCCATCTAGCCATTGTAAACAGAGTGAGGTAGTGGGATGGGTGCCAGTACCAAAGGCAAGGCCAGGATCTAACATAACATTGACTGCATTTGGGTCAGGGACATCTCTCCAGCTAGGGCAAATCCACAGGCGCTTACCGAATTGAATAGGATGAAAATTCTCCATCCACTCTCTTTCCCAGTCTTTATCTTCCAAGGGATCCATCTTGTGAGTAAAGTTTTTGCCCAAGATCTTAGATTTTTCTAGTTGAGAAATGACCCGTTTCATGTCAAATTCAGCATCATATAGACCCACCACCTGTGTATCTGGCCATAACATGACTTCACCGGGTTTAGGTTCATACATCGGAGTATCTTTAGCATCGACGAATGTGACTGCTTGGGCACCATTTGCAGATAGCATGTCACCTATTTGCTCGGCAACTTCTGCTTGGGTATTAATTTTTAACTGGATCCACGGCATAAGATATTCCTGATTTATAGAGGGGCAATAGTATCAAAAAATTCCTAATTCGGCTTGCCAAAAAGTATTTTATCCTTGTATTTAGGGTCATAAGTCGAATCAGCATTGGGCGGAAGTTCCTTGGGGTAAGCTTGTTTTTATTTGCTAGCCCAATGGTCTTGGCCAAACCAGAGCCGGTTTTGGTTGCAGTAGGATGGAATAAGCCCCCTTATGTTATTCAGCAAACCCAAAGCGGGTTTGAACTAGAGCTTGTCAGCGCGGTGCTAAAACAAATGGGTTACGAAGTGAAATTTGTTTTTGTACCCTACGGCCGTTCTTTTGAGTTGCTCAGGCGCGGAAATGTCGACGCGGCTATTACCATGAGTGACAAAATAGCGATGGAAAACGTGTTCTTGACTGACCCTTATGTTGCCTATCAAAACGTCGCAGTAAGTTTACTCGAAGAAGAATTAACGATTCATGATGTGGATGATTTAAGGCCCTATTCAGTGTTGGCATTTCAAAATGCGCAAAGCTTGCTAGGAGATAAATTTTTTATGATGGCAAGCAATAACCCGTTTTATTCAGAAGTACCGGATCAGCTTCGTCAGGTGAAAATGTTGTTCGGTCAAAAGGTTCAGGTGATTGTGTTAGATGTCAATATTTTTAGCTACTTTAGCCGTCAAAAGTCCCTTTCTAAGCAATTTCGGAAAGTCTCAATCCATCCGCTTTTTGAAATCAATCGCTATCGAGTGGGTTTCGGTAAGGCCGTTTTACGTGATCAGTTCAATTTGGTCCTGGCAGCTTACACCCAATCTCCGGAATACCGTAAGCTGCAGGAAAAATATTCGTTCTAAAGCTTTACTGGGTTAAAAACTCGCGGATGTCTTTGACTAAAGCTTCTAATGAGGGTTGATGAATATACATCATGTGCCCTGCTTCGTAATATTTCATGGTGACGCGGTTTAAATCAATGCCATTGTGATTCATTGAATGCTCAGTTGCGAAAAATGGTGTAGCTAAATCATAGTAACCGTTGGCCACGAACACCCTAAAATCTTTGTTTTGGCGCATGCCCGTTGCAATGAAGGGTGTGACATTTAAAAATCCCTGACTGCGGGCCGAGCCACCATATAGCCAATTCCAATTACTAAACACTTCTCCACTGAGGATATTATAGGGTTCATCCCGTTTAACATTGATTTCATTGGCGAAGTAATATTGGGTGGCTGCGGTATAAGCGCCATCTATTGCATAGGATGAGGGGTCTGCTTCCATACTATCGGAGACCGCATCTGCATCTTCACCCAGATAACGACTATCCAATCGACCAATTACTTTGCCTTCATCTCGGAGTAGCTCTTTCATAAAAAAGAATTCTTTGATACGCAGATCGGTTTGGCGAATGTAACTTTTTTTCAAACCGGTGAATGAATGCAGCTTTTCCACTACGTCATTCACTTGCTGTGTGGTGGCTAACGCGCCTTTAAGTAAGACGCTGGCATATTCGTTCAGGGCAAAATCACGACTATCCTTGATAAAAGCATCTAAGGTTTGCCATTTGGACTTATCTGGTACTTTTCCATGATACCAGGCCGTAGCGGCATAGGTAGGTAGAAAGGTCACATAAGGTAAATCGTTGCCTGGAGTAAAGTCGCCGGTTTGGAAGTCAACAATGGAAGAAATAAGCATAATGCCGTTCAGATCAATTGATCCCCAACCTTCTTGTAGTTCTCTGACCATAGCCCCTGCGCGGGTAGTGCCATAGCTTTCACCAACTAAATACTTAGGAGAATTCCAGCGATTATTCTGGGTGATATAAATGCGGATAAACTCAGACATAGCTTGGGCATCTTCTTTCACTCCCCAAAACGTCTTGCCTTCGTTGCTGCCCAAAGGCTTTGAATAACCTGTACCAACGGGATCGATAAAGACTAGGTCGGCACTATCTAATATACTCAGTGGATTGTCGGCTAAATTAAAGGGAGCCGCGCCTACACGCTCTGCATCACTTGGTAGGACTACACGTTTGGGACCGAAAACACCCATATGTAACCAGACAGAAGACGATCCTGGTCCGCCGTTGAAAACGAAAAGCAAAGGTCGACTGGTGCTATCTTTAGCGTTAGTTCGAGTGTAAGCAACATGGAAAATACTGGCTTTAGGCTTGCCTTTAGCATCCTTTAAATAAATGTCTCCAGCGCTAACCTGATAACTTACGCTGCTGCCATTAAATTTGCCTTTGTGGTCCGTCACACTTATGAGCGGCTCGGGGATCTCAAGTTCCACTTTATTTGCTTCATCTGGAGCGCTAGTGGCGGCGGCGCTAATCAACAGCAGTAAACTTAGTAGCAGAGCAGGATATCTCATTGTCTTAACCTTTATATAGACATGCGTAGGCACGTTTCATCAAATTAATACACCAACAGCACGCCCGCTTGTAACGACCTATGATGAGGTGAATGGCATCTGAATGTATAACATCACTCTAAGGAAGCGACAACTAAGGAGCGATATGTCGTGCAAAATTCGGGGCAAAACATCATTCGCCCCTGGTTGACGCAAGGATTTACTGTGCCGACGTAGTGGTAAAACGGTTTTTTTACGGCTGTAAAATACAGGATGGTAAAAATAAACACCTTTGAATTGGCAAGGTGGAAACGCTGAATATTTCTTGTTGGAGTTGATAATGTCAATAATTTCATGTCGTTAGGTGTATTTTGGGGGTAAAGGATCCAATAATATTGTCAGATATTATTTAATTATTTGTAAAAATTAGTTTGACTCTAGCTGAAAGTGGTGTATTCTTCGCCCCAGCTAAAGAAAGCCTAGTTACAGATCTCCATTTCGTTGTTATATCGTTGTTCTTCGTCCTGTAGTTTCTAAGTCCCGGTCTATTTTATGCTAAACCCGCCAAATTTTTGGCAATGTTAAATTAATTACAGGAATATACACATGTCTGATAAAGTTGTAGGAACAGTTAAGTGGTTCAACGAAGATAAAGGTTTTGGTTTTATTGAGCAACAGTCTGGTCCAGACGTTTTCGCTCATTTCCGTTCAATCGTTGGTGACGGATTCAAAACTCTTAAAGAAGGTCAAAAAGTTGAGTTCACTATTGGCCAAGGCCAAAAAGGTCCTCAAGCTGAGAACATCCAAGTTCTTTAATTAAATATTTTAACTGATTTATCAGTTAGTATTTAAGACAAATTCTTAAAAAAGGCAATCCATGGGTTGCCTTTTTTTTATGCTTTGAAAATCCCTTATTTAGCTAACCAACACACTAAAGTCACCGTCCAACGCTGAATATTATTTCCGTATAGTCTGCACTGCATAATCATTGTGCCATCCCAGTCCTGAGTTATTTACACTCAGCTTGATTTATACACACACCTTCGCGATTAATATCAATGGATGCCTTGGCTATTTAGAATTCTAGCACTAAGGCCCAAGATGAGCTTTGCCCCAAATGTGGTACTTGCCCATGACAGCCATTTTAAGTGTGTTGATCAGTTTCAGGTGATTCAACATTGCGGTTTGAAACGGCAAGAATTGTTTGCTGCTAGTATTGAGGTTGTTTAGCCAGGTTTTTGATAAGCCTGCCAGTGGTTAAACCGGCAGTCTAAGGGGACTATGAAAACGGCGGTCCGTTTCGAAATCCTTAAGTCGTATATAAGTATGGTTACTTAAGCAGCACAAACGGATGTATAGCCCATATTTATGCTGGCTTGAGTTCTAATAGGTTATCTAACAGTTGCATAACAGAACGGCTAGCGTTCTCCATTGCTTTTAGATGTTCTATGCCTTTACTAAGATTTCCAGCCTGAACCTCTTTAATAGCAGCAACACCATTTCGATGGACTTCTGAATGAGGCCTATCGAGATCTCTAAATGCTTGATTGTTGCTGAATTTTGATCGACCTTCGGTCTGATACCATTCACCTAGTCGACACATAGTGTGATCGGAAAAATCATCGGCAGATTTGTTATTTGATCCAAATAGCAAACCGTATACATCACTTTTCCAGACGATGTGATCGAGTTTAACGGTTTGGATAAAGGAACGATGTGATGAATCTGTAATTGCTGATTTCATGATCGTGCTGAAATCAACTATGGACAGGTAGTATTCGTTTAACTGATTGACGTTTAGGGAAAGTTGTTGATTGTTATCTTTTATTTCATCAACTGAGCCAACCGCTTCTTTGGTCGATTTGATGATATTACTAACTAATTCTGCGACTTCGCTGGCAGACTTGTTGGTTTCATTGGCTAACGAACGAACTTCATCGGCTACCACGCTAAATCCTCTACCGGCATCCCCAGCCCGTGCAGCCTCAATGGCAGCATTTAGGGCTAGTAAGTTGGTTTGGTCTGAGATGCTGGTAATAGTAGTCACAAACTTATTGATGCTATCGGCAGTATCGGACAAACCAGCAATGCTGCTTGTCATCCCGCCCATCTTTACACCCATTCCATTCATGGCCTGAACTATTTCATTCAAGGAAACCGATGAAATATCGAATAATTCATTCATTTTCTGAATAGATTCGGATTCCTGTTCAACTTTTTGAAACGACTCTAAAACAGTTTGTCTGATCCCTTCAACCTGTGACAGTGAATCAATGGCGCATTGTGCCAGCAAAGTTTCATATGTGTCACCGCCTCTATCACTGTCTTTTTGGGCATCAGATCGCAACTGGTGATTTTCTGCTGTTAAGCCATCGACTTGCTCTAATAACTGCTCAACGCGCTTTTCTAGCGTCTGTTTTTGTTCTTCACATAATTTATACTTAGTGGCCATTACGAACATGTTTTTTGTCCTTGAGGTTCAGGGTTCTATTGGGAACAATTTGTGATATAGATTACCAGCCTTGAAGGCTTTGTCCAATTATGCTTCGCATATTAGTTAACCCTTGTGAACTTTAACCTGATTGGGAATATATTTTTCGATCTTTTGCCATACTTCACTGGGTTCAAAACGAGATTTACTGCCCACTACACAAAAAAGTCCTGGGCATTGGGAAGAAAAGCTTCTAGCGGTATCCCAATTTTCAAAGGGATGTGAGTCATGTACTAACAGTAGTTGAGGATGGGCTTGAGAGCCAGCAGTAACATGATATTGGCTGAGATTTTTGTGCTTCATTGAGGATAAATAATACAAAGAGTATTCAGTCCATTTTAGTTGAAGAAAGCGAGATATACGCCAATTTTTAGGATGTCTTGGATTGTGAAGAGAGCAGATGGTGTCGACCCAATTCCCTTTCCACAAGCTGGCTATTTCTTCTGTCAATTGCTGCATCAAATCAGTTGATAGTATGGCTGGCGTAACATGCATACCTTTTTCCGTATCACCCACATTAGGTGACATTTTTAGCAGGCGGGCAGATGACTTCCACCATTTAGGATGGAAACTACGGGGCTCGTACTGTAATAATGCTTTGCCATCTATGATTAATTTGTCCAATGTAATTGGTTTCAAGCAAATAACATCTGCATCAAAGGTGAGATAAAAGGCATCTGAAAATTCTTTATATGCGGCAATTTTGACAATTTGTTGTTTACGCCAGCCACGCATTTTGGGGTACTTCTTAAGCTCTGGGACCAGTTCATCTTCAGACATGACCACTGGATTTAAATGAGCCCAAGGTTGCATCCGTTGCCGCACAATCTCTACTTCATCATCAGGAGTGACGACTAAAAATTTAGAGAACATGCCAGGTTCAGAAAAGGCGCTTAAGGTTTTGAACAGAATTTCTGTTCTACCTAAGTCGTCTACATCGTAACTGCCCCGCACACTCAGCGGTAACACTGCGCCAATTGTCATTATTGTCCTTTGTCATATTGGTAGTTTGTATTGGGATAAAAGTGTACCGAGAGTACTGCACTTTTGCCATCAACTTGAGTCGATTGCGCGCCTATATTTGTCATATCAGCTTACCAGAAGCACCAATAAGTCACATCTTGCTGTTCAAGGAACGCCTCGGCATTGTGGCCATGTAACAGAGCTAAAGTTGCCAGTAAGCCGCTTTGAATACATTGTGGTGCTGCTACCGTGACTGATCTAGGCCCTTGCATGATGGGATACCCGGTTTTGGGATTAAGAATATGTCCGTAGCGTATACCGTCTTTTAATAAAAAGCGGTTTGCATCGCCGCTGGTAGCCAATCCTCCCGCAGCGATGTTGACTACAACCGTATCTTTGCTGGATTGGCTGGGGTCTTCTATTCCTACTTGCCAATATGCATGCTTAGCTCTGGGACGAGTCACCTGAATGTCGCCCCCAAAGTTGACCAGAACCGAGACATCTTTAGCAATCTGTTGGCACTGTTGGGCAACACTATTAACCGCATACTCTTTGCCAATTCCACCAAAATCTAACTCAAATCCGATGGGCAAGGTGATCTTTTCTGCGTCGAACTTAACCTGCGGCCAGCCAATAAAGGGTAACAATTCTGTGATTTGCTGCTTGCTGGGCAGCTTATCTGATTGATCAAATCTCCATGCTTTACGCAATACACCTGAGGTGATGTCGAACATGCCATCGCTCAGTTGATAACAAGTATCGGCAAAGGTCAGTAATTTATAGGTTTCATCATCAATTTTAATGGACCGACCCTTGCTGTTATTGATACCTGCCATTAAATTGTGTTGTTGATAGCGACTAAATTTATTTTCAATCCGTTTGGCTTCAACAAAAGCGGTTTGACATAACTCAGTCGCCAGGTGAATATCTTGGCTATCGACTAATATCTCGCAAAGACTAGCCATTGAACGAAAGCGACCACTGATGTGATCGCCTTTTGGCTCTATACTGACTTGAGGAGATAAACTCATTTATGTTTAATATGCGCTATGGGATTAAAAGCTATAGCTTACCTGCGCTATGACTGCTTTAACAGATGGATAGAGTTCAAGATTAGCCAAGGCACCCGGTGCGTCAAATCCAGCATTGTCTGAATCCTGTTGATAATACTCAATCCGAAAAGCCAATTCATGGCCATTTTGTAATTGCATACCATATTTCAACCCTAGGGTGATGGCAGACATTTCACCTAAACGATAGTCAGCACTTGCAAACTCGGGAAGTGGCGCACCTTCTATTAAAAATGGACTATAGAAATCTGCTTCTGTCTGCTGGTAATATCGAAAGTGAGGCTGAATATAGCTGGTTTCGGATAAATTATAGCGAAATCTGGTGTCAAGGGTATGGGAGTTGATATCCCAGTCATCAGTGGCAAAACGGTAAGACACATCTACCACTCCAGAATCCAACGCATACTTTGATTGCAAATAAACACTGTGCTTGGATCGCTCAGTAGGCCGCGATTCATGCAATATGTCCTGGGTTAGCCCTTGTTGATTTACTACGCTGAGCACTTTATACGGGTCATTGTGATAACCATCCGAAGTTGAGAAGCTGTAATTCAACTGCATTAACATACGCTTATTGATGATTTGAGTTACACCTAACAACAAATCAATCGTATCCTTATCCTGACTGCCACTAGTGCGAGTGGCATCAAAATCTTGTCGATATGCTTCATCAGTGGCGTATTGCCCACGGTCAATGATCATGCTTGTAAAATCAACCGGCGCGCCGCCCACAGGATCGATAGTATCTAATGCGTAAGATATTCCTGCTGAAAGTGTCGTATTCTTTTTGTTGAAGTCATAGGCCAATGAGCCGTTGCCCACAATAGACAGGTAGTCGTATTCTTTTGAAACTTGCAAGCCGGTGCTAGCGCGCATATTTTCTGCCAAAGGTTGAGTCCATTGACCACTTAGTTGAACTCGGGTATCACGGAATGTATCGTCTAGTGGGGTTTCTCCAGCGCTGACGGTGTAGCTTGCATTGCCCGATGGGCGAGTAAAAGTTTGCACTCCGGGTTGGGCGACTGCACCGGAAGCTGATGCGCCGGTTAGCGTATCGATTACCATTTTTCCATTGAAGATATTTTCGTCGCCAAAGTCTTTTTTAGCATTGAATACCCCTTCGACCAATTGAACTCGATCTGACTCTCCATAATATAAGATTGCGGTGTCAAACTGCCATTTCTCCGCATTTTCATCTGCTTGCACTGTTGTGCCTAACAGGGCGCAAGATGCAGCTGCCAGCAAGGCGGTTACATTTGTTTTAGGTGTTAATTGCATCCGCAACCTCCACCGGCAAATGAACGCCCGCCACTGGTGGCTTCTTTACTAAAATAGATGTGGTCATCTAAACCTATGTCAACGCCTTCTGAATCCAACGCCATAGATTCTTGTGCCAGCAAATCTCGCTCCCAAGGTTCAACACCCAATGAAGCGCATCCGGCTAATTGCACTACCGTAAGGGTGACCAATATATTTTTCATTTTGCAATTCATCTGTTAGTTCTCCTATTCTTTTAACAGCGAAACGAGTTCACTTTCATATTGTTGGGTTTTATCCAAATGGAAACCTTTGTGAGCAACGCGTATTTCGCCACTCTTATCAATGATGTAACTAGATGGCATGCCGGGAAGTTGATATTGCTTTGCAATACTTCCGTCTGGGTTATAGACGATTTGGAACTGCGCGGGGATTTTGGCTAGAAATTGATTTGCTAAAGTCGCATCACTGTCTAAGTTGACCGCAATGACCTTAAGACCTTCAGTGCCGTATTTTTCGGTCATCCGATTCATCCAAGGAAAAGACTTCCTGCAGGGTTTACACCATGAGGCCCAAAAATCCAGATAAATAACCTGTCCTTTTAAATCACTCAATTGTTTATCGCCCACAGAGAATTCAGGGGCCGGCAAAGCAGTGCTCAAGCCACTGAAGAACAGACAGAAAACACATAAAATTAAAGACTTCATACCACTCGCAATTCAGACTATTTTGTAAAGCATAAATCGCGAAACTTAAGTGAACCTTAAAAGAGCGGAATTGAATGAATAAACAGCAGAATAGATACTGGGCTAGAATTCGTATTCTAAGGCAAAGCGCAACGTATGATCTTTGCTATGGCCATTCAGGCCAACAATAAAACCTAACTCCCATTTTAGCTGCTTTTGTCCCTGATACCTATGTATCCCCATGAATGCAGGACCAACGCCAATGAAATCTTCACCGGTGTAAACTTCAACGGCGGGTTGCAGCCAAGGTTGCCAGCGGTAGCGATACTTCAGGCGGAATTGGCTTTCAAATTCGTTGCGCACATCATTGCCATATACATAAGTGAGCAGAAAGTTAGTGGTTAAACTAGACTGACCAAACTCTTTTTCCAGTAACAAGCCCGAAGTTGCTTCCCAAATATCGGCGTTGTGTTGTTTGTCAATTTCAAACAATGCTCCCCAATCCGCCCAATATTGACCTTGTTCGGTGATCATCCAGCGGGCTTCTAGTTCATAGCCTTGCAGGCCAAAATCGTCGTTGCTATCTCTTGCGCCGATAAAGTAGGCTTCCACGGTTACACCTTCAGAAATAGCATGACCAAATGCGATTCGTTGGGTGAGTAAATTGCCTTCATCATTTTGACGGGAAGCAAAGCGCCATTCCACTTCCCGTTCATTGGGCAACACATAAGGATGGTAGACCTTATCTACCGCGCCTTCATTTGCAAATGATTGCAGCATCGGCAGCATCCATAAAATAGTGCAAAAAAAGAATTTAAGCCTCATAACCTAGGTTCCAAATTAGTGTGTGTTGTTCGATTTAGCAAAAGGCTAACAATTAAGGGCGCAATCAAAGCAATCAGATAGATAGATAAATAAGCACTGGTTGGAGATGATTCATAGCCGAATAAGGTTGCTAAAAACTCTCCCACTTCATTTTCATCCGATATTATCTGGCTACTATTCCAAAGTTGTTCTGAGGTGATCCAATTAATTTGTTGCAGCAAATTGGCTATATGGGCCACCTGACCGCTAACAAATAACAATAAAAGTCCTTTGCTAACAGTGAAGCTGGTGAGTGGCTTGAGTAAAAGTACTAACAAGGTAGCGATACTGGTACAAATACCTACACCCAATGCAAGGCCGATAAACAAGGAGGAATTATTGCCATCTAGTCTCCAGAAACTAGAGAAAAATACCATCGCATTTGTAGTGTTCAATACAATTATACAGGTGGATACCGCTGCAGCCATTAACAGTAAGCTAGTCTTGTTTTGCGTGGTATTAACGAAGCAATAAATGCCAGCAAATATAAGGTAACTCAATATATGCAAACTGATTTGGAAAAATTCGTAGCCATTTCCGTCGAACCAAGAGGAGACAGTGCCAATCTCTTGAAACACTAAGAAACTTAAAATTAGGCCAACAATGGAGCCTGGTACCAGCCACTTAGGCCATTTAGCAATTAGCACCACTAAAAGTGCCAATGACCAGAAAATGGGCAACGCATCTCTTAAAAACAACACCACAGCATTACTCAGCATCTAAGTTCTCCACAACCTGCACGAAACCGACCGCGCTGTTTGGGTGATACTCGCCGAAAAAGCGGTAGCGTCCGGCCTTCAATGGTCCAACAAAGATGCTCGCGCGACTGTTACCAAATATTACTTTTTCACGGTTTAGGTCAAAACTATCAATTTCTTCTGGTGTAGCATCCTGATTTATAAAAGTTACTTTAACTTTTTGATGTGCAGGAATTTGTATTTCTGCGGGATAAAAAAGATGGTCTTTAATGTAGACTTCAACTTCTTTCATCGCGTAACTGGTAAAAGGCAGTAATCCTATAACCAGGAATAAAGTCGCTTGCACGGCGACTAGCGCTGGGAGGTTAGTGATTAGTCGAGTCATAGCGGATTCAACACCACGGATACATGCAAGCCGCCAAGTTCAGAAGTGCCCAAGCTCAAACGTCCTGTATGCATTCTAACAACTTGTTCCACTATGGATAAGCCTAGCCCGCTACCTTCTATCTTACTTTTGTTGTGAATTTTACCGCGAAAAAAACGCTCTGTGGCAAGGGCCCGTTCATCTTCTGGCATACCAGGCCCTGAATCTTCCACGTCTATCATTAAAGCTCCATCGATGAGCTGGATTTTGCAGTGAATTGCACCATTCTCAGGTGCATATTTATTGGCATTCGCGATTAGGTTTTGCAATAAAGTATAAAGTGCAAACTCACTGCTTTGGAAGTTATCAGCTCCCCCATTCAGTTCAATCACTTGGTTTTTTCTGTCAATATTAGGATAAATATCAGAAATCACTTTTTGCGCGACGTTATAAGGATTGCAGATCTCAAAATCTGTTTTGGTTAGTTCTGGATTGGTCCGACTGAGCAACAGTATCTGATTAACCACGTGGATCATTCTATCTGTATCTGCTTGTAGTTGAGTAATGTCATCATGATGATCTAAGCAAGCCTGCTGCAAATTATGCAGATTGATCTTTAGTACACTCAAAGGTGTGCGTAATTCATGGGCGGCATGACTGGCAAATTGTTTTTCTCTGGCAAATGCAGCATTCAAACGGTGTAAAAGCGTATTTAGGGTGAAAACCGCTGGTGCCAATTCCTTCGGAGTACGAGACAATATGATAGTGCTGAAATCATTGTCTGGGCGTCGCGACAACTGTTTGGTTAGCTCTCGAAGAGGAGCAAGGCCATAGGTTACCAAGGCAAATATGGCCAAGGCTAAAAATGGAATGCTCACTAACAGGGGAGTCATCGCTGCAAACATCATCTCTTCAGTTAATTCAAAGCGAGTTTTCAACGGCTGAGCAACGAATACCCATTTACTGGTTACATCATCGAAAGAAGCATACACCCGCCAACGTTGAGCATTGAAATTCTGATCAGAATAACCTTGGGAAAAACCACTGATTGGTTGCTGCGGGGCATTGCTGGTGCGCACCAGAAGAGTGTCATTATTCCAGTGCTGAATAGCCAAATCCTCGTTACTCGCCAAAATTGTCTGTTGTTCGGTATTGGGCAAGGAAGACATACTTTTTGCAATGGTTCTGAGTTCGGCATCGAATAAACGTGAGGACATTTCCATGCCTGAACGATAACCCTGCAACGCGGCAATAAAGCTGATAAGCGCGATGGCTGAAATCAGCAGCAAGGTAAGATATTGACGAATAGAGCTCATTAAGCGGTATAGGCCCGTTGATTTACGCTATAGCCAACGCCCCGTACTGTTTTGATGAAATCCGCCGGTAGTTTTTTGCGTAAGTTATGGATATGGACTTCTATAGTGTTACTCGCAACTTCATCACCCCATTCATACAGCTTGCTCTCAAGTTGATGTTTAGATTGGATTCGACCCACGTTTTCCATCAGTGATTTTAACAGGGTAAATTCTCGTCTGGAGGTTTCTACAGACTCTCCATCGATTAATAACAGATGATTTGTCGCATCTAATCGCACTGGGCCGCATTCAATGACGGATTGTTGTGAGGTGCCTAAACGACGTTCCATTACTCGTAATCGAGCTAATAGTTCGTCCATATCAAAAGGTTTAGCTAAATAATCGTCGGCGCCTTTATCCAACCCTTCTATCTTGTCTAGTAAAGTGTCTCTGGCGGTTAAGATTAAAGTGGGTATGGTATTTTTGTTACGGCGAATGGTGTCCAGTAACTTCAATCCATCCATATCGGGTAGCCCCAAATCGAGCACCAATAAGTTACTTTCATTGTCAGCCAGTGCTAGCAAAGCATCTTTACCATTGTGGACGCAATTTACCGCATAGTTTTGCTGGCGCAAAGACTTACTCAGCGCTTCGGATAGGGCTAAATCGTCTTCAACTAATAGTATTTTCATGATGTTGCTAACCCCTGGTGACGATAAACAGATTATATTATTAAATTGCATCTAATATAACCTTGTTTACCTTAAGGCTTCCTTAATTAGCACGGGTTTTATTGACCCAATGTTTTAAGTTCCAGTTTTCGTATAAGGTCCATATATGGTTTTCAGTGGACGTATCGCGCAGCATATGTAATTTTTGATCTTTTAAGCGTGACATAAAGCGGTCAAATTCCCGTTGGTTGGCAAATTCCATCACCAACATATGTTGCCGTGAATTCCCCTTAATACTGCGGACTGGATTGGTACCAGAGCATACCGGCCTAGCATCAAGATCAATAAGTTGTTGGGTGGCAAGTTTGACATATTGCCGATATGTATCTTCTTCACCCTCGACAATGTCATACAGGTTTAAGGCATATATCATTATGGTATTCCAATTCTGATGGCTAATTATTAGATCTGTTCGTAGTATTTGGGGTAAATACACGGAATGAACTTAGCCTTCAATATAAAATGGCTAAATATAACAAGAGTATAGGTTAAATAGCGCTTGGCGGCTAAAATAGAAAAAGGCGCCGCAGCGCCTGACATTTTAATTATTAGCAGATTAAAACTTATAGCCAACGGTTAATGAATATACAAAGGGATCAATATCAACATCTACACTGCCTTTGCTTCCGTTCAAGTCGAAAGTTGCCTGTGTATTTATGTCGATATATCGCACCGATGCATTTACTAGCCAATTGTCATTTAATATATAATCAAAGCCCGCTTGGGCAGACAAGCCGAAGGAGTTATCTAATTTCAACTGACTGAAACCAGCCTGTCTGTTTGCTCCGGTAAATTCCTCATCAAAGAACACCGTATAATTTATGCCTAAGCCGACATAGGGTTGGAAGCTATCCATTGCAGACCCAAAGTGGTAGTTGGCGGAAAGTGTTGGAGGTAAATGCTTACTACTACCTAAGGATCCTACTGTATCTAGGGTAATGTCATGCTCGAAGGGTGTTGCAGCAAGTAATTCAAGTGCCCAATTAGGGCTTAAAAAGTAAGCGATATTCAATCCCAATTGGGTATCATTGTCGACCCCTACTCCTACACCTAAATCACTGTTGGCGACATATACATTGGAGCTAGACTCATCCGGTGCAACAGTGGTTAGACCGGCCCTAACCACAATGTCGCCAGTGTTGTATGCGCTGGCGATGGGAGCAGAAGCTGCTAAGGCGCTTGCTAATAATAAGGTTTTTCTGTTCATGTATTTCTCCAAGCTAAATGTGTAAAAGTTCAATACCCATAGCTTATAGAAATGATTGCTGATGATATTGATCTGGCGCAACTTCGAATCAGCAAAAGATTGATGCAAATCAATTGAATAGCTTAATCAGTCTTTTATTACCCCGAAGTGAATTTGAGAACTATTTTTGTCACCACTAAAATGATAATTACCGTAAAATACCTTTATGACAATTGAATGGAAGTAGAATGGATCTTTTATCTGAGCAAATAGAATTTATCAATGAGTTGGACAAACTAAAAGCAGTGCAACGTAAAACCTTGGTTCAATCCGCTGATAATCGCCAAGAGAACAGTGCCGAACACAGTTGGCATATAGCTCTTGTTGCTCAAGTCTTTGCGGAACATGCTGAAGTAGGCACGGATATGCAGCGAGTTGTGTCGATGTTGTTAATCCACGACATTGTTGAAATTGACGCTGGTGATATGTTTGCCTTCGCCCATGATGATCATCACCAGGAGCAGGCGTTAAAAGAAATAGCAGCGGCTAATCGCATTTTTGGCCTACTACCAGATTCTATGGCAGAAACTTTTAAATCCCTGTGGTTTGAATTTGAGCAGGCAACTAGCGTAGATGCTCGTTTTGCCAAAGCAATGGACCGGGTCCTGCCAGTTTTCCAGAACATGTCAAATGGCGGTGGAAGTTGGAAAATACACGGTGTGGCAAAACAGCAAGTGCTAAAACGAAATGCCTATCTGCAAGACAGTGCTCCAGCCCTTTGGGACTATGTTAATCAACAATTGGATTTGGCCGTTTCGAAGGGCTGGTTAACTGAGTAAGGACTTACTAGTTGAATGGGGTGCAACAGTCAAATTTGTCCAAAAAAAAGCCCGAATGATTCGGGCTTTCAAATCTACTACGTCGACTAAGTTTCACTCAGGCCTAATTTCTTCTCTAGATAGTGGATGTTAGTTCCACCGTTAAAGAAGTTTTCATCCGCCATAATACTTTGTTGTAAAGGAATATTGGTTTTTATTCCTTCTATCACCAACTCATCTAATGCATGACGCATTCGGGCGATAGCAACATCACGATTTTCTCCGTAAGCGATTAACTTACCGATCATCGAATCATAATGCGGTGGTACGCTATAACCAGCATAGATATGAGATTCCCAACGAATTCCGAATCCACCTGGGGAATGGAACATATTGATTTTTCCGGGACTTGGCATAAAGGTCTCAGGATCTTCAGCATTAATTCGGCACTCGATGGCGTGTCCGCGCAAGTGCACATCTTTTTGCTCAATGGACAAAGGTTGCCCTGCGGCTATGCGCAGTTGCTCTTTAATTAAGTCAACGCCGGAAATCATCTCAGAAACCGGATGTTCCACCTGAATTCGGGTATTCATCTCAATAAAGTAGAAATCGCCATTTTCATATAGAAATTCAAAGGTCCCGGCGCCACGATAGCCAATTTCGATACAGGCTTTACGGCAACGTTCACCAATTCTTTCCCTAGTTTCAGAATTAATTCCAGGTGCCGGGGCTTCTTCCACCACTTTTTGGTGACGGCGCTGCATCGAACAGTCCCGCTCTCCTAGGTGAATCGCATTGCCTTGACCGTCTGAAAGCACCTGTATTTCGATGTGCCGTGGATTTTCTAGGAATTTTTCCATGTATACCACATCATTGCCAAATGCCGCACCCGCTTCAGCTTTCGTCATAGCGATGGAGTTGATCAGTTCTTTTTCAGACCTCACCACCCGCATCCCTCGACCACCACCACCACCGGCAGCTTTAACGATAATCGGATATCCAATACGTTTAGCAATTTTTTTGTTACTTTCAGCATCTTCAGTCAATGGACCGTCAGAGCCTGGAACACAGGGCACACCGGCTTTCTTCATGGAGTTTATAGCTGAAACTTTGTCGCCCATGAGCAAGATAGTTTCTGGCTTTGGACCAATAAATATAAAGCCGCTTTTCTCCACTGCCTCAGCAAACTCGGCATTTTCGGCTAAAAACCCATAGCCAGGATGAATCGCCACAGAATTAGATACCTCGGCGGCAGCAATAATTCTAGGAATATTGAGATAGCTTTCGGTGGCTGAAGCACGACCGATACAAATGGATTCATCGGCCAGCAACACATGTTTGAGATCTTTATCGGCAGTTGAATGAACCGCCACTGTCTTGATACCAAGCTCTTTACAAGCTCTTAGAATTCGCAGTGCTATTTCACCACGATTAGCAATTAAAACTTTATCAAGCATGATAATTGGCCCGCTTATTCAATGACAAACATTGGCTGATCGAATTCTACAGGTTCTTGGTTGTCGACCAGAATCTGCTTCACTACACCGGCTTTATCTGCTTCTATTTGGTTCATCATTTTCATCGCTTCGATGATACATAAGGTATCACCAACATTGACTTTCTGGCCTACTTCAACAAAAGCTTTTGAGCCCGGTGATGAAGAACGGTAGAAGGTACCCACCATAGGTGACTTAAGCACGTGACCAGACACTTCTTCAGCAACTGGTGCAGCAACTGCTGCGGCTACAGGTGCTGCCGCAACTGCAACCGGTTGAGGTGCATATTGCATTGGCGCGGCAACGTGTGAACTACCGCGATGTATGCGAACTGATTCTTCACCTTCGGTAATTTCTAATTCAGAAATACCAGACTCTTCAACCAGCTCGATTAATTTTTTTATTTTACGAATATCCATTAATACTCTCTTTTAACTGTGTTTAAGTTATTTTTCACAAAACCGTTTAGCTGCTAACAATGCAGCTTCGTAACCATATTCGCCCAATCCGCAAATGACGCCTTTGGCCACATCTGAAAGATAGGAGTGTTGTCTAAATGCTTCTCTGGCATGGACGTTTGACAGGTGTACTTCAATAAAAGGAATACTTACACTTAATAATGCATCGCGGATAGCGACGCTGGTATGTGTAAATGCGCCCGGATTTATCAAAATAAAATCAACTTTGCCCATAGCTCCATGGATAGCATTGATAATTTCGTGCTCAGCGTTAGACTGAATATGCTGCAAAGCAATATTTTGCTGCTGCGCTATACTGGTCAGATGCGCCACAATATCAGCTAAGCTTCTGGAGCCGTAAATCTCAGGCTCTCGCTTACCTAACATATTTAAATTAGGACCATTGAGTAATAAAAATTTCACGAAAATGCCGCTATCTTCTGCTAAAAACTACATATGTGTACTTTTCACCGATTTTTCTTCAAAGTCAAATTATAACCGTTCAAAAAAGCATCAGCTGAAAGCTTCTTTTTCCAATTATAATGAAAGTTAGCGAATTAGCAGCAAAATACTGGTCTTATCAGCGACGATTGGCGATATTGGCTGTGATGAGATTTGTAACATGTTTATTTAATTCATATCGGTATAAACTTATCTATAACATGGGTTTACCATTGCGGACAATCGATTGAATTATCTTGCGCATATCCACTTAGGGCATGTCACTGCCACCAGTATGCTGGGTAACTTTTTGGGTGACTTTGTAAAAGGTAGTGACCTTAGTTACTTGCCCGAGAGCATCCGGCACGGAGTGTGGATGCATCGAAAAATTGATTCATACACAGACAGGCATCGCCTAGTAAAACAGTTGAAAGCTAGTTTTCCGCCTAACATTAGAAGGATGGCAGGGGTAATCATCGATATATATTTTGACTTTTTACTTTGCAAGCACTGGTATAGATACTGTGTAACACCCTTGTCGCATATTTTAGATAGGTTTTATCAGCAACTTGGCCAACAACCGTTAGCGTTAATTGGCCGCTATAATGCGGTGAGAGACAGCCTGTTAAGTAAACGTTGGCTGGCTGAATATCAGTCCCTAGAGGGCTGTGTTCGTGCCTTTAAGCAGATCGAAGCTCGCTTAAACTATAGAATTAAATTCTCGGAAGATGCACGGCAGTATCTCACTATCAATGGGGACCATCTTGAACAACAATTTTTGGAATTTTATCCAGAATTGCTAGAATTTACGCAAACTATTAATCGAAATTCAATATAGGTAGCTCGAAAATGTCGATACATGAAATAAAACATCCACTAATTCTGCATAAGATAGGCTTGATGCGAGCCGCCGGGGTGAGTAGCAAAGACTTCCGTGAGCTAGCCAGTGAAGTCGGTAACCTTTTAACCTATGAAGCGACCAGAGAACTTGAAACCGAAGTAGTGAATATTAAGGGTTGGTCAGGAAAGCAAATTAAGACCAACAAAATTAAAGGCAAAAAAATCACTGTTGTGCCTATTTTGAGAGCTGGCCTTGGCATGTTAGATGGTGTGCTAAGGTTGATTCCAAATGCCAAAATCAGTGTGGTTGGCCTGTACCGTGATGAAGAGACCCTGCAGCCGGTGGCATATTTTGACAAAGTGGTAAGTGATGTATCACAGCGAACGGCACTTATTGTTGATCCTATGCTGGCAACTGGAGGCACCTTAATCGCCACTATTGACTTACTCAAAAGTAAAGGATGTAAGCACATTATGGGCTTGTTTTTGGTGGCTGCACCGGAAGGAATTGAAGCGGTCACTAGTAAACATCCCGACGTAGATATTTATGTCGCGGCAATAGATGATAAATTAAATGAGCATGGCTATATACTTCCCGGCCTCGGTGATGCTGGTGACAAAATATTCGGTACAAGGTAAATCATTTAGGGACTTATCCATAATAATCACTCAAGACTAATTAGCGATCCCTTATTTATTAGGTTAATCAGTCGGTTACTCTTTGGTTTTAGCTAGATTAGGTGTAAGCTGAATACTTCCTGCGCACAGCTATCTAATAATAGTTGAAACGAATTTGACAGTATCATTTTTTGGAGTGCTTTTTAATTTTGTTTGAAAAGCTAAGTTTTTCGTTCGTGTTAAATCGGTTCACATGCTGCAAATGCATGTGGATTTCGATGCTTTTTATTTGGACACTATTCGCCAGTGCGCTAGCTGCACCGCTTATCAGTGAACCTAAGTTTATTCAATTATCTACCTCGCAAGGTCTTTCCCAAGACACGGTGAATGATTTATTGCTAGATACTAATGGCTTTTTATGGATTGCCACGGTTTCCGGCTTAAATCGATTTGATGGTTATCGAGTAAGTCAATTTGATGGAAATCAGCAGCAATTAGCTGACTTATCAATTGAAGTGGTGTTTGAGGATATCGATGGCAACATCTGGGTAGGCTCGTCCCATCTAGGTCTATACAAAATAGACACCTCAACTGGCAATACAATTTTGATTGAGCCCTTTGCTGAGGAAGGTGCTGATAGATCAGATCCCATCACCAGTATCAGCCAATTCTCTTTCAATCAGTTGTTGGTAACGACCCAAAGAGGCGTGGCGCTAGTTAATACCGATGTGGCTACGGTATCCTATTTGTATGTCTTACCAGAAGCACAGCAAAAGTCTCGGTTTAGAATCAATCAAGCGCTGTTTGTGGATAATAAATTACTATTAGCCCGGCAAAATGGCTTATTTTGGATTGACCTGCAACAGCAAACTGAGCAACAAATTACTTTGGCTAGATTGTCACAGGCTGAACCTGTGCATAGCTTGCTACTAAAACAAGATGGTCAAATATTAATTGGCTCTCAGGCGGGTTTGTTCAGTACCAATGTATCCATGTTAGCGAATAATCAAGTTGAAGAGCATGCCTTAAATACGGCGGTGCTGAGTATGCATGATAGCCCGTCAGGCCTTTATTTAGGCACAGAAGATGGATTATACAGTTATGATCTAGCCTCCCAGCAATTACAGCACTTCTTCAGACCAAGTGATAGCCGCTACTACTTGTCTTCGGACAATATTTCTGCAATGCAACTAGATAAACGAGGCAATTTGTGGCTCGGCTCGCAGTTTGAAGGAGCGTTATATTGGTCAACGAAAAGCGTAAAGTTTGAGAATGTCAGGCAGCGACCAGATGAAGAAAATCAATTAAGTAGCAACAGTGTCACCAGTTTTGCACAATTTGATGACGAAGGGTTATGGGTTGGCACTCAAAACGGATTAAATTATTATGATTTTGCTGAACATGAAATAACTGGTTACTGGATGTTGGCGAATGAGATCGGGAGGGAGCATGCGCTGATCCGCCATCTGGTCAAATGGAGCGAAAACTTATTATTAGTTAATACGGCAAATGGCCTGTTCTCGTTCAATATCAATACAGGTAAAGCTAGTTTACCCTCGGCAATAGATGCAAATACTGCCGATATTCTATCTCGGCGGTTGACCAGCTTTGTCAAAGGTCCTTCAAATAGTATCTGGCTGAGTAATCCAAAAGGATTCTACCAGTACTCACCTGATACTGGGCTGCTCAAATCACTCGATACCCTGAATGAAAAAATCGCCAGTAAGCTTGCCTATGGATTCATCGGGGTAAGCGAAGTGCACCCAGAAGTATTGTGGATAAGTGATCAGGAACAATTATGGGCATATAACGCTAATACAGGTTCTCTGCAATCTGTTCACACTTTGAACCGCGCTAGCATGGGTCAACCCGTTTACCCAGAAAGTGTATTACAGGATAAAAATAACATTTTGTGGATTGCTTACCCAGGGGCAGGTTTGATTGGCGTAGACGCCACGATTTACACCCCAGTGTATACAATAAATAAAGACTCGTTGTTACCCAGCGATGTCATATATGGTTTGAAGCAAGATAACAGTAACGCAATTTGGTTAAGCTCCCACGCGGGCTTATTAAAATTTGATCCAACTGGACCCTACTTACAACAATACGGTATAGCCCAGGGGCTAGACGGCAAAGAATTCAATACTCGAGCACACTTAACCCTGCAAGACAAACGGCTAGTGTATGGTTCACAAAAGGGTTTTACCATTTTTAACCCTGCTGAATTTGAATCATATGAAGGTGTGCCACCAGAAGTTGTTATAACCTCTATTAAACTTTCTCAGAACAACTTGTCTTTTCCTTTAAAAAACTTAGATATGTCGACAGTTAATTTGGGTTATAAAGATGTAGGCTTGACCATAGAATTTTCGACCATGGCATTTGAACATCAAGCTTCAACTCAATATCAGTATCGTTTAGAAGGTCCCAATAGTTATGTTTCCCCTGCCACTACCGATTCCCAAGTTACATTTCCAAAATTAGACCCCGGCGATTACGTGTTTTCTGCGGTGGCGTTTGATCCCATTACAGGAACAGAAAGCAAACCAGCCAAAATTTTTATTCAAGTACAGTATGCGCCTTGGTTATCACCCATGGCATATGCGGTATATATTTTAAGTTTTGTGTCGATAGTTTTGCTGTGGTGGTATCGACGCGACATTCAGAACAAGCAAGTATTGCAAGCCCATTATCAAGCACTGGCAAGTAAAAATAGACTGTCACTGGCACTCAAAGCCAGTAACAGTAATGTGTGGGAATGGACAGCAAACACTGGTAAATTTTACTATCCTCGCTTGGCCGATGAGTTAGGGTATAAATTTGACGGAAATTTTATTGATTATGAAGCACATTTGTCGCTTATTCATGCTGAAGACAGAGACATGTTTAATGCCCATTGGAACGCTTTTATTAGCAAAGACAACGACGGACTTGATGTTACTTATCGTATAAAAGCAAATGATCAGCGTTGGTTTTGGTATCGTGATGTAGGCAGCGAAGTGGTTAGCCAGACAGATCAGCAAAGCTCTGTAGTAGCTGGGACTTATAGCAATGTAACTGAAAGTGTCGCCGATCGCGAGAAAGTTAGATTATTCGGTGAGGCATTTAAACACACTCGCGATTGGGTGGTGATCTTTAATACTAAGATGCTCCCCGTTGCGGTTAATCCAGCATTTTCCGATGCATTTAACATCGATGAAAGTGAGGATTTAGCCGATCAACTGGTCCGTCTCTTTAATCTAAACGCAGAGTACCCCCCGAAATTCTGGAAAAGGTTATCTGAGCTCCACAGTACTATCCATTGGAAAGGCCAAGAACAACTCGTTTTAGATGACGGTAAAGTGCTGAATGTATTAATTAATATGACTTCCGTGGCCAGCACCCGTGCCCAAGGGGAAATTGATTATTTCCTGATGATCATGACAGATATCAGCGAACAAAAAGAAGCAGAAAATGAGTTACGTAGACTGGCAAATTATGACAGTTTAACCAACTTGCCAAATCGGACTCTGCTGCTTGACCGTATTAAACATGGAATCGACCATGCCAGTCGGCACAAAAGCAAATTAGGCTTATTCTTTATAGATTTAGACCGCTTTAAACAAGTGAATGATAGTCTCGGTCATAAAGCAGGGGATGAATTGCTAAAAGTGGTAGCGAACCGCCTGACCAATTTACTTAGACAAGATGATACTGTAGCTCGCTTGGGCGGCGATGAATTTGTCGTAATGGTTGAAGAGGTTAAGTATCCAGATCGATTAAGTATATTGGCTCAACAATTAATAGAAGTGCTCGAAGCGCCTATCCAGTTAGGCAATCAAACCGTTAGTGTGTCATCCAGTATTGGCATAGCTATTTTCCCGGGGGATGCGAATAATTCAGAAGAGTTACTGCGCAATGCAGACCTCGCCATGTACCACGCAAAAGAGCAAGGGCGCAGCAATTTTCAATACTTTACTGAGCACATGAATGAAAAGGCCCAGCAACGTTTGCGGATGGAAAACAGACTGAAAAAGGCTCATCAAAGTAAAGTTTTCATCAACTACTATCAACCCATAGTTAACAGTTCGACTGGATTACTGGAAGGTTTTGAGTTGTTGATGCGTTGGCCGGATGAGGGAGGTATGATTCCTCCAGATCAGTTTATTCCCATAGCTGAAGAACTTGGCCTGATTGAAAATATGACTTGGGATGCACTAGAACGGGCAATGTTAGTGCTGAGTGAATGGCAAACTAAAGAGCGACAGGTTTACTTATCGGTCAATTTATCCGCCCGCCATTTTGAACGACAAACCTCGATTGATCATATCGTTTTATTGCTAGAACAATATGGATTGCCGGTGTCAGCTCTGCGTTTTGAGATAACTGAAACGGCATTAATGAAAGATTATGAAAGAGCATTGGAATACATGCAGAACATGCGCAAACATGGCTTTGTGATCGCACTGGATGATTTTGGCACCGGCTATTCTTCATTAAAGTATCTGAAAGAATTCCCCATTCAGGTACTCAAAGTTGATAAAAGTTTTGTAGATGATATTGGCAAGGATAAAAGTAATGAGGCTCTGGTGCTGACAACCCTCAGAATGGCTGATTGTCTCAATATGTATTGCGTTGCAGAGGGGATTGAGCATGCAGAGCAAATCGAATTTTTTACTTTGCATGGTTGTAATCATTTGCAAGGTTACTATTATTCAAAACCTGTTCCTGCCGATAAAACGCAATTACTTATTGAAAAAAATTGGTTAAAGTAAGCTAAAATAATCATAAACTTAAAGATTTTTGGCAAGAATTAATTAAATACATGGCAGTTAAGAAAAGAACATCTAAACTAAATATGACTACTAGATTTGGATAATATGGAAATAACTTTAAAACAAAAACTTACAGAGTTCCGTCAGCAGTTTGTACAAGATTACCCTGACATGTTGGCAAAATTAGTTAAGTTATGGCAAGCCGCCAGAGTTAGTGTGCAAGTCGAACCGATTGCAGAATTTTTATTTGAATTAAACAAAATGAAGGGGGCAACAGCAGCCCTTAATTTTTTAAATTTAAGTGACCGGTTAGCTATCATTGAACAGGAACTCGAAGAAAGCAAGCATGCTATTGCGCAGCTAAGTGCTGAACGCATACGCTTCGTCGATCGACACATCAACGCGTTGGCTAATTCTGCTAAAAAACGACCTGATCCTGTTCTGCGTATTGTTCAGCGAGACAAAATAGACCGCTCACAGGAGGTGTCCTCTTATCCGCCTATTGAAGTACTAAAAAGCAAGCGTTATACAGCTAAAGATAGTTACCATGATATTCATATTGCGTTAGTAGATTCAGATGTCGCATCGGCTACAGCGTTGCAAAAGCTATTAGACGGATTCGGTTTTAAAGCAAAGATTTTCAATTCAATGGATAATTATCTCAGTCATACTAACCCTAAAGACTTCAATTTAGTGTTGTTAGAAGTCGACAAAGATGACGATGATTACTTGGCTATATTTGTCGTTGCCGCTGAGCTAGTAAGTAAAGGCATAGCTGTATTTATACTTTCGAATTGGAACTCGTTTGAACCACGTTTACTAGGGGTAAGAGCTGAAGTAAGTGAGTATTTACTCAAACCTGTTGATATTGCCTCCTTAGTATCAAAAATTAGAAGCACATTCAATTTAGATACAGGTGATACCTACAAATTAATCGTCCTTGATGATCAAAAAGTAGTGGGAGAATTTTACAAAGCCTTATTTGAGAACAAAGGCATTGAAGTCAAAGTCTATACTGATGCGGTCCAACTGATGGACGAATTGGAATCATTTTATCCAGACGCCTTTTTACTCGATATGCACATGCCAGACATTAATGGCTTAGAAGTGGCTAAAGTGATCAGGCAACAGTCAAAGTATAATTATGTGCCGATTATTTTTCTAACTGCCGATACCGACATGCAAATCAAGCTCAATGTGCTGCAATGCGGTGCGGACGACGTTATCCACAAAGACACCTCTGCAGGTATGATAGTGGAACAGGTACAAAGTCGTATTGAAAGGGGTCAAGAAATTCGTTATCTGGCATCGCGAGATAGCCTCACGGGTATCCTCAATCATGGTCAAATAATGGATGCAGCCGGCCAAGCATTTCGCTTAGCGCAAAGACACGATTCTACTGTAGTAATCGCAATGGTTGATTTGGATAACTTCAAAGAAGTTAACGATGAATGTGGTCATTCTTGTGGCGACAAAGTGTTGTTATCTGTTGCGCAGTTAATATTGAACTCCATCCGTGATACCGATTACGTCGGCCGCTATGGTGGTGAAGAGTTTATGGTTGTATTCGGTGACGGCCAAATGGATGCCATTGAGAGTAAAATGCAGGATATTCTAGATGCCTTTAACAAGATTGAATTTAGCGATAATGATCGAATTTTTCATTGCAGTTTTAGTGCGGGTTTGTGCAGCTCTGCAGATTTCGACAAGTTGAGTCTACTAATTGGTGCTGCGGATAGAGCCTTGTATAGAGCTAAGGATGCTGGTAAGAATCAAATATGTATTAATGGTAAAGATTGAACTTAGCCACGGTAAAACCAGTATACCGTGGCTGTCATTATTGCGCTGATTAGAATATTTGTTTTACATGCTGTGCAAATGGCTCTGCGCCCATAAAACCTGTCACTCTAGCAGACGAAAGCTCATTCCCCTGCAGGTCAAAAAACATGATAGTAGGTAGTCCGAGTACTCCAAACTCATCTTGAAAAGCCAGATTAATTGGGGTGTTGTCTGTTAAGTCAATTTGCATCCAAACCGTGTTGCTCAACGCATCAATCACCGCCGCATCAGGAAAGGTATATTTCTCAAATTCTTTGCACGCCGAACACCAGTCAGCATAAAGATCAACCATCACCGTTTTGCCCTGAGCATTGGCGGCAGCTAACTTGGCACTAAAATCATCTAGATCTTTAACTACCATGAATTCAGGATGACCGGCTTGATGCTGTGCGCTGTTATAGCTGGTGGCCGACGAATAATTAACCGAATACTGGTGATAAGCGTAAAATGCTGAGGCGAATAAACCCATAAAAATGAATAAGCTACGAACACCTTTCCACAGGCTCACTGGACTATTTTGATTCATCACAAACAAGTATGTGAAGGTGGATAAGCCCAAAGCAGCCCATGCAAACTCGAGCCAAATACTAGATACTATGCGTTCTACAAACATCAGTGCAACGGCCAACATCATAAAGCCAAATGCCACTTTTACCACGTTCATCCACGCGCCAGCCTTTGGCAATAATTTTCCACCTGTGACCCCAAACAGAATAAGCGGAATACCCATCCCCAGGCTCAGTGCATACAAAGCAGAGAAACCAAGTAACATATCTCCTTGCTCGGCTAAGTAGAGCAAAATAGCGGTCAGCGGGGCAGTAGTGCAAGGCGATGCTACTAAGCCTGAAATCGCACCCATCAGCAATACGCCTATGTAGCTGCCGCTTTTCTGATTGTTGCTGACATTATTTAGTTTCTCCTGCCATTTAGACGGCAGCTGTAACTCATAAGCACCAAACATCACAAAAGCAAGCAGTACAAAAATACCGATCAGAACCGATAGGATAATAGGATTTTGGAGATAAGCAGTAAACTGCGCGCCAGCCGAAGCTATTACCAAACCGAGCAAGGAATAAGTGATCGCCATTCCCTGCACATACACAAATGACAGGCTCAGCGCCCTAGACATAGTGATTGACTTACCTTGACCTACTACAATGCTGGATAAAATCGGATACATAGGAAATACACAAGGGGTGAAAGCCAGACCAATACCTAGTACCACAAAAGCGAGCAATTTTAAGCCCAAGCTGTCATCGCCAGTGAGCATTTCAAGCAACTGAAATTGTTCAGAAACTGCTCGTTTGGCCCCGCTTTGTTTCACACTGGCATCGAGGTTTTGTTGTAGATCGGATGGTGCTTGTGCCACTTTATCCAAATACACTACTTGAGTCGTGGGTGGATAGCACAAACCTGCTTCGGCACAACCTTGAAATTGCAGTTTCAACACACCATCTTGCTTTGCCCAAATCACCGGATAAGTGATGTCTACTTGCTGATAAAATACAGGTTGCGGCTCATCAAAAAATTCATCTTCCTTAATTTTTGCCTCAGGATAAATGGGTTCAGCAACCTCAGCATTTTTGACCACTGTTTTGAACTGGTTTTGATATAAATAGTATCCATCGGCAATCTTAAAACTCAGTATTAGTTGATCACCTTTTTGGTCAAAGTCGAATTGAAAAGCCTGCTCTACATTTAAGAATTCAGTTTCGTTGGAGAAAAGATCTTGGAAGGCGTCATTGCTCTGCGCCATGCATGACCATGGAAATGCGATACAGGCGACAAATAAAAATAATACTAGGTTTTTAAACTTCATTGCAGGCTACTTTTTATCCAATTCAAATAAGACGGACTGCCAGATACAGAATCCAGCACTATCCATTGAGGTATATCATACGGATGTAAACTTAAAGTCAGCTTAAATGCTGCGTCAAGTTTGTCTTCCATGGTTTTTATTATGACCTGCATTTCAGCATCAGTCACAATCTCATCTTCCCAGCGGTACACCGAAGTTACCGGTTGGGAAATCTGTACACATGCCGCTAGCTTAAGGTTGATCAATTCTGCAGCTAATTTTTCAGCCTGCTTTTTGGTCGGGCAAGTGGTCAACACAATACAAAATTCACTGTTCATTCGTTACCTTAAACGTCTGGCCATACTGGACCTACATAATAGAAGATGTATTTCATTAAATAATCAGTTTTTCTACTGCCAGTGTATGAATTTCAATACTTGCTGCGGGTTTCTTGATTGGCGCAACGGACTTGTCTTGCTATTACCAAAGGAAATACCCAATCATGCAAAATGACATCACTAGTTGCATCTTTCCTTAGTATACTGTTATCCATAGCGAAGGATTTGAATTATCTTAACCCTAATAAATTTATAAGGCGCTTTTTTTCCTAGTCAGGGTTAAACATTCTGAAATTACCCTTGTGATATGGGTGAAACACCCCAGATCTACTTTTTGAGGAGTGAAATGTGTTCGGAAAACTATTTATTCTTTTTGCGATTTTACCTATCGCAGAAATCGCATTATTAGTAAATGTCGGTGAGCAGATTGGTGGCTGGAATACAGTGGCTATTGTTATACTGACTGCATTTATTGGAGCTTACTTGGTTCGCCAGCAGGGGATTTCAACCCTTCTGCAGGCCCAACAAAAAATGCAATCAGGTGTCATGCCAGGCCAGGAAATGGCCGAGGGCCTGTTACTAGTTGTGGCCGGTATATTACTTGTTACACCGGGATTCATAACAGATTTCTTGGGCTTTATGTTCTGTCTGCCTATCACTCGGCCCTTTATAGCCAAAGGTATCATGAAACATATCAAAGTAGGCGTGGTAGCAGGGCAGCAGGGATATTCTCAACAACAGGGGGCAGCGCAGCAATGGTCTCAGTGGCAACAATCTAACCGAGATGGTCAAGATGGAGATGTAATCGAGGGCGAGTATGTTGATAAAGATGCATCAGATGCTAGAAAAAGACTGGATAATGAGTCGCCAAAAGACTAATACAAATTAGTTAAATAAGCTTGGCGTTAACGTACTTTGCTAACGCCAATTTATAGACTCAGTCTAGGTTTTTTTGGCCTTGACCCCACCGGTCAACGCGATGCGCATAGCTTCTTCAACGCCTATATCGAGCTTAGTTACTTGCGAGCGATTTACATACAAAGTGTATCCTCCTATTTGATAGCTCAGCGGAATATACACACCGATCTTATCTGCCTGCTTGAAAAGTTCGGTAGCAACCTGATCTGCGGTAACAAAACCGATTAAGTGCATATCGGGTTTAATTTCCACCGACACCACAGCTTTACTGCTGTCTTTTTCACTGATTTTGAACACCGTCATAGTATCTCTGATGGCGCCAAAAATAGACTTAATTAGTGGGATCTTTTCTACCTGACGGTTTGCTGTGGCAACTATCCATTTTACGGCATAAACATTAACCAATAGCCCAGTAACTAAAAATACTCCTACGGCGGTCAGAATCCCTAAGCCAGGGAAATAATATTGTTGGGGTACATATGGGATTAACAGACTTTCTGCCCCTGTCATAAACCAATAGATGAAATACAAGGTTAGCGACAACGGTAAAATAGCTGCCAGGCCTTGAATAGATAGTGAAATGATCTTCTTTAACACAAAGGATACCGATACGATTAAACAGATACGCGCTATAATGACAGCCTCAGGCAATAACAATCAATGTATTTATAGGTGAAGTATGAAGGCGGGAGTCTGTCATATATTAGTTAAAAGTAAGCCATTGGCAGAAGATCTAAAACGCCAATTAGATAAAGGCGCTAATTTCCAGCAATTAGCCAAACAGCATTCGTTATGCCCTTCAAAAAAGCGCGGGGGCGATCTTGGTGAAGTTAAGCCGGGGCAAATGGTCAAACCGTTTGAGAATGTAGTGTTCAAAAAGCCACTTCTCACCGTGCATGGTCCAATCAAAACTCAGTTTGGATTTCATCTAATCAAGACGCTCTATCGCAATTGATTGCTTTTTTGTGATTTAAATCAAAAATATTCACTTTTTTTCACTCAATGCCCTTGAAGTCAGTAAGGCTATCCCCATCTTTGCACGCAGACATTATTTTGAATCGGTGTCTGTGATACCGGCTCTTACAACTTCCCTATTACTTGGGAATATTAACTTTATCATTGGAATTTTCAGGAGATTTGAAAATGGCAATTCGTCCTTTACACGATCGCGTTATCGTTAAGCGCCAAGAACAAGAAAGCAAGTCTGCTGGTGGCATCGTGCTTACCGGTTCTGCGGCTGAGAAATCAACTCGTGGTGAAATTGTTGCTGTAGGCAACGGCCGCGTTTTAGACAATGGCGATGTGAAAGCGCTTGATGTAAAAATCGGTGACATTGTAATTTTTAATGATGGTTATGGCGTAAAAACCGAAAAACTAGATGGCGAAGAAGTGCTTATTATGAGCGAAGGCGACATCCTAGCGGTTGTAGAATAATAGCAATAATCAACATAGACAGAATAAGAGGAAATTAAACATGGCAGCTAAAGAAGTACGTTTTTCTGATGACGCTCGCACAAAAATGCTTGCAGGCGTAAACATTCTTGCTAACGCAGTAAAAGTTACATTAGGCCCTAAAGGTCGTCACGTCGTTTTAGACAAGTCTTTCGGTTCTCCTACTATCACTAAAGACGGTGTATCCGTGGCCAAAGAAATCGAACTTGAAGATAAGTTCGAAAACATGGGCGCGCAAATGGTTAAAGAAGTGGCATCTAAGGCAAATGACGAAGCCGGTGATGGAACGACTACTGCAACGGTACTTGCACAAGCCATAGTAACTGAAGGTTTGAAGTCAGTTGCCGCTGGTATGAACCCAATGGATCTTAAACGTGGAATCGATAAAGCAGTTGCGGTAGCGGTGGAAGCCCTTAAGTCTCTTTCTACTGAGTGTGCTGACAGCAAAGCGATTGCACAGGTTGGTACTATCTCTGCAAACTCTGATAGCGAAGTTGGTGATTTAATCGCTGAAGCTATGGATAAAGTTGGCAAAGAAGGTGTTATCACTGTTGAAGAAGGCCAAGCACTTCAGAACGAACTTGAAGTGGTTGAAGGTATGCAGTTTGACCGTGGTTACTTATCTCCTTACTTCATGAACAACCAAGAAAATGGCACTGTTGAACTAGACAGCCCTTACATCTTATTGGTTGACAAGAAAGTGACTAACATTCGTGAGTTGCTTCCAACTCTTGAAGCTGTTGCTAAAGCCTCTAAACCTCTACTTATTATTGCAGAAGATGTTGAAGGTGAAGCACTAGCAACTTTGGTTGTAAACAACATGCGCGGCATCGTTAAAGTTGCAGCGGTTAAAGCACCAGGTTTCGGCGACCGTCGTAAAGCTATGTTGCAAGATATCGCTACATTAACTGGTGGTACTGTTATCTCTGAAGAGATTGGTCTAGAGCTTGAAAAAGTTCAGTTAGAAGACCTAGGTACTGCTAAGCGTATCGTTATCAACAAAGACAATACTGTTATTGTTGATGGCGCTGGTGATGAAGACGCTATCAAGGGTCGTTGTGCACAAATTCGCGCACAAGTTGAAGAATCTACTTCTGACTACGACAAAGAAAAACTTCAAGAACGTCTGGCTAAACTAGCTGGCGGTGTAGCGGTAATTAAAGTTGGCGCTGCGACTGAAGTTGAAATGAAAGAGAAAAAAGCGCGGGTTGAAGATGCACTTCATGCAACACGTGCTGCGGTAGAAGAAGGCGTAGTTGCTGGTGGTGGTGTTGCTTTAGTTCGCGCAGCTGCAGCAGTTGGCAATCTTCAAGGCGACAACGAAGACCAAACACACGGTATCAAATTAGCCCTACGTGCAATGGAAGCTCCACTTCGTCAAATCGCTGCTAATGCCGGTGCAGAAGCATCTGTAGTGACAAACGCAGTGAAAAATGGTGAAGGTAACTTCGGTTACAATGCTGGCAACGACACTTACGGCGATATGCTAGAGATGGGTATTCTTGACCCAACTAAAGTAACTCGCAGTGCCTTGCAATTTGCAGCATCAATCGCAAGTTTGATGATCACCACCGAAGCTATGATTGCCGATGCGCCAGTAGATGCATCAGCTGGTCCTGGCATGCCTGATATGGGCGGCATGGGCGGCATGGGCGGCATGATGTAAACGCATAGCCGTGCATAGCATTGCATAAGCTTGCAATGTGACACTTTTAAAGCCCGCAGGTTTTTAAACTGCGGGCTTTTTTAATGGATTAAAGTAAGTCAAAATCTTATTTTCTCTTTGTTTTTTTAAGATTCATCACTGCGGTTAACTAGCTTAGTCTCGCCTGAACTCAATAATCTATATTCCGAAATATAAGTAGTTAGATTCCGTAATTTACGTTAGTCTAATCCCAAATTAGCGCGAAATGTTATTGTGGATAGACTAGATATGTATTCTCGACTCATCAAGCCTCGTTTACTCGAAGCACAGCAAGATACACCCGTTACTTTACTAGCAGGACCGCGTCAGGCTGGTAAAACAACCCTAGTTAAGCAAATAGCGGTTGAGCAGGGAATGAAGTACATGACATTAGATGATCAGTTAACACTTCTTTCCGCTAAAAACGATCCGGTAGGCATGATAAGAGACTTAGATAGAGCTGTTATTGATGAAATTCAACGCGCTCCAGAATTGCTATTAGCGATTAAAAAGAGTGTAGATGAAGATAGGCGTACAGGACGATTCTTGCTTACAGGCTCTGCAAACATAATGGCAATGCCAAAGGTTGCTGATTCGTTGGCCGGACGAATGGAAACGTTATCTTTATTACCTCTGTCTCAAAGCGAAATAGAGCTACAAACTGCTAATTGGATCGATAACGCGTTTAAAGGGCACATTCTCGAGGCTGCACAGCTATCAGTTGGTGCTGAGCTTATTGATCGTGTTCTAAAAGGTGGTTATCCAGAATCGGTGGCACGACAAACAAGTCGCAGACGAGCTAAATGGTCACAACAGTACATTGACGCTATTATTCAGCGGGATGTTAGAGATATTGCTAATATTGATAAGCTTGATCAATTACCTCGTTTTCTAAGTGCGCTGTGCCAGACCGTGGGCCAAATGTGTAATTATAGTAAGCTTGGCGGTCAAGTCGGCCTTGATGGCAAGACAACATCCAGATATATCGGCATTTTTGAGCAAATGTATTTACTAAAACGAATAGACGTTTGGTCTCGTAATCGGCTCAATCGTGTCGTCAAAACCCCAAAGCTACAATTTATTGATTCAGGTTTGTTGAGCACACTGCTTGATTTAACAACAGATGAAATTCAACTAGATAAAACTCGATTTGGCAATGTACTTGAAACATTCGTTTTTGGCGAACTTCTCAAACATACTACAAATTCTGACGGTAATTATCGCATTATGTATTACCGAGATGCTGATAAAGTTGAAGTAGATTTTGTAATTGAAAATACGATAGGAGATATTGTTGGGGTTGAAGTCAAAGCGTCTGCTACTGTTACCGAGAAAGACTTAAGAGGATTAAAAAAGTTGGCAGGGCTCGCTGGTAATCGTTTTAAAACAGGCCTGTTGTTATATGACGGTACCGAAACTATGCCACTCGGTGAAAACATTTGGGCAGCACCGTTATCATCGTTATGGGGTAGATAGTCTAATGTGATAGGTACTTTATTGCCAGATTTGCATTATCATCAGGTTGCATTATTGAAGGGGGTATAAAGCGGGGTACCGTTTCCAAAGCTTTATGTTTTTCATTTATTATCAATGGTATACATCCCAATGGGCGGCATGATGTAGTAGAGTTTTCACGCTACAGTTGTAGCTCCAGCCATTTAAATAAAAGCCCAAAAAACAATGTTTGGGCTTGTTTATTCTATTTTTTACTTATCTATTTCTTTTTTTCCGCATAATTAAGCGCGTCTTTTCAGTTATCTCTAATTGAAGTGCTACCTAAATGAATATCTTGTTTAAATCCTTTATGGATTTCACCATTAGTTAGTTAAATTCAGCACTATCTGTAAATACTTCAGCTAATAAAATTTTAACTATCTGAATTTAAATGGTTTTATTGTGGCGTCATATTTGCTTTGTAATATCATCTTGAATTATAAGGGAAGTACAACGTTGTTGGATATTCAATCACTAAGCCATCAATATCAAAGTGGAAAAAATTCTAAATTTGCAATCAAAGCTCTGTCGATGCAAGTTGAGCCGGGAATTTTGGGTTTATTAGGTCCAAATGGTGCAGGAAAATCTAGCCTGATGCGTATTCTCGCAACAATAACAAAACCCACTCAAGGCAACATCCTCTGGCAAGGGCAAGATATTGTTAAATCAGCGCAAATATTGAGGGAAGAACTGGGTTACTTGCCACAATATTTTGGGGTATATGATCAGTTATCAGGCATCGAATTTTTGCAATACATCGCTAGCTTAAAAGGATTAGATAAATCAGCTGCGGATCAGAAAATAGAAGACTTACTGAACAAACTCAATCTAACCCACGCTGCACATATGGCACTTAAAGGTTATTCTGGCGGTATGAAGCAGCGTATTGGCATTGCGCAGGCTTTACTAAATGATCCCAAGTGACTTATTATTGATGAACCAACGGTGGGTCTTGACCCACAAGAGCGTACTAATTTTCGCCAGTTATTAACCGAGTTGGCAGGTGAACGATGCATACTATTCTCAACTCATATAGTGGCTGATGTTGAATCCATTGCAGACCGCATTGTTATTATGCATTCAGGGCATTTAATTCAATCAGGATCACCACGTGCACTGCAAGATAAAATATCTAATAAATGCTGGAAACTAACCGCCAATATTAGTGAACTTAAACATATTCAGCATAAATTTATTGTTAGCCATAGTGTGCGTAAAGAAACTATGGTTGAACTAAATATTGTTGCTAATGATTGTCCCGATGCAAGAGCGGTGTTGAGAGCACCATCATTAGAAGATGCTTATCTGTATTTTACTAGCACCTTGCAACCTCAAACGGACTTTGAGAGGGCAAGCTAATGAGTCAAGTTTGGCAATGCATTATCGCTGATTTTAAACAAAGAACGCGCCAGCAAAGTTTTGTAGTAACACTTCTGGCAATGTCAGTATTAACCTTACTTTTTTTTCCTTCACCCGATGCCCATTATCAAACACTGGTGATTAATGGTTATCGTGGCATCTATAATAGCGCTTGGATTGGTGTATGTTTAGCCATGTTAAACGTTTTATTTTTACCGCTTATCTGTTTTTATCTCGTAAAAAATGCCCTTGAATTAGACCGACAGTCAATGACCAGTGAACTCATCGCTGCAACGCCTATTAGCAAGCTGATTTTTTTGTTTGCAAAATGGTGTACTAGTGTCGTTATTTTGGTTTCTATTGTGTTGGTGATGTTATTAAGTAGTATTTTGATTCAATTTTACTATGGCGAAAGTTATCAAATAGATCTTTGGGCGTTAGTTTGGCCACAATTAGTTTTCGTATTGCCTTTGCTGTTAGCAATTGCTGCTATTGCATTAATGTTTGAATCAATAACGTGGCTCAAAGGGGGATTAGGTAACGTTGTTTATTTTTTCTTGTGGATTGGCTCCATAGTTCAAACCATCGAAAGTGTTACTGGGGTGGGAGCAATACTCGAACATTTGGAAGAGGAAGTTGCAGAACGTTTCCCATTGAACCAAGGTGGCACCAATATAGGTGTGAGCATCAGTAATGAAACAAATGAAATAAATACTTTTGTGTGGCAAGGGATAGAGCCAACAATGATGCACCTGCAGGGAGCATTACCTTTACTTTTTATTTGTCTAAGTTGTTTAGTGCTAGCGTTTATATTTTTTGATCGTTTTAGCAAAAACGCTGTTCCTGAAAATAAACGTACTTTATGGTTAACTTTTCCATTAAAAACTAAAGTCGATAGCCTACTTGATACCTATTTTGTTGCATTAACCAAGCATTTTGCTTTTACTCGTTTACTACGATTAGAATTAAAATTAATTCTTAAAGGCCGCTCAGCGTATTGGTTTATTGGTCTGCTGGGGTTAAACATTATTCAATTGTTTATCAGTCAGAATTTACTTATCAGTCTATTTTTACCCATTTCATGGTTGTGGTGTGTTTTAGTAATTTCACAATTAGGTCAATTAGAAAAACAGTCTAATACTAAAGAGTTAATTATTTATAGTAAGCAATCTCCAATTTTACAAAGCTTGGCCAGCTATAGCGCAGCGTGGATTTTATTAGCCTTAGCAAGTATCGGCAGTGTGCTCCGTTTTAGCGGAAGTGCGCAGTGGTTGTTACTTGTTCAATTGATTATCGCCATTTTATTTACAGTATCACTTGCTTATTTTTGTGGCACTTTTACTGGAATAAAACGAATGTTTGAAGTGCTTTACCCTGCACTTTGGTACATAGGACCAATTCAAAGCGCATTGTATGTAGATTTTTTTGGCGTTAATAGCCAACTAAGTTGGGAGGCAGGCGTACCCTATTATTTTCTGGCAATTTCAATAGGTTTGTTAACATTAGCAGTTAGAGCTAAAAGTACAGGCTAGCGTAGCCACATCAATATGATAATCAGACGGTGGCCGGAGAAAGTTTATTTTTTCTACTCGGACGTAAATGAGACCTGACTCAATGTTTTGTGAGGGTATAAAATGGGGGCACCACTAGCTCCGATGGTATTAATTTACTAGAAGCAAATGGTTTAAGGCTGCGTGCAATGAATGATGTAATCATCAACCGGCTTCATAGCCGGTTTTTGATCACTATTTAAGGTAAGCCAGCCCAACAAATTTAGTGGTCATTCAAATATCCCGAATATAGCTTATTAATGAGATTATCAATTCAAACCCAATTAACTAGCTAGCTGCATATTCTCGAGGGCGGGCAATTATCCGTCAAATTAACCTAGCATAATTAATTACTGAATTTGCTTAAGCTTGGTCAAGTTAATCTGACCCTTTTGATTTTACAAAAAAGCCCAAATGATACCATTTGGGCTTAGTCTAAGTCGGAGGTAGCGGGTTGGGTAGAGACTACATAAACCTGACAGCCATTAAGATCATCTGGGTTAGACTCATTGAAGAGCTAGAACATTGCTTGTCATCCTTATCAGCAAAGGCTTCTTTGGATACGCCTAAACCAAACAATGTTGCCAGCACAGCTGGGCGTTTGAGAACTAAATCTCTCTGAAGTTTCAAGGCTTCGCCACGTTTGGCTGCTACAAAGCGGTCGACCTGATACTGGCCGCTGCGTTGCAGCATGATTGTTTTGTGATGACCAATTAACTTTTCTTCCAACCAATCAATCATTTTCATCCTCCAAACCTATTTCTTTACTGCTTTGCATAAATAATTGTAGCGCGCGGTTCATGGTGATCTGCTGACAAACTCGTTTGAGAACCTTCCAACAAATCATAACTGCGACTACGTCTAAACAAAATAAGGCTAGAAACACTAAAGCGAGATGGACTCCAAGAGTGTATAACCCCACACCAATGGCTACATTGACCAGCACAAAGGTGGTTGACAGCACAGCGCATAACAGTAAGCCCAGCAGCAAGGACATTCCCAGTGAGCGCTTGGTCAAACTCCACTCTGCTCCTACAACGTCCTTACCCGCGGCGTATTGCCTACGTAGCGATAACAACCACTCCTCAGCTAGAGGCGCTAAATGTTTTAGCTCCTCTAGCGTAGATGTGGTTTGTTCATCTGGTTTATTAGTGTCCTGCTGTGCTTGCATAATTTAGCCTCATCCCTTAGCGGCGTATAATTTTACCGAAAAGTGCACCGGCAAGAAATACCATGCCAGCTGTGGCAACTGGATTTTCAATAGCATACTTACGGATTGAAGATGCTTCCCAACTGGCCTGAATTTGCTGTTGTTTCTCAGTAAGCGTTTCGGCAGAATGGGTCGCTCCGCTACGAATGGCTTTTTCAGCTGATTCTGCACTATCTGCAAATTTGTCTACTGTATTGTGCAAAGAGTCTTTCAACTTTTCTGCAATGGGTGTCTGAGACTGACCAGCTGTATTGGCTGTTGTCGATGACTTAACATTTGTAGGTTGAGTGGTGTTTGCGTTACTCATAATCTAACTCCTTTTTACTTGCTAAAAGACATCAGGCTCCGTGTGAGCAGCACTGATATTACTTATGTTGCTATTCACTAATCATTACAGCAATACTGATGCCATAAATTAACTCATTGAAATTGATGGTAAAAATATTTTTTTGCATGTATCTGAAGATTTATTCAAGTAAGATTTTCACACTATGTACAAATGTTACATTGGCGATCCATTTGCAGTCGCATGGGAATATCAATTTCGCTGAATAGCTTGTAGGATGCAGAGACATAATTTTTGTGGGGGGCTTAATCTTTGATTTAGTTATATTAATTGGTATTTAAGTGCTGTTTTTTTTTAATCATATGGACTAATCTAATGCTCTTCATAACAAGGAGTAACTAACTATGGAAAACAACGAAAATAGTCCTTATCAAGCACCCGAAGCCGATCTTACTGCTACCACAGAGACAAACGCCCTATTTGCTTACACTGGCCCGAAAAATGTTGGCGCTGGCGCCGGGTTAGAGTGGATTTCAAAAGGCTTTAGTCTTTTTAAACAAGATGTCGGTATGTGGATAGTGACCATGATTGTGGGCTTTTTAATCATGCTGGTGTTTAATTTCATCCCATTGGTTGGTCCCATTGCCAGCATGTTCCTTACTTACGTTTGGCTAGGCGGGTTGATGTTGGGTTGTCAGGCCGCGTCTGAGGGTAAACCATTCGACGTAAAATATCTTTTCGCTGGGTTTACGTATAAGTTTGGAAGCTTGGTATTATTGTCCGTTATTGTAGCCGTGGTGTCGGTGGTTATTATGCTATTAACCATGGGCTCTACCTATTTCAGTTTGCTAACCTCTTCTGGTGATCCTAGCGGCATGCCAGAGATTGGAACCGGCTTTTTCTTGTCTTTCCTAATTGCGATAGCGTTAATGCTACCCTTAGTGATGGCTGCATGGTTTGCTCCTGCCTTGATTGTTTTACAAAACATGCCAGTAGTTACAGCGATGAAAGAGAGTTTTAGCGGCTGTTTGAAGAATATGATCCCGTTTTTAATCTACGGTATTATTATGTTTGTACTCTACATACTTGGTGCCATTCCGTTACTACTTGGTTTATTAGTAGTAGTACCGTTGGTTTTTACATCAATGTTTGCATCCTATCGCGACATTTATTTAAATCAAGACTAAATCTTACCATTCGAACTGGAGCGCTAAGCGCTCCAGTTTTTTGTCTCACTCAATATTTCTTACCCTGCGATAGCCATTGTCGTGGTATCTCATACAACGGTTAATCTATAGCCTTTGTAACTGCTGGTTAGTCATACCGCTCAAACGGACAGACTGACAAACAGCGTTATGGCAATGATTATTAAATGAGGCCCCAAAATGGTAGGCGATAAACCGCTTTTAAGGTAATCGGCAGTTAAACCAAATGCATTCGGGCGATTCGCTAACCAAGCGGTATTGTATTGCATTGGGCTTTGAATTCGCGACCCTGCAAGACCGGCCTCGATAATTAGCAGACGTTGCGAAATTCGATGTTGGAAGGTCTTCCAAATAGCATCTAGCATCCATAGTAAGGTGCATAAAGCACTAATGATTAAATCTAATTTTTGATGGAAGACGAGTAGGCTACATACCGCGACACTAAACAACTTGATTAGCATTGAATATTTTTCGTAGCTGTCGTATTGATTTTGCAACGTGATCCATTCACGTTCGAATCGGTTGGTGTCGTATTTTTCCATGGGGGGCGTCCGTTAATATGTTAACCGACAGTATTGCAGACAAAAAAACGGCTCGCAATGGAGCCGTTCAGTACAAATTGAGTATTTAGACTGTTTGAAGGTCTAGTCTGGCTTAGATGCGCTCGTTTAGCACAGATGCGATAGGAGAATCCATGAAGCCATTCTCAGAAACCCAAGCACGTAAAGTCTTGCCATCACCTTCAGGTGCATTCAACTGACTCTTAGGCATTTTTTTGACTAACAAAGTGCCAGACTCAACTGCGTTGCTCTTAAATGCAGTACGGATCAAGCTCTCACCACCACAAGACACACCTGTGTAGTAGTCTTGCAATTTCAGTCTGAAATCAGATTCAACAAGTTTCATTTTTTTACGTAATTCGCTCTTATCATCCGCTTGTACGATAGTGCAGATATTTTGTAATGCATCGTTCACGTCAGCTTGCGCTTGACCAGTATAGATGAAAGAAGCAGTAGCGATTAGGATAGAAGTTTTAACTATTTTCAACATGGTTATTTCCTCAAAATTTAAATTAAATTGGTGTCGTTCGATGGAGCGCATTAGACGGGATTTTTGAATACTTGGATATAATTTGGTCGATACAAGGGTATGAATTCATGTACCTAAAAAATTAGTTATTGGCTTTTAAAGCTAGGGGATGTCTGTTTAAGATAGTCAGCATTTTTTCTAACAAATTGTTCTATATAAAGTTTTTATAGAGATAAATCTTGGTATTAGACAATAGTATAAGAGCAGTAGTGATATAGAATAATATGGTTTGATTATTATTTAACCGGCCTGTTTTTGAAAAATAATCGACTAATGACTCTGCTATTGATTGGTATATTTTCAGTTTTTTATAGGGAGGTGATAGAGATGGATGAGGATTGTTAGTTTGCATTCGAAACTGATCTACCGAGGGTGCGGCCAATTTCTTGGACGGGTTTATATGACATAACCTGAAGCCTATCAGTACGGTATTGTTCGGACATCTGTTACGAAAGAATGCAAACTGCTGCTGAGTAACCAATGCGAAGTCCTAGCCGGAAAACGGGGTTTGAATAAGCTTAACGGGAGAGCCTAATGCCTGAAGAGGGCTAGCAAAAGTTTGCTGATTAGATTGTGGATGTGAATGAATTTAAACTTGTTCGTGTCTGACGTGGCGATAACCCAACTGGAAATATGTTAACTAACCATATCCAAAACAAAAAAACGGCTCGCAATGGAGCCGTTCAGTACAAATTGAGTATTTAGACTGTTTGAAGGTCTAGTCTGGCTTAGATGCGCTCGTTTAGCACAGATGCGATAGGAGAATCCATGAAGCCATTCTCAGAAACCCAAGCACGTAAAGTCTTGCCATCACCTTCAGGTGCATTCAACTGACTCTTAGGCATTTTTTTGACTAACAAAGTGCCAGACTCAACTGCGTTGCTCTTAAATGCAGTACGGATCAAGCTCTCACCACCACAAGACACACCTGTGTAGTAGTCTTGCAATTTCAGTCTGAAATCAGATTCAACAAGTTTCATTTTTTTACGTAATTCGCTCTTATCATCCGCTTGTACGATAGTGCAGATATTTTGTAATGCATCGTTCACGTCAGCTTGCGCTTGACCAGTATAGATGAAAGAAGCAGTAGCGATTAGGATAGAAGTTTTAACTATTTTCAACATGGTTATTTCCTCAAAATTTAAATTAAATTGGTGTCGTTCGATGGAGCGCATTAGACGGGATTTTTGAATACTTGGATATAATTTGGTCGATACAAGGGTATGAATTCATGTACCTAAAAAATTAGTTATTGGCTTTTAAAGCTAGGGGATGTCTGTTTAAGATAGTCAGCATTTTTTCTAACAAATTGTTAAATATGATCTTTTTTGGGTAAATACAAACCGGCCGTAACCCACGCGTTGGGGCTCAGCCTTTTTGTGTTGACTAAGAGTTAGTGTTATTTTTAACCGATACTGGTTTTATTTCAGTATCAATGGTTGAGTTTGCGACCTATAGGCGGCATAACAGCTGAAGATAAACACCAATACGAGAATACAATGCAGCTTAATGCGAATTTTAGCCAGCGGGTGATTGTGCACACTAGTCAGCAGCCTTGGCAACCGTCTCCTATTAAAGGAGTTGACAGGCGACCTTTGGATCGAGTTGGAGACGAGGTTGCACGTGCTACTAGTGTAGTGCGTTACGCACCGGGTAGTCAGTTCGCCCCTCACGTACATAGAGGTGGAGAAGAGTTTCTGGTCCTTGAAGGAATTTTTCAGGATGAGTTTGGAGACTATCCAGCCGGCACTTACGTGCGCAATCCTCCCAATACTAAACATCAGCCAGGTTCAGCGCAGGGATGCGTCATTCTAGTCAAGTTGTGGCAATTCGAACCCGACGACAATATACAACTGGTTATGAATACTCGAGATGCATCATATAGTGCTGATGCTGAGCAATTAGGCGTCGAGACGGGCAACCTATTTGCTAGTGATTATGAACAGGTTCAGGTTGTGAAACTCGCGGCCAATCAGTCATTTCAGCTATCAACTCCAATGGGGGCCGAGCTGCTTGTATTACAAGGTGAATTTATCGAGCAACAGCAAAACCTGAACCAGTATAGCTGGCTGCGCACGCCAATAGGGGATGAAATCCAAGGTGTATCCGGCGGCCAAGGGGCAGTTTTTTGGCTGAAGTTAGGCCATTTAGGTCAGGTAGAGAAGCAGTTACAACGCTTGGGGATGTTGGACTAATTTTGTACATTTAACGCATTTTCAGATCTGTAATTATATACAGTATGTGCTATGCTAATGTAATACATCGCAGATGATTAATGATCATGTTCAAAAAAACCTTAGCCGCAATGTTTATTCTTATAGTGGGTAACGAACTTGCTGCTGCCAACGATATGGTACAAACCCGTTCAGGAGAGCCAAGCATGCAATCAATAAAAGGTAGCTTTGAAGTCAGCATGTTACCGCAACAAGATAACGAATTTAGTGTTGGGCGAATGACCTTGGATAAACAATACCAAGGCCCAATGGATGGCAATAGCAAAGGGCAGATGTTGAGCTTTATGAGCGGTGTAAAAGGCTCTGCTGGCTATGTGGCGATAGAAGTATTCACTGGCAAAATAGCGAATAAACAAGGCTCTGTGGCTTTGCAGCACTTTGGGAGAATGGATAAAGGTGCCCAAGCCTTAACGATTAGCATCATACCTGACTCAGGAACAGACCAACTTACTGGTATATCCGGAAGCATGGAAATCGAAATAGTCGATGGTAAGCACCTTTATAATTTGAACTATCTGATAAAATAACCCTCAGTTGCAAATACTGCCTAAATATAACTACTTGTCTAACATGTTGATTTTATATATAAGTAGTTATATAAATGATTATGTTGATTGAGGGTTTAATATAACAGCTGACTTTTTGGATGAATTGGGTGAACTCGCGCTAGGCAGTCGCTTGAAGCGCATAAGTGAACGCATGCTGGCGGAGGCTGGTTTGGTCTATCAGCATTACGCTATGGACGTGCAACCCAAGTGGTTCACCTTGTTGGCGCTGCTGGATAATAAGCAACAGGTGAGTGTGGTGGAGGCATCAGAATACTTAGGATTAAGTCAACCTGCTTTAAGCCAGTTTTGCCGTCAACTTGAAAATAAAAAACTCATCAGTTTAACAACCAGCAGCGTGGATTCACGGAAAAAAGTCATAGCTTTATCCGACTTGGGTAAAGAGCAAGTTGCGCGTATGAAGCCTATATGGAAAGCGGTTGATAGTGCAGCCAAACAACTATGTGAAGCCTACGACAATCAGTTTTACCAATCCCTTTTACAATTTGAAAAAGCCCTTGATGAGCAATCATTGTTAGCCCGTACCCATCACTTTTACAATGCCGAGCAGGACACGACTATGCAGCCAAACCGTATTTCGATTGTTGACTATACCCCCCAACGTGCGGCCTTCTTTGAGAGTATTAATACGCAATGGATCGAAGCTATGTTTGTGTTGGAAGAGGTTGATAAACAGGTGTTGCGTGATCCGCAAAAATTTATCATAGACCCAGGTGGTAAAATTTGGTTTGCGCAACACCCAGAATTTGGCATAGTTGGGGCTTGCGCGTTGCTTAGTAAAGGCGAAGGGGCTTACGAGCTTACTAAAATGGGCGTGCTGGAAAATGCCAGAGGCCTCAAAGTAGGCGAAATTTTACTCCAGTACGTTATACAACAGGCCAATAATTTGCCACTGGACTGCCTATTTTTGTTAACCAACAAGAAGTGCGAAGCAGCCATTCATTTGTATGAAAAAAATGGCTTTGTACACGATGCTGACATTATGGCCAAATATGGAGCCAGTTATCAGCGATGCAATGTTGCAATGCGCTGGGTAGGCTAAATGAGCCTAGCTTCAGGCTGTCCCACTTAGGTTGCTGCGCCATTCAGCTAATTCTTTTACCACAGGTTTATTGTGTTGGCCAAGAAAATCCAAAAATGTACCTGCGTCGCGATTAACAATTCGCTCTAACGGAAAACCAATTCGCTTAGCATGGGAAATACTTTGGCCATACTCGCCCAAATTGTAAGCGATATGAGCGTCACTTGAGAACACCACTTTCCAATCTAGCTTGTCGATAAGCTCCATTAATTCGATACAATGGGGCTCACTGCCTAAACGAGAGTGTGTGAATGAACTATTATTAATCTCCAATAACACATTGTTATCTTTGGCGGCGATAATCACTTGTTCAAAATCAATGGGATAATTAGGGTTGCCAGGATGCCCAATGATTTGGCACTCACCGGCTTGAATAGTGTTAATAAGTGCTTTTGTATGCTGTGCCCGACTGGTAGGCGGAATTACCGGTTCGTGGAAACTGGCAATAATGAAATCGAGATAGGGCATCATGCCTTGGGGCACATCTAAACCGCCATCGGGGGGCATAATGTTGGCTTCAATGCCTCTTAGACAAGCTACATTGTCAATTACTCTGGGGATCACATGGCGGTTGCCGAAATGCCATGGATGAGGAGAGTCCGGCATTTCGGGCCCATGATCTGTAAGTGAAAACATTTGCATGCCCTTCTCTTTTGCCTGCACAAAGTAATCATGAACGTTACTGTAGGCATGAGTACTTGCAATGGTATGAGAATGGGTATCTACCAGTATTTTCATAATTAACTGTTTCACTCCTCTTATTATGAATGGTTTTTGAGTCCACGCACTTCAATTTGTTTATACCAGGCCATTCTATCAAAAGTAGCTAAGCAAGAAGCTAATTTATTCGAGAGTGCTGATGTTGGATATCATTCGGTTAATTTTAATCGACTACACAATATACGCTGAATACAACAAACCAGTCTGAGCTATTTGATATTTCTGTCGATTAAATCCTTATCTGCTAGGTGTATCATACTGCCTGGCTATGGTACTTTTGTTATGGTCTGCTTTAATCACCTTGCTGCTACCACTGAATATATTCTGTAATAAGCTAGGCGCGATATTCTGTACACAGCGGTGTAACAAATAAGTAATCATCATCGGTTACCCTTCAAATAAAAAAGGAGTGATATTTTGGACATTTTTATGCAAGCAGCCATCGACGAAGCAGCAAAAGGCCGAGATGAAGGTGGTATACCCATAGGTTCGGTTATCGTCTATCAAAATGAAATTATTGGACGGGGTCATAATCGACGGGTTCAATCCGGTAGTCCGATTTTACATGGTGAAATGGACGCTTTCGAAAATGCCGGTCGCCAACCGGCTCATGTATACAGAGAATGCACTTTGTACACTACGCTATCCCCTTGTTCTATGTGTTCAGGGGCAATCTTATTGTATGAAATACCTAAGGTAGTGATAGGTGAGAATCAAACCTTTATTGGTGAAGAAGATTTACTCAGACGCCGAGGTGTCAATATAAAAGTATTACAAGATCCCACCTGCATAGCAATGATGGAAAAATTCATTATCAATCAGCCAGAATTATGGAATGAAGATATAGGCACAGAGTAATACACGCTATAATAGTTATAAATTAATAACATAATGTTAATAATATTTGACATGATGTTATTTGGAGCATACATTTGTCTTTCTGTCACATGGAGGACACAAAATGGACATGTCATTTAAAGAAAAAAGCACTTGGATCTCATTGATCAGCACCTTGGCTATTTTTGGCAACTACTTTTATCGTGTCTTTGAACTGCAAGGCGTACCCTTGGAAATAAGCAAAGTTGCGATCGTCGGTTTAATGATTAACACCGTGGTTTTAATCATTATTGTCGAGGCGCTGTTTCACTCTATGTTAGCCGCAACCAATTATAAAGCGGCTAAAATGGGCGCTGACGAGCGAGATAAATTGATAGAATATCGCGGTAATAGCATTGGCTACAGTGTATTAGTTGTGGGCGTGCTAGCAACACTAATTCGAATGATTGCGACCGAGTACAACCCCGAAATCGCCAGCAATGAGCATTCATTCGGGATCCCAATGTTGACGGCTCATATCTTAATGCTGACGTTTATATTGTCGGAAGTTGCTCGATTTTCTGGTCAAATATTTTACTATCGCAGAGGTTACTAGCGATGGCTGCTGTACCAATTATTAATAAGGTCAAAGAGAAACGCTTTTTTGCTGATGAGATGACCCAACAAGCATTGGCAGATTTGGTTGGTGTTACACGGCAAACCATAATGGCGATTGAAAAAGGCAAATATTCGCCTTCATTGGAAGTGGCTTTTAAAATAGCCCATGTATTTAACACTAATTTAGACGATATATTTCAATATTCGCCTGAAGATCCAGTAAAGGGCTGTTAAAAAAGGTACACTTTATTGTCATCTGCCAAGTATAATAGCTACAAATAGAGAATACATTTCAATAGGGCAATTCATTTAGAATTGCCCTTTTCAATTAAATAGCAATCGGATGCGCTCACCGGAGTATATGAATGAGTAATAGCGATACATGGTCAATTGACGATGCCGAAAAATTATACGGCGTCAAACGTTGGGGTGGCGGTTATTTTGAAATTGGCCCTAATGGGAATTTGCATGTTACGCCTGATGTTAACAATGAGAAGATGCGCATTGATATCAAAGATGTGATTGATGAAATTCAGCAAGAAGGAATTCAGTTTCCAATCGTGCTGCGTTTTCACGACATATTGCGTTCTCAGGTGGCCTTGCTAAACGAAACATTCATTAAAACCATCAAAGATGCTGACTATCAAGGCAGTTATCGAGGGGTTTATCCGGTTAAAGTTAACCAGATGCGTGAAGTGGTTGAAGAAATTGTCGATGCTGGCCAGCCTTATAACTATGGATTAGAAGCTGGTTCAAAAGCCGAGTTGTTAACCGTGTTGGCATATAATACCGATCCCGAAGCCTTGACTATTTTGAATGGATATAAAGACGAAGAGTTCATTCGTTTGTCTTTGTTGGCACGCAAGCTAGGTCGCAAAATCATTGTGGTCATCGAAAAATTCTCCGAACTGACCATGCTAATTCGATTATCCAAAGAATTAGACATAGAGCCGCTTATTGGTCTGCGTTCAAAAATGACGGTGAAAGGAAGAGGAAAATGGGAAGGATCCGGCGGCGATAAAGCTAAATTCGGACTGACCATTACTGAAATTATTAATGCCGCTCGTTTGCTCGAAGCCGAAGGCATGGGCCACTGTTTCAAATTATTGCACTTTCATATTGGCAGCCAATTGACCGATATCCGTGCGGTAAAAGAAGCCATCAACGAAGGCGCAATGATTTACGCCGAACTGCATCATTTAGGTTTTAAACTTGATTACGTAGATGTTGGTGGCGGCCTGGGCATAGACTATGACGGCAGCAAATCGACTAACGATTCGTCGATGAATTACAATATTCAAGAATATGTGGCCGATATTGTGTTTGGCATGAAAGAAGTCTGTGACTTAGAAAAAGTGCCTCACCCGACTTTAGTTAGTGAAAGTGGTCGAGCGATCACTGCACACCATAGTTGTGTTATTGCTGAAATTGTTGGCGAGATCCGCTCCAACAGTTCACAAATGGATACTAGCGTCGTTGATGATGAGCATATTCTACTTAAAAACATGCGTTATCTAACTGAAAGCATTGAGAAGCAAGAAAATCTGCAAGAGATTTTCAATGATGCGGCGCAATACAAAGAGCAGGCTATCTCAGCATTTAAGCTACGGGTTATTAGCCTGGAAGAATTAGCCAAGATAGAAACATTATATTGGCAAATCATGGAAAGCTTGCAGGTGCTTATGCAAACGGCAGAGTTTGTGCCAGAAGATATGCGTGAATTAGACTACGACTTGTCGTCTCAGTATTTGTGTAACTTTTCGGTATTCCAATCTGCTGCGGATACTTGGGCAATCGATCAGGTTTTACCCATAGTGCCATTAACTCGAATGAATGAACGCCCTACGGTGAACTGTTCTTTGGTTGATATTACCTGTGACAGTGATGGTAAAATTGATCAATTCGTTTTGGAAAAAGGTATTTCCGACGTATTGCCGATAAATAAAATCAACAAAGGTGAAGAATACTTCTTAGGAATGTTTCTTACCGGCGCGTATCAGGACGTGATGGGCGATATGCATAACCTGTTTGGTCGTTTAAATGAAGTGCATATCTTTAGCCATGATGATGACCCATTGGATTTCTACATTGAAGAAGTGGTGACAGGTTCATCGGTAAATGATGTGCTGTCCATTATGCAATATCATCCTAGTTCTATGGCTCAAGCTGTGAAGAAGTTGATTGATAGTAATATTGCTAAAGGCAATATGAAGCCTCGTGAAGGGGTGAAGTGGACTGACTTTTATGAAGATTGTCTGAAAGGCTATACTTACCTAAAAACTTCCAAATAAATCGCTATGGCTAGATGTAACCAAAAGGGCGCTATTTAGCGCCCTTTTTAATGTTTTTTTGCGCCGTCAGCTGTTGCTGATTATGATTATTGAAATACTGTTGCCAAAATTGCGCGGTGAAACCATTGATCAGATTTGATTCTGCATTCATTAACATTGCATAACCTACTTCTTCATCTGGCGCGAAAGATACATCCGCTCGATAGCCTTTAACCCAGCCACCATGATAATTCAATTTATGCCCGTCGAAATCGTAGATCCGCCAACCCATTCCATAATGAGCATCTTTTAGAAACGTACGCCAATCTCTTCGTCGCAATTCTTTAGTGGTTTTGATTTGTGGCGTAGTCACGGTTTCAACCACACTGGGGGGGACAACATTTGGGTATTCTCCCAACATGGCTCTAATCCAGATTGCCATGTCAGCGATACTGGCGTTTACGCCTGCTGCTGGGGTGAAACGATAGTAATCATCTTGTACTTTGGTTTCCCGCCACTTCCTACGAGAGATGGCGACATGGGGTTTAGCCCATTTTTTAGAATTCTGTAAATTCAGCTTACCAGTACTGGCGTTTGGCATCCGCAATGGTTGGATTATTTGGCTTTTAAGCACATCGCTATAACTGCTATGTTGATTGAGATAATAATCTTCCAACACACCAAATAACGCATTTTGATAAGTGTAACACTTGCCGGGCTCGCACAATGGCTCTAATTTGGCTAACTGCCCTAGCACTCGCTTTACAGAGTAATTAGCTTCAATCAGATTATCGTAGGAATTAGGCATGTAGCCACTGGATTGGCTCATGAGATGGGCTAGGGTAATCGGCTTAGGCTCTAAGCGGTTAAAGCCATATTCAGGGGCGATTTCTAACAAAGGTGTTTGCCAGCTTAAATCGGTTTGCTCAACCATTTTTGCCATTAATACACCAGCGAAGGTTTTGGATACCGACGCCAAACGAAAAACCGTGTCACTATCAATCGGCTCGCCACGTTTTTCGGTGCTACCAAAGCTAACCACTTTGGCGGTTTCACCTTTGCGTACAAAGACGAAGATGTATCCGGGAATATTGTGTTTCTGGGCCTGCGCTTGAGTCTTGGCTGCAAAATCATATAGCCAAGTTTCGTCACTGGCAGCGATCCCCGAGCAACTTAAAAAGGTGAGGCAATACAGCCAGTTGGATAATATTTTTTTCATAGGTTGCAGAATAGTAAACAACTCAGCCGCTTTTGGCTACTTTTCGCCAAGAATTTACGAGTATTCACTTCCGTTTTCCGCGCGTTTTTAGGCTCAAGACAGAGTAGACTATCGCTATTCAATAGAGCATAAGAATGCAACATGACGGATACGCAATTATTCCAACAAGCCCGACAAGCCCGCGATAGCAGGTTTGATGGAGTGTTTTTTGTGGCGGTGAAAAGTACCGGAATATTTTGTCGACCTATTTGCCCAGCCCCAGCGCCTAAAGAGCAAAATGTGGAATATTTTTCGTTGGCACCTCTGGCGATTCAAGCCGGCTATCGACCTTGCTTACGTTGCAGGCCAGACAGTGCGCCTGGCTCTTATGCGTGGAAAGGGGTTGACACTACCGTAGAACGAGCCGTCACATTATTAACCTCTTTTCCTGAGTTGACTGTGATACAAATATGCGAAAAATTAGGTGTCAGTGACAGGTATCTACGAGATCTATTCATTCGCAAACTGGGTATCGCACCGAAGAAATTTCGCCTTTATGATCAGTTGTTATTTGCTAAAAACTTGTTGCATAACAGTGGACTCAATATTGAACAAGTTGCGCAAGCAAGTGGTTTTTCCAGCGCTAGACGTTTGCAAGATAACCTTAAAACAAGTTTGCAATTGACCCCGTCGCAAATTCGCAAAAGTGATAATAGTGATTTGACCCGGATAAAACCTACCAACTTACAGCGGCTTTCTATTCGCCTAGCCTTTAGGCAACCCTATCACTGGCCACATTTACGAGATTTCTTAGCTATTCGAGCGATACCCGGTGTGGAAGAAGTCACACAGGGAAGCTACGCCAAAAACTTTAGTTTAGAAGGCGTACAAGGGCATTTTACCGCGATATTTGAGGCGCAAAAAAACAGCTTCTTAGTAGAATTACAAATAAGTGATTTACGTCAAATTAAGGCCGTGGTCTATCATATTCGGCGGGTATTGGACTTGGATTGCGATCCGGATTTGATTCGACAAGGATTATTACAAGCGGGTATCAAGCCCGAGGATCTTCTCGAAGGTATTAGGCTGCCAGGGGTTTGGAGCCCATTTGAAGCGGGTTGCAGGGCAATTCTTGGACAGCAGATTTCAGTCAAAGCAGCTATCAACTTAGTCTCATTGTTAGTGCAGAAGTTGGGTATTCAAGCTGATAGCCTGCTGTACTTCCCCTCGCCACAAGCGGTGGCAGAGTCCGATTTAAACTTTTTAAAAATGCCGGATAAGCGGCGGCAAACATTGCGTGATTTTGCCCGCTATCAGATAGATAATCATGAGCAGTCAGATTTGTCCCAATGGTTAAGAATTAAAGGCGTTGGCCCTTGGACTGTTGCTTATGCACAGATGCGCGGTCAATCTCAGCCCGATATTTGGCTTAATACTGACCTGGTTGTTAAAAAGCAGATAGTTAAAAATGCCCTCAACGATGAGCAAGCTGCACCTTGGCGAAGTTATTTGACATTTCAACTCTGGAGTATGGCATGAGCGAAATAAACGCTTTATATTACCAATATATAGGTACACCAATTGGTGAGTTGGAAGTGTGCAGTAGCCAAACTGCTATTCGGTCTATCTATTTTGTTGATAGCCATCGCCAGCAACAAGAGAATGATATTACCCAAGAAGCGTGTCGTCAGTTACGGGCATATTTTGGCGGCGCATTGACCTGCTTTGACTTGCCGCTTCAGGCCCAAGGCACACCATTTCAACACAAGGTGTGGCAAATGTTAGCGAAAATTCCCTATGGCACCACCTGCAGTTATGCAGATATTGCTCAGCGAATGGATAACCCTAAAGCGGTTCGCGCCGTTGGAGCAGCCAATGGGCGCAATCCATTATCGATTGTGGTTCCCTGTCATCGTGTCATTGGTGCCAACGGCAAACTCACCGGCTATGCAGGTGGATTACCGCGAAAGTCGTGGTTATTAAACTTAGAACACGCTCAACAACAAGGTAACTTGCTCTAATGAGATTACAAGACATCTTCGAATTGGTATTGCTGGCTAGTGTCTGGGGAGCATCGTTTTTGTTCATGCGCTCGGCCACGCCTGAATTTGGTGCATTTGGCTTGGTAATTGTGCGCACAGGGATCGCCGCGTTGTGCTTACTACCCTTATTACTTATTAGTCGTAAAACCGCTATTGTTAGACAACATTGGCGGCCAATATTATTTGTTGGGCTGGTAAATACCGCCATTCCATTTTGTTTATTCAGCTATAGCACAGTGCTGCTGGGTGCAGGGTTAGCTTCTATTTTAAATGCCACCGCGCCAATGTTTGGTGCCATAGTGGCGTATTTATGGTTGAAAGAAAACTTATCCAGCTTGGCTGTTTTTGGTTTGTTGCTGGGCTTCTGTGGTGTGGCCGTTATTAGTTCGGTGCGCACCGGAGTTGAGGTGACAACCGCATTACTGCCGGTCGGTGCGGCGCTGTTGTCAACCTGCGCGTACGGTATTGCAGCCTGCTACACCAAGCAGTTTTTATCAGGGGTGAACACTCTGGCTATCGCAACGGGCAGTCAAGTTTTTGCCACTTTGGCGTTAGCGCCCTTTGCGCTTTATTTCTGGCCAGACACTATGCCGTCCAATGATGCCTGGTTGCAAGTAATAGCATTGGGGGTGTTCTGCACCGGCTTTGCTTACATCTTATACTTTCGCTTAATTGCTAATGTTGGCGCAGCTAAAGCAATTACAGTCGCTTATTTGGTACCGGTGTTTGGCGTGCTGTGGGGCGTGGTATTTCTCAGTGAAGCTGTGTCGCCGCTCATGTTTGTGGGTGCCATGCTGATTTTACTCGGGGTGAGTTTAACCACAGGTGTGGTTAAATTTAGATTGAAAGTCGCTTAAAACAGAAAACTAACAACTTCTAAGCGGCTTTACTCAGTTGCATTTTGACCATGTTACGACCATCTCGTTTAGCTTGATACAGCGCATCATCAGCATAAGCTAACACATCGGTTAAAGGTTTATCGACAGCAGTATGAGATACTCCAAAGCTGGCGGTTACTTGCAAATTTACTGAGCCAGTCGATGCTGTCATGCCGGCTAATCCAGTACATAATTTTTGCGCAACTTCAAATGCTTGTTCAGGTGTGGTGTCCGGCAACAGTAATACAAACTCTTCTCCACCCCAGCGTCCAACGACATCACCGTCACGAAGGTGAGATTGTAGAAACTTGGATATCTGCCTTAACACATCGTCGCCGGCGTTGTGTCCATAGTTATCATTGACGCTTTTGAAATGATCGATATCAATCAAGACTAAACCCACATGACGCTTTTCATCTAACATTTCTGAATAGCGCAATTCTACTTTGTTACGGTTGGGTAAACGTGTGAGGGGATCAGTCTGAAAATTCTTTTGCATATCTCGTTTGAAATAGTAAAGCAGGTGATAAATCATCAAAAACAGTACAAAGATAATAACCAGCAAGGTAACCACACTGATAATGAAACTGCGGCTGATTTCGGTTTGTCTGGCCTGCAGTGGTGTCAGTAAATACATGGTCCAACCGAAGGGATCTACCCCAACCTCAGCAACCAGTACGTCTTTGCCGGCAATGGTTACCAAAGCATTGTTTAGTGACCCGCCGGGTAACTTACTGACATCAAGACTTTGATACCAATCGAGACTCTGTAACGTTTTAAAGGTAGTTTCATCGACGATCAAATCAGGATCCGATGAAAGCGCTATGTTGTCGTCTTGATCGACAAAGATAAAGTCATACCCGTAGCGGCTTTTGTACTGGTCAAAGATCTCTACAAAGCTGTCAAGACTCTTACTGACGCCAAAAAAGCCTAAAAAATTACCATTATCGTCATATACTTTTAAATCGATATAAAAGTGAGGGTCTTCCCATTGGCCGATATCGGCAATGGCATCTTGCTGCCAATCTTTGTATCGGAAATACCAGTCTACCTTTGCCGGATCCAAAACTAATTTGCTGCCATTTGAATTGTATTGCATGCGGCTAATGTCGCTGGCGAAGAAAAACGCCATGGAAAATTCCCGCTCAAGACGTTTTAGCATAGTAAAAACGGCTTGCTCATCAATTTCCTTATATTTCATTAATTCTTTGAGTTCTTTTGCTTTAGCCAATGTTTCAGAAACATGTAGCGGCTTGAGTAATTGTTCGCCAATCAGGGTAATCGCAGGGGAAATGGATTGTTGTTGGGCGCGGCTTTGTTCCGCAACAATCTTAGAAACACTGAAGTGCACCAGAGTGACAATAGAAATGACTACTACACCAAACAATATCAGAATACTACGGTGTAAAGATCGAAAGGCGTTCAAGAGATTTCCATTGTGTATAAATTCCTGCCGTTATATTAACTGGATGAGAGAGAGACTTCTATGCCTAAAATTCAAACATATTTGTAAATTTGAATTTAATTTTAGTCATATTCCAAAACCCGTTGAGAAAACTACTCGCAGAGTACCCATCTGCCCTAACAGGCCTTCAGATAGGGCTTACACATTGGCTGTAATAAACTCTAGATTGGCGTTTAAACTGCCTGCTCAATTTGACTTGCGACCATCTAGTACTTCAACTTTAGTACGTTATTTGAGCGTATTTGGTTTGGCAGGGTTTAATTAAGTTTAAATGTTGAATGACTAAAGTGATTTACGACTAATAAAAATCACTGAAAACGCCTGCTTAGACTAGACCTTTTTGGCGGCTAACGTAGAATAGCCTAACTTTTTTAATTTTAGGATTTGACATGACGTTATCAGTGGTAGTGCTGGCTGCAGGAAAAGGCACACGAATGAAATCAGCGCTCCCTAAAGTGCTTCACCCTGTTGCAGACAAGCCTATGGTGCAACATATTATCGATACGGTGACCACGCTTGGTGCCAGTCAAATTCATCTCGTTTATGGCCATGGTGGTGACCAACTGAAATCAGCTTTGGCTCACAACCAATTGAATTGGTGTTTGCAAGCTGAGCAGCTAGGTACAGGGCACGCGGTGCAACAAGCGGCCCCTTTCATTAAAGACGATGAAGATGTTTTGATTTTAGTCGGTGATGCGCCACTGATAAAACCCACTACTCTGCAACAACTAATAGATGTGAAACAGCAAGCGGATTTGGCCTTACTGACGGTTGAACTTGAGGATCCAACCGGTATGGGCCGGATTGTACGTTCAGGTGATCAGGTGCAAGCGATAGTCGAGCATAAAGATGCCAGTGATGAACAACGTCAGATAAAAGAAATTAATACTGGAATGATGATCATGGGCGGGGCCGATCTTAAGCGGTGGCTGGCAGCCTTAAATAGTGACAACGCCCAAGGTGAATTTTACCTTACCGATGTGATTGAAATGGCCGCCAAAGAAGGCAAGGTTATTAAAGCATCCCATCCTGCTAGTGCTGTTGAGGTTGAAGGGATTAATAATCGTAAGCAATTGGCAATGATTGAGCGAGCTTATCAATTAGATAAAGCTCAAGAATTGTTGATGGAAGGTTTGTACCTACCGGATCCTAACCGCTTTGACTTACGCGGTGAAATTGAGTTTGGCCAAGACTGTAGTATTGATGTGAATGTGATCATCAAAGGAAAGGTCAAATTAGGTGATAATGTGGTGATTGGTGCCAACTGTATTCTAATTGATTGTGAAATTGGCAGTCATTCAGTAATTGAAGCCAATTCGATTATTGAGCAAGCACAGTTGCATCAAAACTGCACCGTAGGACCATACGGACGCCTAAGGCCAGGGGCGGTGATGCATGACAATTCCAAAGTCGGCAACTTTGTCGAGATGAAGAAATCTATTCTTGGTAAAGGCTCAAAAGCCAATCATCTTAGCTACTTGGGCGATACCCAAGTTGGTGAAGGCGCCAATATCGGTGCTGGCACTATTACGTGCAACTATGATGGAGTGAATAAGTTCAAGACTACCATTGGTGATGGAGCCTTTATCGGTTCAAATAGCTCTTTGGTTGCACCAGTAAATATCGGTAATATGGCCACAGTAGCGGCTGGCTCTGTGGTAACCAAAGATGTAGTGGATGCAGAGCTTGCCATTGCGCGGGGCAAACAGCGAAATATCGAAGGTTGGCAGCGTCCCCAGAAAAAATAATCGTTAGAAGATGCCGTTACAGCATAAGGACTGCGCCATGGCTCAGTCCTTTGCTATGTGAATTGGAGGGTGGTTCATAGGGGCAATCCCTGCTTTAACCCAAGGTGCAAAAGCTATTTTGTGCTGCACTAAGGCTTCAATCCACGCTTATGCCATTCACCGCATTCCAAACTGTGGCTAAAATATACCCAATCATGAAAAAATATACTTGCTTTTCGAAATTTAATAACTAGAATTCCTTTCGATTTGAAATTTAAGGCCTTTCGATTTTGCAGAAACGAAACACTCAACAGCGTCGCAGAGCGATTATTGAACGATTAAATGATCGTCATGAAGTGGCTGTTGATGAATTAGCCAAGCTATATTCTACTTCGGAAGTCACTATCCGTAAGGATCTCGCCGAGTTAGAGAATAATGGCTTGTTACTCCGTCGCTTCGGCGGGGCGGTATTGCTGCCTGCAGAATCTTCAGAGCTTTCAAGTGAAAAGCTTTCGAGCCGAAAGAAGGCAATCGCTGGTTTAGCCGCAACCCTTATTCAAGATCACAACCGTATTATTATCGACAGTGGCAGCACTACCTCGGCGTTACTTCCCCATCTTCCGAAAAAACTTGGGTTGGTGGTAATGACCAATTCCTTACAGGTGGCCAATGTACTCTTGGAAGGTGAAAATGAACCCCAGGTGTTAATGACCGGTGGCACTTGGGACGCACAGTCCCATTCGTTTCAGGGGCAGATGGCCGAACAAATGTTGACCGCATATAATTTCGATCAAGCTTTTTTAGGCGCGGCAGGGATTGATATCAACCGAGGTTCGACTACTTTCAATGAACTAACTTCATTGAGTCGCACTATGGCTGAAGTGTCCAAGCAAGTGATAGTGCTGGCAGAATCAGAAAAATTACAACGTAAAATACCCAATATAGAGCTGCCGTGGTCGCAGATTTCTATTTTGGTCACAGACGATGGCATCGAAGATGATGCCAAACGTCAAATCGAACAACATGGCGTAACTGTACTTTGCGCCACAACGTTAGAATCAGTTTAGGAGACAGGTATGTGTGGGATCGTAGGCGCAATAGCCGAACGTAATGTAGTAGAAATTTTGCTCGAAGGACTTAAAAGACTAGAGTATCGTGGTTACGATTCAGCAGGCGTGGCTTTGCTTGATGGTGAAGGTAACCTAACCCGTGAACGTCAGGTGGGTAAAGTGCAAGCGTTGCGTGACGCAATTGAAGCTAACCCTGTGAAAGGCTTCACCGGAATCGCTCATACCCGTTGGGCAACCCACGGCGGCGTGAATCAAAAGAACGCCCACCCACATTTTTCTGATGAGCGTATTGCGGTAGTGCACAACGGCATTATCGAAAACTACGAAAGTATCCGCACTAATTTGGTAAACAAAGGTTATGTGTTTACTTCAGACACTGACACTGAAACTATTGCTCATACCGTGCACGAAGAAATCAAAAAAGGTAAAGATTTACTCCAAGCTGTAGTCGATTCAATTAAGCAATTCCATGGTGCCTATGGTACTGCGATTATGGACAAAGAAGATGCGAACCGCGTAATTGTTGCTCGTTCAGGTAGCCCACTGGTAATTGGCTTAGGCATTGGTGAAAACTTTATTGCCTCTGATCAAATGGCTTTATTGCCGGTAACGCGCCGCTTTATGTTCCTTGAAGAAGGTGATGTTGCAGAGGTCACCCGCACCAGTGTGACGGTTTATGACAGCAACGGTGATGTGGTTGAGCGTGAAGTGTTTGATTCTGAAATCGAGCATGACGCAGGTGATAAAGCCGGTTATCGCCATTACATGTTAAAAGAGATCCACGAACAGCCAACAGTAGTGCGTAACACCCTAAAAGATCGCTTGGGCGAGCACGATTTGGTTGAAGGAATATTCGGTGCTGGCTCAGAAGAGATTCTAAAAGGCATCAAGCACGTGCAAATCATTGCTTGTGGTACCAGTTATCACTCAGGAATGACAGCACGTTATTGGCTAGAGCAGTACGCTAATGTGTCGTGTAATGTAGAAATTGCGTCTGAATTCCGTTATCGCAAATCAGTGGTTCATCCAAACAGTTTATTAGTTACTATTTCCCAATCTGGTGAAACTGCCGATACCCTTGCTGCCCTTAGATTAGCTAAGCAACAAGGTTATACGTCAAGCTTAACCATTTGTAATGTGCCGGGCTCCTCTTTAGTGCGCGAATCTGATATGGCGTTTATGACCCTTGCAGGCGCTGAAATTGGTGTTGCCTCGACCAAAGCCTTCACTACCCAGTTGACCGCCTTTTTGATGTTGACTCTAGCGCTAGGTAAATACAATGGTATGTCTGCGCTAGATAAAAAATCGATTATCGATGGACTACACAGCTTGCCAAGCAAATTGGAAGAAACGTTAAGTTTAACCGCCGGAATCGAAGATTTGGCCGAAGAGTTTGCCGACAAACATCACAGCCTGTTTTTGGGTCGTGGCGATCAATATCCGATTGCAATGGAAGGGGCGCTTAAGTTAAAAGAGATTTCCTATATCCATGCAGAAGCCTACGCCTCCGGTGAGCTAAAACATGGCCCATTGGCGCTGATAGATGATGAGATGCCGGTTATCGTTGTTGCGCCTAACAACGAATTGCTAGAGAAACTCAAATCTAACGTAGAAGAAGTGCGTGCCCGTGGCGGTATCATGTATGTGTTTGCCGACAAAAATGCCCACTTCGCCAGCGATGAAACCATGCGAGTGATCAACGTTCCTCATTGCGAAAGCCCAATAGCGCCCATCGTCTACACGATCCCGCTACAATTGTTGTCCTACTACGTGGCCGTAATAAAAGGCACCGACGTAGACCAACCACGTAACCTAGCTAAATCCGTTACGGTTGAGTGATGAGGTAAGGGCCGTAAGGCCCTGTTGTGGTATTCAAATAATGTTGGAACTTCTCAAATAAAGATGGAAATTCTTAAATAAAGTTGGAAACTGGCTTAAACTTTTAAAACCCGCTTTTGAGCGGGTTTTTCGTATGACTGTTTTATTTGAGAGAATTCAATCTCAAAATTGTCACCGTCCCATAAGATTATTTTTCCAATCCAATCTTTTTTGGGATGGAACGTATTGCCGAGATTGGTGGCAGCCCCCCCCCCTGACGCAACAATTTCTGGTTTCTTTGTTTTAGCAATAATCGCCCTCACTGGCAGGTTGCCTTTATCGGCCAATGTAATATTACGAATAAACTCCGTATTACCTGCTCCTTGCCATCGAGAAACTCTGTTGACATATGTCATTGTGTTTTTACTTCGTTTCTCAAAAAATTGTTCCCAAAGGCTTGCGACCAACTCTCCATTTTCGGTGATTGCAGAGACCGACCATTGGACGTTTGTTTGAGTAGCTTTAAAAAAACTGAATGCTTCAGAAATTAACATTTTCATCATTTACCTTGCGATCAGCGTATTTAAAAAATCAGATATCTCAGCGAAATCAGAAGAGACTTGTATTCGATAGGCTGCGCCAAATGGCTCATTCGATTCAAGTTCCGGGCAATCTCCAACGTTATCAAACAACTTATAATTAGAACTTGAGATATAGCGGGTGGATTTTCCAACACTAATGCTGATATTGTCCGAAGTGTCTATTGTCTTATCGACTTTCAAAGCTAAATCGGGGTGGATAACCACCACCATCTGACCTTTAGTTAATCCTGTTTTTCTGCTGATGTAACAAAGAATATTGCTGTTATTGAAGACAGCTAACTCTTTTGAAGATCTCTTTGTTACTGACCCTGTTGTCAATCCTAAGGTTTCAATAATTTTATGTAATTTTCGTTCATTATGATCCGAAATAAACCCATCTGCTGAAGTTAGGTTATTTCCCGACTTTGCTGCTTTGGGTAACGTTTTACTTGGTGCTTTTTTACCTGGTTTCATTTTTGTCTCTATAGAAGTAGTACTAGATTTCAGTAGTACTTGGTTTTCAGCAGATGATGAGTTTGGGGACAAATTTGGCACAGCATTAAACAGAGCTGTTTTCAATTGCTTGGCATTCAATGCATATGACTGATATTTGGGCTTAGCTTTTAAGATAGCTTCAAATTCCTCTTCAGAACTACAAAATAACTCTCGTTGCTGAAAGTTTTGTGCAAAATGAGGGAAGTTTAAGACTATTTTCCCTTGAGATTCTAGGTATTCCTTAATGGTTTGCCCGTTTAGATAGATACCATTTATTGCTTCCCAACTTGGTTGGCCAAATAACGCTATAAACCGAATTGAAAGATATTTATTTAGGTCATTTAAAAACTTGTTTTTTATACAATACACAGCCTCTTCTGATTTTAAAATGTCAGGCGCTTTATAGAGATAAGCGCTTTTGCGCTTTAAACAACATTTAACGAGTGATGTTGTAAAAATAGCTTCTGAATCATTGATATCACCAGAGAGATCAATACCAATCGAATTAGCAAAACCATGAGCACTCAGCATTTTTTTTATTACATTTTGCGCTCCAGCAAAAGCAGCCTGTTTTGCCGCTTCTTCAATCGACGTTGTTTTAAGTAATTTCGCAAATTCAGTGGATTGACTGCCCGGTGTTATACCAACCACCGCAATAATTGGCGCAGATGGTCGATTACCCAATGGAGAAAATATAAGCTCTCCATCAGCTGTTGATTTAAGGATCAGATCCTTGTCCTCAAAACGAGATAGATCGAGATTGAGTCCTGTTGCCTGACAACAGTATTGTTAATTTTCCAACTTCAAAGCCAAATTCCTTGAATGTCATTTTTGGTATCGACTTGTTAACAATATTAACCGCAGCCTGCCCACTAATAATTCCGTGATCGCTATGCGCTATAGCGTTACTGCAGATCATCACACTGCAAAACGCTAAGACAGATAGTAGTTTTTTCATTCTTTCTCCAATTATTGTTATTTTGCTTATTGTTTAAGGCCAATCACTTCATACTGACCTTTCACCATGAGTTGCACAGCGACGGGTTTGGCTGATTCATTTTTCCAATACCAGCCATGAGAACCATAAAAGGGCGCAGTAAAGCTGCCTTTCATTTCACTTAGGCTTGCAATGGCATAGCTTTCAAAATAGCCACTGGTATCGCCCTGCGGCTCTCCGTGTAAATCAAAATACAGCGAATCACCATCGGTCAGCCATTCATAAGTCATTTTGTCATATTGTTGCATACTGAATTTATACTCAACTCCCCGCATGGGAGGTACTATAACCTCAATAATCTGGAATTCATCCGTTCCAATTTGTACTGGTATATTTGGAGTTTCAGCTTCAGATGTTGTGGCGAGTACCGTTAAGCCTAGCTTGTGCCCAATACCTGTGGGATCAATGTTGTACTCAGCAGGCAAAATGAGGGTAACCAAAGCTACGATAGCGACTAGGATGGCTGATGCTGCAGCTTTTATGAGTGTCTTACTACTTACAATGTGTTGCATTTTCTTCTCTTTCTAATTAATTTATGACAAAACCAGCGAGCTGATAACCCATGAGCATCAGCCCACTACTCATCAATAAAGTATTGGTTAGGGTGGAAAACCTTTGGAAGGATGGAAGTTTTCGCCAAGCATTAATGGCAATGAGAATAAAAACCAGTGCCGCGAATTGTCCCAACTCCACTCCTATATTGAATGCGATCAAGTTAGTAATTAGGCCTTCATTGGGAAGCTGGAACTCCTGCAATTTTGTCGCTAGACCAAAACCGTGGAACAGCCCGAAAATCAGCACTGCCCATTGAGTATTCGGTTGCCAATTAAAACAACGTTTAAAGCCACCTAGATTATCAAAGCCTTTGTACACCACCGACAGGCCAATGATTGCATCAATTAAATAAGCATTGACCTGAATATCGCTTAATACCCCCAACAACAAAGTTGCACTGTGACCAATAGTAAACATGGTGACATACAATAATACGTCACGACTTTTGTATAGGAAGAAGATCACTCCAACCAGAAACAACAAGTGGTCATAACCGGTGATCATGTGCTTAGCACCAATGTACAAGAAAGGTATAAATTGAACGCCCGTATTCTGCTGCAAAAAAGCACGGGTGTTATCATCTACACCATGAGCAACTACATCGCTGCTTAAGCCCATCAAGCACAACGAGAAAGTAACTAAGCTAAATTTCAGTAAATTAGCTAGCATTAGATGACCCCAACAACTCAGACTTAGCCAAAATTGCTTCCGTTTCTTTATGTAAAATACGATATAACGCAGGTATGACAAACAGAGTTAATAGGGTTGATGAAATAATTCCCCCAATAACCACGGTAGCCAATGGACGTTGTACTTCAGAGCCTATCCCCGTATTAAGTGCCATTGGTATAAACCCAAGTGCGGCAACCAAGGCAGTGGTCAATACTGGTCGTAGACGGGTTGTAGCCCCTTCAAAGATGGCTTGGTTCAGCGAGACATTATCTTTACGAAGTTCGCGTATGAAAGATACCATGACCAGTCCGTTCAAAATGGCAATACCGGATAAAGCAATAAATCCAACAGCAGCTGAAATCGAGAACGGAATATCTCGCAGCATCAAGGCGGCAATCCCCCCGGTTAGCGCCAATGGCACGCCGGCAAATATAATCATGGCGTCTTTAAATGAACCCAGTGCTAATACAAGCAAACCAATGATCATAACTAACGTTATTGGTACCACAACACTGAGTCGCTGCGATGCTGATTGTAACTTTTGATAGGTGCCACCGTACTCCACCCAATTGCCTGCTGGCACATCAACATTGTCGCCAATAGCTTGTTGAACATCCGCTACAAAACTCCCTAAATCACGTCCTCTGACGTTTGCAGTAACCACTATTCGGCGTTTTCCGTTTTCACGGTTTATTTGGTTAGCACCATCAACCAAATTTAGCGTGGCGAGTTCTTGTAGTGGTACGGCATGACCATCAGGTAATTGAATAGGTAAATAAGCCAGTCCATCTAAATCTGTTCGCAAGTCTTCAGCCAAGCGAACAACGATGTCGGAGCGAATATCTCCTTGGTAAAACTTACCTGCTACAGTACCGCCCATTGCAGTGGCTAATTGTGTCTGTATCGCAGCTTTGCTTATGCCGTACTGAGCAAGCTTTTCAAGCTTGGGTTCAATACTCAACATGGGCAATCCGGTCGTTCGCTCTACTTGGATGTCGGCAATACCCGTCACGTTACTTATCGCAGACTCAATCTCTGCTCCTAACGATGTTAAAGTGTCAAAATCATCACCAAATACCTTTATGGCAAGTTCTGCACGAACCCCTGCTAGGATTTCATTAAAACGCATTTGTATCGGTTGCAGGAATTCATATCGATTACCCGGAACTGGGGCAACCATAGCCGCTAATTCTTCCACCACTTGCTCTTTAGATTTATTAGGATCAGGCCACTGCTCACGTGGTTTAAGAATAATGAAGTTATCTGCCACACTTGGCGGAACAGCATCTGTTGCTACATCTGCTGTGCCTATTTTTGCAAAAACACGTTCTACTTCCGGCATCTGCTTAATTTTTTCTTCTAATACCTCTTGCAATACAATGGCCTGACTCAGTGATGTCCCCGGTATCCGTAAAGCATGCATCGCTATGTCGCCTTCATCTAAATTTGGCGCAAACTCACTACCTAAACGTGTCGCCTGAAATCCAAATATGATGACCAGTAGACTCGCCGCAATTACTATTAACCATCGACCTTTAAGCACCCAAGTAAGCGCAGGTTGATAAATAGCAGTTGCACCTCGAATGATAAAATTATGTTTTTCTTGCACTGGCTTTTTGAAAAGCAAAGCAATCATGGCAGGCACAAAGGTAATTGATAAAAACATGGCGCTAAGTAAGGCGATCACTACCGTTATTGCCATTGGATGAAACATTTTACCTTCAACGCCTTCGAGGGCAAAAATAGGCAAATATACAGCCGTTATGATGAGTACACCGAATAACGCAGGCCGAATAACTTCCCGTGTTGCGTCAAATACCAACTCCAAACGTTCTTTTAATGGCAAAGTGTGGTTTGCTGAACCGGCCTGACTCAAACGACGTAAGCAGTTTTCAACAATGATAATGGCACCATCAACTAGCAAGCCAAAATCAAGTGCCCCTAGGCTCATAAGATTGGCGCTGACATTGCTCTTCACCATACCAGTAATAGTCATCAGCATGGCGAAAGGGATGACAAGTGCTGTAAGAAACGCCGCCCTGAAATTACCCAATAATACAAACAATACAACGATGACTAACAATGCACCTTCAAGCAGGTTGGTCTGGACGGTGTGTAATGTTTTATCTACTAACTTAGTGCGGTCATATACAGCGGTTGCAACAATCCCCTCAGGTAAGGTGTTATTAATTTCCGTAAGCTTTTCGCCAACTGCATTTGCAACGGTACGGCTATTTTCGCCAATAAGCATGAATACTGTGCTCATCACCACTTCGCGACCATTTTGTGTCGCAGCCCCGTTTCTAAGTCCCTTACCGTTACTGATATCAGCAACATCCTTGATCCGTATTGACGCACCACTATTACTGCGCAAGGGGATTTGACCTACACCTTCCAAGTCTTCAATCTGACCGGGCATGCGTAATAACCATTGAGCACCGTTTTGTTCGATAAAACCTGCTCCCTGATTACTGTTATTTTGTTCAATTGCTGTAATTACATCCGCCTGCGTCAACCCATAGGCCAGTAATTTGTCAGGCTTAAAACCCACTAATATTTCTCGCTCATAACCGCCGATCGGGTTAACTTCCACAACGCCCGGTACACGCATTAATTGTGGGCGAATAGTCCAGTCATGCACGGTACGTAAATCCATTGGTGTGACTGGGGTGCCATCATCGTTGGTTGCGCCCGGCTCTGCATCCACGGTAAACATGAATATCTCGCCCAAACCTGTTGCTATAGGGCCAAGTTGAGGCTCTAGTCCAGAAGGTAATTCAGCACGAGCAGCAGACAAGCGTTCGTTGACTAACTGGCGAGCAAAATAAACATCAGTGTCATCATCAAAGATGGCGATAACTTGTGACAGTCCATAGCGAGACACCGAACGCGTGTAAGCAAGTCCAGGTAATCCTGCTAGGGCATTTTCCAAGGGAAAGGTCACTCGTTGTTCTATTTCCAGCGGTGTATAACCTGCGGCCTCAGTGTTTATCATGACTTGTACATTGGTAATATCAGGCACTGCATCGATAGGGAGTTTAGTGAAATTCCATATCCCAAGGCCTGCAAAACTCAATACCATTACCATAATGAGCAAGTTCCGCTTTATGGAAAAGCGTAAAATCGATTCTAACATTACGTGCTCCTAGTGGTCGTGGGATGCGCCAGACTTTTCAATGTCGGCTTTTAGAATGTAACTATTTTCGCTAACGTACTCAGTGCCCTGATCTAAGCCACCTAATACTTCAATCCACTCTTTATCCTGACGGCCTAACTCCAGCATCCGTACTTCATATTGCTCACCTACTTTGGCATACACCACAGTGAAATCACGGAAGGCCTGTAAACCAGTACGCTTAACAGCTAGCGGCACATTAATAGTAGCGATTTCAATCGCAGCGTTAACAAAACTGCCTGATGTTAACCGTCTTTTTTCATCGTCAACATATACCCACACCAGCCTAGCTTGGTCGTCTCGTACCGCCGGTTCGATATAGGCGATGTTGCCACTAAAAGCCGAACTATAACCGTCGATATTCAAGGTAACAGGTACGCCTACTGACACCTTTTGGTAGTCAATGGAGTAGACGGCTAGCTGTGCGATATAGCGTGAAGTGTCGGTAATAATTAGTAAGGTGCGTCCGCCAGTTTGTTCTCCGGCATTTGCGTGTTGTGCAGTAATAAGTCCATCTGAGGGAGAGGTAATTTGGAATGACTTCAAGCTCTCGTTACTTTCAACGGTAAATAACAATTGCCCCTTTTTAACTTTATCGCCTTGTTTTACGTGGAGCTGTTTGATTTCGCCTTCAAATCTCGCTTTGATAATACGATTCGCACCGGGTGGTAATATTAATGTACCGTATGCGGGAATAGTTTGGTGAAGTGTGACCGCGCTAGCAATATCGGTTTTAATTTCCATAGCATTAGCAACTGCCTGCTCAATGGTGGTGCGTCCTTCGAAATTGTCATATTCCCAGCGATGGGTTTTCCCCTGATGCTTGGCGGTTATCGTCACCACAAAGGAATGTGGCTCGTAAATCACCATATCACCGCGCAATAAATCATTTTGTTTAATGAACTGAATATCATCCACTATGCCCCCAAGTCGGGTGAGCTTTATATTAAGATCAACTTTATCTGGTGATACCGCTTCTCCTTTATATGTTACCCAAACTCGAAACTCTGGCGGGACACCAGTTTCAAAAATAGCTAACTCTATCGCAAATTCATCGTCACGCAACATGCGTCCACGATGGGGACCTTTTTCGGGCTCGGCCTGTTCATTCGCAGGGCTTGATTCTGCTAATGCAGGTAGTGATGATAAAAAAGTTAGCCCCAATAAACAGGCTGTAATTACTGAAATGATGTTTTTGTTTTTCATAAAATTTCTCATTGGGAAATGGATGAACCAGTCAGTCGTTGAATTTCAATATGTTGCAGGTGCAAACTTTCATAGGCGTCTAATAAGCTTGATTTAGCCGCCAGTAACTCCTGTCGAACATTGTTCCATTGGGTATAATTGAGTTGTCCCATGTCATAAGCATGGGTTGCATCAGATAGGGCATTTTCTAAAAGCGGTACAATGCGTTGCTGCATTGTGTCGATAACATGTCGTGAATGCTCCATCTCTTGAAGAAGAACATAGAGTTGTGCATCAAGCTTTTGTAACAATGCGTTGGCCTCATCGGCAAACACATCTTGCTGTGCTTGTAGTGCGGCAATCTTACCAGCATTGCGGTTGTCGCTTCCCAAAGGGATCGAAATCCCGGCTACCAAACCAAAATCATCAGTCGCTTCATAACGGCGTACACCTGCCGATAATTGCCATTGTGGTTTAGCCTCAATACGAGCCAATTCTATTTGAGCTTGAGCGATGCGTTGTTGTGTCGCAAATTTTGCCAATAGAGGCTGTTTTTTAAGACGCTCTAGTTGTGATTCAACAGATGGATTCGCAGGTAAAGCCATTAAATCGCCACTAACATGATAGCTTTTACCCGCCTCGCCCCACATGGAAGTTAATTGATAATAACTGGCTTTTAATTCATGTTCTAAATCCTCAACGGCCAATTCTCGACGTACCTGTTCTGCTTGAGCTTGCAATTTTTCAACGTTTGAGCTTTTCCCTGCATCAATTCGCTCGCTTATGGCTTTCACCACATCTTGTGCTTGTTGCAGCGCTATTTTGTTGAGTTTTAAGCGCTCTGTTTTAATGAGAATTTGAATGAATTTCTTTGCTGTATTGGCTGCTAAATCTAGCGAGGCTATTTGCTGCTCTATCTTAAGTTGTGCGGCTTGAGATTTTACGGCGGCTATACGGCTATCTATCTGCTCTTGTTGTAGTATCCATGCATAAGTCAAGGTTGTTTGCATGTTTCGCAAAGCACTATGTTCTCCATTACCCAAGGCATCTTCAATGATCAATCCCACCTGAGGACGCTCCCCAACCCCAGCCTGCTGAACGTAACCTTGTTGCGCCATATTGCGAGACACAAAAGCTTTAAACTCTGGATGCTGTTTCAGCGTTAATGATACAGCCTGCGGCAATGTTAATACCTGAGGGGACGCTTGGAAAATCTCCGCCGTGGCGCAAAAAGTCAGTGAGAGACTCAGTGCCCCAGCACAAAACCGACTGGCGGTCGGTTTTCTTTGTGTGCTTTTTAAATAAAATGGCTTCATGCCCAATCCTTATTTAGTGGGTAAAAATGGTTTCAATAAAATGGTGAAAACTATCTACAGTAGATGCAGCTATAAGTGGTGCACCAATAAATGCGACTATTGTAATGATTAATATCAATACAGAAGGTTTTTCAAGTGTAGAAATTAGTCGGTGAACTCGCTGGCTTACTTGCTCATTTCCAAAATAACTGAGTTGAGTCCCATTACAGTTAATGGGAAGTTTTTGGTGCAATCTAGCTACGTTTATCAAGGTCTGTGCTATATCCAAGTTGTCGTAATAATAGGTAGCCGCACTATCCGCCATTTGTTCGATCAAAAGGCTATAGTGTTGCATTAAAATATTACTGATTGGCTTTGGATAGAAACGACAAAACACGCTAAATATCACGTTAAATAAGGGATCATAGGCACGTACATGGGCAAGTTCGTGTTGGATGATTATATCTAGTTGCTGCTGATTCATTTGCTTCAATAAAGCAGAGGTTAAATAAACCTTGGGTGACAACATGCCTGAAGTAAATGCTGAAGGTATATTTGATTGAAGTAAATAAACCTTGTGACTCATATGATTTTGGAGTTTTTGTGTATTGGAAAGATCTAGCAGGCAGCGCATAGAAAGAGACTTTTTCCAACTCTGAACTGAAATAACTATCAGTAACCAAATTAAAACTAAACTACAAACTAATAAAGTTAAGCCATGCCAACTGGTAAAATTAAATAGGTTAGCATGATGCCAATGGGCAAAATTTGCAATCCAAGAAAGCGATAGTTCACTCTCCATACGAGGCCAAAATAACGCAACACAAATTGCTCCGATCCACCAAGGACCGGTCACCAACAACCAAAGTGAAAACTTACGAGTAGCAAAGTTGAAAAAGCTCAATTTAGGGAAGAGCACAGGAGTCAGCAATGAAAGTAACACGAGCCCAATAAAACAAGCCAGTAATGCCACACTCGTGAGGTTCAATGCAATTGCCAAATTACCTGCGAACATATTTATTGCAGTCCTTTACGCAGTTTTCGTTGTTGCTCGATAAGTTGTTCCAATTTATCGAGTTGAGCATCATTCAAATTTGCAGACGCTGAACTAAATGCCGCAATCAAACTATGTTCACCTTCCTCAACAAAGTCACTAGTGACATTGGTGATCAATTTGGCGAGTAAGGCTTCACGATCAACCTTCGTTCGGTATAAATAAGCATGTCCTTGCTTAGTTCGACTCAACAAATCTTTTTTAAACAATCTGTCTAAGGTACTTTGTATAGTATTTACTGAAATACCACGAGTTTCACCAAGTACGTTATGTACTTGTTTCGCATCTGCTTCTATACCTGCCCACAAATAGTGGAGCACCAATTTTTCCAATTCACCTAGCTGCATGAAATATTTCTCTTAACTCTATGGACATTATTGTGTCAAAATAAAAACCGATAGGCAATCGGTTTTATTTAAATTAAAGATAAAGGCAATTTATGACATGGTTAATAACCAAATATTTGTTCACCGCAGCTATTGTTGTAGCGGTTTCTGAAATTGCGAAAAGAAGTGATAAATTAGGCGCACTGCTTGTGGCATTGCCGCTAGTTACTATTTTAACTATGGTTTGGCTGTACATCGAAAAACAACCAATAGAAAAAATTGCCAATCACGCATGGTATACATTTTGGTATGTAGTGCCCACACTGCCGATGTTTTTGATATTTCCTGCATTATTAGAGAGATTTAGCTTTTGGCTCACTTTGATTATTAGTGCAATGTTTACTGTGATTTGTTTTTGGCTTTTTGCCTTAATTGTTAAGAGCTTTGGAATTGACTTGCTGCCATAATTGCGGAGTAATGGGGTCGGGTTGAATTGATATATTGTTATCAGATTTCGGCGACTGAGGCATAAGCTGAACCCCAAACATGGGTGACTAAGAGGCCAAAATTCAACTTTAAGATTAGAGCAATTTTTGAAATTATCGGGTTGATAAATAATCATGTTCGCAACTGCTTAGCTCGCCACCTCAGCATTATTAAGTCCATTGGTAAAGGCGATTTTTTCACCTTATATTTCTGAACTATTTCATCCTAAAGCCAGAGCAAATCATTGTTGTCGAATTAGTACGGAGTGGTGATCTCGACTGAGTTCACAGTCTTAAGAACGTAAAAGTTATGCTAATTGTGTCGTTGTTTTAACTGTCGTTGTGAGTATTTTTGCGCATATCACCTATGACTTGTTCACAACATTTACACTGCTGCAAAATTACCGTAAAGGCGTGCTTAATTTCCTCAGTGCTGGCCTGGTTTTCGATGAGCATTTTACCTAACTCGGCATGTAAAGAGATGCTATTTAATGGATTTCTGACACTGTGGATAAATTGGTTAAATTCCGCTTCTTCAATACTTTTCATGGTGCTATTTGCCTAGGATTTCTGAGATACTTCTGTGTTAACCGTAACCTGGCTAACACAGTTTTTGCCACTATGTTTGGCCACATACAATTGCTTATCGGCTTGATGAATAAATTCTTCTAAGCTTATCTCCTGATGATCGCAAGCTTTCGCTTCGAATACCGCCAACCCTATGCTGACGGTGACTATTTTGCTAGTGGGGTTACCACTATGTTTGATGTTCAAATCCCGTATACGTTTTAGTAATTTGTTAGCCACCACTAGGCCTCCCTCCACATCGGTGTCAGGTAAAACAACGGCAAATTCCTCACCGCCGTATCGGCCCACTATATCGGTTTCTCTACGCCTTACCGACATAATAGTTTCAGCAACTTGTTTCAAACACTGATCACCTTGTGTGTGCCCATAGGTGTCGTTATATAGTTTAAAATTATCAATATCGATCATTAGCAGGGCCAAGCAATTACCGTATCTGATGGTAGATGCATAATGCTGTAGCAACATGGTGTCTAGTTGCCGACGATTAGAGGCGCCAGTTAAGCCATCGACGCAGGATAACACTTCCAATTTTTTACGATAATGGACTAACTCCATATGGTTTCTTACTCTTACCCGCAAAATGGAAAGATTCAATGGTTTGACGACATAATCAACCGCTCCAAGCAAAAGTCCTTTTTCCTCTTCGTCTGGACTATCGGCGGCGGTAACAAAAATAATTGGTATATGCGCAGTCATCACGTTTGACTTAAGTACCGTACACGCCTCATATCCATTCATTTCTGGCATATCCACATCCAACAGTATTAAGTCCACGTCTTGTTGAATTGCATAGTTAATGGCGTCTTTTGCGTTGTCCTTTAGTACCACTTCGTATTGATATCCAAATAGGGCGTTCATGGCGTCTAAATTACTCTGGTAGTCATCCACAATCATAAGGGTTTGTTTTTTCAATTCACTGTTGTCAATTGACGTCCCTAAATTCCATTGCGAATGTGCGCTGGATAATTCAGGATTGGGCATATAAGTACTCTCCATGATAAACGCTGACTATTATGATAGGCTTTTAGTTAATAACCTTACCTTAAGCAGATAAAGTACCAACTTTACGGAAATATACTAACAATATGATTACTATAGCTTTTAATAATTATTTGCCGAATATTGATGGAAGCAATTTAACTTTGTATAACATTCTGTCGGTAAGCAGGACATGCTTAGTGTAGCCTTTACAAAATAGTTGATACAGGTTGAATATTCTTTATTCAAAATATGCGCTGACCTATTGTAAGATTTTTGACAGTAATAAAATCTATGCTTCGGCTTACAGGGTTGCAGTCAAACAGCAACCCTATGGAATATATTCCTTTATATCACCGATAAAATTTAGGAAAATGTTGCCAATTTCTTACTTCAGAATTCAGTCAATTGTTGGAAAGCCTTACTATGCCTGACGGGTTTAGTTGCACACGTGAACTTACCGGACCTCTTGCAACCTATCAAGAGCAATTGGGCGGCAAGCTTGTTTATGATTCATCCCAACTGCCAGCTATAAAAGCGTTAGATTCACTTTTTCTGCAGTTGTGTGAGCAACACGCAAACCCAGCTGAGCCCATCAAAGGGTTATACCTTTGGGGTGATGTAGGCCGTGGTAAAACATTTTTGATGGACTTGTTTTACCACTGCTTACCGCAAGAAGGGAAACTAAGGCTGCACTTTCATCACTTTATGGCTCGCATTCACAAGGCCCTCGAAGCTCATTCTGGTCAACAAGATCCTCTTGTGATAATTGCTAAAGAGCTAGCCTCAGAATGCCGTATATTGTGTTTTGATGAATTTTTCGTGTCTGATATAGGCGATGCCATGCTTTTGGCGGGTTTGTTTGATTGCTTATTTAAACAAGGGGTGGTGCTAGTTGCTACTTCGAATATTCCAATCCAGCGTTTATATGAAAATGGTCTCGCCCGACATAAGTTTTTACCCTGTATTGCTCTGCTGCAACGGCATACACACAGTTTGCACCTTGATGGTGAGCAAGATCACCGTTTACACCTACTTCATACAGATCCCCATGAAACTAGGATTAAGCCAAGATCTAAATATGTGGGTATCAGTGGTGAATTGGATTTTTCGACTATTTTTACTGAGCTAACCAAAAATACTCCAGCAACGGTTATTCGCGAAAACAGTATCAACATCTGCCATCGTGATATCCCGGTGATCCGCGCCACGGACATCCACAGCGAAGACTCCCTTGTTTGGTTCGATTTTTACGCTTTGTGTGAAGGCCCCCGTTCGCAACTAGATTATATGGAAATTGCTGCTAGCTTTAACACTGTGATGCTAAGCGGTGTGCCGCAACTCGGCGGGCAAGTAAGAGGGTGGATCAAGGCCCGTGGCACTGAAGATGGGATAGGTGACAACCAGGCTGCCAGCACTGGTGAACGTATTGTATCTTATGCGGTTGATGATGACATGGTTCGGCGTTTTATTAGTTTAATCGATGAGCTATATGAGCAAAAAGCAAGCTTGTATTTAACTTGTGATGTGCCCTTGGCAGAGTTGTATTTAGAAGGTGCACTGATATTTGAGTTCCGCCGTACATATAGCCGCCTAATTGAAATGAGTCAATATCAAGACCCATTATCTAGCAGATAATAACTGAATCACTGTCACTTACAGGCCAACTGCAAAACATTCAAAACTCTATAGCCGATTGGTTAACTCATTCTGCTGGGATAGAAAATGAATATTGATACTGCAAGTAATCGTTGCCGAGATTCTTTATGAAGGGGTTTTCGAGTTCAAGTACGTGCCTATTTTGCATTTGTAGCTTTTCAATGCCTTCTGCATAGTATTCATTCCATAATTTGATAAAACTACCATCTTCAAAAGCTAACTTGAGACCAGTTTCAACTCGTTCGGCATTGGTTGTATTATCTTTATAGGTTACAAAAAAGCGAGGTAGCGGATAGTGCACTAATAGACACGGCTCCAGAGCGATTGACGGGTAATTATTCTTGATCAACTCCATTTCAACATCAATTTCGTTTATGCCCCGCAGAAACAGGTCAATTCTATTTTTATCCACCATGCCAAACATCTGCTGGTATTCGGAAATATCATAAACTTTGAGCCCGTTATATTTCAAAATATCAGTGTCCAGCCAGCCAATACCCTGCACTATGCTGAACTTTTTCAATTGATTTTTATTTGTGACAGGGCAGAATTTACGAGCCACACTGCTATGCACGAAGGCTACGCGATAGCCTGTAGCTCCCCGGTCAACCGGAAAGGGAATAACGTGATATTGCTCTAATAATTCATCGGTAATCGACATTTTAAAAAAAATATTAGGATAGAGTTTCTGTTCCATTTGCAGCGTTAATCTGCCGACATTTACATTTGGAGCTGTCGGCTTTAATTCATAATCGCCGTATTCAGCGCGAGTCTTTTCTAACGCCAACTCCAATACTCTTTTAACATAATACACGCGGGGATCAGCATTGGACTCAGGGCCAATGTAAGTGAATACAGTCTTGCAATACGCACTGCTGAAGCTGACAATCAAGGTAAAAAATAATATGTATTGCTTGATTTGCATAAAATACAACCAGTCCGATATAGTCTTTTGCCGGTATTATTTTGGCATTATAATGATCAGTATAAAGGATTTTTGTGAGGTTAAAAGTCCCCGAATCAACCAATAGCATTTTGTGGGGCGTTATACATTATATTGGTCTTGAAGAAGCGAACACCGGGAAATATTTAAAACCATATCTGACACCCGGTGAAAAGCACACAACAGGTGAAAGCCATTCCTTTTTTTCTTAACTTCCCTCAGATATTTTTTGCAACAATGATTTGAGCTGTTGATAATCAATAGGTTTGGTTAGATGTTCATCAAACCCTGCATCCTTGGCTAATATTTTATCTTTTTCTTGCCCCCAGCCAGTGGTGGCAATGAGGAAGATTCTTTTGCTCCACTTTTTTTCGCGGATCCGCTGGGCTACTTCATATCCATTGATGTCTGGAAGGCCAATATCCAGCAATATAACATCAGGACTAAATGCATCTGCGACTTTAACAGCAGTCAAGCCCGAGTGAGCGTTGCGGGTAATATGACCACTGTACTCTAACAAAACCGCTAAGCTCTCTGCAGCATCGATGTTGTCATCAACCACTAAAATACGTTTGCTATCAGCCACCTCAGAAGGCGTGGGTTGTTCAACTGGTACGGTTTCTACCTGAGAGTTGGAAATCGGTAACCGAACGGTAAATTCACTACCTTTACCTTCACCCTCACTATGAGCAACAATAGTTCCACCATGTAACTTAACCAGGCCATACACCAATGCCAGTCCAATTCCTAAGCCACCTTGCGCGCGTTCAAGGGCAGGCGTCAGCTGGGAAAACATATTGAAAACGTTGGAGAGTTGCTCTGGGGGAATACCGATACCGGAATCCACAACCGATATCACCGCTTCGTCGTCATCTTCGACAATGCGCAAACAAATATTGCCGCCGTTTGGTGTATATTTAGCGGCGTTGGTCAGCAAATTAGACACTATCTGGATGATCCGAGTGGAGTCAGCATCAATAATAATCGGCGTATCAGGGAGCTCCACCGTGAAGTTATGTTGTGATTCTTGCATCACCGGATGAGATGATTCAATCGCATTTTGGACTAATTCGACAATATTAATGTGCTGTTTTCGTAGCTCTAAACGCCCGTGAGAAATCCGCGATGCTTCCATCAAATCATCCACTAGGTGGGTCATCTGAGATATATGTCGCTCGAGCATTTCCCGAGACCAAAGTATAAAGGAGTCATTGCTTTCCTTTAAGCGCATAATCTCCAGTACATTGCGCATTGGTGCTAATGGATTGCGAAGTTCGTGGCCGAGGGTTGCCAGAAATTCGTCTTTACGGCGACTGGCAATCGATAGCTGCTGATTTAATTGTTGTAATTTTTTCTCTGCTGCTTTGCGCTCAGAAATATCAATAAAAATACCAAATATTGAAATCACTTCACCGTTATCAGCATAGGTAGCATGCCCGCGTCCTTCCATTGTTAGCCACTTTCCGCTTACATGCTTAAGGCGAAACTGAGTGTCGTAGTCTGATATTGTAGCAATTGCTTTATCTAACTCGGCAGTAAAATTATTGCGATCATCAGGGTGGATCAAAACTTTAAAGTCTTCTGCTGTCGCCCAGTATTTACGCTCAATTAAGCCTGTCAATTGCTGCAGTTCCGGGCTCCACACGACCTGATTAGTTTTCAAATCTTGTGACCACACACCCATTCGCGCACTGCGGATGGCAATACTCAAAAAGTCACGGCTTTCTTGCAGCTTTTTTTGGGTGTTGCGCAAATCAGTTAAGGACTCTTCAACTGATTTGCGGGCAGAAATCAACTCACGCTCATAGTTCTTACGATCCGTAGCAACGAAGAACGCCAGTTGGTCATAACTTGTATCGCCATGTTGTTGTCGCACAACGTTGACAAGCATGGGTAATGCTTCGCCACTGCTCGCCACTAAATCCATTTGAACTTCTGCGACAGAACCCTGCAGTTGCAGCAACGGAGCCCAGTGGGTGTGATGGAAAAATCGTCCACCAACGGTAAACAGTTGCTGGATCTTTTTCTTGCCAAGCAACTCAGTAGGGTCGAAACCTAGCCAATTACAAAAAGTTGTATTTGCTCTGACGATGGTGCCGTTAGTGTCAGTGGTAACCAAACCACAAGCGGCATGTTCAAAGGACGATAATGGGTCTGGAATAGTATCCATTATCGCTTTATCTTAACCATCACTGCTGAGATAGTTCTCGATGGCTTTGGTACTTGCATCAGGAGAACTAAGATGAGGACAATGGCCCACATTATCAATAATGCAAAGTTCTGCATCAGCCATTGTATCGTGCATGTACTGTCCGACCGTGCAAGGTGCAATGAAATCATCACTGCATTGGAGTATTAACGCTGGAGTGGTGGATTTTGCTAAAGCATCTCTATGGTCGGATAAAAATGTGACCCGTGCGAAATGTTTGGCTATTTCCGGATCGGTTCTGCAAAAACTATTGGTTAGCTCAACGCCAAGCTCTGGTTGATCCGGCGCGCCCATTATTGCTGGCGCCATGCTGCTTGACCAACCTAGGTAATTGCTATCAATGGTATCGCAAAGCTCTTCAACATCGGCACGTGAAAAACCACCAATATAATCACCATCATTGATGTAGCAAGGAGATGGGCCAATCATGATCTGACATTTAAATTTTTCAGGGGCTTGCACAGAGGCTAGTAAGCCTATAGTCGCGCTGACGGAATGACCTACGAAAATCACTGGCTGATCGGTAACCTCTTCAATGATTTCAATTAAATCAGTTGCATAGCCTTTTAAAGATGAATATTTTTCGAAATCATAAGCGGTCAAATCGGATTTGCCGCTGCCGACAAGATCAAAAAGTACAATCGTATACCTATCTTCAAATGATGGAGTGAGATAACGCCACATATTTTGGTCACAGCCAAACCCATGTGCAAACACTATGGGGACAGGGCCCTTACCAAGAACTTGAATGTTATTACGTAAGTATATGCTCATAATCGTTCCGTCAATTTTCAGCACGCGCTAGTAAAATTATCGATTTACTAATTGGCAAATAAATGGGTAATTGACACTAGGCTGAATATATTTTGTTAAAGGTAAAGTACAGTTAAATCACGCTGATGTACATAAGTTGAGCTTTGTTCGAGAAAACTGCAGGTGCGCAACAGTTCAAAGCTCAAAACTAAATATTGTTTTTACGCTGATTTCAGTTAATTAGGCCTGAATCTTCGAGGCGGGTCAATTTATTCTAAGGGAAATTTGCAGTTTATTCGGGGCCTACGGATAAAATGGACGAGTGTTGGTGCAGCCACGCCTGTAAGAGGTCAAGATTTTCAATATGAATCACCCCATAGGCGGTTTTAATCAACTGTAACTGTTGGATCTTTTTTAAGGCTTTATGTGCCGATAACGTGGTAACACCTAGCAGTTGTGCGCATTGATTCTGTCGCAATTTAACCGTTAGGCTTTGTTGTTGTTGACTTAAATTAAACAGTATCTTGGCTAAGCGGACATGGGTCGGTAATCGTTGTATGTCATCTAATCTTTCGAGGGTCTGATGTAGCTTATGAGCCAAGCCTACTAATAATATTTTTTCGGCTTGTGGAAAGGCCTTGATAAAGGCGTTGTACTGAATCAGGTTCATTTGGATCACCCGAGTTTGGTTAACGGCTTCAGCATTGTGGGTGCGGGGTAAATTGGCAAACAAAGTAAATTCACCAAAGGTTTCACCTTCTCCTAAAATAGCGGTCAATTGGTAACGGCCATCAAGTCCATAATTACCTACTTTTACCTGCCCAGAATAGACAATAGATAGGCCGGTTAATAGATCGCCACGGGTATGTATGGTTTCATTGTCTTGATATTCAATGCAACGACCAAAGGCTAATGCGCTATTTAATAGGTCGGAATGAATGGTCATAAAATATACAATAAAAATTTAAGGTAAAAATATATTAGTATATTTTCATTCCGTTCGCACCTTGCTAATTTGTCTTTATTGTAGTCATTTACCTATGGCAGCTTCGATGAACTATCAGATCGTTATTCTTATTGTATTTGCATTATTCGCGTTAAAAGAGGCGATACACTTTGGGCTATTTAATAAAGCAAGTGAGGATCGCTCAGATGGAATTGTGGAAATCGCTAGTACTATTTTGTTGTTTGCATTTTCACAGCCGCTAATCTTGTTTCTCGCGGCTTTGTCAATGAACGTGATATTTCCTGAATATGAAGGTGCACTAGCAAATACTGCTATCGGCATACAAATATTACTGTTGCTTATATTTGACGATTTAACCCAGTATTGGTGGCATCGATGCTGCCATTCATTCCGCTGGTTATATAATTTACATCGAGCTCATCACAATGCTAAATATATGAGTGTGCGGATTGTGTTTCGCAATAACTTTTTTTATTACGCCATCATGCCGTCTCTATGGTGTTCTGGGATATTGATTTATTTAGGTTTAGGCTGGGTATACACCTTTTATCTCGTGGTAAAACTAACCGTAATAATAGGCGCTCATGCTGAGTGGAAATGGGATAAAGCCTTGTACCAAAATAAATATACCAGCAAACCCATGTGGCTAGTGGAGAGACTCATCTCAACACCATCTACCCATAGCTCCCATCATGGTTACAATGATGAAGATGGCATCACAACCTACAAAGGTAACTATGGTAATTTACTGTTTTTTTGGGATGTGTTGTTTGGCACGGCTAAAATTACCCGCGGTTATCCTAGTCAATACGGTGTTAAAGGAATGCTTAAGGCAACTTGGCCGGAACAACTCTTCTGGCCTGTAGTGCCATCAGCCCTGGACAAAAAGAAGCGTTTGGCTAAGCAAGCAGAAACCATCCAATAGCGCTTTACACTTCCAAATAACAGCCCTGTAATCTGATTGATCAGAGGGCCAAACCCTAAGATTATTTTGATTGCTGCAATAATTGTTGGACGGCGCTGGCGACAAAGATATAGCTGGCGCCAACGTTAATCACATATTCATTTTGCCCCCATAGGAACGGCCAGTCTTCTTTGTTTTCTGGTAGATCTGGTTTGAGGATCAGCACGCCTGGCACAACGGCCCCAGAGATAAACGAAAAGTCAGCACGGTTCATCCCATAAGCCACTTTTTTAGAAACGGTGCCGACATTGGATACAAAAGAGATATCAGAGTCAGGATGGGTTCCGTACAGATAATGTAGTGCTTGAAAGACTAACTCAGCTTCAAATAAATCGGGGTAGGCTTGGTGTAAATAGTAATTGGTCATTGCCATATTCAAGATAGTACCGTTGCCTGCCCAACCGCCTTCTGTAATCAATACGCCATAGGGATTATTACTGGTGATTTCACCGTACTGCTGGCGATATTGCTCTGCTAGCTTGCGCAAGGTGGCGCGATAACTTTTTTCCATAAAGGGTAAGGCCCGTAGAGCCATAACCGCACTTTGTGAAAAGTGTTCGCTGATCTCGGGCAGCAAAGATGTCACGGCTTGGGCAAAGCGTGGCTCGCCGGTAGTAACCAATAACTCTACGGCTGCTTTGAGTTTCTCTGCCTGTAAACGACCGCCAGTGGTATTGCCGTGGCGAAACACTAGGGGGCCTGTGTCTTGTTCTGTTTGCCAAGCTTGCAGCGCGGTATCAAGTGCTTCTTTAGCCAACGCATCGTTGTAGCCTTTTAGTGCCCGGCTGGCCGCAGCGAGTGCCGCCATAGAGCCATAATCTAATGCTGAAGATTTACTGGTAAACGCCCAGCGGTCATCAAATTTTCCACTGCGGATGCCATCGGATTGGTTAACCTTCATTTTGTCGCTATAAATGAGATTATCCGTCATCGTCAGGCCATCACCTAAATGGGTGTATTGTGAAATATCCGGAACAATAATGCCCGGAATGGCATGGCCTACCGCCCGATATTGGGCCAATAACGCCAAACTACCATGTTCAATTTGTTGTAGTAAATCTGGCTTGCCATCAGGCACATGAATATCAACATATTTGGCGTCATAGTCTACCAAGGTGGTATCTCGCTTGGGGGCAAAGTTGTCCCACACGGCAACTAAGTTTTGTACCGTTTGATATTGGGTTTGGGTGCGAATATCGTAGTCGCCCGCGTCATACCAGCCGCCAATATTTAACCCAGGTATATGCTCACCGGGTTGGTACTGAGTATCTGTTGTTGGCCCTTGAGCGTATAAATCAAAATGCTCAATATCAACTGGGGCCTGCAGTGCATCATCAAGGTGAGAGGCACCGTGCCACACACGATATGCTTCATTTATCAGCATGTGATCCATTTGCACCGGAAAATAATGATCCAATGTAGGATGCCAAGCCTGAGCATAAACCTCTGCTGAAATACTGAATGCTGCCGTGGTGGTATCACCGTAGCGCAACAGATAAACACCCGACTCGGTGACTGATGAGAAATCAAAGCGGCCATACTGGTATCTGGTGTAGTTTCCCCATAGTTCAGGTTTGGCGGATTGAACGACCTGTTGAGAGCCGTCGGAGTTTACTCGGATCAATTCGGCTAAGTGGTCGAACTTTGCATGTTGGTCCAATTCAATCACAGCGACTTTTTGTTGTTTTGGATGATAGCCCACCTGTGAATGGCCGATGACTGGCGAACGCTGCCACTCTTGAACAGTAGAAGCTGAGAGTGACCATTTTAACACTTCTCCGCTTTTGCCTTCAGGCAGCAGACCACGCACCACGAACCAACCATTTTGTGCTTTACTACGTCCATCAAACAGGGCGATTTGACCGCTTTTAGTTGAAATAGAAACCCGATGTTTTTCATCTTCAGGGGCCAATACCAGATGTTGTCCCGCTGCCAATGGTGGGGCCGTTGTTTGTCCATTAACTTCTTTTATGCCTGTGGGGTATAGCGGGAAATGACCAGGAGATTGGTCAACAATAAATGATTTCTCGAAGTAAGTAGAGGGTAAGAATTCCAGATTTAGCCCGGCTTTGCCACTTAGCGCTTGTGGCAAAGGTTGTGGAAGATTTACCGTAATATCAACGCCCTGTGCAGTAGGTGTAACTTTTATTGAGTAGTTAAATTTATGCTCGGGGTAGTGCAAAAAGGCTTCAATACTATTGTCGCTGGAATGTACTTCTCGCTTGATAAACGCAGGTATTGCGTCCCACTGCTCAGGGGTGTCGTTTAATCGCACATCACCATTGGTAACCGTGCGCACACCATGGTGCACCAGCTCAATTCCGCTAATTTTTGAGTCGCTAAACAGACCGTTATACCAATTGTTAAACACCAATACGTCTAAGCCAGGCTGTGACAAGTACTCCTTTTCTGTCATTTTCAGCGGGCTATTCTCAGCGCTATATGACACTGAGGTAATTAACATCGAGCTTAGTAGTATGAGCAAACGCAACTTCATAAATTAACCTATTTACTGATTGTCAAAAAATACACAACTGCAGGCTAGCATGTTAAATAAATATTAAAATTATGGTTTTGCCGCTAACAATTATTGAATTTGCCAGCATCCTTTAATTCAACATCTAACCATCACAATCTATTGATTGCGACTCTATATGTAGCGCGGGTAAGAGCAAAGTTAATCCAGTTCATCTGGATTTAAAGTACTAAATCGAGTGGTTAATTCCTGCTCACCTCTTCGCTATACCCACTTCAGCGCAAAGCCATATCTTAATTTAAGTATGTAGGGCTATGCTGGTATTTGTTAAACGGATGTTAAAACTAGGTGGCGTCGATATAGCCTCACCGTTAGTAAAAGTTACCGCTAAAGATGAAATTTATCTTAGGTACCTTGCGCTAGCCATTGGAGCTTATTTGCGCAGGGAACAATCTGTCGGGTCTCTTAAAACTGGAAAAATGGTTATGAACAAAATAATGAAAACCACTATCGCTGTGTTGGCACTGTCTAGCACCCATGCCTTTGCTGCGATGATCTCAAATGGCGACTTTTCATCCTGCGACTATAGCGGTTGGCAAAAAGACACCGATGGGTTTGGCGATATTTCCTTGGGCAATGACTTTGCTATTGATAATAATGCCGGTAACTGCCGGGCCGCGATTAATGTTGATCATTTTGACCCTGCAGGCGACCTTGCCGGTGCGCCTGTGGACGAGGCCTTTTTTGCCAATACATTGTTTCAGCAATTAGATTTTTCTGGCTCTGGCACAAAGGGTTTTACCCTTGAATTTAGCTATGCGGTAAGTAGTGAATTATCCAGTCAAGATCCGCTATTTATCGCAGATTACTTTCTGGTTGGGCTAAATGATGGCAGTGGTAATTACTTTAATCAAAATGGTGATTTGGGGTTTTTAATAGAGCCAACCGAGATTGACGGTCAATTCGCACAAACCATCAGTTTTGAGCTGGATAGTTCTTTTGCTAACCAAACCAATTGGTATCTGGATTTTCAGCTGAACATAGGTACGGACATAAATGGTTTACCCGATGCCTTTGGCTCAAGTCTATTTATCGATGACATCTCGCTGAGTGAAATTGGCGGTGATGTGGATGTTAATGAGCCTGCTGTTATGTTTCTGTTAGCGGCGGGTTTACTTGGCTTTAGAAAACGAAAAATCAATTAATCTAAACACTCGCGTTGCGCTGGTGGTCTTCACGCTTTTCTGGCGTTTTGTCAGCGCACCCAATTAATCTTAAGTTATCATCCTGCATAGGTATCCCATGAAAAATGTTAACCTCATCCGGGGGTTGTGTTTTACCCTGTTTACACTTATCACCCTCAATTGCCAAGCCGATTGGCAGAATATTCAAGCTGACATTCGGGTGAGCCAATCCCGACCGGCGCTCGATCGAGTTAACCGTGTATATTTCTCCTATCTGACGATTGAGAATATGAGCGATCAAACCAAAACCCAATCCATGCGGGTGCTGATTGCGAATTCCACATTACCTGTGCTGAACGCCGCAGGCGAAGATGCTCAAGGTCAGCCCTACTTTTTGTTGGGCGACTCCGAATTTGCACCGGGTGCGAGTGTTAGGGTCAGAGTTGATTTCGCCTTACAGCGGGCTCGTTTGTCATTCGACTCACAGATTCAGCAACTCAGTCCGTGGGATTTGGTCTGGCAGGATGAATTTTCCAGTAACGTCATAGACCAAAGTAAATGGTCCTATGATATTGACTGTAATGGTGGGGGCAATCAGGAGAAGCAGTGCTACACCGATGACCCTGAAAATGCCTTTGTCGATAACGGTATACTCAAAATTGTGGCAAAACCTGCCGACGGCCAACCCTTACCCTATAGCTCTGCTCGCTTGGTTACCAAAAATAAAGCCGAATGGACCTATGGTCGTGTGGAAGTCCGCGCTAAAGCGCCCCGTGGACAAGGTGCTTGGCCAGCAATCTGGATGTTGCCCAATGACAATGTTTATGGTGGATGGCCACACTCGGGTGAAGTTGATATTTTTGAAGCGGTCAATCTTGGCGTTCCTCGCACACCTTCTTCAGATCAAATTCAAACCGATGTGTATGGTACTTTGCATTATGGTCAGACTTGGCCGAATAACGACAGTTCAGGATTAAACTATCTGTTGCCTGATAATCAAAATCCAGCCGATGATTTCCATGTTTATGCTATTGAGTGGGAAGAGGGTGAAATTCGCTGGTACGTTGATGGTGTGCTGTATCAAACACAGCGTCAGTCGTTAACCGATTATGATCAAAACGGTAATCCTGATGGTTTGATCCACAAAGGTTGGTACACCGAAGTGGATGGACAACTGGTATGGACCAGCGCGCCGTATGATGAAAGGTTCCATCTTATTCTGAATTTTGCAGTCGGGGGGAGCTGGCCTGAAGGAGTTAATTTAGGTGGTATTGACCCCAGTGCATTTCATGCTAATAACCCATTTGAGATTGATTATGTCAGGGTGTATGAATGCTCGGTTGCCCCTGCTAGTGGTCAAGGCTGTGCAACTGTCCATACAGGCTATGATGAACTTATTGCCGATGGCGGCACACTCAATTTAGGTAAAGCGCCTATCCCAGTTCCGCCTTCGGATGGGATCCCAACTGAGCTTATCGTGTTTGACAATAGCATTAATCCAAGTTGGCCGGCATGGGATTGCTGTGGAGGCTCCACGCCGAGTATTGAACTCGATGATGCACAGCACAATGAAGTGGTTGAGTTTAGCATTGGTGCCACACCAACTGTGGTGGGTTTCAACACCAATGAATCAGACTCTCCGCAACTTTATGATGGTTCGCCACTGCTGGCCAATGGTGTTTTAGAATTTGACTTAAAATTGGTCACAGCGGCTAACAATGCAGATGCAGGTTGGAATTTGAAAGTTGAGCAAGGCGGTGCCAGAACCGAGGCGGTGGTTTCAATTGCTGCACCAACTGAGCAGTGGCAACACTATTCCATCCCACTGCGCACATTGCGTGGAGCTGGACTGGATCTAAACGGCATAGATGTGGTGATGATATTCCCAGATTGGGGACAAGGTGAAGGAGCTGTTTTTCGGGTCGACAATGTTATCTTCAAGCAAGGTGATGAAACACCGCCTAGTGAGATGCCAAATTCACGAGTGCTGGTAGATTTCGAACAAAGCCCAGATAACTATTCCTTTGTAAATTTTGATGGTGGCGTGTCAACACTCGTTGCCAATCCTGATGTATCGCCTAATAACAACAGTGCACAAGTGGTGCAAATGCAGAAATTCTTTGGCCAACCATGGGGTGGTTCAACTTTAACCTTGGACTCACCAATGGATGTACAAGACAGCCAATTTAGCATGAAAGTGTGGTCAGACCGTCCGGTTAATGTGCTGTTTAAATTAGAAGGTATGAACGTCGAGCGCAACGTTGTGCACACAGGGTCTGGATGGGAAAATTTGTTATTTGATTTTACCGGAGATGTCGGAACAGGCGTGTCTCAAGTCACCATTATTTTTGATTTGGGCGTGATGGGTAATGCAGCCAATGATCCTGAAAACTGGACATTTTATTATGATGATATAGGTATTGTTGAGCCGTTAAATTCGGTGGATTTTGAAGGACCAATGGATTCCTACTTGTTTACTAATTTTGATGGTGGTGTGTCTACTGTGCTGGCCAATCCTGTGCCAGCAGGCATAAATACCAGCGCTCAAGTGGTGCAAATGCAAAAGTTTGCAGGCCAACCCTGGGGCGGCTCTACGTTTACTCTGGACGCTGCAATAGATGTGGACAGCACGGTTTTCAGTATGAAAGTGTGGTCCCCAAGAGCAGTCAATGTATTGCTCAAATTAGAGGGCATGAATGTAGAGCGCAATGTTGCTCATAGCGGCGCAGGCTGGGAAACCTTATCTTTTGATTTCAGCGGCGAAACCGGCACAAATGTATCTCTGATCACCATTATCTTTGATTTAGGTGTGATGGGCGACGCAGCGGGTAATCCTCAAGATTGGACTTTTTACTACGATGACCTTGTATTACCGAATGAGTTGGATATTCCTGACGAGCCTGAAGAACCCACGCCTAGTGCTCTGCTAATTGATTTTGAGGGTGCCATCGAAAGTTATGCCTTGGGTAACTTCGATGGAGGTCTTTCTACTGTCCTATCAAATCCACATCAAAACAGCCAAAACGATAGTGCTCAAGTGGTACAAATGCAGAAATTTTCTGGCCAGCCATGGGGCGGTTCAACCTTAGCATTAAGCGCACCCATCGATGTTGATAGCACAGTGTTCAGCATGAAGGTGTGGTCTGCTCGTGCTGTCAGCGTGTTATTCAAGTTAGAAGGAATGAATGTTGAACGTAGTGTGATTCATGGCGGCACGGGATGGGAAGTTTTATCTTTTGATTTCGCGGGCGAAACCGGCAGCGCTGTTAATCAAGTGACGATTATTTTTGATTTGGGCGTAATGGGTGACGCAGCCAATGACCCTGACTATTGGACTTTTTATTATGACGATATCAGTGACCAGGATATGTCTGAGCCGCCATTTATCACCGAAGGCTTTGAGAACCCTGCTGAGCAATATAGTTTTAATAACTTTGATGGGGGTCAATCAGTCATTGTGAGCAACCCTGATAGCTCAGGTATTAATACCAGTGCGCAAGTTGTGCGCATGCAAAAATTTGCGGGTCAACCTTGGGGCGGCTCTACAATTACCCTTGATAGTCCTATCGACGTGGATGGCACTAGTTTCAAAATGAAGGTTTGGTCAAACCGCTCGGTTAGTGTGCTGTTTAAGCTCGAAGGTATGAATGTCGAGCGCAACGTTATTCATTCTGGAGGAGGCTGGCAAGAGCTAGTGTTTGATTTCAGCGGTGAAGTTGGCACAAATGTCAGCCAGATCACGGTAATATTTGATTTAGGTGTGATGGGAGATGCTCCAACCAGAAAGGGAATTGATTTTGATAGCCAAGCCGGACAGATTATTCGTATTGATCCGATAAGCGGTACAGTCAGTCTGGTGCTTGACGGGTTAACCGCACCAACGGGTATTGCGCTGGCAGCGGATAATATCCTTTATATCTTAGAGTTATGCGCGGACTTCCTCGAGCCTTTGCAAAACGACGACGATACGAAAGCATGTTTGCATGGCGGCTTTCAACGTCATTCTGGCAGACTGTTAACCTGTAACCTAGACAGTATCGAAACCAAGGAGATTATCGATAAATTGGATACGCCTTCGAACATCGCAGTGCATCACAATCAAATCTATATTAGTGAAGGGATGGGCATGCCCGGCCGGACTATCCCCGATGAAAATGGTCAGAAAACGGTTGTAAATGGCTTTATCCGCCGCTTAACGATTCAGTAGTTCCGATTAGACCGCATATCTGGCTAAGAACATTTTAGCGGTTTCTGATGCTATCATTTGCTTTTGACTAGTCGATGGAGGTGATTCTACTTGCAGCAGCACTGGCCAGAAACAGTTGCCTTTAATTAACTTATGCAGTTGCTCGGTGGCAAATTCTATATCGTCCACTATTACTTTGCCACTGTCGATAGCGCTTTTTAACCAACGATCTATGATGGTTTCTTGAGCGGTAATTTGGTCAACGTGTTTTTTTAGCTCTTCCGGATGATAAAAATAGTAACCCAATGCCATTCTGGCTAGTTCAATATAGTCCTTGTCAATCATCAGCTCGATTTCTTGTAAAATAAGCGGGGTTAACTGCTCTTCCAGGGAGGCGAGTGGGTTATAAACTGCGTCTACTTTTACTAAGGTTTCTGTCCATTTATCTGTGAGCAAAAACATTACTAAGTCTTGTTTGGTGGCGAAGTGGTTGTATACAGTACGCTTAGAAACTTGCGCTAACTCTGCTAATTTGTCCATGCTAGTCGCTTGAACACCATCGGTTAAGAATGCGGTTTTTGCTGCGTTAACAATAGCCTTGCGTTTTAATTCACTGCGAGACATCTTCTTTTCTGTCATTGGATTGCAATCTACCTCTGCTAAAAACAAGGTAACTTTACACTAAGCAGTTTACTTTTTCCATGAACAAAGTAAACTGCACTGGTCAGTATACTTTTTTTGCTGGATGGCGAAAGAATCACCCCAATGAGCTCGCATTATTCTCATCCAATCACTAAATTTACTGATGCGTATACATTTTTTACGTTAGTCATTAGCAAAATCCGAGAGACCGAAACTAGATGAATAATTATTTTTGCATTCCAACCCGTGCACTTCTGCCATTGTTACTTGTTACTTTATTGGTCGGCTGTAGCCAACCTGAAGCCCAAATGGAAAAAGAAGTTGCCCCTACGGTAGTGAAGTTAAGCGAAGTCATCGCTATTCCCGAGCTAAATGAGTTCACCTTCCCTGCAGTGGTTTCAGCGGTGAAAACCGTGGATGTTCGGTTCGAAGTTTCCGGTCGTATTGTGCAAATGGATATGGTGGCGGGTAAGGATGTGAGCAAAGGTCATCTGCTTGCTACTATCGATCCACAGCCCTTCAAGCGTCGTGTGCAAGAGCAACAAGCACGAAGAGACCAAGCTCAGCGTGATATGCAGCGCACAGCTCAGATGTTTGAAAAGGGCTTGGTGGCTCAAAGTAGCCTCGATAGCGCTAAAACAGAATTTGAACTTGCCGATCTGGAACTGGGTAATGCATTACAAGATTTAAGCTATACCAAACTTTCTGCTCCTTTTGATGCCCAGGTATCGCAACGTTTAGTTGAAAACAACAGTTTTGTATCCAAGGGTGAAACTATTGCAAAACTGCAAGACGTCTCGCGTATTTTCTTTACAGTTAATGTGCCCGAACGTTTAGTCACAGCCAATGCAGGACGAGGCATCGACTCTGCCAAAGCCGCAATTTTAACCATGCCTGATCAATGGTTCGATGTGGAATATGTTGAATATTCTGCTCAGCCAGACCCTGTTACTCAAACCTATGAAGTGAAATTCGCCATGGCCCCGAATGACGAATTAAACTTGACCCCAGGTGCCAGAGCGGTAGTTAAAACGAGCGTTAATTCAGAGCTGAAAGATTCGGGTGTACTGATCCCAATTAATGCTTTGGTAGGTAACAATGACCAAGGTTTTCATGTCTGGAAATACACACAAAATCAACAGTCTGTGATAAAAGTCGGCGTAGATGTATTACAGATGAAAAACGAACTTGCTTTGGTCAGTGGCGAACTGATGCCGGGCGATTTCTTGGTCTCGGCTGGCGCATCTAAAATGTTTCAAGGTATCAGTGTTAAACCCTATACGGCGGAACAGTAAGCATGGATTTCGCACGATATTCGATTAAAAATCCAGTCAATGTATGGTTGCTGGTTGTAGTCTTTTTGATTGGCGGTGCAATAGCGCTGAGCAACATAGGTCGGCTTGAAGATCCTGCATTTACTATCAAACAAGTCAAGGTGATCACTCAATTTCCTGGTGCCGGCGCTCAGCAGGTTGAAAGGGAAATTACCGAACCGCTAGAAATTGCGATTCAACAAATGCCACAGCTTTATTTGATTACGTCTGTGTCATCTCCTGGTGTGTCAGAAATCACTGTAGAAGTGCAGTCCCATTATGATAGCAATCTGCTCCCGCAAATTTGGGATGAGTTGCGTAAAAGGCTAAGGGACGCAGCGCCAAGCTTACCCACGGGTGCCCAAGATCCGGTGGTTTACGATGATTTTGGTGATGTGTTTGGCTTATATTACGCATTAAGTGCCACTGAATTTAGTCCCCATGAAATGCGTGAATTTTCTCGTATTATCCGTCGTGAATTATTGACCACAGATGGCGTAGCCAAAGTAGAAGTCAAGGGTGTACTACAAGAACAAATAGTAGCCTACATTAACCCGTACCAAATCGCCGGATTGGGTATGTCATTTCCCGATTTAGTTGGCTTATTTCAGGACAATTTACGTCCGTTTAATGGTGGCCGAATTTTAGTCGACGGTAAGCAGATACGTTTATTAGTGGAAAATCCTGCCGATCGAATTGATGAATTAAGTAACCTTTCTCTGGTTATGCCTGGCACCAATCGCTCAATTAAAGTCAAAGATGTAGCGGAATTGAAATTGGAGCCGGCGGACATCCAACCTTCACTTATTCGCTATCAAGGCAATGATGCAATCACATTGGCTGTGTCTGCTCTTGAAGGGGTCAATATTGTTGAGGTTGGTCAAAATGTTAACAACAAGGTAGCCGAATTATTAACGAAACTGCCGGTAGGTATTACATTGACTCCTATCTACGATCAAGCAAAAATTGTTGACGAGTCAGTGGATGGTTTCATTCTAAATTTAGTTTTATCAGTTACAGTGGTGACCTTAACCTTATGCCTGTTTATGGGTTGGCGCTCGGGAATCGTTGTGGGCTCAGTTTTACTGGTAACTGTGATGGGAACGGTACTATGCATGTGGTTGATTGACATCCAACTGCAACGTATCTCTTTAGGCGCTATGGTAATTGCGATGGGGATGCTGGTGGACAATGCGATAGTCGTGGCTGAGGGCATGATGATCCGTATGAGTCAGGGAAAAAGTGCCAAAGAAGCGGCAAGTTTTATCGTTAAAAGAACCCAGTGGCCGCTGCTCGGGGCCACTATCATTGGTATCGCAGCCTTCTCTGGAATTGGCTTATCAGATGACTCTACCGGTGAATTCCTTTATTCACTATTCGCCGTTGTGTTGATATCACTAATGTTAAGTTGGATATTGGCAGTTAGTGTTGTACCCCTGCTAGGCTCCTATTTTTATAAGCAATCGAGTGACAATCAACAAACACCTAACCCTTCTCGTTTTCAGAAGGGATTTGTAGCTGTCTTGGGATGGGCGTTGCGCTTTCGATGGATCAGTATTGCTGCGTTATTGTTGATTACTATTGTTGCGTACGCCAGTTTCGGGATGGTCAAACAAGGTTTCTTTCCTTCTTCCAACACGCCAATTTTCTTTGTTCACTACTGGGGACCTCAAGATCGCGATATCCGCTACACAGAGCAACGAGTCAAAGATGCCGAACAGCGTATCCTTAAACACGCTGAAGTTGAGGCATTAACTAGTTTCATCGGACGGGGGGCGGATCGTTTCACCTTAACTTACGGCCCACAAACTGCTAATGAAAGTTATGCATTGCTGATGATAAAAGTAAAACAAAAAGACCAAATCAATGGGCTTGCCCCTACCTTACTGGCAGATTTAGCCGATGTTGACCCTGATGCGAGTTTTTATATAGAGCGTCTGCAATTTGGACCTGGTGGTGGGGCTAAATTAGGTGCCAGATTTTCCGGTCCTGATGCAACTGTCTTGCGTGGATTAGCCGATTCGGCTGAAGCAATTTTGCGTGAGGACGGAAACATCCGTGACATTCGGCATAACTGGCGGGAGAAAGGCCTTGCCCTCAATGGGCATTATGATGAGCTAAATGCGGGAGTGTCAGGGGTAACTCGCTCCGATTTCAGTGATGCCATTCAATATGCTAGCAACGGTTTGAAGTTGGGCAGTATTCGGGATGGGGATTATTCATATCCGATTAAAGCGAAGATGTCAGTGACAGGTGATTCCACCATTGATGCCATCACTAATAATCAAGTTTGGAGCTCGCAACAACGTCGCTATATACCTTTTCAACAGATATCCAAAGGAGTTGAGCTAGTTAATGAAGAAGTGTTAATCCACCGACGTAATCGGGTTCGAAACATCACTGTGATGGCAGAACCAGGATTTGACGAAACTGCAGCGAATGCGTTGGCGCGTATCAGACCTCAGATTGAAGCCATCGAACTACCTGATGGTTACAAACTTGAATGGGGTGGGGAGTTTGAAAATGCTAATAAAGCTCAAGCGGCACTGGGTAAAAGTCTGCCGGCGGGATTCTTAGTGATGTTTTTAATCTCGGTGCTGTTGTTCGCAAAGGTTCGCCAACCGCTGATCATCTGGTTAGTTGTACCCATGGCTGTAGTGGGCGTGGTGTCAGGATTACTCGTCACTGACATGCCATTTGGCTTTATGTCGCTACTGGGCTTCCTCAGTCTATTCGGCATGTTGATCAAAAATGCCATAGTATTGATTGAAGAAATAGATTTACAAATAGCCGAAGGATTGGTGGCTAGAAGAGCGATTATTGAAGCAACCCTAAGTCGTCTGCGGCCCGTAGCCTTGGCGGCAATTACCACTATTTTGGGGATGGCACCGTTGTTATTTGATGCATTCTTTGCCGATATGGCGGTCACTATTATGGGCGGCCTTACCTTCGCTACCTTATTGACCTTAGTCGCTGTGCCGGTGCTATATAGCATTTTCTATGGGGTTAGTTTTAACGATAAAAGTACCAGCTAAGCCACGCTCTCATATAACACTGCTTTTGATATTCGCAATATCTGAGGTTAGGATTCTCTAGCCTCAGTGTCTTAAATTATTGCGAGTAATTATCAATAACAAAACTCTACCTGTTAGTGTTAAAGTGTCACTATCCCAGATTTCCCCGTACGATGAATGAAATTACGCGGCAACAGTTTGAGTAAGCATAACTGGCTGGTGATTTGTAAGCTAACCCTTTATTAGCATTGGAATAGGAACAAGTACAACTATGTATAGCGACTTTACTGGCAGCGCAGTTGAGCTCATTCAACTTGCTTTAACCCCGGTGTTTTTAATCGTCGGTATTGGCCAAATGGTTAATGTGGTAACTGGTCGCTTAGGCCGAATTATCGATAGAGCCAGATGGTTTGAAGATCTGAAATATCATAATCCGCGGCGAATTGATCAGGCCAGTATGTACGAATTGAAATCGTTGAAAAGACGTATGCGCTTGGCAAATTGGGCAATTACGTTTTTAACCGCAGCGGCGGTAATGATTTGTTTGAATGTAGTCTTGCTGATCACTAATGGATTAGTGGAGTATAATTTAGATCCGCTGATACTCACCATGTTTATTATTGGCGTGAGCTTTATCACTGGCGGGCTGATCGGGTTCTTTTTAGAGGTCAGTGTGGCGACCGCAACACTGAGAATTATGCCTTATCATCTTAGCAATGATCACGATATTGAAGATTAGACTTTCTCGCTATTCATCACTCTCAAGACGCTAAATTAACCATTTTGGTAGCTAGCGATAGCCTTCAAAGCCTATCGCGCGCCACCTTACTCATAACTCGATTAAAGCTTGCTCTCAACTTTTTGTAATAACTCGTTAATTTCCCCTTGTCTACCGGTGTCTGCTAACGGACGCTCAGGTCTAGGCGCTGCTTGCTTAGCAATTAACAAGCGCTCTTTAGCTTGGGAATATTGTCTGTCATCGTATAAGAACTCAGCATAGAAATAATTAGCATCAATACCTGTAGGGTTCAGCTCTAAGGATTTCTTCAATAGCTGCTCGGCCTTCTTATCACTGCCAAAGCTGATGGGCCAGCCTGGTAATTTATGATAAAGCACACCCAAACTGGTCATCGCTGAACCTTGCAATGCATGGGAGTCAATACGCATGGCTGCTTCAAAGTGTTTTTTAGCCGCCTTAGCATATTTCAGTGCGCCAACGCCGCCTTTTGCCCCTGCCATACTGGATTGCACAATACCAAGCCAAATATGCCCTTCGGCACGGTCTTGATGTTGTGTAGTAAGTTTTTCAGCCTGCTTAATTAGGCTTTCAAATGCATTCTCTTTATTATCCTTTGGTAGCTGATAATTAACCACTGCCCACTGCTGTTGGACCATTTTCAGTTCAGGCCAATTTATATCCTGCGGATCTTGCGCAGTGGCGTTGAACGCCACTGCAGCACTTAAAAGTATGCCGTAAAATAATGATTTCATGAGATCGCCTCCTTTGACGAAGTAGCTGCAAAGCGTTTGATAATTGGCAGCTTTTTAAAAAGCGCACTGTCTACAAGGTGTGGAAATGCACCGTTAATTTTGACAAATAATTTTTCAGGAAAGCCTAGAAACATTCGAGTTTGTCGCTTCTCGATTTGTTTGAGCAACTGCTTAGCTACCCACTGTGGATCGTCTGTTTTATTGCTCAGAGCACGATTCATTGCCACTACCTTGTCTGAATTAATTGCTGTATTGGTGGCCCGTGGTGCGAAATAGAGCACGTTAATGCTACTGCCTTTAAACTCGCGCTGAAGGGATTCCGTAAAACCCCGTAAGCCGAATTTGCTGGCACAATATGCACTGTGACAAGCAAAGCCAATACTGCCGAAGGTAGAGCCAATATTGATGATATGGGCATTCATGTTTTGCTTTAATAACGGCAACAACATGCGCGTGAGCAATATCGGCGCGGTTAAATTCGTTTCAATCAGGCGTTGTAATACAACAGTGTTAGAGTGTTCGAATTGATTAAATTCAGAGATCCCAGCATTGTTGATCAACATAGTGAGGCCTCCCCAGTTACCGATGTGTTTTACAATGCGGTTTCGATCGTTTTGGTTATTAATGTCTCCAACCAAAATGTCATGCTGCCCGGGCAAGCTGTTAACCAGTTGAGTTAATTTCTGTTCATTACGGCCTTGTAAGATGAGACGCACGCCTTTTTCGGCCAACTGTTGAGCGATTGCTTCACCAATCCCTCCTGTTGCCCCTGTTAGTAAACAAGTTTGCTGTTGCCAATTCATTGATTTCTCCTTATGCGACTAGCGCAAGGCCATGTTCAGTGCTGAGTTCACGAAAGATATTGGCATACAATCTGAAGAACATATTGGCACTATGAATAATCAAATCTTGCTCAGCTCTATCGTCTATTTTATTCATTAGATTTTGATAAAACACTATGTGTTCTTGATCGAGTGACCCGTGGGAGCTCAGATAACTAAAGGCCTTTTTAGGTAAGTTAAGTTTTTCGGCTATGGTCAGCGCAGCGTTGTCGGCTAAGGCAATACTGGTGCCTTCCAACACAAATACCATTCCAAAAAAGCACAAAGCATCCTTGCGTCTAATGCAATCATAGGCATAGGCAATCATTAATTCTGTTGCGGCTGAAGGTTGGCTACGCCGGGCACTTTGTTTGTCGACACCACAAGCGGCCAAGTCATTTAGGATCCACTCTTGATGGCCCATTTCCTCGTCAATATATTCACCTACCGCTTCGCGTAACCATTCTTTACTTTCCGGTAGCTCGCTGCCGGTAGCCATAAGCAACGGAACCGTGTGCTTCACGTGGTGATAGGCCTGTTGTAAAAACGCGATGTAATCATCTAAGATAATTTCGCCGCTGAAGCATCGCTGTATGACCGGAGAGCTAACTAGATAGTCTCGTTGGGACTGGGTCTCTTGTTGCAAACGTTGATATAAATTCATCTTAATACTCCACTTCAAATTGATTATCAGACTGATAAAGTGATTCAACTAATCTCTGGTACGTGTGGCTAATGTTAGCTCTTTGCAGTTTTCCATTGGCGGTCAATAGGCCTGCTTGGTAAGTCATAGGTGAGATGCAAGACCAGGCTTTTATCTGGCCATAATCTGGCAGTGCTGCGTTGATTTGGCCTATTGCAAAAGTAATTTGGGCTTCGCTAATTTGCTTGGAGATAGGTACCAAGAGCGCTACACAATGTGGCCGGGCTTCACCAAGTACTATGGTTTGGGCAAATAGGCCACTGGCGATAAGCTCCGCTTCAATCCACTCTGGTGAGACATTACGCCCAAATGAGTTGATAATAAGGTGCTTAGTTCTTCCCTCCACATACACATAGCCATCCTCTACTCGACCACGATCACCGGTGAGTACTTGTTCGGGATGGAAGGTCTCAGGTTCATCCAAGTAGCCCAGAAACAAGTTACCCCTTACCACAATTTCTCCTGATTGTTGGGTGATTTGGTTGTGTGCTAGGACCTTTCCTACCGATTGAAAGATGTCATGTTTAGCTGTATTTAGCGCAACAACCGAGACACATTCGGATAGCCCATAGCCTTGATAAACCGGCAATCCTGCTTGCTTAGCTTGATTCAACAAACTGGCTGAAACCTTTGCGCCCCCCACGGCAATAAACTGCAATGAAGCTGGCACCTGCCAACCCTGCTGGCAGGCTGATAGCAACACTAAGAGCAGTTCTGGAACCAAAATGAGGGTATTAGGCTGACTGTGTTGGATCAGTGCCAGCATGGCGGGTATATCGGTCAATCGACTGCCTTTAAAACCCCGTTGTGCGCTTGTTGCTAAGATAACGGTTCCACCGGCAAGTAAAGGGGCGTATACCCCCGCGATGTTCTCTAATAACGTTGCAAGAGGTAATAAACACAAGTGACGAGGTTGCTGTATTCCTATGGTCTCAACCAGAGACTGAGCAACCACATGTTGGGAATGATGGCTCAGACACACCCCTTTCGGCGTGCCGGTTGAACCTGAGGTAAAGGTGATTTTTCCGGTATTATTTGGCATAGCACAAAGCTGCTCAATAGGATTCAACTGATAATAAATATCAGTAAAGGGCGTGTTGTGTAATTGCTCAGCGGCAACATCACTAATTAGCAAATCGGCTCCACTTTTTTGTAACAGATGAGCCTGCTGAGCGGGGCTGAAAAAACCAGGAATCGGAATGATGCATATATCTGCCGCTGTACAAGCCAAGTCGAAATAAACCCATTCCAAACCATTATCGAGCGCCATTGCCAGCCTTTCGACGCCATTGGCTTTAAGCCAGTTAACTCGCACAGTGATATTGTCACCAAGTTGCTGGTAAGAAATCTGATTTTGGCCACAAACCAAAGCGATTGCAGAGGGCTCTGCGGAGCTTAAAATTGTTTCTATCATAAACACCTCAATTGTTGATGAACGCTGGTTAACTCGCCGTCCAATGAGTCAAACAATGCGCTCAGTGCGGGTCGCGCCATAATGGCGGCAATCACATCATTGAGGTTGGCTAACATGACTATGGGATAAGCCGAGTAATAGCTTCCCCAATCATCTTTGCCTTGTTCTACTTTTGCTTGCTGGGCTTGAGCAAGGGCGGTTAATTCGACTCCGTAGGAGGTTAGAATGTCATTCACTTTTGGCGTACCTGTGAAGATTAAGTGGGTGTAATCATTCATAACCAGAGCCAGCGCAGCACTTATCATTAACGGGATAGAAAACCGCTGAGAAGTACTGTACAGGTTACCTATTTCTGCCAGTTTTAGTTCGGCAGATTGCAAGTTGCGCTGGGCTAGCACTTGTTCTAGAGGTTGCTCAAAATATTGACTGACAAAAAAGCCACTCTGTGCATTTCTAATCCCTAGGGCTGCATGAATCTGCTGGCTTTGAGCGGCTAATAGAATAGGTGCAAATGAAGTAACCTGAGCTTTATATGAGCGGTAAAACCCCTCTGCTATAAAAGATTCCACTTCTTCACGGCGCGAATGTATCGCACTCAGTGCAATAGTGTTTATCTTATTCGCGCTTGATACGCGCGCTTTTGGTAGCGTGATGCTGGACGGATTTAGCCATGCCTGTTGCATATTTGCTCACTTATTTAAATGAAACCAAAAAGGGTTTCCTTATCGTGAGCGTAACTTTAATTGATTAAACTTAACGCAATCTTAAATTGAGGATTTAAATTTTTAGCTACATAATTGCCCATCCAAGCACCAGCATATTCGCTACTCTAACGCCTTAGTGAATAAACTTGGCAATGCTCAACCCATATCATTCACCACTTTAGGACGAAGATGTACATACCAAAAAATATGCAGCTCAATGACGATGAGGTCATTGTCCGCTTTATTCGGCAATATAGCTTCGGTCAACTTATTACCAGCACATTGGATGTGACTTATTTGCCTCTAGTATTAGAGTCGGATGAGGCTGAAAAAGGCGTGCTTTATGGGCATATGGCCAGAGCCAACTCACAGTGGAAAAATCTTCAGGATCAGCGGGTACTAGTTGTATTCAATGGTCCCCATAGTTATATCTCACCGACTTGGTACCAAACCACTCCGGCGGTTCCCACCTGGAACTATGCTGCTGTGCATTGTTATGGCAAGGTTGAGCTACTTGATGACACACAAAGTAGCATTGCGCTGGACAAATTGGTCGCACAATTTGAACCTGCACTACTGCAAAATACTGAGGTTATGCCCAAAAGCTATCAGCGGAAATTAGATCAGGCGATTGTCGGTTTTAAAATAGTCATCGATGACATTCAAGCTAAAGAAAAGCTCGGTCAGCATCGCAGTGCCGCAGACCAGAATAGTGTTTTTACTGCGTTGCAGACAAGTCCTCACGCTGATGCGAGGCAATTAGCCAGTTACATGCAGTTGCGTAACTTGGGTACTGGCAGCGAATAGCATGATTGGGTTTATTTATTACCCGCAAGTGTGTAATTATATCCAAAGTTGAATGTCGCCATTCCGAAACAGGTTCTATTCAGTGCGTACTATTTACCCAAAATCTAATTAATTTAAAGATTTAAATCAAAAAGTTATGTCGAAGGATGATCGCATTTACAAAAGCGTTTACTATCCTCATCAAGTTAACTCTTCAGCTTCTGTATCGAACAAAGATTCGGTACTTACAAAGGAAAAATGTGGTGAATTTAAAGAATATTTTGTGTTGTGTTGCGCCTTTGTATGCCTGTTCACTGATGGCTCAACCCGAGATAGAAACCCTCCAAGTAACGGGAACGCGAATTGCCAAACAAAGCCAAGGCAGTTATTCGTCGCTTTCTAGAAGCCAAATCGAAGCCTTCAATCCTGCGTCTACTTTGGATTTGTTGCGTCGTATTCCTAACATTATTATTGCTGAAAATGGCGCCGCTGGTGGAATTCCTTTTGTCTCTTTACGAGGAGGAGAATCCAATTTCACTCTGGTATTAATTGACGGTGTTGCGGTCAATGATCCAACCAATAGCCGGGGTGGTGGTTTCGATTTTAATCAAATTAATCCCAGTGCTATCGATCGAATCGAAGTCTATCGTGGCGGCATTAGTGCGGTCTATGGTGGGGAAGCCATCAGCGGTGTTATCCATATAGTTACCCGCAGTTCTGCGCCCCAGTCGATTGGGGTTGAATTTGGCACCGATGAGCAATTAAATGCCAGCGGAACATTTTCCACCAGTTTAGATAACGGCGTGGATTTATTAGCCAGTGTTTCTAGTCGTAAGCGTAAATCATCTGATTTCGCTAGCATTGATACTCAGCAAGGCTTATTTAAGCTTGGCTTTGATACTGAAAAAGTCAGTAATGAGTTGCTGATAACCTTTAGCAATAGCGACAATGTTGGCTTTGCCGAAGATTCCGGTGGAGAAGAATATGCGCTGCCACAAATTGCAGAAACCCGTGACAGTGAACAATGGTTGGTGGGCCTCAGGCATGTCTATGCGTTGTCTGACAAAACTAGCCTCAGTGGCAATCTTTCTTGGTTAAATCGTCAAGAGTCTTCCAATAGTCCAGGTATTGCAGAAGGCGTGCTGTCTGGCGTGCCTGCTAGCATGGTGGATTCTGAATTTGAGCGCTTCGAGGTAGAAGTCTTCGCCAAGCATCAATTGAATCAATCCACTACCTTGGTGTTTGGAGTGAATGGTCGAAATGCAGAGGGCCGCAACGATGGTTCAATTGATTTTGGTTTCCCTTTGCCAGTAGATTTTGTGTTGCAGCAAGATACCCGCAGTGCATTTGCCGAAGCGCAATATGAGCAAGCAAATTATACCCTTGATATGGGCCTCAGATATGATAAATCTGACAATTTCGACAGTGAAACCTCATTGCGGATCGGTGCCGATTACGCCGTGTCCGAAACAATCCAGTTGTTTGCGGTTTATAACGAAGGGTTTAAGTTACCGAGTTTCTTTGCATTAGCTCATCCACTGATTGGTAATGCTGATTTGAAACCTGAGCGCAGTGAAAATGCCGAAGTCGGGATGAAAGTAGCCTCACAAGATAGTCAATTTTCCATACTCTATTTTGATAACCACTATTCAGACTTAGTTGATTTTGACGCCGAATTATTTACCTCAGTGAATCGCAGTAGCGTTGATGCAACCGGGATTGAACTCAGTGCCTTTGGCAAAATTAATCAGTGGTTAAGTCTATCTGCTGATGTTACCTATACTGAGCTTGAAGTTGATGACGGCCCAAGTCAGCTGCGACGCCGCCCTAAATGGTTTGGTGGTGTGGCCTTAGATGGAAGTTGGGACACTGTTACCCTTAGCCTGTTTGCGGACTTCAGAGACAAGTATTTAGATAGCTCAATAGCTACAGGTTTGGTGGAATTAGGCGGTTATGCAAAATATGGATTGTCAGGCCAATGGCAAGTGACCGAACAATTGACAACCTCATTCAACATTGAAAACCTGTTGGCCAAAGAATACCAAGAATCAGTCGGTTTCGTGAATGATGAAGCCAACATGCGTATTGGCATGCAATATACTTTTTAAGGCTAGTTGCGTATCTAACTTAAATTGAACATAACATTCGACTCAGTGACAACAGGCTTGTTGTCACTGAGTCTTTTTATATGGTTTTGTAGCCGCCACAAAAGCGCACATATACTGCTCAACTAAATTTACTAAATAACCCGTTTACTTTGCGCACCATCCATCGCGGATAATGGGTAGCCCATTGCACCAATAATTTATTGGCTAACTTATCTAAAAATACCACTTCACCTTTCATCAGCGCGTTATATGCTTCGCTGGCTAGACTATCAGGGTGTGCCTTCAAAAATCTTGGGATATACTTTTCAACACCTTGGGCCTGATGCAACATATTGGTTTGGGTAATACCGGGACAAACACAGGTAACGGTCACGCCTGTGCCGTTTAATTCTTCTGAGATGCCTTCTGAAAAGGAAAGAACAAAGGCTTTGCTTGCACCGTAGGCACTGAAATTAGGGGTAGGCATAAAGCTTGCGATTGAACCGACATTTAGCACTTTACCAGCCTGTCGAGCCACCATGGGAGGAACAAATTGACGAGTCATATTCACCAGGGATTGAATGTTGAGTTGCAACAATTGATTGAGCTTTTCGGTATCTGCCAAATACAACTTCTCTATCTGCATCATGCCTGCGTTATTGACCAAGATGTCTATTGGGATTTTATCTTTGGTCAATTGAGAAAATAGCATCTCGGCCGAATCTACTACACTCAGATCCGTTGGGTAGACGTGGCAAGTTACTGCATATTTGGCATTTAAATACATCGCCAGCTCATTCAATTTTTGCCGATTGCGCGCCACTAGAATGAGTTCATGGTTATGCTTGGCAAATACTTCAGCCAAGCTACGCCCGATGCCCTCTGAGGCACCGGTAATTAACACATTTTTCAAAAAAGACATGATTTTTCCAACGGGTTCATCTAGCAAGATTAGCAGTTTGTTACCATTTAGCGAATCTGTGAGGGTTAAAGCTAAGTCGCCGCTTTACCCACAAAGCGTTTCAATAGCGCTGGCAGTAGAGTGGAGTCTGTCAACAGTGCTATTAACATGGCTAAACCCGTTAATAAACCAAATAAAATGCTCGGTACAAAGTCAGAAAAGCTAAGTAGCGCGAAACCTATGGCGATGATTAAGGTGGTGTATAGCAACGCATAGCCAACACTATCAAAAGTATTGCGTACCGCTTGTTCGGGGTCTTGATGGGGTGACTCTTCAAGATAGCGATGCACAAAGTGAATAGTATCATCCACCGCTATGCCCATGGCAATAGCCGAAATTGTGATGGTCATCAAGTCTAGTGGAATATTCAACCAACCCATCACACCCAAGATTATTAAAGTGGTGAGTATATTAGGGGTGACCGCAATCAAAGCCACTGTAAACGATTTGAAGATAAAGAATAGTACTGCAAATAAACCAATATAAACCAGTCCTAATGTTAGGATTTGCGAGCTGAACAAACGCTGTAAAATGTCCTGATACAAGACGAATAAATTGGTCAAAGAATACTGATCCTCCTTAACGTTTATGGCTTGCATATCTGCCCGTAAGGTTTCTAGAAATTCGGCGCGATTGAACTCAGGAGTGCTGTCTTGTATTCGCGTACTAACTCGCAGTTGATGAGTGTCGGGATCAAAATATGCGCCTAGCAATTTGTCTTTTAGCGAATCGTCTAACAGGGTGTAAATTACGGTTAGTTCATACTCGGTCAAAGGCTTGTTATTGTTGATTTTCATCGCCAGTTCGGTGAAATTGAACACCGAAGTGATATTTCCTGTGGCTTCGTAGCTGCTTAACACGGCATGGATCTTTTGCAGGGTTTGTACCGTTTCGGCGCTCAAAACTAATTGTTTATCTTGTTGCTGTTTAGGAATGCTGAAAACCAGATCAAGAGGGGTCGAGCCGCCGAATTCTTGGTCAATGAAGGTTAATTCCTGACGAACTTTGGTTGATTCCTTAAAGTAGTTTAAGAAGCTATTCTCTACGTCTAAACGCAGGATACCCAAAACCGATATAACGGCTATGACAGCTGCGGCAGCAAAAATTGATTTACTGTACCCCAGACTTATGGCGGTGAAGCGTTTAACCATCCAAGTCGTGATGGATGTCGCGACCTTTTCTTGTTTATGCTGCAATAACGTCATGAAAGCTGGAAACAACAACAGACTTACTAAGATGGAAATTGTCATAGCAACTATCATCATCCAGCCGAAGCTTACTACTGGCTGAATGCCACTGAATATAAGCGATGCAAAACCAACCGAAGTTGTAAGGCCTGCATATAAACAAGGTTTAAACTTCGAATTGAGTGTTTTTTCTAACAATACAGCTTGGCTGTCTTGCTTATTCTTCAAAGCAAGCTGTCGGTACTCAACAATCAAATGAATGACTACCGCCAAAGTTAAAATTAATTGCAGGGCGACAAAGTTGGAAGAAATAACGGTGGTGCGCAAATCCAATAGACCGAATATTCCGATAGTTATCAGTACACTAAGGGAGCAAGCCAATACCGGTAATACGACCCAGCGAAGGCGCTGAAACAACAGAAACAACATGATGACAATGGCGGCACCAATAGCACTGCCAAAAAACAACAAGTCTTGGGTAATAATTTCGATCATTTGCTGGCCCAATACATAAGCCCCGCCTAAGTAAAAGTTTGCGCGACTCTCATACTCTTCAGTAATTTGATAGATTTTATCAATCTCTTGTTGGCGTTGTTGCTTTAGCTGTTGCTCGATAGGGTCGGCCTGGGTTTTAAGTTGTTCTATTTGCGCTTGTTGCTCATCAGTCAACTCTTTGTCTAAGGCAAGTTGTTGAATTTCGATGATTTGATCATTTATCTTGCTTAGTGCAGCATCCTTTTTAAAGACAATTTGCAGGGCTGTAGCGGTTTGGTCTTTGTTAACTAACAAGTCGGTAAATAATGGATGCTGGTCAAAAAGTTGCTGCATTTTTTGCGGGGAATACTGTTGATTTAACCAAGTGAAGTTGTCAGCATCCACATTGGGGCTGAGCTCTGAGGCGTTACCGAGCAGCGGGACATTCAATATATGAGTAACAGATTTGACTCGCGGCAAAGCGGCGAAGGCCTTGCTCAGTGATTGCAAGTCATTGAAAGTAGTTTCGGAAAAAACATCATGTTGTTTGGGTTGATAAGCCACCAAGATAAATTCGTCCGGCGAAAAGCGTTTGTTCATCACCTGAGTCTGGATGTACATCTTGTTGTTCTTCAGTAATAAGGTTTCTGCTGATGCATCTATCTTAAAGCGCTGAGCAAAATATATTGATGCTACGGCAAGGATTGTAAAAAGAACCAGAATTAACTTAGCGTGGCGTATAACCATTGCGGCGTAGTTATTTTTCACGACTTATTGCTCCTGCTCGTCATCTTGCTTAGCTTGGTTTTCATTGACTTTGTTTTTGTTGGAGTGCTTGCCCTTTACATTTGCGGGCGAAGGCGAAAGTTGCTGGGGGGCGCTTTGAAAGTCAGCATCACGCTTGAGTGATTGCAGATAGAGGTTTCTAAAAAATGTATAAGGATCGTCTGATTGTGCTTGTAACTCTTCATAACTCGGGGCGCTAGGTGCAAATTCGTTAAATCCATCCAAACCTTGCAAATAAGCGGTTTGCGGTGCGTCAGAGATCACCCGAACAGGGCTCAATATAGACTCACCGATGGTGGAAAAAGCATTACGAAAATCTGATTGGCCTAAGATTGGTAACACAAGATAATTACCGTAGCCCACTTGGTAAGATTCTAAGGTATCGCCGATGGTCGCGGTGTCTTCTTCAATATCAAACCAAGCCTCGGCAGGATCGAACAGTCCCAACAGACCGATAGTTGAATTAATCAAAAACCGAGAAAGATTGGTTCCGGACTTTTTACCTTCCCCTTGTAAGGCATGGTTTATCAGGTTCAGAGGTTCACGAATATTGCTAAAAAAATTGCCGATGCCGGTTTGTACCGGGTCTGGAATGACTGCGGTATAGCCTTTACTGACTGGGATCATCACATATCGATAGAGCACATCATTAAACGCGAAAATCGGACGGTTAATAAATTCAAGTGGATCTTCAAAGGTTTCAGGATCATAAGTGACAACTGTAGGGCTCAACGTTTGTGTACCTTGAGAGGTGGTAATAGTAATCGCCTTATTTGCCTCCGGCGGCTGTTCATTAGCAACTTGTTGGGTGCTATTGTTTGTGCTGCATGCCGTTAGCATAATCACACTCAACATCATTAACATTGTGGCACTGCGAGTGGTAACACTTTTCATAATGGCTTCCTGAAATCTCGATAATTTGAATTGTTAAATGGCATGCCCAATTTGGCCGACACAATGATAATTCGACACCAGTACAACACAATTCTGCACACTCAAAAATATATTTGTCATGGTGAAAATTTATTCACTTGTGTTGATTGACCATACGGTGACATTTTGTAGTTCTGTGAACGATTCTGTCATCTACTAAGCAAATAGGTTGCCATGTCTTTGGGCGGCCCTATCATAGTGTCCAATTGAAAGAGCTCAGGTATCAAAAGACTATTTTCCGCTGTTAGCATTTTGCCTGTTTTTAAAGGTCTTCAGGGGATTTATGCTCTCGAACAACAAATATTCGATGGTCGTGATGGGATACTCGGTTTATCATGTTCAGCCAGAAAGTAAGCCGCAAAATTACTTGCCATCTATCATGCAGAACTGCAAAAACGACACTGGTGAATGTAAATACTACTTGTTTGGGCGAACACAATGACTACCCAAAGTACCTTTATAAAAATTGTCGGCGGGGATGTTAAATCTCTAAAATAACCCTGGATAGCTGTTTTAAAGCCTATGTATAGCGCCTATAGCATTTCCTCAGCAAGGGACAAGTTTTAATAGTCATCCTATTAATCTAGTTAAAATTGCTATGTGGCGCATACATTGCTTAGCTCGAAAGTATCAATATTTTTCAACGTGAATTTAGAGCATTATGGGTACAAAACATGTGATTATGGGAATAGCCAGAATTGGATACGCAGCCAAGTGTGTGGTGTATTGTATTCTTGGAATGCTAACCTTGTATGTTGCTTTTACCGCTGCTAATACCGAACAAGTGTCTAAAAAATCTGTCTTTCAAGAAATACTCAACTCTCCTTTTGGCTCAATCTCTTTAACTGCGATAATTGCGGGGTTTAGTTGTTATGTTGTCTGGCGGTTTGTGCAAGGGATCACCAATCCAGATGATTTAGACATGTCCAAAGTGAAAGATGTACTGATACGACTATTCTACTTCTTTTCAGCAATCGCTTACACGTCAGCGACCTATGTTGCATTCAAAGTACTAATGGGGTCGCCAGACGATCAGCAGGACAAAAAACAGCAAGTGGGAGACAGTATCATGCAGGAGACATGGGGCGTGCTGCTTGTCGGTTCAATCAGTATCGCTGTGGTGGTGTTTGCGTTTACTCAGTTTAAGCATGCAATTAAAGGCGATTTTATGGATAAATTGGTCAATGACATGTCTCACACCCAGCAAAAAATAGCCAACCTGTGTGGAAGAATCGGCTTTACCGGTAGAGGTATCGTCTATTTGCTGGTGGGCGGCTTTTTCATGAATGCATCATTAACGCAAAACTCGGAAAAAGCGGGCGGACTGTCAAAAGCCTTATCAACCCTTCTGGTACAACCCTTTGGCCCTTGGATGGTGGGAGCGGTTAGCGTGGGGTTGATAGGGTTTGGTATTTTTTGTGGGTTTGAAGGCAGATATAGGAAAACTAATTAAATTCCAGTAAGTATATGTATTTTTACTTACTGGGCCAGCGACACCGATTAAAAATAACCATAATTCACTACGTCTGCTGCAGCTAGTTCGCTAACTATATTGATTAGTTACTGCACTATTTAAACTATGTGTGCGTACATTTGGTTATTCTTACATCACAGACAATCAATCCAATCGAATTTAATAGTTCGCTTCCCAATTGCTGAAAGAATTTTACTATTTAATATCAGAAGCTTAATTAAACATTTTGTATAAATGTCGCGCTTAAAATTTATTGGCATTATATTTGCTTTAATGGTGCATAAACTACAGGTTAACTGATTCAATAACATCAGTTCGTCTTACACCCCTTAATAGGGCAATAAGACATTAACTTTTCTTTGTACTTTTTCGGAGTGAAAAAAGAATGAACAGTAATATGACATCCGCTACTAGAGCGCAAAATTCCAAATCAGATAATTTATTAAAACGAACATCTCACGACGCTTTATCGTCTAAAGTATCAGTACTGGGTCGCTTTAAACTAACGGGTTGGTTAAATCTTGATGCTGTAGTGTTTGACCAAAATTCGTGTATCTCTCAGATTGGCTGTGAAAGGAATCAATAGCCAACCTGAGGAGATAATTCTCTATGGGCTCTGAGTACTTTGATTTTTTTCTTTTAACTGTTTATTAGTGGGCAGAAATTCAGCTAAGAATGACTCCACTTCAGTGTAGATATCTTCGATGTCTTGCTTATATTTGAATGCACTGTGTCCGGTTTCTTTTAAGGTGATCATACGTACCCATTTACCCTGATCTTCTAATGCATCGAACATCATTTCAGACTGATCATAAGGTACGACTTCATCCTCGTCGCCATGGATAAGCAGCACTGGGATGGTGATTTTGTCTGCATGTAACGCCGGAGAGCGTGCTTTTAACATGGCCATGTCGGTGGCCGGATCGCCAATACTATCTTTGATATAAGTTTGCAGTCTCGCAGATTCAAACTTGTCTAAATCAAACTCGACTTGATCAGGCAGGTGAGTCACGCCGTTGATGCTGACACTGCACTGATACATGTCGGGGGTTTTTACCGGACCCATGAGTGCGGCGTACCCGCCATACGAGCCTCCTATGATACAAACCCGTTTTTTATCAACCAAGCCTTCACTAACTAAAAAGGTCACTAGATCTTCTAAGTCTTCCTGCATTTTGCCGCCCCACTCTTTGTAACCGGCTTCTTCAAACTTTTTACCATAACCGGTTGAGCCGCGGAAATTCGGTTGCACCACGATATAGCCACGGGTGGCAATAAATTGAGCAAAATCATCGTAACCTAGGAAATCTCTTGCTTGGGGTCCTCCGTGAGGCATGACAATTAAAGGCATAGCAATCGACCCATCGAATTCGTTGGGGAGTAAAATATATGAATTGATTAGGGTTTTATCACGGGCTAAATATTGAATTTTTAAACCTGTGGCTAGCTTTTCTTTTGGTAGGCTGGCGAAGGAATAGCTCAGCGGAGTCATAGTATCTGTTGTCATTTCATAGGTGAAATAGGTTACGGGGTTATTCGGACCGAAAGATTTTATAACGGCGCGCTCTCCATTTTCTGAAATGTTGCTGAAGTAGAAGTTTTCCCCTTCAAAATGTTTAGCTGCCGCATCATATTTGGCTTGACGTGTCTTATCAAAATAGTGGGAACGATATATGTCCGTAAGGGTGCGATAACCAATTACTTCATTGTTGATACCTTTGGTCAAGACACCGACGATATCTTTGTTTGGAACGCTCACTAGCACTTCTTGCTTACCTTCATTTAAGGTTAACAGTTCATGATAGCCTGATTCATCGTTAAGCTTACGATAAACCAATTTACCTTCATAAAGGCCAACTAAATCTTCTAATTCAATCTTGTTTTTGCTTTCGTCGTCTTCATCAAAATAAAATTCATCGACAAGATTCCAGTCTTTCTCATCTGTATATTCAAATATCTCAAGTAGTTTAGCGATGGGTTTATAATCGTAACGGAACAACACTTTGCCATTGTCGTCATTTATAAAAGCGATAGTGAATTTGCCGGCGGTGACAACCAAATCAGATTGTCCAGTGTTCACGTTGACTTTGAAAAGAGAGAGTCGCTCATTGCGAATCGACGACATCAAAATATGCGCTTTGTCATTAGGCAAATAATGTGGAATACGGGCAAGGTTGACGTTACGCTTGGCTGAACGTTCATCGTTCATCAGTTCTACCAAACTATCGCCTAAGATATCGGTGGACACGATGCGACCAAACATGAAGTAATCGTCTATATCAAAATCATCTTTGGTCCGAGCATCACGTCTGACCTGAGAGGTTTTATATGGGACTAATAACTTCACTAATAGACGTTCGTCATTTGCCCAAGATGCGTAATAAGGACGAATAATATTATCGCCAAATTTGTTGACCACTTGGTTCTCATCGAGGTCGTAAATCATTACGGTGCGCTGATCTTCTAGGTTCCAAACGGTAGCAACATGCTTGCCATTGGGGGAAATGTTCGCTGAAATTAGACCAGGTTTGGCTAAAAAATCCTGAAGGGTGAGTGAGTTAGCGAGAGTTTTATGACTTTGGGAAAATAAACTGAATAGAAACAGCACAAAAACAGCGCTAAGTGACTTTGGCATATCAGTCCTTTGAAATTTAATTACGACCATAAAATTACCCGAATTTAAGCATAAATATTGTAACTTGTAAAAATTAGCTAGGTGATTATCAAGATAGAGCGTTATTTTCTGCAGAAAATGATTGAGGGGAGCACCGAAAAAATACTTTCTCAGAGGTATTCCTATGAGTTTATAGCTTAACAATAGGCTATGGCTCTGTTCATGCCATTAATTGTTCGAAACTTGAGCAGGGTCAAAGTTGTAGGTAACTACTCATTTAATATCCTGAAGGTATTGACTTGCCATATTCTAAAAAGATTATTCGGCAGGTTGAGTTTCCAACGAGTGGGGGATGCGCTTTGAATCAATCTAATTTTTTACCGCTTTGGTCGGTGCATAGAGGTAGTGGTCCTGTGTTGGCAACTGCAGTCCATGCAGGGCACGAAATAAGAGCAGAACTGGAAAGTATACTAGCCCTCGAAGAGGCTGATAGACTCAGGGAAGAAGATCCTTACACGGATGTTTTCACCAAGGTGGTCGAAAATAGAATTATTCCGATTCGTTCACGATTTGAGGTCGATTTAAATCGACCTCGCGATGAAGCGGTTTATGTATCGCCCGAAAACGCTTGGGGTTTACAGGTTTGGGAGCATCCACCGGATAAGAAAATGATCGAGCGTTCTTTACGTGAATTTGACCTTTTTTACGCAAAAACTAAATCATTGCTCACGCAGTTGGAAACTGAGTACGGTCAATTTGTGGTTTTCGATATACACAGTTACAACTATCGTCGAAACGGACCGAATGAAGCTCCTGCAGATCCAATTGACAATCCCGACATCAATATAGGTACAGGCTCTATGGATCATGATAGATGGGCTGATTTGGTTGCTCATTTTATCCGGGACCTCAGAGCATTCGACTACTTAGGGGGACATCTAGATGTGCGTGAAAACATTAAATTTAGAGGACGTCAGTTTGCTTTATGGGTCCACACGCATTTTCCGAAAAGTGGTTGTGTTCTTTCAATTGAATTAAAGAAAATCTTTATAGATGAGTGGACTGGTAGAGTAGACATTAAGATACTGCACTTACTCGTAGACGCTTTGAAATCGACTCTGCCTGGTATTGCGGAGGAGTTGCAACGGTTATGACTACTAAAAATGCCAAGATTGATGAGCAATTTATTCAAAACGTGTGCAACGCCTTGGATAGCGAAGGTCCGGTTAAACGTATGTTTTCGCCTTGGGGAAGGTTACATATCGATAGACGTTTGCCGTTTATGTGTATTTATCGAAAACCAGATGATGTTGAAGACAAAAAAACGGCCCATTTATTGCTCGGCCAAGCCAGCTATATCATTGTAAGAGAGCAGGATGCAAATCACCCTTGTTTACGGCTCCTACTTGAGCAGATAGCCAATAAGTTGCAAAAACTATTTGGCAGTTTTTTATTTTTCGAAATGTGGACTTCGAGATCCACTATTTCCGATATTGAATCCCATGCCAAACTGCAATTTGATATTAAAACCTCTGAGCGCAATCCGCCGCTAGATATTCTCGAAGAAATGGAAAATGCCTTATTAGATATTGATTTAGGTGAAATTGACATACAACTGAGCCTAGATTATGCGGGTCAACCTCATGCTGAAAATATGTCAGTTTTGCTACCTAAAATTCAATCTAGCACTTCCCATCAATATTGGCTGGGTTTAGCGGTTAGTCCTGTATTTAGGCAGCAAGGCCGTGTTTTGCCTTACCAATTAAGGTTGCTTCAAGCCGGTTTGACTAAAGCGCTACGCAGAACCTTTTTTGCTTTCATTCGGCAGTATACCAGCCATGCCCCGGCGCATTTTCATGAACTTGGGCATCGCTCTATTACACCCCAAGTACTTGAGATAGATAAAAAAATTGCTTCGGTTAAAGACCAGTTTGATATCTTGTTTCATGTTACACCGGTAAACTCAGATGAGGCGTGGCAAGACTTTAGTGATAATAGTTATCGTAAAATTCCCACGTTTAAATACCGTCCTCGTCCAATAGATCCAGATCTACTTAAACGTCAATTATATGCAATTGAAATTGAGCAATTAGAAGACCCTACATTAGTACATATTTTTCAAACCCAGCGCGATGAAATAAGTCGCCTGCTAAGTATGATAGATGATCGCGGTACGGCTAACTTCTTATATGGAAGCATGCAAGTGTATGGTGGAGTAGATAGCTCACTACTGTTAGCTGCAAGATTGATTTTGCAAAATTTGGATGTATCAACAGAAAGTGAGCAAAGCCCTAGAGTTTCAGCTGATGAATTCGCCAATAGAGCACGAGCTTTGATTAAACGTTATCAACAGCAACACGCTGAATTTTGTTATGAGGTTGAGTTGCGTACAGATATTCCTGGCGTGCTGGTGTCCAACGGTAAATTAATGATAGGCCATGCCGCTGTTTTTTCACAAAATACCGTGGACGCGACCTTGGCACACGAAATTGGCACCCATATGGTTACTCATTTCAATGGTAGTGCGCAGCCGTTTCAGCAGTTTCATTCGGGTATGCAGGACTATGAGCCTTTACAAGAAGGATTGGCGGTGTTGTCTGAGTATTTAGTGGGGCAACTTCATGCCAGTAGATTGAGAACTATCGCTGCAAGAGTATCTGCAGTTCATGCGTGCATTCAAGGAGCAGATTTTATCGAGGTGTTTACTATGCTGCACCTTGAGTATGATTTTAGCCCTGAAAATGCATTTCGAATTAGCATGAGAGTGTTTCGTGGTGGAGGGTTTACAAAGGATGCTATCTATCTTAAAGGTTTGTTGCAGGCTACTGAATACTTAAAAAATGGTGGAGACATAGGCATTCTCTTCATTGGTAAAATTGCCTTAAAGCACCTTTCTTTAGTGGATGAACTCAGGTGGCGAAAAATGTTAAAAGAATCCTTAGTAGTACCACATTTTTTGCTCGACAAAATGTACCCCAAAAGAATTAATAACCTGAGAGAAATAAATACTTTTACTGATTTGGTAAATGGAGATAGATAGTGAAGTTGGGATTGTTAGTAAATGATATATATACGGAAAAAGTTAACTATAGCACCACATTAATTGCAATGACTGCCACTAACATGGGACATGAAGTCTGGTATATCAGTCTCGAGCAGCTTTCTTATGCAGTAGAGGATTACGTTTATGCCAAAGCGGTAAGAGTAACGGATAAAACCTATCGAAATTGCAGCACCTACCTCAAAAATTTACACAGTAAAAAAGCTTTTCAGCAAACCATTACACTAGATCAGCTAGACGTTTTAATGCTAAGAAATGACCCAGCTGAGGATGCCAATAACCGGCCTTGGGCGCGGCTGGCGGGTATTAATTTTGGTCGTCTGGCGATGCGCCATGGCGTGTTGGTGTTAAATAATCCAATGGGACTCAACGAAGCTGTCAACAAAATGTATCTGCAGTATTTCCCCGAGGAAGTCCGTCCGCGAGCAATCATCACGCGAAACGCCGACGATATTAAGCACTTTATAAAGCAAGAAAGGGGATATGCGGTACTGAAACCGTTATCAGGCTCAGGAGGACGGAATGTATTTTTAATTCAACCACAAGAGCATGCCAATTTAAACCAGATTATAGAATCCGTATCACAGGATGGGTTTATCATCGCTCAGGAATACTTACAAGAAGCTAAAAATGGTGATGTCCGTTTATTTCTGCTAGACGGCAAGCCATTAGTGGTTGACGGTAATTATGCTGCAATTCATCGGTTTCGTTCAAATGAAGAGGACATGCGCAGTAATTTAAGTTCTGGTGCTATAGCAAAAAAAGCAAAAATCACTCCTGCCATTCTTGAGTTGGCAGAAATCATTAGACCCAAACTGATACGAGACGGAATGTTTTTGTCAGGTTTAGATATTGTTGATAACAAATTGATGGAAATTAATGTCTTTAGCCCCGGAGGATTAGTAGGGTGTGAACGCCTGCATAAGCTAAATTTTGGTAAACTGATTATTCAGTCCCTAGAACGCAAAGTAGAATATATACATCATCAAAATCGCCATTTTGACAATGCGGAAGTGGCAACATTCTGAGACTAACAAATATTCAAAATCGAAGGCTAAACACACATTTATTTGATTTGAGTCAAACTTAACTAATCCAAGCGATTTAACATAAAATTATAAATCACTTTGGAATTCAATTATGCGAGTCGGCGATATTTGCGAGAAAAGATTCATATATGCCTCACAAAGTGAGTCATTGTTAAATGTTGCCAAACTAATGCGGACTCAGCATGTAGGCTCGGTAATTATAATAGATGGCACAGATGGGAAAATTAAGCCTGTCGGCATTATCACTGATCGGGATTTAGTAGTTGAAGTATTAGCAGCAAATATAGATGCAGCAACCCTAACCGCTTTAGATATTGTCAGTTCAGATTTGGTTAGTATTAGTGAATCTGAAGAATTAAGAGATGCTTTGAATCATCTACGCTATTTCGGTGTTAGACGAGCACCTGTAGTAGATCATGAGGGGCACTTGGTAGGAATATTTAGTATTGACGATTCGTTGCCAATATTGTCGGAAGAATTCAGTGAAATTGTAAAGTTAATGAGTAACGAACTTAGCAATGAAATAAATCAAAGAGGAGATTCTTATGACTACGAACAAGATTGAAGCCACACAATGGTCTGACTATTTCAATCAGCTTAGTAAGGAGTTTTCAGGTAGAAAAATTGAAATAGAAGTTGATAGCCTTGAACTAGGCTCACAGGTTCAATCCAAATCGTTATTACTTAATGGTATTACTTTTGATAGCAAAGACAATGCACTGCAAATAATGACTAAGAATCTAGTCCATGTAATCCAGCAGCCATCGGCAATTTATGTGGAGAGTGACGGCGAAATTTTATTTCATATTGGCGTGCTTTCAGAAGATGGAACCGAGCAAATCATTAAATTTTTAGCGCCGTTGGCACTAACCCATATGAAGTAACTTTCAAGGACAGAATTTTCATGGACGAACTTTCATGGACAGGCACTAATCAATCCAGAGAAACACGAACTTTCATGGACAGACACTAATCAATCCGGAGAAAGGCATTAAACACGTATTTTGCATGTGGAAATTTTTACAAGATTGGTTTTTAGTTTCTGCCTACAATAAAAAGAGGCTGCGCTGGAAGCGCTATTTTTAATTGTTGCAGGTAGAATTATTCGGTTCTTTCTCTTCAGCTGGTTGGAAATATAGACCCGTACTTACGTGGTGATAAATGAAGTGACTTAATTAAAAAGTAGTGATTTTCGTATGTTTTTCATCTTCTTTCGGTTGGTCGATTCCTTATACTGTTCCATAGACATTGTTTGACCTGCAGCGACGCTAAAAAATTTTTCAAACCCGCGGCTTAATTGTGACCAATTTTCTTCGTTTAGGCCTAGACGCTTTATTATAGGCGATTGATTAAAATCAACACCAAGGTGTTTCTGAGAATTAATACTGCCAGCTGTTAGTTCCACTAATTGAATATAATCATGTAAGTCGAAATTCAGACCTTTAGATTGAGTTTGATGACCTACAAAGGGCATAAGTGTTTGAGTCTGACAGCCTTTTTTTAGATCTAGTATGCGCCGTTTGATACTGGTATGTTCAGAATTGTCTATTGTCGAAGCTAGCTTTGCTCGGATTGGATTTAGGTCAACATATACCAAGCAAGCTGCTAATGCATGCTTGTCCAACAAAGCTTGTGATTTAAATCGCCCTTCCCAAAAGTGCCCTGTGCATTGATCCTCTGCGTTGGCTTGGCGTGCTATTGGCTCGTTCAATTCCTTCATAAACCAACTAATGTCAAACAATCGTTTACGGTACACTTCAATACTAGATTTTAGAGTAGGCAATTCATCCTGTCCTACCGATTCGAGTTTTGACTGCGCGAACTGCTGAATGAGCAAGGTTCCTTTATGCAGTTTTTGCCATCGCCTAACAACCTCTTTGTCTGACCAATTTTGAGGTGCGTCACAATCAACATGCAGTACAACATGTATATGATTACTCATAATTGCATAGGCACACACGTCAATAGCAAAAGTGGTACACAGAAACAGAAATCTATCCTCAATCCATTGCTTGCGATGCTCAAAACTTTTACCACTAATTTTATCTGTGCCACACAAAAAAGTTCGTCTGACGCATCTTGAAATACAACGATAATAAGTTGTATCAGTTAAACTTATTTGTCTTTTTCTAGCAAGAGGCATGTCTATTCCTTAATAATCGCCATTTAGACAGTATAAACACTGGAAAGTAAGAGGTAGTACAGTTTTTGCCCTATTTAGGTGCCTGTCCATGTAACACCTGCGTAAAGATGCCTTTCCGCGTATCAGTTTCATCAAAATCGTAGTGGTGCCTGTCCGCATATCAATATTAATGCTATTTGACGCACGTCAATTTTAATTTACTCAGTCCCGATATTATCAAGCACGAATATTTTTGCAGTTGCTTAAATGAGCAAAACTAAATGTTAAAAACCAGTAAATTCTTAATGATGCTTGCGGCAAGTGCTTTATTCGTGCTTTTACTATTGGGTATTTTGTTTGGAATGGGCTTTCAATATGAGGTATTGGAATTGCTCAGATGGGTTGACTCATTAGGGTTATGGGCTCCCTTAATATTTATTGGTATCGACTTACTATTAATGATTTTTTTGTTACCTAGCATTTTATTTACCCTTGGTAGTGGTTTTCTTTTTGGATCAATAAATGGTGGAATTTATATCATTATTGCTACTAGTTTAGGCAGTTTATGTGCGTTTTCGATTTCACGATACTTTTTTGGCCTGCGAATTCGTAATTACTTAATTAAACATGAAAAATATCAATTCGTTAATAATGAATTATCGGCTCATGGTTGGAAAGCCATTTTGGTCTTACGTTTAATTCCATTTTTTCCACTTAAGCTTTCTAACTACTTTTTAGGCTTAACTAATTTTTCTGCTAAGCATTTCCTAATAGGAACTATTTTAGGAATTGCTCCAAATACATTTTTGATTACTTATGCAGGTTCATTGGCTGCAGATTTGACCCTTTTGGCAAGTGGACAACTGCTGCGTTCTCCCTTTATGTGGGCACTGTCAATATTAGGCTTTGTTTTGTTGCTAATCTCGGTGGCTTATATCATGCGTTTAGCTCAGGTAGCTATGAACGAAATTGATCCGAAACATAAGCTGGATAATACATAGGATATTGCTAATATGCGACTTACATGGCTGCCTTGGAAATTCTTTCTAACCCGTTTTGCACGCGCTCACGGCTTTCTGGATCCAATAGTGTTACTTGAGCAGTTACAGCGTTTTTTACAACCATCAGAAATCAATGAGCCAATTGAATTATTGAGAGCTGGTGCCCATATGCACGCAAGAGGACTCATTAACAGTCGCGTCATACAGCACAACCTCGATTGGGTTTGGCCTTACTGGATTGAGTGTCAGTTTGACCCAAGTAATAAGGCGTTTATTCCTCGTGCATTTTCGTTAACTCACATCAACCTCACTCATCGCAATTGGACTGCAGTTGGACTTCCTGATTATGCCAATTTACCTATTGTTGACCCTCGTGGTTTGGTCACACCATTTATTGATAAATGGTCGTTAGATTTCTGGCTTGTAACAGATAGCGGGAAGTCAATATTACCTTCAAAGTGTGACTCTACGATTCAAAGCATTCATTTTGACCTAGGCCTAAGCGTGAAAACTATCTCACAAAATGATGGGCTAAATGTAGCGGTGACTGTTGAAGTCATATCAGAACTAAATCAACCAGTTTTGAGTATTGATATTGAGGCCCAAAGCAACGAACCCGCGTGGCTCGCTGTTGCACTACGCCCATATAATCCAGAGGGTATTAGCTTCATCTATCAAATGCAATTTGATGCACAATCATCGACTTGGACAATTGATAATCAACATAGTATAAAATTTAGTGAGCCTCCCGACAGGCATCATATATCTGACTTTCGGCATGGGGACGTCTTTATTCACTTGCTGGAACAAGCCCAACAGTTAGAGGGGGAATGTCATATTGGCATGCTAACGGCTGCCGCTTTATTTGAAGTGAAAGGCTCGCAGGCCAAGCGCCTTGTTAGATTAGAAATTCCTTTAGAAAAACCCCAGAAGTTAAAAAATTTGTATTCATGGGAGCATCACCTGCAAAGTATTAGTAATTTACAACTCCCAAATGCTACCTACACATTCTTGTATGATGCGGCCATTCGGACCTTGCTACTTCATTCTTCTCAAGAAATTTATCCCGGACCATTTACCTACAAGCGGTTTTGGATTCGTGATGCGGTATTCATTATAAATGCAATGCTCTGCGCTGGTTTACATACGCGCGCAGAGGAGGCTATTGACAACTTTTCCAGTAAGCAAAAAGCATCAGGTTATTTTCATTCTCAAGAAGGAGAGTGGGATTCAAATGGTCAGGTTTTGTGGATATTAGATCGCTTCTGTTTGCAAACCAATAGTGCTCCAAAACAAAGCTGGTTAAAAATGATTATTGCAGGGGCTGATTGGATCTTAGATAAACGCTTAACATCTAGACAAGATGAACGACATCAGGGCTTGCTACCTGCTGGATTCAGTGCCGAACACCTTGGACCGAATGATTATTATTATTGGGATAATCTATGGGCGATTTCAGGATTATTTTCCGCTTCGTCAATGTTAAAAAAACTAAACCGGCCTGAGCTCGCCGAAGTATATTACAACAAGGCAACCAATTACTTAATTACAGTGAAGACCTATTTGGCTGCCTCAAAGCACAGGAAGCACCAACATGCTATGTCCGCTTCACCAAACAGGCGTTTAGACGCAGGGGCCATAGGGTCTCTGGTAATGGGGTTCCCTCTACAGCTTTGTCATGAACAAGATTCGTGCTTAATCGATACTACTAATTATTTATTGGAATACTGTTGTTACGACAACGCTTTTTTTCAGGATATGACCCATTCCGGTATAAATCCCTACTTGACGTTGCATATGGCACAGGTGCTGATGCGGGCAGGTGATTGTCGTTTTCAAAACCTAGTTGATAAGGTGGCAAGTTTGGCCTCTCCCGCTGGGCAGTGGCCAGAAGCTATCCATCCTCACACTGGAGGTGGTTGCATGGGTGACGGGCAGCATGTGTGGGCTGCAGCCGAATGGATAGTGATGATGCGGAATAGTTTCGTTCGTGAGGAGAGCGAATGCCTAGTTTTAGCGGCGGGGATTTCCCAAGATTGGCTTGATGCGTTACAACCTATGAAATTTGGCCCTGTAGCGACAGAGTTCGGAAAGATAGAGATCCTTATTGAACCCCTAACATTTGATGGCGTTTCTCAGCAATGGCTCATTAGTTGGCAAGCGCAGTGGTTTGGTCTTCCTCCGAAAATAGAAATCCGATTGCCAGGCAGGGCAACCATGCGGCCCGAAAAGGACGCTAATCAACATCAATTTGCGAATCAAATATGAATATTTTGATGATGACTAATACTTTTACTCCTCATGTTGGCGGCGTGGCCCGTTCAATTGAGTCATTTACCAAGCATTATCAGCAACAAGGACATAGAGTACTCGTTATTGCCCCTGAGTTTAGCGAGATGCCGGAGAATGAGCCTCACGTGCTGCGGATACCAGCAATGCAAAAATTTAATGGTAGTGATTTTTCAGTCATGATCCCACTTTCCCGTTTTTTGGGAGATGAAATAGATGCATTTGAACCCGACATAGTGCATTCCCATCACCCGTTTCTAGTTGGTTCTGTCGCTATCCGCGTGGCACAGACTCACAAAATACCACTAGTGTTTACACATCACACTATGTACGAGCAATATACCCATTATGTGCCAGGTGATTCACAAGTCATGAAAAGCTTTGTCATGAAATTGGCAACTGCATATGCAAATATGTGTGATGCCGTTATTGCACCCAGTCAGAGTATTGCCGAGGTGCTGGCCCAAAGAGGTGTTACTGCATCAATCTGTGTTGTTCCTACAGGCGTCAACGTTAAGGCTTTCTCAGTAGGAAGTGGGAATGGGTTTAGAGCTGCAATGGGTATACCTGAAAATGTATTTTTAGTGGGCCATATAGGACGTCTTGCAGCAGAGAAAAACCTAAAATATTTGTCTCAAGCCTTGATTCAAGCGATGCAAAAAAATAAACAAATACACTTTTTATTGGTTGGCTCTGGCGATTTACAATCCAAAATGATGGATTGGTTTTTACACGCTGATGTAATGGCTCAAGTCCACAGTTTAGGGTTTTTAGAACAACCTTTGCTTGCCAGTGCTTATCGTGCGCTAGACTTGTTTGTTTTTGCGTCTAAAAGTGAGACCCAAGGCATGGTGATTACAGAAGCGATGGCGGCATCAGTGCCGGTTTTTGCGTTGGATGCACCTGGGGTACGCGAGGTGGTGATTGATAATGTTAATGGGCGTCTGCTAGATACCAATATTAATTACCATGTTTTCGCCAAGGAGTTACTTCTTTTCAAAGCTCAGTTGGAACAAAATAATCTTCAATACAAACAGGCAGCCATTAAAACTGCGAACCAATTTTCAATTGAAAATAGTACCAAAGCGGCTTTGAAAATATACACAGATCTTTTAGGCAAAGATTATGTTCACCGTTCAGCAGAGCAACAACGTTGGGCCGATTTACTGCCGTTAATTCGGTCAGAATTTAAAATTATCAGAAATTATCTTCAGTCCGCTGCAGATGCAATGAGTGAATAGCGAGTCATGACAAGCTATTTGGGTGCAATGCGTGCTGCATAAAATTGAATTTTCAATTAAGAAAATCTTATTATTATTTAGCCGCAGCGAATGGCTGTTGCGCTTGCTGTGTCGTACTAAATTGGATACTCAGGGAACGGAACCTGGGCTAATCATTATTCAAATAGACGGGCTGTCTTTAGCTGAATTGCGAAATGCATTCAATAAACATCAAATGCCATATCTTGCCAAACTTATACACTCTGAACATTACATTTTACATTCTCTATATTCAGGATTGCCTTCCAGTACACCAGCGTTTCAAGGGGAGTTATTTTATGGTGTAAAAGGTATTGTTCCGGCTTTTAGCTTTATTGATCGCGATGATGGAAAATTGGTTCGTATGTATGAGCCCAATGCTGCTATTAAAATTGAAAAAGAGCTAAGTAAACAAGCAGAAGGTTTGTTAAAAGAAGGTAGTTCCTACTCCAATATTTATACCGGTGAGGCTTCGGAAGTGAATTTTTGTCCAGCATCAATGGGTTGGGACAGTTTATTTAACAATGCGAATCCTTTCGCTATTGTTGCCTTTGTAATACTAAACTTATATAGCTTTATTCGAGTGCTGGTCTTGTTACCACTAGAGTTTCTCATTGCCTTTATTGATTTCTGCCGAGGTATTATTGCGCGGAAAGATTTTTTAAATGAGCTTTTGCAAATCCCTAAGCGTGTGGGAATTTGTATTTTATTGCGCGAGCTTATTGTTATTGGGACTAAATTGGATATTGCCAGAGGGCTACCGATAGTGCACTTAAATCTGCTGGGTTATGATGAACAATCCCACCGTCGAGGGCCTAATTCAGCGTTTGCTCATTGGACTTTGAAGGGCATCGATGACGCGATTTCACGAATTTCAAATGCTGCTTTTACCTCTCAATCTAGAGACTATGAAGTATGGATACATTCTGACCATGGCCAAGAGACCGTCACCCCCTACGCTAAAAAATTTGGTAATGAAATTGAAAGTGTTGTGGCCAAGGCTTTTGAAAATGTACGAGTGGATATTCCTGTGGTCCAAGCCTCAAGTCACGTTACAGGCGTCCAAGCCCAAAGGTTTCTATGGCTAAGTGATTACTTGAGACGTAAGTTCTTAACTCAATCTGGCACCTCTGCAATTGAGCATAAAAAAGATGTCCACGTGACTGCGATTGGCCCAATTGGTTTTATTTATTCACAGGATTTATGTGATTTAGCACAACGTGATAAGATTGCTAAATGGCTGGTGAGCTATGGTGACATTCCATTAGTGCTAGTAGCAGACGGTAAAGACAAAGCCAAAGTATGGTCCAAATATGGTGTGTTCCAACTGCCTAAGGATAAACAAAGTGTATTTGGGGCGGTTCATCCTTTTTTAGAAGAAGTTAGTATGGATATGATCGCACTATGCCAGCATAAGAGCTCTGGGCAGATGGTCTTATGTGGTTGGTGTAATGAGGAGGTAAATGTTAGTTTTGCTACAGAAAACGGTGCGCATGCAGGACCTGGGAAATTTGAGACCCACGGATTTGCTTTACTTCCTAAAGATGCACAGGTTGAATCGGCAGACCACACATTCCTCAGAGCTAAAGACCTCTATAAAGTAGCCAAACAAAAGTTGGGAAGGTCAAGTGTCAAAACATCTACTGAGTACGTATTCAGTCTAAATAACAAAATTCGTCTACTAACCTACAATGTGCATAATTGTTTAGGTATGGATGGAAAAGTCTCACCTCGTCGTATCGCCCGAGTAATAGCTCAATACAAGCCTGACATTATCGCTCTGCAGGAATTAGATATTGGCAGACAGCGAAGCTTTAATGTGAATCAGGTTAGAATAATCAGTGAATACCTCAATATGTATTTTCATTTCCATCCTTCGATGCACTTTGAGCAAGGAAGTTATGGCAATGCTATTTTAACTCACTTACCAGGTAAGTTAATCAAAGCCGAGGCCCTTCCTACATGGCATTCAATTAGAAAATGTGAGCCACGTGCGGCAATCTGTGTATCAGTTAACGCAGGTGGGCGGATTGTGAATATAATTAATACCCATCTGGGCCTGCAATCCGCGGAGCGAGTGGCACAAGCCAAAGCGCTAATGGGACATGAATGGTTAGGCAATTCGGCACTAAAAAAAGACACTACCATATTGTGTGGTGACTTCAATGCTTCTCCGCGCTCAGTCGCCTATAACCTGTTCACAAAATATTTGCATGATGCACAGACCCAACTTATCGGCCATCATCCTAAAAAAACTTTCTTACCCCGCTTTCCGATAGCTCGGATTGATCATGTTTTTGTGCCAAATGATGTAATTGTCAAAGAGGTTAGAGTACCTCGGACACAGTTAACGAGAGTTGCCTCAGACCACCTACCTCTCATTGTTGATTTGTATTTGAAGTCAGACAAAGAGAGTTTTGCTGTGACACTCTAGCCTAGCCTTTTTAGGTAATTCAAGTACAAGGCATCTCTTGCTATTTGAGTGAATTTTCAGAACGTTTGAGCTCTTATTAACATGCCGTCCATGCAAGTATTTAAGTCAAAATGTAAGCTAAAGGTGCCTGTCCATGTAAGTCAAAATGTAAGCTAAAGGTGCCTGTCCATGTAAGTCACCAACTCTAAGGTTGTGCGAAAAATGTGCGTTTGACTATAAGCCCATCAGGTAATCCCCTATAAACAAAGTGAATTAGTTTTGTCATTATTTGAATCCGGATTGTTGTCATCAATTCCTTAAGGAGCTGATGATAGTCAGTAACAGGAAATTACAATGTCGAGAATAATACCGCTTAGACAAACTAAAGCATGCCAGAATTGTGTTATAAAAAGTGTCTGTCCATGCAAGTCATCAGTTGCTCCTCTGCCAAGTAGTCGAACTGGCTTTATATTATCTTCAATTAAACCAGTTCAGAGAATATATCATCGACGCGAAGTTTTATTCTCTCCTGGGGATGATTTTAGAGGATTATATATTTTACATTCCGGCTCAGCCAAAACCAGTATCATTACCGCTGATGGAGAAGAACAGGTTTCTGCTTTTCTTAGACCGAATGATTTAGTCGGATTTGATGGCTTCGATCGAGGAGTTCACGCATGCCAGGCTAGTATTCTAGAAACCAGTTGTATATGTTTTATTGATGCTAATAGTTTACATAATGTATTAGGTGAATCGGAAGATTCAGGTAAACAATTGCTGCAAAAAATTAGCCATGCGTTAGTGACTGAATATTATACAAGGTTAGACTTAAATAATCACAATGCCGAGCAACGATTAGCCGCATTTTTACTCAGTCAATCCGATGCTGCAAGTGCTGAAGGATTGAAAAATAATAGGTTTTCGCTGAGTATGACACGCAGAGATCTCGGGAATTATTTGGGCATGGCTATCGAAACAGCTAGTAGGCAACTCAATAAGCTACAATGTGAAAATATTATTAGAGTTAACCACAGAACCATTGAAATTCTTGATATGGATAGCTTGAAACGAATCTGCATGGATAGAATTTTACAGGATAAAACTGGCTGAAAAATCATCCGTGAATCCAAAACCAAATCTGAGCGCTTTCAGGTTTGGCATGCAAAGCCGTGCTACATCCTGACGAACTACTATAGTCTGCAGCTAATTTCAGTGCCTTTTTTTGTAGAGCTTATTTCTAAACGAGCATTAATGGCAGATGCCCTATAACGCATAATTTTAAGGCCAATTCCCCCTTGGTTAAGTTGTTTGCCAACATCAAACCCTTTTCCATTGTCTCGTATAGATAGGGCTGGGCGGCCCTCGTTATAGGATACTTCTAGATCAATTTCAGTGGCATTTGCGTACTTAATCGCATTATTAGTCGCCTCCTGAGCGATTCGGTAAAATTGAATTGCTACCACACGTTCTTTGATTTTGACCCTAGGGTCACATTTGAAACTTGCCAATAAACCAGCTTGCTCAATTTGGTTGGTCAGTGCACTTAATGCAACTGGTAAACCCTGTGGGTTAAAGGTCAAAGGCGCGAGTCCATGGCAAATGTTGCGAATATCACCAATTGTATTGCTCAACTGGCCAACGATGTGATCAATATTCGTGCCTAGGTCGCCAGCCCCATTATTAATTTGGCGTTTGAGATTTCCTGCAAGCAAGCTAATACCGGTTAATTTTTGGCCTAAACTATCATGTAATTCAATTCCAATTTTTTCCTGTTCGTAGGAGCTAATATCGACGATCGCTTTTTTTAAGGCTTTTTGTTCAGTCAAATCTTGCACAGTAGCCAAATAAGAACCCGTATCGTCAATCTTAGCGATCAATAAATCCAGTGGGATTTGCCTGCCATTTTTACAACATCCGGTAAATTCTCGAGGAAATTTGCGTTTATTTGTTGATCGAAAAAAGTGATTCAGCGAATAGGTGTCTTTTTCACTGAATAACTGGCTAAGTGGCTTACCAATGATTTCACTGTGAGCATAGCCAAAGGTACTCTCTGCGGCCACATTGAAATCGGTAATTATTCCCTGCTTGTCTAATACAATAAGCCCTTCAAAGGCAACTTGCATAATAGACTTGAGGCTCTCTTGGTATAAATATTGTTCCTTGGTTTTCTCCGCAACCTTTTTCTCAAGTTCCCGTCGCTGGTTGTGCAAATGGGTGACATCAGTAAAGGTGACTACAACACCTTCAATCTGATTTTTAGCGGTACGATAGGGCACAATACGCCGCAAAAATATTTTCTGGTCATCGACTCCTCCGCGTTGTAAAGATACTTCACGATCTATCGCTGATAAATTTTGAATAACCTGCCTGCAATCATCCAGCAAACTCTTATCCTCAAATTTAAAAGAAAAGTCACTAATCTGCCGACCTATATCATTTTTTTGTAAACTGAGTAACTGGGTCGTCACTGGATTAAACAAGATAATTCGCATATCTATATCCAGAAAGAGTGTGGCTATATCGGTACTACTGAGAAGGTTATTAACATGGTCGTGACTTTTTTCGAGTTCTTCAACTTTCCAAACAAGTTCAGTATTAACCGTATTGAGCTCTTCATTCATAGACTGCAACTCTTCTTTAGAAGTTTCTAATTCTTCATTGGCAGATTGCAGCTCCTCGTTCATTGACATAACTTCTTCGTTTGAAGACTTTAAATCTTCATTAGATTGCTCTAACTCTGCAATCGATGTTTGCAGCTCATCGCTTGTGGCATTTAATTCATACTCAAGTTGTTCAATAATCTTGTTAGTTTCCTGAGAGCCAGTAAGGGATACTTCAGCAGAATCAGCAAATGGCGAACCGTCAATCTTCAGTGGCTGCTTTTTTTCAAAGGTAATTAAGAAGTATTGCTCGTTATTACGGGAGTCGGAAATCGGTCTAACAGTTAAGATACAAGGCTTGTAATGACCTTCAATTTTAACTCTTGCATCACTATCTATATAGGTACTTTTATCTTCAATGGCACGATGAACAGCTGTTCGTACTCGAGTGCGTAAGCCATCTCTGAGCAATGTTAAAAGATCATTAGAAGGTGCACCTTTTGGAAACTCGAGATAGTCAGATGCAGGCCCATGAAATTGCAGTATATGATAAGCGCGATTGATCAGCACTGCAGCGGGGGCGTAAGCATCAATCAATTCACGTTGAAACAAATTGGCAAAATTTGTAGGTAAATATGATTTCGTTCGACTTTCTTCCATTCCAATTCCAGATAATGAGGTAAATGCGCCATTTAACAGCAAATTGAATGGCTTCTTTTTGCTCGTGGCGACATGTTGAAATATCCGCCATTTTTTGGAGATAACTTGATAGTTTTCACTATGTTGCCCAAGTGACTCAGAAGGGCCTAAAACTAAATAACCTTGTGGATTCAAGGAAAAGTGAAACACGTCCAGTACTTTTCTTTGGAGTTCTGGTTGCAAGTAGATTAAAAAGTTCCGGCAACTTATTAAGTCGAGCCGTGAAAATGGCGCATCTGCAATAATATTTTGACAGGCAAACACTATATTTTCACGTAAAGAATTAATTATTTGATACCTGTTGTCATCTGTCTTTTGAAAAAAACGTTGCCGTCGGCTTGAAGATATTCGTGACATTGCCTCATAGGAGTATGTGCCTCGACGGGCGCGATTTAACGATGCTTTATCGATATCACTGGCAAAAATATGAATAGCTAACTCTTTTTGCTGCTTTTCGATTTCTTCACAAATTAATATAGCAAGACTATAAACCTCTTCCCCACTTGAACAGGCAGGTACCCAAATTCTAATTGAATCCCCATTTTTTTTGTTGCTCACCAAATCAGGTATCACCCTTTCCTCGAGTACCGAAAAGGCGTCTTTGTCACGAAAAAATGCAGTCACACCTATTAATAATTCATTGCTTAAGGCATTTGCTTCATTAGGGTGATTGGATAAGTAGTGAGTATATTCGCTAATAGTAGCACTGTCGGTTACATGCATGCGCCGCTGGATCCTCCTTAGCAGCATGTTTTTACGGTAGCCGCTAAAATCATATTTCACAACTGACTTAAGTATTTCTAAAATCGGCGAGATATTTTCATTGACTAATAGAGTCTCATTTTTGCCAGTAATATTTAGATAGGGATGGCTTATGTAACTCAATATGGTAGAAGGCATTTTTTCCGGAGCAAGCACCATGTCAACTAAGCCTGTATCAATTGCACATTCTGGCATTTGGCTAAATTTCGTGGTTTGCGGATCTTGCGCAATGATCATTCCACCTGCTAATTTTATTTCTTCGAAACTTAAGGTGCCGTGATTACCTGTCCCAGACATGATTATTGCAATACAGCGCTCGCCATATGCAATTGCCATTGAAGTGAAAAAGCGATCAATTAACAACCACTGCTGTTCGTTTTGGTCTATAGATTTAAGTTGAAGCAGCCCATTTTTAACGCTCAGTTGCTTGCCCGGTGGCAGGACATATACATTGTCTCCTAGCAGAGGCATATTATTAACAATTGTATTTACTCTTAAGCTAGTTTGCTTAGCAATCAAAGAGGTTAGAATGCTAGGGTGATCTGGGGCTAAATGGGGGAGTAAAACAAATGCAATATGGGAGTCATTTGGCATGTTTTGGAAAAATGTTGTAAATGCCTCCAGACCACCAGCGGACGCGCCAATGCCAACAACAGCTACGGGTGATCTATTTTCTTGATTCGGCATAAACGGCATTTCAACTTTAACTATGGAGACTAATTAATAATGCCACTTTTATCCACCCAGAGCACCACAAAGTAGGAAACTTATTATGATCTATTATCAACTTTCTACTGACCACAGAATGGCGGCCCGAGTTAATTCCTCGCCGGATTGTAAATTCAGCTTTCTTTTAATATTACTTTTATATGTCTCAATTGTTTTAATGCTAAGATTCAGATCTGCAGCAATAACTTTAGTTTTTTTGCATCGACCTATGCCTTCGAACACTTGCAACTCTCGATCTGATAAAGACGTTAATGGGGACAGGGAAGTACAATCAGTTTTACCGGTAATCCTTCTGAGTAACCTCTCGTTAATCAAGGAACTAACGTAAATTTTATTGTTGAGGACTTCTCTTATTCCTATAAGTAATTTTTCCGCCGAATTTTGCTTGTTAATATAAGCAAGCGCACCAAAATTCAGAGCCCGTTCGGCAAATAATTCATCATCATGCATTGACAGCACTATGATGGGCATTGCGGGACGCCAGCGGCGCAATTGTTTGACTAAGTCAAGTCCATTACCATCAGGTAAGGATATATCAACAATAGCTAGATCGGGTTTCACTGTTTTTTTTAACTTGGATACTTCTTTCACACTGGCGGCTTCTGCGCAAACTTGCAGATCCGGCTCACCGTTTATTAGTTGTTTTAACCCTTGTCGTACTAGTTCATGGTCATCTATCACAAACACTTGTTTTTTGGTTTGTTCCATAATTTGACACTCCAGATATAATGAGTGACAACACCATTTATCCACAGATTGAGTTGTTCTTAATTTTTCAGCTTAACTCAATTAACTGCTCAAATAGTGTAACGATTGGAACAAGTATCATAATTTACTTTGCTCAGCAGATAGTTGACCTACATCAATTTACTCAACTATATAGCAATTGTATGTTGTGGAAAAGACAGGGCTTTCTTATCAAAACGCTAATAAAGAGCTTGTAAATGACTTGCAATAACCGGCAACGCAATTGCGCGAATCTATTATTAAGCAGATGATAGTCTGCTGTATGTTCAGCTACTGCGCCTAGTTAAGTAACTTAGCACCTGTTCATCGTTGAGTTGGGGAAAAGACTGATACCAATTACCTACAGCTTGAAACATCTCCGGAACAGCCAAGCATATGACTTCATCAACTTGCTTTTCTACCTGTTGCAGAGCCGAATCTGACGCCACCGGAACTGCGATTACAATTTGCCTGGCCAGTTGTAATTTCAGCGAGGAAATTGCGGCTAACATAGTCGCTCCAGTTGCGAGGCCGTCATCAACCAAAATGACCACTTTGTCATGTATATCCGGTGCGGTTGATCTACCTCGATATAATTTTGTACGCCTACTTAATTCATCTTCCGCGAGTCTTTTTTGATGGTTCAGTTCGCGCTCGCTGACTCCAAGAGATTCAATTAGTGAAGAATTAGCAAAGAATATTCCTCCTTCGGCAACGGCGCCTATCGCGAGTTCGCTTTGGTATGGGGCTGATATTTTACGCACTAAAATAATATCAAGTGGAGCCGTCAGCGCTTGAGCTACCTCAAAGGCGACTGGCAGTCCGCCACGAGGCAATGCAAGCACTAGGGTGTCAGGGCGGCCAGCATGGGACATGAGTTGCTTTGCCAATAATCTACCTGCTTCTCCCCTATTTACGAAAGGTAATGATATAGTTTCCTTGGAGTTGTTTTTATGTTGTTGTATCAATGTACTTTACCTTTTGCTGAGTCAAAGCAATCAGAACGCCAAATACAATCGAGCTGGTCACAGATTCCCGATTGCGCGGTCGCAAAACAGTCGAAGTTACCTTCATTTAATTGAATTGCCTTAATTAGTCGTGTTTTACTCATTTTTGTACGAGAGATGCCACGCTCTTTTGCTATCGCAGTAATGTCTTTTATTTTCATTTTTCGATCACCATCAACACATTAATCATTGAACATTATTGCGCTTATGTGGCAAATACATTTGACTTCGGTCAAGTTATTGTTGGGATTTTCGGAACTCCTAGTTTTGCTGATAGGTGATTAGGTTTAACAATAGGAAATAAAGGAAAACGAAGATTTTTAACTCATTCATTTTACAGAGATATGAGCTCGGTGGTGAAAAAAAGCATTGCCCAAAATGTTGTGGCGGTAATAAAGATCTGTACCAAGAATCCTCTTTTGGTCTTCGCGGGTACTAATATCAACCAGCCAATCAAACACCCAGTCAAAAGAAGTTGTTGTGTAAATATAAATAAATTCATATCTTCCACGCTAGCATTCAGTGACTTTACATTCGGTATATTTAAACTTCATGGTTTTGATTCGGACAAGGAAAAATCTTTCACCCATTTAACAATATCCTCGGTTGTTGCTAACGAATTGGAACGCGCAACCTCGTGGTTATGATGAAATATTGTGATAGTGGGAGTCGTTTTTACACCTAGCAACCAGGCCAGTTCTTTGTCTTTATCAATATTTACCTTTGCAAGCCGAATATAGGGCTCTAAAAAGCTAGCACATAAATCATAAGACAAAGATATATTCTTTTTTGGGTCACTTTTTGGGGCGTAAAAAATGATCACAATTGGCATTTCATTGCGCTCTAAAAACATCAGGATATTCAAAGACGACAGGCTTAGCGGTTTACCATTAAATAACTTGGTATTACACCTTCCACACATTGGCGAGTGTTCAACGAGTGCCAGTGGAACACGATTCACGCACCAACATGCAGGACAAACTAAGTGAGTTTTTTCGCGCATATGCTTATGTCCTATCAATCAAATTAAACTGCTATTAGATAACAACCTAAAGAGGCTTTTGGCGCTAGGCTCGACTGATGTATCGTCGGCTTGTTGGTATGAAGGTATAGTGTATATCTGAAACAGGTTTGACCGAGGTCATGTTTTTGACGTGTTTCAACTTAGCGGGAATTTGCTCTTGGTACTCACAAGTCCCATTGTTACCATAAGCGTAAGGAATGTGAGGAAGCTTGATTTTGTTGTGCTAGTGCAGTATTTATTTACCTAGATATCGTTTTATTTGGCGCAGAGATAAGGTGTTCAAAATGTCTGCTTTTTCCAGCCAACCGCGTCTCGCTTGACCAATGCCAAGGGATAAATAATTCAACTCTGCGACGTGTTGTGCGTAAGAACTGACGCATATTTTCACGCCTTCACTTTTGGCCATTTGGCAGTATAATTCTGAAAGATCTAATCTATCAGGATGAGCGCTAAGCTCTAATGCACAACTTTGTTGCCTAGCATGCTTGATGATTTTGTACATGTCAGCATCGAAGGCTTCACGTTCTTTTAGCAGTGCACCAGTTGGTTGAGCCAATATAGAAAAATGCGGATTGTCCATCGCTTTTACTATTCTTGCCGTTTGCCTTTTTTGCGACAAATTAAAATGCTCATCAATCACGGCTATCACAACATCAAATTTAGCTAAGGTGGAGTCTGACATGGGAAAGGTGCCATTTTCCAATATACCTATCTGTAACGTTTTTAACAGTGTGACGCTATTTGTTTGATTAATAATGTCAATTAATTCTAGCTGTTGGTCAATGAAGTATGGATCAGTTTTTGTGTGCTTCAAAACCGCCTGTGCGCTTAGGGCCAAACCTAAAAAGTTGAAATTTTGTTTGCTAGCTTGCCTTGTCATCTGGTTGATATATTGATGATCGAGTGGCACCGTTGGACAAATATGCATGTCACCTTTAAGTTGGTTAAAATCAACTAACACTGGCAGTTGTTTTTTCTCAGCCGCTTCAATTTCTCCATTATTCTCGCGCAATTCAGCTGGGATCCACGGTAAGTTAACGGCTTTTAGAATGGATGATTCCGTTTTTCCGGCGATTTTCTTTCTCCCCTTGAACACGCCATATTCATTTATTTTAAGCCCAAGTTGCTTTGCCCGCTGGCGTAGCGCGATATTGTGGGATTTTGAACCAGTAAAGTGGTAGAGCGCTGAGCCATAGCTATTTTTATCAATGGTACGTAAATCAACTTGTATTTTTTGCTCCAGAACAACACTGCAGCGCTTAGCGCCCTTCGATAGCACTTGGCTCACCTTAGGGTAATGCACCAATTTGTCTATCACCTTTTCAGGTTGCTCGGTGCAACTTAGAATATCAATATCATGAATACAGGCCTTCTGGCGTCGATAGCTGCCCGCGATGATGACATTTTCAACAATCCCGGATTGCTGCAGATAAGCTAGCAATGGCTCAGCATAGGTCGCTGCTAATGCTAGCTTGAAGCTTGGTTTATTGCGCAGGTTGGCTTCCAGGGTATTGATAAGCGTCTTTTCGCTTTTAACCCCAAAGCCAGGAAGCTCCCGTACCTTGTTGTCTTTCGCCGCCCTTAATAACTGTTCAGGCGTATGCACACCTAATTCATAGTATAAAGTATGAATGCGCGAGGGCCCCAAACCAGGAATATGCAATAAATCAATTAAACCAAGTGGAGCGTCTCTTAGTAACTGGGTGAGCGTATTGCACGACTCGGTTTCAAGTATTTCGATAATCTTATTTGCCAAGCTAGCTCCGATAGTGGGTAAGGCTTTAAGATCTTTTCCCTGTATCACATAGGCCCTGATATCCTGTTTAAAATCGGATAAAAATCTGGCTGCACGACGATAAGCCGTTACGCGATAGCTATTCTCGATTTCCACACTGAGAATATCTGCAATCTGATTGAATATTTTTGCAATTTGTAAATTGTGTTCAAACATGTTTGTGTCACTATAAGTAAGCAATGTTCACCTTAGTAACTGATTATCTGCAAACTTTTTTGATAGCCGTCAATGAAAAGGTCAAAAATGCTGTTTATTTCTATTTGATAGAGATCAAATTATTGAACATATACTTGCTTATTATTAGAGAGGTTTTCGTGAGAGCTCACTAATGAAATTATTGCTGATTTTGGGAAGTTTAATTGGTCTAATTATGCCTTTGCCAGTTAGCGGGCAAAGTCAAGCTACTGACTATAAAGCTCAAGATCAATGTTTTACCGTTGAGGTGTTTTCAAAAAAATCCTGTCCTCATTGCCAAGATGCCTATCAATTTCTTGAAGATATAGCGAAAACTTACCCTCAGCTAACCGTTGTCAAGCGGGATGTCGAAGACAATCAGGACAATTTACAGCATTTTATCTGGCTTAACACTCGTTACCAAATAGATATGCCTGGGGTACCTTCGTTTTATGCTTGTGGGCAGTTTTGGGTTGGCTTTGAGCCGTCTGTTACCCTGAATAATCTGCTTCTTCATACCGATCTTGCTGGCAAAGCGCCGCTAAATCAGCACAGCAATCCAGAGCAATCCATTAGCCTGCCTTTTATTGGCCAAATAACGGCGGGACAATATGGATTACCGCTATTTACGCTAATGACAGGATTGCTAGATGGGTTTAACCCCTGCGCAATGTGGGTGCTGATGTTTCTTCTTTCGTTGTTAGTTAACGTCAGAGATCGCAAACGTATGCTTTTGATTGCAGGTACCTTTGTGATAGTCAGTGGCGTGGTATATTTTGCGTTTATGGCCGCGTGGTTAAACCTGTTCCTGATTATCGGTATTTCAAGAAACATCCAAGTTGTGATTGCACTTGTCGCACTAATTGTGGGAAGTATAAATATTAAAGACTACTTTGCTTTCAAACAGGGTATAACCTTGGGGATCCCTGAATCATCAAAAGCAGGATTGTATGAAAAAGTGCGGGGTATTGTACAGGCTAAAAATATATCCACTGCGCTGTTCGCAGTGGTGGTCGTAGCAATACTTGTAAACTTACTTGAATTGATTTGTACCGCTGGGTTACCGGCAATATATACCCAAGTTTTAACCTTGCAACAATTGCAACCCATGCAATATTACGCCTATTTACTGTTGTATAATCTGGCCTATATTTTTGACGATGCATTGATGGTGGGTGTTGTGGTATTTACTTTACAAAAATACAAATTATCTGAGCGACAAGGACGCTGGCTAAAATTAATTAGTGGCTGTTTTATTTTGGCGCTAGGTGGATTACTGTTATTAAAACCTGAATACTTATTTTAATGCTAGCTTAATTTGCCAGCTAAAAACCAGCCTCGCAAATCAAAGTAATGGCTAGCATCTGGTGGATAAAGTCAGTTTACATGAAGGCGGGGAATAGAGGGGTGTTAAATAATTAAAGCTCTAACAACCCTCAATTATGTTGATTATGACAATAATAAACTAGTAATAATATTTGACAGAAACTCCTATTCCAAAATCTGGACTGCTGTCACTTAAGCCCGCATAAGAGTAAGCCGAAATTCCCCAGGAATTTTCAAGTCGATGATAAACAAATGCACTTAGTTCGCGAATGTGTTCACCATCATAAAAAGAAGATTGTCTAAAATCAAATGCTAGACCTACCTTTGTTTTACTTGAATAAAGATATACCGCTCCTACAGATCCAAACCATACGTCTTCAAGGTCTAATCCATCAGGCTCTCCTCTAACTTTGTATCCAAGGGTACCGCTGAGATAGTAATCATCATAAAATTTAAACAAATTAATTTGCAGTGAATAGTCTGTTTTTCCCGTTCCTAAGCCTTTTTCTTCGTCTGCTGTTCCGAGTTTGATCTTTGCTCCTAAATCTACTGCAATGTCTAAATCATCATTTCTGTAAACGTCAAAAAAGGTTATTCGGCCGATAATGTCTCCTATCCCACTTTCGGTGCGTTTTTCACCGCCACCAATAACAATCTGTCCATCGGTGTCAGTAACCACAGTACCTTTTGGCGCACGCACCGAAAGATAAGGTATCGTAACTCCGTAACTCATCGTATCTCCAACATATTTTAGCGTAACGGGGACATACCATTCTTCAATCGTTTGATCACCTCCATAGTCACCATTTGAATAATCCGCACCCGTAGAAAAAATTAGATTATTATCTGTGGCCAAACTGCAGGTGCTGCCGCAGACAAGAGCAACTGCCAGGGCAACCTTGAAGGAGTTCTGAAGTGAATTCATGTTAAACCTCCAATTATGGTTGATTTAAAGGAGATTTATCTGATAAACGTTTTTGCATTTGTTGTTGATGCTCCATCCGAATCTGATTTCGCTGTTGTTCAGATGTCGCTGATTTGAGCTGCTCTCTATAGCGATTACGCTCTTGCTCAGTCATTTGATTTCCAGCAAAAATAGTACCTCCAATGCCATCGTCAAACTGCGGGTCATTTTGTTGTTTCGCCTGAATACGCCGCTGATGCTCCATTCGAATTTGATTTCGTTGCTGCTCAGATGTTGCTGATTTGAGTTGTTCTCTATATTGATTTCGTTCTTGTTCTGTCATGGCTTCGGCACCGTATATCATACCGCCCATACCATCATTAACGTGATCTCGGTCCCTGTCTCTGTCGCGCTCTCGGTCTTGATCTCCATCTCTATCCATTATTCTGTCGCGATCTCTGTCTTGATCGCCATCTCTGTCCATAATTCTATCGTGATCTCTATCTCCTTCTCGGTCACGATCTGATTGATGCTCTCGGTCAACTTGACGAACAGTATCGCGGTCTCGATTTTGATTTTGAGAAAAAGCAGGTAAAGAGGTGCTTACTACTAGGGCTGCTGCTATCGCTAAAGAAATATGTTGGTGTTTCATAGTTATCTCCAGATGTAATTAAAGCTAAAATAGCGTGCGTACGTCTTAGGATAAAATCACATATTTAACGCTTTGCAATTTGACTAGGGTCAAATTAGCTATAAATAGTCATACAGTAGTTGACCAATTCATCTGTCATGGGTTGGAACAATTGTCGTGTTTAGTGGGTTTTAACCGTCAAGTTTTAAAAGTGAATTTTGATGCTGAATTCTCCTTGCAATGGGCTATTTACCAGCAATGGAGAATAGAGTGGAAGTTAGCTCAAATTTTTTGAACTTAAAGTTCAAAATTGTCCGATTTCGATTACTTAAAAATATCAATATACTCATCATAAATGTAAGTAAGCAGCTTCTCAAATGGGGTTGTGAAGCTTTTTGGTTCAAAAATTTTGAGGATTATGTTGTGAATAAATTATTTTTAGGAAAGGTATTGGCTTCTGATGCGGGGTTTGGCCCATTGGCGTTACGTGTTCCGGTTGGAATTATATTTATCGCCCACGGTGCGCAAAAATTATTTGGTGCCTTTGGTGGGTATGGATTGGAAGGTACAGGTCAATGGATGGCATCCATTGGCATGCAGCCAGGATATTTGATGGCATTGCTTGCCGGTAGCGGCGAGTTTTTCGGTGGCTTATTTATATTGCTGGGATTGCTAACTCGGCCGTCGTCAGTAGTACTAGCGATCACTATGTTAGTGGCTATTTTTAGCGTACATTTTCAACATGGTTTGTTTATGTCTAACAATGGCTATGAATATGCCTTAGCCCTGCTGGCTGCTTCCGTTTCTTTAGTCTTCTCAGGCTCAGGAACGCTAGCATTTGATAAATTCATCGCAGATAAAATTAATGCATAGGAGGTTGTAATGATTACGCTCAGAAAAGCCAGTGAACGCGGTAAAGCCAATTTTGGTTGGCTCGACAGTAAACATACTTTCTCTTTCGGTTCCTATTATGATCCACAACACATGGGGTTTTCGGTTTTGCGGGTGATCAACGACGATGCTGTAGCAGCAGGCGCAGGTTTTGGCACCCATGGGCACCGTGATATGGAGATTATTAGCTATGTGACCAAGGGCGTAATTGAACATAAAGACAGTATGGGGAATGTGCAGTCTTTGCCTAAAGGTGAATTCCAACTGATGTCAGCTGGTCGCGGCGTGCAGCACAGCGAATACAACGGTTCTAAAACCGACGTGTTAACTTTTTTACAGATTTGGATAGAACCAAATGAGAAGGGCGGCGAGCCAGGCTATCAGCAAAAACAGTTTGGTAACAACCCGGGTCTTACGACTATTATCACGCCTACGGGTGAAAATGGCACCTTGAAAATTAAGCAAGATAGCCGTTTGCATCAAATTATTTTGTTGGCGGGTGAGACGCTTACCTTTGCTGCCAACGAGGGGCGAAAATACTACGTGCACCAAGTCGAAGGTACCATGTCGGTCGTTGGTGAAAGCCTCGAACAAGGAGATGGCGCCAAAATAGAGCAAGAATCGGCTCTTGAGTTGTTCAATCACTCAGCACAAACGGCTAGCGCATTGCTATTTGATTTACCTGCGTAGGCCAGCCTAGCTTAGTGAGTTGTGTAAAGTGGGGAGTTTGCTTAGTATTGGGTGGACTCCCTTTTTTAGTATCGAGTAATGTTAAATGCATCATGCCATCACACTGGACGCCTTGCGTGTGTTAAACGCTATTCAGCAAAAAGGTAGCTTTGCTCAAGCGGCCAAATCCCTTTTCAAAGTTCCCTCAGCTTTAACTTACACCATGCAAAAACTCGAAACGGATTTAGGGGTTGAGCTGTTCAATCGAAACGGCCAACGTGCCGTGCTGACCGAGGCTGGTGAGTTATTGCTTGCTGAGGGGCAAACGTTACTTGCGGCAGCCTCAAAGCTTGAGCAAAAAGTACGACAAGTTGAATCCGGCTGGGAGACCAAGTTGGTAATATCCAAAGATACTATTATTGCCAACCAGCCAGTGCTGGATGTTATGCAACGGTTTTGCTTAATGGACAAACATGTGGAGATCAGTTTGTTTGAAGAAGCCTTGGGCGGCGGTTGGGATGCTTTGCATTCACAACGCTGTGATATTGCCATTGGGGTAACCGGTGAGTTGCCCAAAGGCCAATACGAAGTGCATAAAATGGGTGAAGTAGAATTTGTATTTGCGGTGGCTAATCATCATCCTTTGGCGAATTATGTCGGCGTACTGGAAGCCGAACAGATGTTTGATTTTCCGGCGGTGGTGGTAGCCGATAGCGCGCGTATTTTACCGGCTCGATCCCATGGCCTATTTGAAAGTAAGCAAATTATCAGAGTGCAGAATATGTCCGCAAAGATTGATACGCAAGTGTCAGGTCTGGGTATAGGCTTTCTGCCGCGGCATTTAATTCAGCAGCAGGTCGAACAACAGCAATTGGTTATAAAAACCACCTATCTGCATCGCCCACTAATACCCGTTTATATTGCATGGAACAAACAGCAACCGGGCAAAGCCCTTAACTGGTTTATCCAACAATGCAAACAGCAAGATTGGTTGCTATAACGGGTTGATTGGAGTCTATGTCTTGCGCTTCAACTGACATCAGCTATCAAAGCTGATAGTGACCTCAACACCTGTTTTATCGGCTTGATTGTTGATGCGTATGGTACCCTTGTGATATTCAGCGATGATTTTAGCGATATATAAGCCTAGCCCTAAATGTGTTTCTCCGGCGTCTTGTTGGCGACGCACAGATACCATGGAATCGAGCAACTGTTCGTGCATATTCTCTGGTAGTAATGGGCCTTGATTGGCAATGCTAAGGTAAACTTGGTTATGTTTAACCGTTAAGCCGATGCTTATAGGCGAGCCAGGTGCGCTAAACTCAACGGCGTTGGCGATAATTTTATCTAGCATCTGCGAGAAAAGCTCCGGTGAACCAGTTAGCTTATGTTGAATATTGCCAAAAGAGGTTTCAAACTGATGTTGCGGGTACGCAGCGCCATAGCCTTCGCTGCAACCTCTCAATAATTCACTCAATTCAAATTCTTCCCTATCACTATATTGAATCGCTTGCTCTAAACGAGTCGCTTCACTCATGTTACTGAGTATTTTACTTAGCCGATTAATCCCAGTTTGAGCCCGTTCAATATATTGCTGTTTTTCATTATCGTCATTGGCGCCATTGGCGCCATTGGCGCCAGATTGTTCTAATGACAGGTTCTCTAAAGACGATTTAACAATGGCAACAGGGGTGCGCAACTCGTGGGACAAACGAGCGCTCATGTTTTCTAAGTAGCTATTATATTGTTGTAATTTGTCCAATACAGTATGGAAGGTTCGAGACAGATCACCGATTTCGTCTTTGGTTTCGGAGCGGGGAATATTGGTTAAAATTTTGCCATTTTCGTCTATCGCAGACTCGGTTTGATTGCGTAATTTACGGATCCGAAATGAAATACGGGATGCGAATAAAAATAAAGCGCTCGTGCCTAAAAATACCACCGCGAGTATCACATGAAAAAGTTGCTCCAAAGCTCGATTTCGCAGCGTCCGAATACCGTGAGTGGTCTGTTCAACCACCACTGCGCCCATCACGGTGTCATCGATAAATATTGGATGAGCCGCTGACAAAATCACCGCCTTGTTGTCAGGTGTGAGTCGCCATTGAGAGCTGGCCTTGCCTGTTAGCGCGTCCGCTAGATCCTTACCTTTTAACGCATAAGCATTTTCAAGCTCATCAACAAAATCTGCCGGCGGCTTGGTTAAGACGTGGTAGTAGAGGGGAAATAACCAATTTTGCTCAAACCGTTGCCACCAATCATTTGTGCGACCATTTACCGGCGCTGATCGTACGCCTGTTGCGGCCTGAATACTGCCAGAACGAGCCAAAACCCGCATGTGCTTGTCTACTACCCACACTCTGGCGTTTGAATATTTTAAGCCTTTGAGTATTTTTTCAATCTCTGGAGAAGGAATTAACACCGTCCCCAAGGAATCCGGTTGATTGGGGTTGGCGGTACCAATAATATATTTTCTTTCACGGCTTTGCAGCGTATCTACATCAGTGATGGCAAAGGCTATTTTGCTAGACATGATATCTAGTGGAAAACGCAGTTCTATGTTGTATCCGCTGGGCGTTTGTTGCCAAAAACCTTGAATGGCGGTTTCTAGATTTTGGGGCCGATAAGATTCGGGATTGTCATCGAGTAAGTAAGCGTTCACCCAACCCGATTGTTGTGGGGCTACAATATAGCGACGAAAAACCCCAATAGGGTCGGTCACAGCAATCAGTAAATAGTCATTGCGGTCAACCCGCAAGCTATTGTTGGGTCGGTAAATCAGCGTGTCATCGGTGACTTCAAACATGGCATACAAGTACTGGTTGTATTGCCCAACCATATGCTCGAACTGCAAGCTTTGCGGGTCATAAGCAGTAGTTTGCTCAATTAGTTGCATTTGAGCATAGCGCAAAGACAAGTGACGGTAATCTTGCCAATCATCAAGTTTGCCGTCCAGACGGATCGGGTCGATTATTTTATGGGCATACAGATCCGTGCCCGGTTTCACATCTTGCAAATAGGAAGATTGGCTATCAAATAACGACGGGCGTTCGTGCAGGGCGGTAGCCACCGCTCTAGCAGTACCTTCCATGGTTTGTTCTTGGCCGATACGTAAGTAACTTTCTAGTTCCCAGACATATTTGTATCCTAGCCAGGGAATCGCGAATAAAAACAGCGACAAGAATAATAGTTTAAGGCGAATACCAAAGCGTAAGCGAAACATGAGCTATTGGGCTTTCCAGCGGTAACCCATACCATAGACAGTTTCGATCCGGTCAAACTGAGAGTCTATCTGCACAAATTTTTTGCGTATGCGCTTTATATGGGAGGTGATGGTGGTGTCGTCGACCACCATCTTCGATTCATCCATTAATTGCTGGCGACTTTTCACGTGTCCCGCGTATTTCGCGATGGCATGTAGCATCCAAAACTCGGTTACAGTCAATTCGATTGGTTGCTGCTGCCACCTTACTGTCATGCGGTTACTGTCCATTAGCAAATGCCCTGATTCAATCAAGTCGCTAGCGAGTTGCGGTTGATTAAGCAATGCAGTGCGGCGAAAAAGCGCGGCAATTCGTGCTAGCAAATGCGGTAAGCTGATATCCTTGGTGAGGTAGTCATCTGCACCCATGCGCAGACCGCAAATGGTATCGTAATCATTATCTCTGGCGGTAAAAAAGATGATTGGCAGCGTTTTGGACAAAGATCTTAGTTGCTGGCACAACATAAAACCACCATCTATTTCTTCGTTCAAACCTATATCCACAACTGCCAAGTCGGGTAAGCGCTGGGTAAACGCACGCTCAGCATCAATTCGACTGCTATAAGTGAGTACTTCATATCCTTGTTTCTGCAGAGCAGATGCATAATTTTCCCGAATGGCTGGGTCATCTTCCACAATGGCTATACGTTTTGACATAGGACTACCGCTTAAGTTGTTATCAACAACTATATCGTAAAAAATTCTTCAACCCATGCCCTTTTGTCGGCTATGCGGTAATTTCCATTTTTTCGCCACATTTGCTCACCACATTGCCATTATTGCTCCCACAATTCGCCAGAAAATCGCGTTTTACTTATCTGCAGTGAAACAACAACGATATCTTAATCCCTGCCTACCTTTGGAGAACACTAATGAAAAAACGTATTATATTGCCACTGACCCTGCTGGCATTAAGCCTGTCAACATCCTCTTTCGCCTCTTCCGCGAGCAAAGAAGAACAAACCAATCAGATGTTCGGATTCGGATCCGGTGCGGCTGCGGGCGCTCTGGTCGGCGGCCCCGTTGGTGCAATTGTGGGCGGGATAATGGGTATTTTAATCGCTGAAGATGTCAATAATGATGAAAAACTTGATTCTGCGGCCGTTGAATTGGCCCAAACCCATGCCCAGTTGTCCCGTCGAGATAGCCAACTAGTGGCATTGCAACAACAATATGAACAGGCACAAAGTGCTAGTCAAATGCAGTTAGTCGCGATGGATCACGAAATTGAACGAGTGATGCAGGATATCGAGTCAAACATTCAATTTCGAACCGGTTCCTATGTTTTGGAAGAACACTTCAAAGGTCAGTTAGATTTGGTCGCTAAGGGTCTCAACGGCAATCCAAAGTTGCAGGTCACCCTTACAGGTTTCGCTGACGCTCGTGGTGACGATGTTTACAATCAAGGTTTGTCCCAACAGCGAGTATTGAGTGTCAAAAGCTATCTGGAAGGTAAAGGAGTGAATGGTAAGCGGGTACTTACTTATGCTATAGGTGAGGCACAGCCGGTATCTGCCCAATCATCTAACGAAGACTTCTTTTTTGACCGCCGTGTATTAGTAAGAATTGCTCAGGGTCAGGTTTCAATGACTGCAGCCAATCAGTAGGGGAAGGACCGTGATCAAGCGCATGAGGTTTGTCATTGTGCTGTTGTTATTATTGTTAATCGGGGCATTGCAATATGCAATGCCGCTGTTACTTAACAATGAAAACAAAGCGCAGGATTCGTCCCAGTCTAAATTAAATATCAACCTTTCCTACGAAGCCTTTAATGGGCATACAGCACAACAATCTCTACCAAATGTATATGTAGAAAACTATCAGCACGTTGAGCAAGGTAGTATGTTTCTTCAAAAAGAAGGTCAAGCAGGGTATTTACTCTCGCCGTTATTAGATACGCGTGTGGATATCAACATTAGCGGTTTGGTTGCACGGGCAACGGTGACGCAAGTATTTACCAATACCAGTGATGATTGGGTAAATGGTATCTATGTATTTCCGCTGCCTGAAAACGCTGCGGTGGACCATCTGCAAATGCAGATAGGTGAACGCACTATAGTTGGACAGATTCATCCTAACAAAAAAGCCAAAGAAATTTATAAACAGGCCAAGCGCGAGGGCAAAAAAGCCAGTTTGTTGGAACAACAACGGCCGAACTTGTTTAAAAACTCGGTGGCCAATATTGGTCCGGGTGAATCGATACAAGTGACTATCGAATATCAACAAGGGGTTCAATATCAAGGGGGGACGTTTAGTCTGCGCTTTCCAACCACGATCACTGAGCGCTATTTGCCCTCCAATGAAACGGCTAGTGATGGTGCTGAAATCGGTCATAGCGGGTGGGCATTAACCCAGCCAAGTTATAAATCCCCCTCCACAACCGGCGTGGCGAATGAGGATCATATTGAAAGATTAAACAAGGTATCGATAGATGTGCGGCTTAACCCCGGTTTTGAGCTTGAGCAGATTGACAGCGAATTCCATCCTATACACACCGCAGAGAAAGGACAGGGCCGTTACGAAATCTCATTGCAGCAAGATATGATAGCTAACCAAGATTTTGTGTTGAGCTGGCAGCCAAGCCCTAGTCAATTGCCTAGAGCAGCGCATTTTATACAGCAAGGAGAAGACGGATTTTATGGCATGGTAATGATGATGCCTCCCGATGTTGATGCTCAGGATACCAGTATCGCCAGAGAGGTTATCTTTGTGATTGATACTTCAGGCTCTATGTCTGGAGAATCAATGCAGCAAGCCAAGCAAGCGCTTTATTATGCGGTTGAACACCTACCAGAAACTGACAGTTTTAATCTGGTGCAATTCGACTCTACAGCGAGCAAAATGTGGAATTCGGCTAATTTTGCTAGTACGGAAAACAAAAAGCGAGCACTTACTTACATTAATGCTTTGAGCGCTGATGGTGGTACTGAAATGTTGGCTGCGCTGCAATTGGCATTAGGTAATCAGCCCGAGCAAACAGAGCGAATTCGCCAAGTGATATTTATTACCGATGGCTCTGTGGGTAACGAAAATCAACTATTTGAATATATTCATGCAAATCTACAAAAAAGCCGCCTGTTTACGGTTGGCATAGGTTCAGCGCCAAATAGCTTTTTTATGACTGAGGCCGCCAGAATGGGCAAGGGCACTTTCAGCTATATTGGCTCTATCGATAATGTGCAGCAAAATATGCAGCAGTTATTCAGCAAATTGACTCACCCTGTGCTGGCAGACCTATCGATGAATTTTTCTACAAACGTAGAGGTATATCCGAGCAACTTACCTGACTTATATAAAGGCGAACCTGTGATGGTGAGCTATAAATCGGCTCTGCCGTTGGATAATCTCAAGCTCACTGGCAGTTTAAAACATCAATTTTGGCAGAAGAGCTTGTCGTTGCAACAAAGTGCCAACCAAAGGGGGTTAGATGTTCTCTGGGCTAGGCGCAAAATAGCTCAACTTGGCAGGGATAGAGTATTTGGAGGGGAAGCAGAAGCTATAAATCAACAAATTGAACACCTTGCCATGGCTCATCATTTGGTCAGTGAAATGACCAGTCTGGTGGCGGTAGATGTGACCCCAACAGCATTAGATATCAGCCAAGACACTACGGTTAAGTCCCATCGGCCTAAAGGCCAACTTCACGCTGTAGGGTCGTTGCCACAAACTGCTACATCAGCGCAACTGCAATGGATGTTAGGTCTATTATTATTGAGTATGGGTATATGTACGGTCATTTTCACAAAAAGCCACTAAGGGTTAGACTTCGGCAGGGCATGTGGCGTTACAAATGGGCGCTGTGCTGCTTTGTCGCCAGTACATATTTGTTTGCCGCTAGCGGCTACATTCATGTCAAAGCAGTGCTTGCCCAATATTTGATAGAGGATGCTTGGAATCAAAGTCTTGCCTCTGGCCAGCCGGTATCCCCTTGGGCGTGGGCCGATACCTATCCGGTAGCTAAACTAACTCTGGCGCAGGAAGACTTCTATGTATTGTCGGGAGCATCTGGACGGGTTTTAGCTTTTGGTCCCGGTCATATGAGCAGTACTTCGATGCCTGGAGAACAGGGTAATGCGGTAATTTCCGGACACCGTGACACCCACTTTGCGATATTACAAAAGCTACAAGTGGGCGATGTGATCACGACCGAAACCGCCAAGCACAAAAGTCGTTATGAAGTTGCCGATATTCGCATCGCCCATCAAAGCCAAGTGGAATTGACTGAATCCACAGGAGATAACGTGTTGACCTTAATTACCTGTTATCCATTTGCAGGTATAGAGCCTAACCCAGAACTCAGGTACGTGGTGAGGGCCGTTCTGTTGTGAAATAATGCCAATGTTGTTAGGTCATCCCAACTGTTTTGCTGGGATGACCTTCGGCGTTACTTTTGGCGTTCTAATAGATAATCTAAGCCACCAACAATGGCGGCAACTTGCGCGTTTATGCAGTTTTCAGCATCAGAATTTGGACTGTCAGGATAAACTTCGGTGGTGGTAACAAAGTCACCGCCAGCAAATCCGCCACACAAATGTAGCTTCCGTTTGTCATAATTAATTACGCCATGTTGGGCCAATTCAACTCCGATTAACTTACCATCAGGATCCGCGGGCGCAATATGGGTTACTTTCGCCACGGAATCAATAATGGCTTTTTGAAATTCAGGAACAGGATTGCTGGTATCCCCTACGCCATAGAAACCATCAGGAATATTCCAATTGTGATTGGTCACACCGTCGCGGGCTGCTAGTGCCGGGCGAAATTCAGAGTTATCTGAATCAGTGGTTTCATGTAAGTCAAAATGGGCCAGTAGTTCAATATCCAGACTCTTCACATAGGCCATTGCTAACGCGGATTCTGGTGCCGGTGAGTCGGGATAAAATGACCGGTTGGGATCCAGCGCATAAGGACCCCAACGGTTTATGGTTTCATAACCCCAAGGGCTAATACATGGCAAGATGACAAAATTAAATGCTGACGAATAATGCTGAACTTGAGTTAAAGCGAAGCGAATTGCACCTTGAACACCACTGGTTTCATAGCCATGAACGCCGCCGGTAATCATGATATTTGGTTTGTTCGTGTCCCAGTTGGCTGATATGAGGGCAAATACTGGATAGCGCGATTCATCATAAGGTAAGGCACCATATTGAACCATTTTAAGTTCACTGGGCAGATTTGTTAGCTTGTCTAACACTTCTTGTTGATACTCACGTTTAACTTGCTGGGCCGCGAGCCATTCGAGTTTGTTCTGTTCGTCCCAGGCTTCGCCTAGGGTACCGATAGGGTATTGAGTCATGTTTCACCTTGAACTGCTATGAAGTGGAATGCCGTATTGAAGCTATGCGCGCTCAATCAATATTATATACGTTATCTGGCTGCACGTTAACATTGTCATGCTGAGGTTATCAAACCTAAGTCGTGACTTGAGTGCAGACAAACCCAAAAGATCACTGCTCCATGCAACACATTCACTAACACAGGTTCATTCAGACTTGATTTATGGCAAAATGACGCCACATGTACAGCAAAAATAAAATCCACTATTGGGAAGTTAAATGAAAGCTTTGGATATAAGCGGCCTTACCAAAACCTATAAGGGTGGTACCAAGGCGTTGAAAGGTATTAATCTAGAAGTGCAGGAAGGGGATTTCTTCGCCTTGCTCGGGCCTAACGGTGCTGGGAAATCAACCACTATTGGTGTGATTAGCTCATTGGTCAATAAGTCTACGGGAACGGTCAAGGTATTTGGTCATTCACTAGATGACGCCTTAGTAGAGGCCAAATCTTGCATAGGCTTAGTGCCACAAGAGTTTAACTTCAATCAATTTGAAACCTTGCTGCAAATCGTGATTAATCAAGCCGGTTATTATGGGGTACCCCGTGGTGTGGCTAAACAGCGCGCGGAAAAATACCTCAAGCAATTAGATTTATGGGAAAAACGCAATGAACCTGCCAGAGAGTTATCTGGCGGTATGAAACGGCGCTTGATGATCGCCCGAGCATTAATGCATGAACCCAAAATGTTGATCCTCGATGAGCCCACCGCAGGTGTCGATATCGAAATTCGTCGCTCCATGTGGACATTCTTGAAAGAAATTAATAAGCAAGGCATAACAATCATTCTAACCACCCACTATCTGGAAGAAGCCGAAATGCTATGTCGCAATATTGCCATTATTGACAAGGGCATCATTGTAGAAAATACCAGTATGAAAGCCCTGTTATCCCAATTGAATATGGAAACTTTTGTACTTGATTTGCCGGTGCAAAGCACACCGCCTAGTTTAACGGGCTTTGAATATCGCAATGTCGACGATCACACTATGGAAGTAGATGTAAAAAAAGATGTTGGCTTGAATGACGTCTTTAGGCAATTGACCGAGCAACAGGTTTCGGTTCTGAGCATGCGTAACAAATCTAACCGATTAGAAGAGTTGTTTGTCAGAATGGTTCAATCAGGCAGAAAAGAACAGGCAGGAGCAGCATAATGGCAAGTCGCAATTTTACCGCATTACGCACTATTTGGATAAAAGAGTGTACTCGCTTTCTGCGCATCTGGATCCAAACGTTGGTACCTCCAGCCATTACCATGTCATTGTACTTTGTGATTTTCGGAAGCTTGATTGGCAAGCGAATCGGCGATATGGGGGGCTTTTCCTATATGGAGTTCATTGTCCCTGGACTGATCATGATGTCAGTGATCACTAACTCCTATGCGAATGTGAGTTCGTCTTTTTTTAGTGCTAAGTTCCAGCGCAATATCGAAGAGTTGTTAGTCGCACCCGTACCTAATTGGATCATCGTGTTAGGTTTTGTTGGCGGCGGTGTGGCCAGAGCTATTCTGATCGGGATTATCGTCACTTGTGTGTCTATGTTGTTTGTGGATATTCAGATATACAACTTAGCGATCATTATTGTCACCCTGATTCTGACTTCATCCTTGTTTGCCACTGCAGGTCTTATCAATGCCGTGTTTGCCAAAACATTTGACGACATCAGTATGGTTCCGACATTTGTCCTAACACCCTTAACTTATTTGGGCGGTGTGTTCTATTCGTTAACTTTATTGCCAGAGTTCTGGCAGATGGTTAGCAAAGCCAACCCTATAGTGTATATGGTGAATGGTTTCCGTTATGGGTTTTTAGGTGTTTCTGACGTGGATTATATGACGTCATTGGCATTGTTGGTTGGTTTTAATGTAGTGCTATTTACGGTCGCATACCAACTGATAAATCGCGGTGTGGGTATTCGTAGTTAATGAAGAGTATTTACTAAATGAGCCACCACAGCAATGAAAGTGGTAATTCACGTAGGATTACCACTAACCAGCTTGGACCCCATGAAAAAATTCCACAGTTGGTTAATCGTCATCTGGCAAACACTAGTCAGAAGCCATTCAATCAACATACGATGGAAGCCTTCAAACAAGTGGTAGCGTGGCGAGATAAAATCGACCCAACGGCCGCACGGCCATTGATTTTCGATTCATGTTGCGGGGTGGGAGAAAGTACCGCACGCATCGCAGAACGTTTTCCCGACGCGCTAGTGGTCGGCATTGATAAGTCGGAGCTACGAACCCTTAAGCATGATCACTATGCACAGAATACCGCCAACTACATGGTCGTTCGAGCGGACGTGAATGATTTTTGGCGTCTAGCTCATCAAGCCAATTGGCAGTTGGCACAGCACTTTTTGCTGTATCCCAACCCTTATCCAAAGTCAGCACATGTGCAGCGCCGCTGGCACGCCTGTGCAGCGTTTAAAGACATTATTTTACTGGGCGGTTGTTTGGAAGTTCGCAGTAATTGGGATATGTATGTGCAAGAGTTCGCTATCGCATTACAAACCGCCGGTTTTCCGGCCACTACGAAAGAATACAGTGGCGCCAAAGCGGATACGCCATTTGAGCGTAAATACTGGGCTAGTGGCCAACAAAGCTGGCGTGTTACCTGCCAATTATCACCACTGGACCAATAACGGCAGAGTTATATAGATTGAGCCTCGGGTTTTGGTTGGCTAAAGTAAAAGCCTTGCGCATAGCGTATACCCATATCTTGGATTTTATCCAGAGTAGCTTTGTCTTCCACATGCACGGCAACGACAAAAATACCTTTTTTATTGGCCAATTGGGTTAAATGGTCCACAAATTCGTAAGTTTGTTGATTTTCCATCAGTTGGCTAATTAGTTTGCCGGCAATTTTGATCCCGTTCACCGGTAAATTTAGGATGCTATTGATATTTCCTGGCGTGGCGCCAAAGTGATCAATGTAAATTCCCATATTCATTTTTTGACATCGTTCAGCAAAGTGATGAAACACCTCAAGGTTGTCCAATACTACCGCAGCGGTCAACTCTAAACTTACCCGGCTTGGGTTTGGGTAAAACTGTAATACCTCGGCGAGGTTATCAAGTAAATTGGGGTTGAGAAGGTCTTGCACACCAATATTAATATTCCAGGCTGCATTGATATTGCGAAAATAAGCGGCACTTTGATTGAAAATAGTCTCAGTTAAGCGCTCGACTGACTGATGGCGCTCGGCAAGATAGAGGAACTCACTGGGTAAGAAGGTTTGTTCACAGGGTGTGACTAGCCGAGCAAGGCATTCGAAACGCCACACAGTATCATGGGAAATATCCATTATGGGTTGGAAAAACGGCACAACCCGGTCCAAATCAAAATGCTCGGTTACTTCTTTAATTTGCATCTCTATCCTCACAGCCTAGTATCATTTAACCATAGCACTTCTTTACCCTTGTGGAGAAACAATTAATCCTTAGTAGCGCGGTTTTCGGCTATTTTTACCGGTGTAACGGGTAACATTTGCCAGGCCCATAGGGTATTAGTTGGCCCAAAGGCAGAAGTGGGTTAAAGTCCGCCCCTGAAAGTTTTCAACCGAGGTTACGAAGAGTGGGAAAAGCCTCTGCCAGTATAGAGCATTTATACCGAGTATTTACCAAGCCAGAAGGTAAAGATTCAAAACTTGCGCAAATAGAAGAACATTTATCAGACAATTTGTCTGATTTTTTGTCTCAGCATGTGGTTACAAAAGCCAAATCGCTAGAAGATATCGAAAAGCACTTTTGTGATTATCAGGTTCCCGAGTCGCCGGAATTCGTATCCGAGCACGCGGAAAAGTTGTTAGATAAACTCGTTGCTCACTCAGTCAATACTTATTCGCCAACCTTTATTGGCCATATGACCTCTGCACTGCCATATTTTCATCTGCCGTTGGCGAAATTGTTAGTTGGGTTAAATCAAAACCTAGTAAAGATTGAGACCTCCAAGGCGTTTACTCCCCTTGAGAGACAAGTTCTAGGAATGACCCATGAATTAGTCTACGGTCAATCAGAAGTGTTTTATAATCAATATTTACACAGTGCACGTCAATCTTTGGGGGCTTTCTGCTCTGGCGGCACCATCGCTAACATTACTGCTTTATGGGTGGCTCGGAATAAAGCCCTGCGTGCTGAAGGTAAATTTAGAGGTATTGCACAACAAGGTTTAGCTGCTGGATTAAAGCATTACGGTTATCAGAGCTTAGGTATTTTATCCTCCAAGCGGGGCCACTATTCGTTATCGAAGGCAGTTGATATTCTCGGTATTGGCCGCGAACAAATGCTGATGATTGATTGTCCTACCCAGCGCCTATCACCAGAGAAAGCTTTGGCTTTAGGTCAAGAATTTCAACAGCAAGGGAATAAGTTACTTGCCATAGTCGGCATTGCTGGTACGACGGAGACGGGTCATATTGATCCCTTGGATGAATTAGCTGATGTGGCAAAGGAACTGGACTGTCATTTTCATGTTGATGCTGCATGGGGTGGAGCGACCTTATTCTCTAGACAACACAGGCAAAAACTAAAAGGTATTGATAGGGCCGATTCAGTCACCTTAGACGCCCACAAACAAATGTATGTGCCTATGGGCGCGGGCATGGTGGTGTTTAAGGATCCAGGAGACAGCAACGCGGTACGGCATCATGCTCAGTACATTTTACGGGCAGGCTCTAAGGACTTAGGTGCGACCACATTAGAAGGGTCGCGAAACGGCATGGCAATGATGGTGTATGCCTCATTTAATATATTTGGTCGCCAAGGCTATGAGTTGCTAATCGACCATAGCATCAAAAAAGCTAATATATTTGCCGAGATGATAGAACAGCATCCTAATTTTGAGCTGGTTACGGCCCCCACATTGGCGCTGTTAACTTATCGTATCAAACCAGAGTTTGTGGTTGAACCCTCTGAGGCAGAAAATGAGATTTTAGACCGGTTAACCGTGATTGTGCAGAAACAGCAGCGTGAAGCGGGTAAGTCTTTTGTATCGCGAACGCGCTTAGCAGTTGAAAAGTATGGTAGCCAGATTATAACGGTCTTTAGGGTCGTTCTCGCTAACCCCTTAACCACCAAGCAAGATCTGAAAAACATTTTACAAGAGCAGTTAGATTTTGCGAAAAAAACCAAAGCGTGGAAAGAGCTAAAAGCGGGCCGAGATTTGATGGTTGATGACAAAAAGCAGTCTGTCGGTTAGCCGCCAGACTGCTGATATGCATTTATACGTTGAGCGATATTTGGATATTATCGATTAATCGCGTGCGGCCCAAAAAGGCGGCGGCAAGCACTACCAGTTCAGTTTCTTCATGGCCAGGACTGAGTAATGTTTCTATCGAGCGGATCTCAATATAATCCACTTTCATATCAGCTTCTTTGAGAACTTGCTTTGCCTGTTCAACTAGCACACTGAAATCTCTGCGTCCTAACTGAATACTCTCGCGCAAACCTTGTAATACCTGATACATCGCAGGTGCTTTGAGGCGCTCTTCAGCGGTCAAATAATGATTCCGTGATGACATAGCAAGGCCGTCTGTTTCGCGCACTGTGGGTACACCGAAAATTTGCAAATTCATAGAAAGGTCAGTGACCATCGCTTTGATGACTTGTAACTGTTGAAAGTCTTTTTCGCCAAAAAACGCCATGTTCGGCTGCACCATATTGAACAGCTTACACACTATAGTGGCAACGCCTCGGAAATGACCTGGGCGACTCGCCCCACATATCATGTATGACAAACCTGGTACTTCTACATAGGTTTGCTTTTCTAAACCGCGAGAGTAAATATCGTCTGCATGAGGCGTAAATAGCACATCCACGCCCAATGCTTGCAACGAAGCTTTATCTTGTTCCAATGTTCGTGGATAGGCGGCTAAATCTTCATCAGGACCAAATTGTAGTGGATTCACAAAAATTGAGACCACTACTATTTCCGCGTGCTGCTTGGCTTGTTCAACCAAGTGCAAATGGCCCTGATGTAAATTACCCATGGTGGGCACGAAAGCAATAGTTTTGCCGCTGATTTGCCACTCACGGCGCAATTCACGAAGGGGGGTTATATCACTAATTTGCTGCATCAAATTTCCTTTATTCAAAGTGCTAATTGAAGCTGTGCAGCTCGCCAGGAAAGGCGCCAGACTGGACTTCTTCGATATAAGATTTGACGGCTTCGCGCATATCGCCAGTTTGCTCTAAATAATTCTTTGAAAACTTTGGCATATAGTTAGCGCTGATGCCAAACATGTCATGCATAACTAGAATTTGGCCGTCAGTTTTTGCCCCCGCACCTATTCCAATGACTGGAATATTTACCGCTAGAGTTATTTTTTCAGCCAAACTGGTTGGAACACATTCCAATACTAACATTTGAATACCGGCATGGGCTAAGGCTTGGGCTTGCTCAAGTAGTTGCTCGGCTTGCAAATCACCACGCCCTTGGACTTTGAATCCACCAAAAACATGTACAGATTGAGGGGTAAGCCCTAGGTGACCACAGACTGGGACGCCACGTTGATTCAGCCCTTTAATGGTTTCTAGTAACCAGTCACCGCCTTCTACCTTCACCATACTTGCGCCAGCAGCCATCAATTTAGCTGCATTATGGTAAGTTTGCTCTGAGTTGGCATAGCTCATAAAAGGCATGTCAGCTATCACAAAAGCTCTTTGTGTGCCTTGTCTGACGGAACGTGTATGGTAAACAATGTCGTCCACAGTAACAGTTAGTGTGTCTTCACTACCTTGTAAAACCATACCCAGAGAATCACCAATCAACATCACATCGATGCCTTGTTCATCGAACAATTTTGCAAAACTGGCATCATAAGCGGTTAGCGCAGTGATTTTTTGACCTTGTTGCTTCATGCTTAACAAGGTTGATGTGGTTACTTTTTTATTCATCTCTTATCACCTTTTGCTAACTCAAATAGCGCAGTGTCCATAATTAGGAGCTTACTGCGAACCTATTTCATTCCCAAGTTACATCCTGTTGGATAATTTGGAGTCCATTCCTAGAAATATTGTTTAGTACAGAAATCAATGAATTACCACAAGGCAATAGCAGTTGTGGATTGATTTCGTGCAGTGGGTACAGTACGAATTCGCGCTCTTTCATACCATAATGTGGAACTGTCAGTAGAGTAGAATTAATCTGTTGTTGGTCGAACAACAAAATATCTAAATCTAAGGTACGTGGCCCCCAATGTTGATTTTTCCGTTGTCGTCCTTGCTCATGTTCAATTTTTTGCAAGGCTTCTAATAATTCAAAGGCCGTTAACTGGGTATGGATCTCTGCCACTGCATTGACGTAGTCCGGTTGATCTTGCGGGCCCATCGGCTTGCTAGCGTAAAATGACGAACATTGGGTCAGTTGCGTCTGCTCAAGCTTAGAAAGCGCGCTTAACGCCTCACGCAATTGTTCTGTTGGCTTGGAGAGGTTGCTGCCCAAGCCAATGTAACTAATATGAGGGGTCATTGCGGCGAAGGATTAGATGCTGTTGATTTCGGTTTTTTATTAGTCCGCCGTTTACGCGGACGACGGACAGCACCGCCTTCTTCATCTCGTAACTTAATTAACATGGTTTTACGCTGTTCGACACTCGCTTCTTGGAAACTTGTCCACCAATCGGCTAGCTCAAGTAATTGCCCACCTTCGATTTGACCTCGCAATAACAGAAAATCGTAGGCCGCACGGAAGCGCGGATGCTCTAACATTTGATAGGCTCTGCGACCAAAACGCTTGGGTAGACGCAATTGCAATTGCCAGATTTCACGCATGGTCGTGGTAAAGCGTTTAGGGATCATGATGCGCTGTACTTGGCGATGTAACACATCATTGATGGCAATATTGAATGCATCAAAATGATTCAACCCAGCTTCATCCATCATTTTCTGACAATATTCTTCAATCGGATACCACAAAAATGCGGCATATAGAAAGGCCGGTGTAACGCGCATGCCAGTATTAATGCGGTTGTCAGTATTGATCAACACCTGGCGGATAAATTGGCTTTCTCGACTCTGCGCATCGACTAGTAAAGGGGCTAATTGTGGTAGCAAAGGTTGAATAAGGTCGTATTTATTCATCAAGTCATAGGTTTGTAATCCTTGACCTGAAATGAACAGTTTAAGGACTTCTTCAAACAGCCGTGCTGGTGGGATATTACTTAGCAATGAGCCTAAACGTCTGATTGCTTCAACAGAATCATCGCTAATGGTCATATCTAGTTTGGCTGCAAACCTTACCGCTCTTAACATTCTGACGGGATCTTCGCGATAGCGAGTCTCAGGATCACCAATCAATTCAATGCGCTTATTTTTGATTGCATCCATACCATTGGCAAAATCAGTTACAGTAAAATCCGTCACGCGGTAATACATAGCGTTAACGGTAAAGTCACGGCGTTCGGCATCTTCTTCTATACTACCGAACACGTTGTCTCGTAAAATCTGCCCTTCTTGGCTTTGTTTGCCCAGAACTTCCTTATTAGATTTTTTGTCTGATTTTTTATCGGATTTTTCTGGTTCGCTTTGGTGGTGTCCGCGAAAAGTGGCTACTTCGATGATTTCACGACCAAAAACCACATGGGCGAGGCGAAAGCGTCGACCTATTAAGCGGCAATTTTTAAATAGCTCTTTTACTTCATCTGGCGTGGCATTGGTTACCACATCAAAATCTTTAGGGTGTAAGCCGACGATCAAATCTCGTACGCAACCACCTACCAGATAAGCCTCGAATCCGGCGCTATTAAGACGATATAAAACTTTAAGGGCATTATCACTAATCCCTTTTCTGGAAATACCATGCTCACCGCGGGTCAATACTTTAGGATTAAGCAAAGTAGATTGCGGTTTTTTATTATTTGCAGTCAAAGCACTTTTGACTTTTTTGATCACGCGGGAAATGATTGTTTTGACTCCTGACTTTCCAGCCCATATTAATTCTGGTGGTTTGGCGCGCAATAATATACTGGATAAAGACTATTTTCTATCTATTGGCTCAGCAAAAATGCTTTGTATGCCATTTTTCTATTGCCCAGTGTAATACTTCATTGACGCCTGAGTGAACGATTTCAACTGGAACCTGAAGATTTAGGTAACTCAATGCTTCAGTTAGATTCTGAGCTGCACAGTTGTTATCCAGCGCTGGTGCGTAATTTTGCTTACTAAACTTACGGCCATCTGCAAAGGTAACTAGCGGCAAATGCATGCATTGCGGAGGTGTTTTTTGTAGCGCTCGAAATAAACTCCATTGGCATGCTGTCGGTAACAGTAAGTCTTCGCCCCTGACAATTTCGGTTATACCCATGGCAATATCATCTGCGACTGAAGCCAGATGATAGGCATAGAGGCCATCTTTCCGCTTCACAATGAAGTCTTCTCCTGTGGCCACTGGGTCGGTGGAAACTGTCCCAAGTCTATTATCCTCAATTGAGCAGACGCCACCGGGGTTGTTAAAGCGCACAGAATAGGGAGGAGTTAGGTTGGTTTTATATTTGCAAGTTCCAGCATAGTAGGGCCCTTTAGCTTTGATTTGCTGACGAGTGCATTCACAAAAATAGACTAAACCTGATTCGCTAAGTTGATGTAAAGCTTTCTGATAGCGTTGCTGATTATGGCTTTGCATAACAACCTCATCCTGCCATAGCAAACCGTGGGCAATTAAGCTGCTTTGAATAGACTCAACTGCGCCAGGCACAATTCGTGGCGGATCGATATCATCTATTCTAAGTCGCCATATACCATTGTGAACTTTAGCTTGCAGAAAACCACCCAGCGCTGTCACCAATGATCCCATATGCAGAGGGCCGGAGGGGCTAGGAGCGAATCTACCTATGTATGAAGAGGTTGGTTGCATAGTGAACTCTAAAAAACGACAAAAGCCGCTACAGCGGCTTTTGAATTACAATTTAGCAGAAATTAGCCCTGCAATTGTTTTTCTTTGATCTCAGCAAGTGTTTTACAATCGATACATAAATCGGCAGTAGGGCGCGCTTCAAGGCGGCGTACACCAATTTCGATTCCACAGGCATCACAAAACCCGAAGTCGTCATCTTCAATACGTTTTAGGGTTTTCTCTATCTTTTTGATCAACTTCCGCTCGCGGTCGCGGGTACGAAGTTCAAGACTAAACTCTTCTTCTTGAGCAGCACGATCGACTGGATCAGGGAAGTTAGCTGCTTCATCTTGCATATGGTGCACAGTGCGGTCAACTTCTTCACGTAGTTGCGAACGCCATGCAGACAAAATTTTACGAAAATGCTCCATCTGAGCTTCGTTCATGTATTCTTCGCCAGGTTTTTCCTGATATGGAGTCAAACCAGCGAGTGCCATTAACCCTAATGCTTTTTCTTTTCCTGTTGGCATGTGCCAAATCTCCTACACTACGACGCAAACAGTGCTTACTAGGAATCCATCTAAAGAAGAAGGTGATAAACCTAGTAAACCTAGCCTGGTCGAAAATATGCAATGACTGTTATTACAATCTGTCAAAGTCGGTACGATTCTAGCCGACTTGCCCTACAAAAATCTACGTGGCTGTTTTTTACGACTGGCAAACATAGGCTCCTAAAATAAAAAATCAACCCTTTTTTTTGCAAATGAATTTTAACTCTTGATTTAGCTCGACTTTTTGTTGACTAATATGGCAGCCATAAGCGTAAATTTCCACTCCTACTTGTTTAGCTGTGTGTAAAGTCTGAGCATATTCCGGATCTATCTCTGCTGCGACCCGCACTGTACTGATAGCAGAATGTTGTACGCAATAGAGTAAAACAGCGCGTTTTTGTTGTTCGACAATCTGCATTAACTCCCGTAAATGTTTACTTCCCCGCGCCGTTTTGGCATCGGGGAAAAAGCCATCTTGCCCTCTTGCTAAAGTGACAGATTTAACCTCGACATAACAATCTGCTCGATCTTCGCTTTGGAGCAGCAGATCGATGCGACTATTTTCCGCACCGTATTTCACTTCTGCTGTACAACTGGAATAGCCACTGAGTTCGCTAATGCGATTGTCATTTATGGCTTCGCTAACCAGCTTATTGGCGTTATGGGTATTTACCCCAATCCAATCACCACCAAAGGTTTGTGCTAACTCCCAAGTATAGCCAAGTTTACGTTTAGGGTTAGTTGAAGGGCTCAACCAAACTGTATATCCGGGTTCAGCGCAGCCCGTCATGGCACCTGTATTGGGGCAATAGGCAGTGACCAGTTCTCCATTCTCTAACTCAATATCGGCTAAAAATCTTTTATAGCGTTTTATCAGTGTGCCCTTGATAAGTGGTGTCTGGAACTGCATATTACCTCTATTACCTGAAGCTATTAACTTAATAGCCTTTCATCTTGGAGCGTTGAACAGTGCAACGCTGTGACCCATCTAATCGAATTAGGAATGACTTAGTATGCCACATCTTTTAGTCGAACTCAGTTATCAAACTGCAGCACATCATTGGGGCGACCCTGCTCTGCTTAGCTTTGACGCAGACAAAGCCACTATTCACCTGGACCCAAATCAATCGTCTGACGAGCAAAATATGGCGATTCAAAAAGCAGCTAGAAAGATAGATGGATTAGATTTACAAGGCATTAAATTTGCGGGTGAATGGCAATTAGAGCAGCAATGGATGTTCGCCTTTAGTTTCCGTAGGCCCCGTAATGCACAGCCAGTTGTGTGGCTAGACAACGACGATAAGGAAACTTTAGAACAGCGCTATGCTGCTCTAGAGTTCACCCGTGACATGGTCAATGCCACGCCAGAAGAACTCTCGCCAGAAGCCCTGGCTAAACGCAGTATAGATTGGATCACTTCGTTGGCTAAAGACGCGGTAAGCGTCAAACAATGGGTTGGCGAAGAACTGGCTGACGCTGGTTGGACGGGGATTTACAATGTCGGCCGAGGCAGTGTTAGACCACCGGTATTGCTAGAACTAGATTTCAATCCTGGTTTGAACGATCAAGAACCAGTGGCCGCTGCACTGGTTGGAAAAGGGATTACCTTTGATAGCGGTGGCTACAGCATTAAAAGCAGCGAAGGCATGCTCAATATGAAATGTGACATGGGGGGCGCTGCAACTGTAACTGGCGCACTCGGTTTGGCGATAATGCAAGGTTTGAATAAACGGGTTAAATTGTTTCTATGCTGTGCGGAAAACCTGATTAGTGGCCATGCCTATAAACTTGGCGACGTACTAACTTATAAAAATGGTGTGTCGGTAGAAATAGTCAACACTGATGCCGAAGGCCGACTCGTTCTGGCGGATGGTTTGTTAGCCGCAAGCGAAACCAAAGCCCCAATTATCATAGATGCAGCGACACTTACTGGCGCCGCTGTTGCTGCTACTGGTGGTGATTACAACGCCTTGTTCGCCTTAGATAAAGCCGCTTTGAAAAACTTTATGGGTTGCTCAGAGCAAGAAAATGAAATGGTCTGGCCGCTACCTCTTGAAATCTGGCATCAAGACAAATGTCCTTCAAATTTTGCAGACACGGCTAACAGTCGAGCGCAAAAAGGAGGTGGCGCAGGCGGTGCATCCAATGCAGCTGGATTCCTGTCTCGTTTTGTAGCCAATCAAGGCGATGGGTGGGTACATGTGGATTTGGCAGCCGCATACAACTCAAATGCTAATGCTTTCTTACCTGCAGGTGCCACAGGCATTGGTTTCCGTGGAATTGCCAAAGTGCTACTTGACGCTTAAAAAACTGATGTGGGTCGACCAAGTTGTCGATCCACCTGTCAATTTTATCAATTCATTATGTTGTGAATTGATTAAATACCACCAATGCGTTCTGCAAATTCTTTGTATTTTTCAACATCAGATTTGTCGAACAAAGGCTTACCCTCGGCATCTTTGTCTTTAGATATAAGTAGGCTCTCTCGTTCCAATCTCTCTACACGTAGCTCTTGTACGCCCAAAAACTCAGCGACTTCTGTTACTGACATCAAACTCATCAATCTTTCCTCTTAGTTACTTTTAGATATTTTCGTTCTGCTACTATTAAAGCGCAACTTGCTTAGATTGCTAGTTTCGAAGCTACTTTATATGCAAATTTTTATTTGAGCATCTAAAGTAAATTAACTCCTACCTTGGTGCAAGTAATTGATTTAGCTTTTATTCTAGATAGGGTTATGGAATTAGTCGGATTCGGTTTACAATTCCACGGAATTTATTAATGGAGGTGGAATGGATATTTGGTCTGCGGCAGTCATGTTATTTTTAATTATGGACCCTTTGGGAAACCTGCCAATATTTATGTCTATTCTGAAATCCATAGAGCCTAAGCGTCGTCGAATTGTGCTGGCAAGAGAGCTGATATTTTCTCTGCTAATTATGTTTTTGTTTTTATTTAGTGGTCAGGCAGTGCTTGATTTTCTCAACGTCAAACAACAAGCAGTAAGCATTGCCGGTGGAATTATCCTATTCCTGATTGCCATACGGATGATCTTTCCGCAAAAGGGGCATCATGACGATGACATAGGAGAGCAGGAACCTTTTATTGTACCTTTGGCGATCCCGATGATTGCCGGCCCATCTTTGCTAGCCGCATTGATTCTATTGGCCAATCAGGATCCGTTAAGAATGTTTGATTGGTCGATTGCCGTGGCATCAGCATGGCTGGCATCGGCTGCTATTCTAATGTTTTCAGGGTTATTGTTTAAAATTTTAGGTGAGCGTGGGTTAATTGCTATTGAACGTTTGATGGGTATGATTTTAATCATGCTAGCCATTCAAATGTTTCTTGATGGCGTGGGTAATTATTATGCGTTTGGAGCGAGTAAGTGAACACTAAGCTAAACACCTTTCAACGAGTTCGAGAACTTACCGGTTGGCATGCGGTGGCATTTGCAGCCACCTTAGTACAGCGTATGCAACCCAATTATCAGCTTTTTTGTCAAGCGACGGAATATTCCGATGCCGAACAGTTTCGAAAATCATTGGAATCTATTTGGCAGTGGTTAGGCCGTAGCGGAACGAAAATTAATTTTGCTTTGCAACTGGATAAAGTTGAAGAGGCGACTCCGGATGCCGCAGATTTTGATAATTATGGTGTCTATCCTGCAATTGACGCAGCAATCTCCTTGGCGGCGACTATATCATTGATTATGAACGACGAGCCGCAAGGTGCCGTAATGGTCAGTAAACTCTCGCAAGGCTGTGTGGAAGCCTTTGTAGAGGCTGTCGCGGGTGAATCCTTGTCGGCAGAAGAGATTAAACAACATCCTTTGATGGCCTGGGAAGTTGAATTTCAAACTGAGCTATTAGACGCTTTACACAATATGTCCCCCTCATCTGACAGTATCAAGCTGCTTAAAAAGCTGGCCGTTGAAGAAGGTGTTTCCAATATAGGCATCGAAATCTAATCTTGGTTTAGCGCAGTTACTTGAAAAACACGGCTACTGACTTGCTGGGTTTGTTTGTCCTTAATACACTGCCAATTGGCTGGCACCGCATAATTGGCATTTTCTCTTTCACATTCGATATAAATTAGACTGCCTGAATTGACCAATTCGGCCGCCACTAATTGGCTAATAGATTTCGCTACTAGCCCTTGGTTGAAGGGCGGATCGATAAAAATGATGTTGAAATTATTTTGTAACTTGGCGCTTAGTGTAAGCGCATCACCATGCAGGACAACGGCAGCATCGGCTGAAACCGACAGGGTTTTGAGGTTAGTTCGGATGACCTCGCATGCCGCTTTATTTTGTTCGATGAAAGTGACATGTGCGGCATATCGAGACAAGGCTTCGAGACCCAAACTTCCGCTACCTGCGAACATGTCCAAACAGCTACTGTCAGTCAAATAAGGCATCAACCAATTATACAAGGTTTCCTTCGTTCGATCTGTCGTCGGCCGAAGACCCTCGACATCGATTACCGCTAATTTACGGCCACGCCACTTGCCACTGATGATCCTCAGTACCCCTGTTGGGGAAGAATGCTTTTTTACGCCTCGCTTCATGAATCCAAGAAATGCTATGATTGTCAAAATTGGTTGATAGTGTAAACCTTTAGGCGTTTTTCTGCACTCGTGAGTTTTGAAAGGCGCAGTGAAGTATTAAATTTGAGTAATTGAGAGAACAGAATTTCCCATGTCTAAATTTTTCCGTTGGTTTAATAAAAGCAAAGAAGAACAGCAGGAAACGCCCACCCAAAGTGACGCGTTGCCAGATGATAAGACGCTGCCTGTTGAACAAAAGCCCACTTCTAATCAACCGCAAGAGCGACAAGATGATGCAGTTGAAGTTGAATCAACCCAAGAATCCATAGCCGAAGTAGTTGTGCAACAGCCTGTTGATGTGCAGGCGGATATTGCAGCAGAACTGACTGCTGATTTAACTGAAGTGAATCCACAAGTAAATTTAACCGTGGACACAGAAAAACCCCTAACAGACACTCTTAGAGAGCCAGAGCCAGAGCCAGAGCCAGAGCCAGAGCCAGAGCCAGAGCCAGAGCCAGAGCCAGAGCCAGAGCCAGAGCCAGAGCCAGAGCCAGAGCCAGAGGGGTTTTTCACTCGTCTCAAGCGTGGCTTATCGCGAACTAAAGAAAACCTCGGTAGTGGGATTATCAGTCTATTCAAAGGTAAAGCCATTGATGATGAGTTGTTCGAAGAGCTTGAAACCCAATTGCTGGTTGCTGATTTGGGGATGGATACCACCAACAAAATTATTACTAAACTGACCGAGAGTGCTAAACGTTCCCAACTCAAAGATGGTGATGCGCTCTATCAATTGTTGAAGCAGCAAATGGCGGATATATTGGGCAAAACCAGTCAACCGCTGGCTATTGAGAAAAGTGACGGCCCTTTTGTCATATTGATGGTCGGTGTGAACGGGGTGGGTAAAACCACCACAATCGGTAAGTTAGCCAAGCAATTTCAGCAGCAAGGTAAAAAAGTGATGTTAGCGGCCGGTGATACTTTCCGCGCGGCGGCGGTTGAACAATTGCAGGTTTGGGGAGAACGCAACAATATACCTGTTGTGGCACAGCAGACAGGTTCAGACAGCGCTTCGGTTATTTTTGATGCGTTTCAATCTGCCCAAGCGAAGAATATAGATATCTTGATTGCTGATACTGCTGGTCGTTTGCAAAACAAAGAGCATTTGATGGAAGAGCTTAAAAAAGTGGTACGGGTGATGAAGAAAATCCATCCAGATGCCCCTCATGAAATCATGCTAACCTTGGACGCAGGCACTGGCCAAAATGCGATAAGCCAAACTAAACTATTTAATGAAGCTGTGGGTTTGACTGGGATAACCTTAACTAAATTAGATGGTACCGCTAAAGGTGGCGTTATATTTGCCATTGCTGATAAATTTGACATTCCTATCCGCTACATAGGTGTAGGGGAAGGCATAGATGATTTAAGGCCTTTTGACAGTGCCCAGTTCGTTGAAGCATTGTTTCAAGATGGTGAGACTAGTCCTCAGTAGAGGTCAACGATGTAGGTAAAATATCCGGTGATAAAGTTTGACAAAGTAAGCAAAACTTATGCTGGTGGCCAACAGGCGCTGCGTAAGGTGAGTTTTCACATTGAGCCAGGCGAAATGGCCTTTCTCACCGGCCACTCTGGGGCGGGCAAAAGTACATTGCTCAAGCTGATTAGCATTATGGAGCGTCCAACTGTAGGACAGGTTCTGATCAACGGTCACGATCTGAATAAGATCCAGCGCCGACAAATTGCTTACATCAGGCGCGATATTGGAATGATTTTCCAAAGTCACCAATTATTGATGGATAAAACAGTATTCGACAATGTCGCCTTACCATTAGTTATTGAAGGCTATTCACACAAAGAAATCACCAAACGAGTGCACGCAGCGCTTGAGATGGTGGGGCTCAGAGATAAGATCCGCAACCTACCGATTATGCTATCCGGTGGTGAGCAACAGCGGGTTGGAATCGCCCGTGCCGTGGTAAACAAACCTCCGCTATTGTTGGCCGATGAGCCCACCGGAAACTTAGACCCGAAACTATCGATGGAAATTATTCGCTTGTTTGAAGACTTTAATCAAGCAGGCGTATCAGTGTTTATTGCTACCCATGATCTTGGCTTGATTGCACGCATGAAGTACCGCACCCTAACCCTCAAGCAAGGCCAAATGATCACAGATGGTTTAACCGATGAATGGGACGGGACATCACCCAAGGAGTACAGTCTCTAATGAGTATTCTGTTTACGGGCCGTTCTCATGGCGCACAAACCACTCAAGTCGGGCTTGTACAGCGCATCTTAATGTTTTTTGTTAGTCATGTGCGTCAAGCGCTTAGCAGCCTAGGCGAGTTGTGGCGAGCCCCTGTGGCATCTTTAATGACTATAGGGGTGTTGGGGCTGAGTATAACCTTACCCAGCACCTTTTATATTCTGGTCAAAAATGCTGAGCATATTGCTGATGGGTGGGAGCAAGCATCTGAGATTACCTTGTTCTTGCAAAAAGACATTAAACCAAAAGATAGCGCTCAACTGGTCACACGACTGGGTCTGTGGTCTGAAATTGACAGCGTAAGCTTTATTCCTGCAGACCAAGGTCTCAAAGAGTTTCAACAGCTATCAGGCTTAGGGGACGCGTTAGATTACCTATCTGAAAACCCGCTACCCGATGTGGTGCTGGTTAAACCTCTTGCGAAATATAGCTCGCCGACGGCCGCTAAGCTGTTGCTCGAAAAACTGCGCAATGAGCGGTTCGTTGAACAAGGAAAATTGGATATTAAGTGGCTTGAAAGATTGCATGGTTTCTTGTCTATAGCTAAAGAGCTGATATATGCAGTTGCCTTGCTATTATTTCTAGCAGTTGTGCTGATCATTGGCAACACCATCAGATTGAATATTCTCAGTCGTCGCGACGAAATATTGGTCATGAAGCTAGTGGGGGCAACGGATGCTTTTATCCATCGTCCGTTTATGTATACCGGCTTCTGGTATGGTTTGTTGGGCGGCTTGATGGCGTGGTTCGCGGTCCTAATCTTACTTTGGTGGATGGGCGGCAGTATCGATGCACTCACGGCTAAATATGACAAAAATTTCGATCTCACTGGTATGAATCTAGAAGCCTTGCTAGTGATGTTGGGGGTCTCCGTATTTTTAGGTTTAGCAGGCTCGATGATTTCAGTTCACCGCCATGTTAGAGGTATTGAGCCAAAATAACTCGCGCTCTTGAGCAATACCTCTGTGCATGGCAGTGGACCGCTAGGGTAAATTAAGCGACGGTTCTTGGATAATGCGGCGAAATGGAATGTCTGACGCCGTTACCCCACAAAATCGCTTCATTGAATAAACCATGTACAAACTTTTGCTCCAGCTTGAGGGCATCACAGATACGTTTTACTTTCAGCCAGGTACCACTTTCAAATGCTCTGGCTAACATAATGTAAAGTAGCAAATCGTTCTGGCCGCCGCATAAAGCAAATTTCACTTCATCAACAATTGGCATTTTTGTGACCAATTGCTGCATTTCTTGGTCTAGTAATGCATCCAGTAAGGAAAACAACCCAGTCATAAAGCCAGTGGGTGGATTGTCACCCACCTTACGCTCTTTGGCTAACAAATCACAAAATTTAGCCCGTACCAAAGACATATGGAGTAATTCCATCGGTTTGTCATCCGCTAAATTTGCAATTGCCAGCAGGGCTATAAATTTCTTAACCTCCACTTCACCCATGTAATTTAACGCATGTTTTAAAGAGGTAATTTTAAAGCGCTTGTTGATCATGGGGTTATTGATGAAACGCAATAACATATACGATAGACCCACATCCCGCTCAATGATGTCATTGACCCGATCGATTGCAAAATTATCATTATTGGTCTCACTAATGAGTTCAATCATTGACAGTTTGTTTACAGGCAGGGGAGATTGGGTAAAGGACTCAGGCTTGGAAAAGAAATAACCTTGAAAATAATCAAAACCCATTTCACTAAATTGTTGAAAGCTCTGCTGAGTATTAACGTTGTCTGCTACCATTTTAACGTTTGCGTTATTAAAGCGCGGTACTTGCTTAGCAATACTCGGAATAGCGTGACGCAAGGTATCAATTTTGACGATATTGACTAAATTGAGTAGATCACTGCTGGTGGTTAATTTAGGTTCGGCTAAGGCGATCTGAAAACCCATTTCACGAATGTTTTCACAGGCTTTGACGAGATTCATGTCTCCTACGTCGCCATCGGATACTTCAACTACCACCGTTTTAGGGTCTAAACTTTTCGGAAGGCCTTTGTACAAGGTTTCATTAGTAAAGTTGATGAAGGAAGTCTTCTGACAAGAAATATCGTCAAGGGCGAGTTTTTGCGGCGAATAATTCGCCGTTGATGGTTCATCAGCATCTATATTATATTCTGGAAAGCAGTTCTTTATACCGTCTCTAAATAGCAGCTCATAGGCAAACACATCCTTTTCTCTGTCTAATATCGGTTGCCGAGCGACGAAAGCAAACATTTATTAATCCTCAATTTTGATTTTAGTTTTTTAGAGTTAAATCAATATATGGCTATTTTTTAATAGAATCTGTCATTGATGCGCCCCAATTCATCGCCTCATTATAGAAACTATGCAACAAGCGCTGATCTAGTTCAAGCTTTGTAGCAAGCTGTTTAACGCCTTTCCAGTCAGTATATTCGAATGCTCTGGCCAGTGATAAATAATCTCTAAGTTGAGATTCTATACCACATAAAGCATTTTTTAGGTCATCTATCAGTGGTAATTTCTCCATCAATTGCTGCATTGATTGGTCTAACAATGCGTCTAGCAACGATAACAAGCCCACCAAAAAGCCCATGGGGGGATTGTTTGCCGCTTTTTTCTCATTACCCACTAGTTCACAAAATTTAGCTCTCACTAAGGATAAGTGCACAAGCTCTGGGGGTTTATTTTCTGCCATATTGGCTAATGCGACCAAGGCGATAAATTTCCTAATTTCCACTTCACCCATATAGGTTAGTGCGTGGTTCAATGAAGTGATTTTATTGCGCTTGTTGAGAATGGGGTTGTTGATAAACCGTAGCAACATATAAGACAAGGAAACATCTTTGGCAATAATGTTATGGATTTTTTCAAAATCAAATAAAATTCCACTGCTCGCACTGATAAGCTCAAGCAAGACCAACTTTGAAGAAGGAATATTTCGGTGTTTAGTGATTTCAGGTCTGGCGAAATAGTAACCTTGGTAAAAATCAAATCCTATAGCCTTACAGCGCAGAAATTCCTCTTGTGTTTCAATTTTTTCAGCAACTAATTTAATTCCCATTTGCTGATATTTTGGAATTAACCGCTCAACTGTAGCAAATTCCACTTCGGCCAAATCAACCTTTATTATGTGAATATAAGGCAGTAGTGGATCCCATTTAGGATCAAAGTCGTGATCGTCCAGCGCGACCTTGTAGCCCAAATTGGAAATATGTTTACATGCCGCGATAAGTTCTGAGCTGATGTCGACCGTCTCAACAACTTCAATCACCACATTTTGTGGATTTAATGAGGTCGGGAAGCGATAAAGAAGCGTATCAGTATGGAAATTTATAAAGGCTATTTTGCCAGCCGTTATCTCCTCTACACCCATAGATAGATGACTACCGGTGATCAGTTTAGAGGTTGCCTCATCAGGTCCGATTTCAGGGAAACAATTACTTTTTCCGTCTCTAAAAAGTAGCTCATACGCATATACTTCAGAATTATTATCAAAAATAGCTTGTCTTGCGACGTATGCAAACATCTAAACCGGCCCTATAATATAAAAAATATTTATGTTTTCTAACCTGAGTTGAAATTCAGCAAACCTGAGACTTTTCAACCTCTCTAGCTAGTTTTATAATCAGCGTTGGCATTCTGGAACAAAAACTTAACAATTCATATCTTTAAATGTTTAGATATGCCCCCATTAAGCTCTATTGACTAAAAATAACTAGTTTTTATAAAATTTATTGAATTATTTGGTCGTTCTGACGGTCTTACAACGTATAGACGAGTAGCGTCACCCAATAGTCTTTGGTAGACTACCAGGTAGTAACAAATTAAGGGGTTTACATGAGCACAAATATGCGAGCTTTAGCATTGAGCGTCCCTCAAAGTGGAAGCATCGAAACCTATATTCAAGCGGTCAGCACTATTAATATGCTGACGGTTGAAGAGGAGCGTGCGCTTGCCGAGCGTCTTCAGCAAGATGATGACTTAGAAGCTGCACGTAAACTGGTTATGTCTCACTTACGTTTTGTTGTCCATATAGCTAAATCTTATTCTGGCTATGGATTGCCACAAGCGGATTTAATTCAAGAAGGTAATATCGGTTTGATGAAAGCGGTTAAACGTTTTGATCCAACAGTTGGTGTTCGCCTAGTCTCCTTTGCTGTGCATTGGATTAAAGCCGAAATTCATGAATTTGTCTTAAAAAATTGGCGCATAGTGAAAGTTGCAACCACTAAAGCCCAACGTAAGTTATTTTTCAATCTACGTAAGAATAAGAAGCGTTTAGGTTGGTTTACCCACGATGAAGTGCAAAAAGTTGCAAAAGAACTGGGTGTGAGTACCAAAGAAGTACTGCAAATGGAAGCTCGTATGAGTAGCCAAGATCAGGCTTTTGACCTATCAGCTGATGATGATGAAAGTGGAAGCTTTGCTCCCGTCCAATTTTTGGAAGACAAATCTGCCGATGTTGAAAGCGAAGTATTGGATGCCGACTATGATAAAAACGCTAGTAAGCGTTTATACTCGGCGATCAAAACCTTAGACGAGCGCAGCCAACATATTATTCAAACCCGTTGGTTGACTGACGATAAACTTACTTTGCAAGAACTTGCTGATAAATACCAAGTGTCAGCTGAGCGAGTTCGTCAAATTGAAAAGAATGCAATGAAGAAATTACAGTCAGCGATGGTTGCTTAATATCCTTCAGAGCAAAAAAAGCGCGTATATCGCGCTTTTTTTTATATCCGTAATTTGGGAGTAGCTTAACCCTCGGCTTTAGCGCTAGGTAACACCCAAAATACGCCTTTGAATTCAGCCACTGGCATTTCGCCATCAAGAATGTCCACTTGCAGTTTGATGGCAGTTTTCTTGTCACGCTCGAGTAATTCAAACTTCCCTTCTAGGGTTTCTATGTTGCATTTGGCTCTAGGTTGCATGGTGATGGGTTTGTGATAATGAATGTCACCGTCCCCCAAAACTATCTCACCTGACAATGATTTTTCTTTTAACTTAAGGTGGATCATGCCCCAGCCAGTCAAAGTAGCCAAAGAAAATATACTGCCGGCGAACATGGTTCCGTGAAGATTAATATTTTTGTTTAACGACGCTCTGGTTTCGAGAGTCTTGCCTGTATATTGATAAAGCTGAATGCCCATTTGCTCACTGATCGGAATAGTTTCATACCATGTATTTTGCAATTCCTGACACCATTTTGGGTGGAGCATTACTTGATTAACATCAGAGAGTTTTTTGATCATTTGGGTGCGCTTAAGCTTACCCATTTCGGCAGAGACTTCTTTTTCTATTTCAAAACCGCAGGCAGTAAAAAACTCGATAGACACTTTACGGCTGTTTGTGACTAGACGTTTTGCGCCCTGTTGGCGAGCTACCTCCTCCAGCGCGGAATAAATTAACTTACCCACTCCTTTGCCTTGATGCTCTTTAGAGACCGCTATATGGCGAATCTGCGCTTCTTCAGCCATGTTGAGATGTACACGGCCCACAGCGATGACCTTTCCTTGGCTGTCGACTACCATACGATGTTCTCCCACTTGCTCATATTCATCTTTCTCTGAGCCAAGCGGATGATTCCAAGGTTTTCTGAGCATTTCCCAACGAAATAGGAAATAAGCAGCTAACTGTTCATCGGTTTTTGGTATTTCAATTCTGTACATAAAAGTTTGGATCTCTTGTTATCAATCGTCTTTCGTTTGCTATCTATGCATACATATGGTGTCACATCATGGATGTGGGAGTGCAGACAACGCTAACCATTAAAACCTAATCAGAAACAGGGCACAATAGACAGACTAATTTATTTGAAGGTGGAAGGTGACCGGACCATCATTGACCAGTGACACTTGCATATCTGCACCAAATTGACCGGTTTGACAATTAATCCCAGCTTGTCGGCAGTGCTCAACAAATGCTAAATACAGCGATTTCCCCTGCTCTGGGGAAGCTGCATTTGAAAAACCGGGTCGATTACCTTTTTGGGTATCTGCTACTAAAGTGAATTGCGAAACCACCAATATTTCGCCTTGGGACTGACTGATGTTCAGGTTCATTTTACCGTCGCTGTCATTGAATATACGCAGCTTGGCAATTTTACCCATGAGTTTCTGAGCTGTGGCCTGGGTGTCAGACTTCTCCACACCTAAGAGCACCAGCATACCCTGTCCAATCTGACCAACTGTTTGCTGATCTACTCTTACCTTTGCTTGGGTTACCCGTTGAATTAATGCAATCATCTTTAGCTTTCTTGCAGAAACTTGGCCATAGCATCAGTTGCATGACAAATAGCCTCACTGATATTTGGGTCGGAGGTACTGTGTCCCGCTTCAGGTACAATTAACAATTGGCCAGCACGCCAAGATTGACTTAGTGAATAGGCGTTTTCTAGCTTGCAGACCATATCGTAGCGGCCATGGATGATAGTGCCAGGAATGCTATTGATCTTATCGATGTTTTGCAAAATGTAATCTTCGTCAATAAAACAATTATGTTTGATAAAGTGACACTCCAACATCCCCAGACTGATGGCTCGATTTAAGTTTTGACTCATATCTTGCTCGATGATTGAATTGTTCATCAAAGATATTCGTTCTTCCCACATGCACCAAGCCTTAGCTGCATGAACCTTGGTAAGCTCATCACCTTGGGAAAAAATTTGATAAAAAGCCTCCGCCACCGACATCTTGCCCAAACGGTCTTTTACAATTTCTATAAATGAAGCATAGTGGTCTGGAAATATTTGAGCCGCACCACCATTGCCGTGCAAAAACCATTGCATATCTTGCTCACGGGCTAAGAATACCCCTCTAAGTACAATCGAGCTGACATGTAAAGGATATTCAATGGCGCTTAATAGAGCCAGGGTGGTGCCCCAAGAGCCGCCGCAAAGCATCCACTTGGAAATCTGCAAATGTTCCCGTATTCGTTGGATATCCGCGAGGATATGCGCAGTGGTATTGTTAATTAGGCTGGCAAAAGGAGTAGATTTTCCGCACCCGCGCTGATCAAAGCCTATAATTCTATAGATGTTGGGATCAAAAAAGCTACGGTAAGAGTCAGATAATCCAGCCCCTGGGCCACCGTGTATATATAACACGGGAATGCCGTCTGGGTTACCAGATTGTTCAAGATATAATGTGTGTCCGTCACCTACATCAAGCAATTCAGAATAGTATGCTTTCAGAGGCGGATATATATGATGCATAAACTCCGCTTTTTTGTTTGTGAATTCCATCGCTTTGCTTTAATTTAGCACTTAATACTTGAAAATAAACATTTGTTTCCACAAATCGATTTAAATGGAGAAAGTTATGGCTGGACAAGGTTCAGGCGGCAATGTGTTAGCCGCGATTTGCAGTTTTTTTATACCTGGTTTAGGACAATTGGTGCAAGGGCGTATTTTCAAAGCACTGTTGTTCTTTGTAATTGCAACGGTAAGTTATGCGTTGACGGCTACTGTTATCCTCTTTTTCATGTGGATAGTGGGCGCAATATTCCATCTATGGTCAATCATCGATGCGGCTACTTATAGAGGAAATCAGCTATGAAAAGCCTTGTTATCGCTTTGCTTACATTGTCATTATTCGGCTGTCAAAGCGCTTATTATGCAGCCTGGGAAAAACTCGGGGTGGAAAAACGCGATATTTTGGTCGACCGCGTGGAAGACGCCAAAGACTCCCAAGAAGATGCTCAAAAACAGTTTGCTTCTGCATTGGAAGAATTTAGCCATTTAATCAATTTCGATGGTGGGGATTTGCAAGATGTCTATGAAAAGTTAAATAGTCAGTTTGAAGCCAGTCAGGCTGCTGCAAATGACGTTAGCAATCGGATCGATAAAGTCGAAAGCGTAGCCGAAGCATTATTTGACGAATGGAATGATGAGTTGGAAAAGTACAGTAACGCCAAGCTCAAAAATGATAGTAAAAGACAGCTAAACGACACCCAAAAACGTTACAAAACGTTAATTACCGCCATGCGCAAGGCTGAATCTAAAATGGCTCCGGTATTAACGGCTTTGCAAGATAATGTGTTGTATCTTAAACATAATCTTAATGCCAATGCAGTGGGTGCACTGCAAGGTGAATTTAATCTCATCAAGAAAGACATTGATTTGTTGATTAAAGAAATGAACAGTGCAATAGCTCAATCAAATGACTTCATATCAAGCATAAAAAGTTAATTGTTGAGGCAAACATAAAGTCCTTCCATTGACCCAGACTATTCCTCTGGGTCAATGATATTTCGCTCTTTTCCAGTATCTTCTTCCGGCAATAAACGTTCTAAAGCTCGGGTGAATTCTGCCCCTATTAAGACTAAAATCCAGCTTAAATATACCCAAACAAATAGTATGGGAATGACTGCTATGGCGCCGTAGATCATTTGATAGGACGGAAAGTGTTCAATATACAAGGCAAACATTTTCTTAGAAAGCTCGAACATAGATGCGGCGAGCAGCGCTCCGCTAATGGCATGCTTAGGACTAATGCGTTTATTAGGCACCACCATATACAGAATAAAAAAGGCGATGACGGAGGTCACAAAGGGTACAATTTTAAGCAGTATGGTGGATATGCCAGGGGTGTATTCCTCTGCATAATTAGCCAAACCAACCAAATAGGTGCTGACCAACACACTTACACCAATTAGCAATGGTGCCAAGGTAAGCACCATCCAATACACTGCAAAAGTATAGATCCGTGGCCTTTCGCTTTTCGCTTGCCAAATATTATTAAGGGTTTTATCAACATTGGAGATAAGTGCTAGCGCTACGGCCACTAAGAAAAGGATACTCACTGCACCCATTTTGGATGCATTGGCCACAAATTGAGACATGTGCTGCTGCAACACATCGCCGGAGGTAGGGATCAGATTGCTGAATACAAATCCTTGCAATTGTTCTCGGACTTCGGAGAAGGCCGGGAAGGCTGACAAAATACTGAAAAAAACTACGATAAAGGGAACGATCGATAATAACGAGACATAGGCTAGATGCCCAGCAGAGGTGGTTATCTTATCTTTTTGGCAATGGTGAAACACATTGCTTAGCAGCGCCCCAGTATGAGCCAGGACGCTTTTAATTTTTTCCAGCGCAGAGATTTGAGTCATAACACCTACTATCACTATACATTGGTGTTTAGTTTATAGGGTTTAGCCGCGAACGCCTAGTAAATGACAAATTGCATAGCTTAATTCGCTACGATTTAAGGTATAGAAATGGAAGTCTCGAATTCCCTCTTTAGCCAAAACCTTGACCATATCCATGGCAATACTGGCGCCTAATAGATTTCGTGTTGTTTGATCTTCTTGGTCAAGCCCATCATACATTTTGTGTAACCAACTGGGCACATGTACGTTTGTGAAGCCGGCAAAGCGTTGTAATGTTTGATAATTGGTGACCGGTAAAATGCCGGGAACTATGTCTAGGTCTATGCCTGTCGCTGCCGCTCGGTCGCGAAATCGTAAAAATACTTCGGCATCAAAAAAGAACTGACTAATTGCCTGAGTCGCACCGGCCTCCGCTTTACGTTTCAGGTTGAGTAAATCAAATTGCGCATTGGGCGCCTCAGGGTGTTTTTCAGGGTAAGCGGCTACTGATACATCAAAATCAGCCACGTCTTTTAGCAGAGCAACTAAATCGGCAGCGTACATATCTGTTTTGGTCATGCCCTGAGGTAAATCCCCCCGCAAGGCTACAATTCTGCGAATACCACTATCCCAATAGTCTTGTGCGATTTGCACTAGTTCTTCGCGACTGGCGTCTACACAGGTCAAATGAGGTACGGCGGCCACACCGGTTTCCGCCTGAATACGTTTGACCACATCATGAGTCCGATCTCGTTCACCACTATTCGCACCATAGGTAACTGACATATATGCGGGCTTTAGCGGCGCTAGACGGTTAACCGATTTCCACAGGGTTTGTTCCATTTTCTCTGTCTTGGGAGGGAAAAATTCAAAAGACACATTTATTCCACTTAATTCAGCCATTGTCTGGTTAAGCGATTCAATACCCTGGGCGTAAGACACCATGTAACACTCCAAAATTCAATATAGTAAACAATTAGCCGTTTAGACGTCTAAACTAAACTGAGTTGGCTAAGCCGTCAAGATGTTTAGACATCTAACTGACTTACGGTTAGAATTTCCGTTTATAAGAAAGATTAAAAAGAGCATCAACATGGCAGAGTGGAACGGAAAATACATACATCCCTACGCTGAACACGGTAAAAAGAGTGAGTTGGTAAAGAAAGTCACGGTCTCAATTCCACTCAAAGTGTTAAAAGTATTGACGGATGAACGCACTCGTCGTCAAGTCAACAACTTACGGCATGCAACCAATTCAGAATTATTGTGCGAGGCATTTTTGCACGCATTTAATGGCCAACCCTTGCCCGATGATGATGATCTACGCAAAGATAACCCAAATAGAATTCCAAAAGTAGCCCGTGAACTGATGGAATCAATGGGTTTGGAGATTAAAGACAGTGAGGAATAAGCTGTAAAAGGATGTTTGTCGCACACGCTCCTGCTTATAAGGGCAATCAACAAGATTCAGAGCACTGCACCATAGTCTCATAGCACCACACCCCAAAGTGGTGCAAAAACTAGTCTTATCTCGGGTAGACTTTAGCCCGAGTTGAGATTATTGAGTATTTTCAAGCTTAACTTCATACTTTGGTCATTTTAGTCCCATACTATTATCTGGCAAGTACTTTGCATTTTATATGTAGCGAGTACCCGGACTATATTTAAGGATTATTTAAATGAGCAAAACGCCACGCATTCCCCGTAACACCATGAATGATTACAGTAACGAGTGGGCGCAAAAACGCAGAGAGTATCTCACTCAACAGACCGGCACTGAATTACCTCACACAGGCCACTACTCCATCGACCCCGCAGCCCTGCCTGGCAATATTGAAAACTTTATTGGCGTGGTACAAATGCCTGTAGGTATTGCAGGTCCAATTCAGGTCAATGGTGAATACGCCAATGGTTTATTTCATGTGCCATTGGCAACCACAGAAGGTACCTTGGTAGCCAGCTATAGCCGTGGTATGCGGGTGGTCAATGAGTGTGGTGGGGTGAATACCACAGTGGTTGAACAATTTATGCAACGAGCCCCAGCGTTTATTTTTGACAATGCTAGACAGGCGAGAGACTTTGGCGCTTGGGTAGTTGAGAATTTTCAAAAAATTAAGCAAGCTGCTGAAACCACTACCAGCATCGGCAAGCTAGACCACATCATGCAGTGGTCAGTATCTAAAACACGTTACTTGCGGTTTAACTACACAACCGGTGATGCCGCAGGACAGAACATGGTGGGTAAGGCCACCTTGGCAGCTTGCGAATGGATTTGCGCGAACTACCCAGGTGGTTGTCAGTACTTACTATCTGGCAATATGGACACGGATAAAAAACACTCTCATTTAAATATGCTGCACACCCGGGGTAAACGAGTAATAGCTGAAATTGTCCTCAAAAAAGAAGTGCTTAAAAAAATAATGAAGGTGGATACCAAGATGCTAGCTAAGGCAACTGTGTTGGCCAACACGGGGGCGTTAATGGCGGGCGCTGCGTACAATGGTCCCCATTCAGCTAATGGGATTGCTTCTATATTTATTGCAACGGGTCAAGATGAAGCCAATGTTGTAGAGTCCCATGCCGGGTTACTTTCCCACGAATTATTGGACAACGGTGACTTTTACTTATCGATTACTTTGCCATCTTTGATAGTGGCGACGTATGGCGGTGGAACCGGATTACCAACTCAAAAGGAATGTCTAGAACTAATGGACTGTTACGGTAAAGGCAAAGCTAACAAGTTAGCTGAAATCGTTGCTGCCACCGTGTTGGCCGGCGATATTTCGCTTGCTTGTGCTGTGATTGGTGGGCATTGGGTCAGCAGTCATGACAAGCTTGGGCGCAATCGAGACTAATGCAAAGTTGTTGTGTGGTAAAAGCTGCTTGGTAGGGCGAGTCTTACACCCTGCCAGCAACTATTGAACCGTCATAACTTGTCTAAATAATTAGCCGGTAAGCGGTCTAGCCGTGCAACGCCAGAGGCAATCGCTGCTTGTGCTACAGCAGTCGCGACTCGCTTGCAAAGTCTCGGATCCATAGGTTTGGGAATGATGTATTTGCGGCCAAACTCCAAAGCATCGATTTGACTTGCAGCCAAGACCTCTTGCGGGACGAGTTCTTTGGCGATGGCACGAATAGCTTCTACAGCTGCAACTTTCATCTCATCATTTATGGTTGAGGCTCTGACATCAAGGGCACCACGGAAAATAAATGGGAAACATAAGACATTATTAACCTGATTAGGATAATCAGAACGGCCAGTCGCCATTATCAAGTCATCACGCACTTGATGGGCCAACTCTGGTTTTATTTCCGGATCTGGATTTGAACAAGCAAACACTACCGGATTATCGTTCATTAGTTTCAGTGTTTCAGGGGGCAGTACATCTGGTCCAGACACGCCGACGAATACATCCGCATCTTCCATTACATCCTCTAAAGTACGTTTGTCGGTATTATTGGCAAACAATAATTTGTGTGGAGTCAGATCGTCTCTTCGGGTATGGATCACACCTTTACGGTCTAGCATATAAATACGCTCTCTTTGCGCGCCACACTTAATCAATAATTCCATACAGGCAACGGCTGCAGCGCCAGCGCCCATGCACACGATAGTCACGTCGTGAATAACCTTACCTTGGATTTCCAGCGCATTAAGCATACCCGCAGCGGTCACAATGGCGGTACCGTGTTGGTCATCATGAAACACTGGGATGGAGCAACGCTTGATCAGCTCTTGTTCTATCTCGAAGCACTCCGGAGCTTTGATGTCTTCAAGATTAATTCCTCCGAATGTATCAGCAATGTTAGCAACCGTATTGATGAACTCTTCGGTTGTACGGTGCTTCACTTCGATATCAATGGAATCAATGCCAGCAAAGCGCTTGAACAATAACGCTTTTCCTTCCATGACAGGTTTGGATGCTAAAGGCCCTAAATTACCTAAGCCAAGAATGGCAGTGCCATTGGTGATGACAGCCACTAAGTTGCCTTTGCCGGTATAGGTGTATGCGGCATTAGGGTCAGCAGCAATTTCTCTGACGGGTTCCGCAACACCAGGACTGTACGCCAAGGCCAAATCGGTGACACTTTCCGCTGGCTTGGTAAGCTCTACACTGATTTTTCCCGGAACGGGTTTAGCATGATAATCCAACGCTTTTTGACGAAAATCAGACATACGTGTCTTATTCCTTAATTTGTAGGGTGAGTATGTTGTTTTTTTGTTAGTGGTTTATTGTTTTTATTTTGGCCACTGCAGGCAAATGTAACATAGGCTTAGGCCGAAGACATATCAGACAAGAGAATAAATAACATTCACCAAACGCATGTTTATCTGCCATCTTATTCAAAGTACTGATATTCAACAGTAAACAAACACTGGATGCTGTGGGCAATAATGTCAGTTTAGCTGTTTTTTAGTGTGCTGGATGGCAGAATGAGGCTGTGATTATTTAATATTTAGCAGGTATAAAAAAAGGCGCATAATGCGCCTTTTTAACAATAGATTGACTGGACTTACTTCTTGCCCAATGCACCAAAACGTTTCTTGAACTTGTCAACACGACCACCGGTGTCAACGTTACGTTGCTTACCAGTGTAGAATGGGTGACAGGCTGAGCATACGTCAAGGTTGATGTCTTTACCTAAAGTTGAACGAACAACAATTTTATTGCCACAAGAGCAAGTTGCTGTCATTTCATTGTATTCTGGATGAATATCTTGTTTCATATGGATTACCTCATTTCTGGGCCGTATCGCTATACAGCCCGAAGCTGCACACCATACGCAAATTAAATTAAATAGCGGCTTGCCGCAAAGAGGCGCGCATATTAATGTAAAGAGCGAGACGGATCAAGGAGTTTTGCTTGATTGTTAACCAAAACCATTGCTTTGATATATAAAAATAGCCGGAATAGCCAAATTTAAACCATGCCGATTTATCAAGTTGCCCTAGCGTTACCCAAACGACAACTTTTCGATTACCTGAGTGATCAAACTGATATTCAAGTAGGATGCCGCGTGCGTGTTTCTTTTGGACCACGTTCGATGGTCGGAATAGTGACCGGAACTGTCGCTAGTTCGCCGCATTTTGCCAAGTTAAAAGCTATCTCACAGTTACTTGATCAGCATCCGGTATTGGACGAGTCATTATTATCTCTGTGTCATTGGATGGCGCAATACTACCATCATCCCATTGGTGAGGTGCTGCATGCTGCCTTACCAGTTGCTTTGCGCAAAGGTGAGTCAGACCAACCAAAACCAATTGACTATTTGCGTCTATTAGATGAAAGCCAACTGGAGGTGCCAGAGGCTATTAAGCGCGCCAAAAAACAAGTCCATTTGTTTCATGCCCTCCAAGAGGGGCCGCAATCCTTGACCGGACTTAAGCAACACTTCAGCGATAGTGTGATCAAGGGCTTGGTTGATAGGGAGATTGCCAAAATAGAACCTATCGCGGCTGAGATACAGACAAATTTGTGGCTCAAACTTGAGGTTGGGGACAAGCCTACACCCAATGTGGAACAAGCACTAGCAATCACTGCGATTACCCAAACTTTGGGACGTTATGCCTGCTTTCTACTCGAGGGTATTACTGGAAGTGGTAAAACAGAAGTTTACCTACAAAGTATTGAAGAGGTGCTATTAAACAAGCAACAGGTTCTGATATTAGTTCCTGAAATTGGTTTAACCCCCCAAACGGTCAAGCGTTTTGAAAAGCGTTTTGGCCTGGAAGTCGGGGTCTTGCATTCAGGGCTCAGTGACAATGAACGTTTAGTGGTGTGGCAAAAAAGCCGACGGGGTGAAGTGGCTATTGTGATCGGCACCCGCTCCGCTATTTTCACGCCTATGCTCAATCCCGGCATGATCATCGTAGATGAAGAGCACGATTCATCATACAAGCAACAAGATGGCTTGCGTTATAACGCGCGGGATTTAGCCGTACTAAGAGCAAAAGCGCATAATGTCCCACTGGTGTTGGGATCCGCCACTCCTTGCTTGGAAACATTGAACAATGCCCTCACCAATAAATATCAGCATTTGCAACTGATTAGGCGGGCCGGCAATGCGTTGCAAGCAAAGCAAAATGTATTGGATATTACTAACCAGCCTTTGGTTGCTGGCTTAGCTCAGGGCATGCTGCAGAGGATGGAGCAACACCTCAATGCGGGCAGCCAAATCATGTTATTTGTGAATAGACGGGGCTATGCCCCTGCTTTGTTGTGCCATCATTGTGGTCATATTGAAGAGTGTAAGCGCTGTAACAAGCCTTATACGGTGCACAAAGCATTACATAAAATACAGTGTCACCACTGTGGCTCCGCCCGCTCTTTGCCTTCTTCTTGTCAATCGTGCGGCCATCATGAGTTGGTTACCCATGGCGTCGGCACCGAGCAGTTAGAGCAAAGTCTTAAAAAGCGCTTTGCGCAATTTAGTTCAGTCCGAATAGACAGTGATAGTGTGCGCGGTAAAACCAAATTGAATGATTTACTGGAAGAAATCAATCGAGGCACCCATCATATTTTGATTGGTACCCAAATCCTCTCCAAAGGACACCATTTCCCTAATGTGACCTTGGTGGTGATCCTCGATGCAGACGGAGCCTTATTTAGCGCCGATTATCGTGCCCCAGAGCATCTAGCCCAACTTATCACCCAACTCTCCGGCCGCGCTGGCCGAGCGGAAAAACCCGGGGAGATGTGGCTGCAAACCCATCAGCCAGGACATCCACTGCTGCAAGACTTAATTCACAACGGCTATGGACATTTTGCCCGTCATGCCTTGTTAGAACGTAAACACGCTGGACTACCACCATTTTGTTTTCATACACTGTTTCGAGCCGAAGCCAGTCACATTGAGTTGGCCTTCGAATTTTTGTCCCAAGTGGGGTTAATGCTGACCTGCCTAGGGGTCAAAGTTATCGGCCCAATTCCTGCCATTATGGAAAAGCGTCAGGGCCGCTATCGTATGCAGCTGTTGCTGCAAGCCAATAGCCGTTCGTTGTTAAATAAAGTCATCGCCAGTCAAGTTAATCAGATTGAGTCTTTACCTATCACGCGCAAAGTACGGTGGTCGATTGATGTCGACCCGCAAGACTTCATGTGAGATGAAATAGGCCAGCGAGGTGAACCCCCAGTTGTGTGACTCAAGTGTCAATTGCCATATCAATAAACAAGCCGCCTATGCACTTTTCATCTTGGTTTCCATAGCCTATTCGCGTTACTATTTGGCTTAACTACAATCCTGATGTCAGATAGCATCAGGTCTTAAATGTTAAACGGTTTGACATAACTTCGCACCTCAGCAGTTTGGGTAAAAAAGCAATAACATGGCTCACAAAGATTTTGTAAAACGCGGCCAAGTGCCGAAAAAAAAACCTCAATCGAAAAACGCCCCAGCGCAGGTGAAATTGCCTTGGATACGTATTGTAGTGACCGTCTTATTGGTGGTGGGATTTGTATATTTTTTATGGTCAATAAGTCGCACAGATGTTGAAATCTCTGTGCCTGAGGCTGTCGAATCAGCGACTCCTGCCACAGAGCAAGCCACCAGCACAGATGATATAGAGCCGTTACCAGACATGCCTATTGAACGTTACAGTTACCCTGAAGAATTAAAGCATGGCAATGTCGAAATTGACCGCAAAGAGCAACAAAAGTCTGAGCGTCCCTACCTTATGCAGTGTGGTTCGTTTCGCAAGCAAACTCAAGCAGATGAAATGCGCGCTAAACTGGCCATGCAAGGCCTCGAATCTCAAGTGAGACGCAGTGAAGGTAAGAATGGTCTGTGGTATCGGGTGGTCTTAGGACCTTATGACTATAAACGTGATGCCGAGGCTGATCGCCATATTATCCAAAAAGTTGGTATCGGAAGCTGTCAAATCTGGTATTGGGATCTATAACAATACTGACTATGTTTTGTCCCAAGCCGATTAAAAGCTTGAAAATTTCGCGCCACTCCCCACATATACTTCATTGAAGTGCCAGCGACCCAGTTCTAGGGTGCTGGCTTACCCTATCGAGATCAAGGAGTCGCAGTGACTACAATTGTATCAGTACGTCGCAATAATCAGGTTGTCATCGCTGGAGATGGCCAAGTTTCATTGGGCAATACCGTTATGAAAGGTAATGCTCGTAAAGTACGTAGGCTATACAACAATAAAGTAATTGCCGGTTTTGCTGGTGGCACAGCTGACGCCTTTACGCTATTCGAACGCTTCGAAAGTAAACTCGAAATGCACCAAGGGCATCTAACAAAAGCCGCAGTTGAGCTAGCCAAAGATTGGCGCACCGACCGGATGCTCAGAAAATTAGAAGCATTACTGGCGGTGGCAGACCACACAGCCTCATTCATAATTACCGGAAATGGCGATGTGGTGCAGCCAGAACAAGATCTTATTGCCATTGGTTCCGGCGGTCCTTATGCACAAGCTGCCGCAACCGCTTTGTTAGCAAATACCGATTTGTCTGCTAAAGAGATAGCTGAAAAAAGCCTGAGCATCGCGGGCGATATCTGTGTGTTTACCAATCACAGCCAAACGATCGAAACACTCGAATACTAATTTTAATCGATAGTTGCATCACCGAATTATCGATAAACATGAAACAAGGTTGAGCCTATGTCAGATATGACCCCAAGAGAAATTGTCCACGAATTGGATAAACACATTATTGGCCAGCAAGATGCTAAACGTGCCGTATCTATAGCATTACGAAATCGCTGGCGCAGAATGCAATTACAGCCTGAGTTGCGTCAGGAAGTTACGCCAAAAAATATTTTAATGATCGGTCCTACAGGTGTGGGGAAAACCGAAATTGCCCGTCGTTTAGCCAAGCTTGCCAATGCGCCTTTTATAAAAGTCGAAGCGACAAAGTTCACTGAAGTGGGCTATGTGGGCAAAGAAGTTGAAACCATTATTCGTGATTTGGCTGACATCTCAGTTAAAATGACCAAAGAACAAGAGACTCAAAAGGTTAAATATCGTGCCGAGGAAGCGGCCGAAGAACGTATCCTTGATGCTTTGTTGCCACCTCCAGAAAATGCTTGGGGTGAAAAAGAGAAAGTTGAAGATAAAGGGACTCGCCAAGCATTCCGTAAGAAATTACGCGAAGGTCAGTTGGATGACAAAGAAATCGAAATCGATGTGGCATTACCTCAGGTTGGTGTAGAAATTATGGCTCCTCCTGGGATGGAAGAGATGACTAACCAGCTTCAGGGGATGTTTCAGAATCTGTCGGGTTCACAGAAAAAGAAGAAAAAGCTTAAAATCAAAGAAGCTTTTAAACTACTTATCGAAGAAGAAGCATCTAAATTAGTTAATCATGAAGAGCTCAAAGACAAGGCCTTATATAACGTCGAACAAAACGGCATTGTATTTGTTGATGAGATTGACAAAATCTGTAAACGAGAAGGTTCAGGCAGCGCCGATGTGTCACGAGAAGGGGTACAACGAGATTTGCTACCATTAGTGGAAGGCTCTACTGTTTCGACTAAGCACGGCATGGTCAAAACGGACCATATATTATTTATTGCCTCAGGCGCGTTCCAAATGAGTAAGCCGTCTGATTTAATCCCAGAGCTACAAGGCCGTTTACCTATTCGGGTTGAATTGTCAGCGCTGAGTGTGGGCGATTTTGTGCGGATCCTAACCGAGCCTAGTGCATCGCTAACCGAGCAATATATTGCCTTGTTAGGCACTGAGGGGGTAAGTGTAAGCTTCACCAATGATGGGATCAAACGTGTAGCAGAGGCTGCTTGGCAAGTTAATGAGCGAACTGAAAATATCGGTGCTCGCCGTCTTCATACTGTGATGGAACGTTTGATGGAAGACATTTCCTTTGATGCCAGTGAAAAGCATGGAACTGTCATTGAAATAGATGAGGCCTATGTGAACGAACATTTGGAACGACTAGTTGATAACGAAGACTTGAGTCGTTTTATTCTTTAGAATTTCGAGCCAATTTAATTTATAAAGCGCGAACTATTTCGCGCTTTGTTATCAATTTAACCGCAAGATAGGCTCAATTAGGGTCAGGATAATCCCGTCTTAATTGTATAAAGTCATCGATATTTTCTAATAAAGCATCCACCAGTTTCGGCTCGAAATGTTTACCCCGTTGTTGGGCCAACAGATCTAAAATCTGCCGAATTGACCAAGCTTCTTTATAGCAGCGTCTGCTGCCTAAGGCATCAAAAACGTCTGCTAGCGCCGTGATCCTAGCGGCTATGTCAATTTGGTTAGCTTTTAACCCTTGAGGATATCCACTGCCGTCCCATTTTTCGTGATGTTGATGGGCAATGGTCGCACCTAGCTTTAATATTGGATTATCTGATTTAGCTAGCATTTCATAGCCAATCATAGAATGAGTCTGCATGATTTCCCATTCCTGGGCAGTATGCTTTCCGGCTTTATTTAAAATCGCATCAGGAATACCTACTTTGCCCACATCGTGTAGAGGGGAGGCAAGCTTTATCATCTCGGCCTGGTGTTCAGGTATACCAATGTTTATCGCTAGCATATAGCTTGCACAAGCCACGCGCCTCACATGACTACCGGTCTCTTTACTGCGCATTTCAACCGCTTCACCGATGATATATGAAAGCTCTTTTTGCGATTCTTTCACGGTGTCACGTAGTTTTAGATTTTCATAGGCTACGGCAATGTTATTAGCAAAGAATTCTAATAAACTGTGCTGTACCGGCTCAAGATGTTGTTGATGAGAAACGTAGAGTAAATTTTCACTACCTCGTTTAGTGGTAAAGTACCCCACAAAATAGTCTTTCTCATTTACCGATTGCTTGATCCGTAATGCTTGCTTGAGTCGCGAGTTTACTTCTTCGGTGAGTATTTCATCGGCGTCATTAAAACAGCCTTTCTCGTTGTAATGATTGATGGCCAGAATATTAACTTTGTAATTCTGCTGTGCGGTATCAGTTGCTGCGGCGCAGCATATAATTTCTTCTTCGTCGATGCCCAGCACCAATACAACTTGCTTGAGAATGGTGGAAGCAAATTGCGGTAGCGTATCGCAGGCGATAAATTCTGAAGACGCAGCGATTATTTTTTCCAGACCTTGTCGATGTTTATCAATAGTGACGATGTCACGATAACTGCGTAACGAAGAATAGATGGAGGTCTTTAAGCGCAGAGCGGTCAGTTCGGTCTTATTTTTGTAATCATTAATATCATAATCACGGATTACACTTTCTTCTGGCGCTTCGCCGGGTTGTCCGGTGCGAAGTATCAGGCGAATCTGATGATTATTTAACTCTTCTCTGACCCACTTTACGAATTCTAGTCCCGCATGGTTGGTCTCCATCACCACGTCCACTAAGGCGACTGCAAACTGCTCATCGGTCTCGAGCATGATTTGCTTTGCTTCTTTGGCTGAGAACGCACTGTTAAATTCTACCGAGCCATTCTCAAAACTAAAGTCACTTAACACCAAGCGAGTGATATTGTGCACTTCAGGCTCATCATCAACCACCAGTATCTTCCACTTGGTGGCCAGAACTGGGGTGTCATCCTTAGTGTCTTCAGCAAAAATAAAAGTATCGTTCATTGTGAATGAAAATATTGTTAGGCATTGAGACTATAAAGATAGACCAATAACCCCAATATAATGAACGAAGTATCTGAAAAAAAAGATAAATTAACCCGAACATCTTTAGGTTTGTTCTTTGTAGGGTCACTAATCTTGGCGAAATCAAAGCCAAGTTGCTGCCAAACCTATTGAGTAGTGCACCCTACTGAGCCCCGTGCGGGTTCTAGGTGAGGCAGACTATGTTCGGCAGCTTCAAATTTGCCGTGGCGCATCAAAGATGCCAATTCACTTTAGTTCTGGGTCTTCTTTTTGCAACGAAATAGGGATTGGCTTTGACGCTTCACCTGAGTACAAACTCAAGTGAGGGAAAGGTATTTCAATGCCATTTTGGTCAAATGCCTCTTTTATAGTTTGATAGATTTCGTTTTTTAATAATAAAAAATTCTCTCTTTTTGACCAAACAGAAAACTGGATATCTACCGAGGAAGATCCAAATCCTAACAAAATAAAAAGTGGCGCTGGCTCGCTTAAACATAGCGGATTTTTATCTGCGATTTCGGTCAAGATAGCTTTTACTTTTGCGATGTCTTCTTTATAGGCAATACCGACTTTTAGATCTGCCCGCCGGATCGGAAATTTTGTCAATGTAGTGACTTGCGTCTTTATCATTGATTCGTTTGGCACTCGAACAAACAAATTATCAAAGGTTCTGATTTTTACCGACAACAAATCAATGGAGATAACTTCTCCTGTAGTCTGATCAATCTTGATCACATCGCCAATTGAAAAAGGTCTTTCCATCATTAAAAACAGGCCACTAATCAGGTTCGACGCGGAAGTTTGAGACGCAAATCCAATAGCGACGCTGAGTATACCCGCAGCGCCTAACACAACGCTAAGGTCAAATCCTAGTTCACGTAAAGCGGACATAAACATTAAGACCATGATGCCGTAAAAGACGCCTCGTCGAACTAATACCTGACTATGATTGGACATATTGGCCAGATTAAAGCGCATCACTAAATTGCTAAAAAATTTGGCGACAAAATACCCTACTATGAGAATGAAAAGAGCTTGGCCGATATCGAACACATGCAGCCTTTCTAATAGGTCTAAGGTTTTACTTTCTTCGTTCATTGGTACAGGTTCTCACTGTTAAACTTAATCTACTAGGCTTTTGATCGAGGACAAAAAGGATGATTTTTTACTCAGTTCTCGTGATTCTGATACTTGCAGCATGTTCTGAATATCCTCTGGTGGGGTATGGCGAACGTGTGAAACGGATTTTGCGTGTTCCATCCTCTGCAGAATAGAAATCTGATCGGTCCAAAATTCACCATCTTGGTCAACATACAGCTTGAGAGCGGGAACGGGTAAATTCAGTCTTTCTATTTTGAGAGGTTCTTCTTGGGCATTTTTCAGAATAACCATGGTCGAGGCTCTATGGGAGCGTTTTTCAAGTAAACTGCGATCCATTTTTGCATCGGTGTATTTTGAATAGCATATATCTCCTTTCATAGTATTGGGCCCAAACCAAGAATCAGAGGGACGCCAAAATGGAATGTCAGCGATTGGAACTTCGCGGTGCGGGATCAATATTGTCATCCATAGTGGTGTACTTACATATATCTTAATTTCTTCTTCCGGCATGATAATAAAGGGTCTACTTGGCCTAGCGACCATGGCTCGATCGGCTAAAGAAGGCTCAATTATGAGCGTTTCGCTGGTGTTGCTTAACATATATCTATTAAAGTCAACGTCTTGAAATGATTCTGTTGCCTTAGGTGCACCGGTTAAAATCGGTTTATCTAATTCAAATTCAGTTTCTTTATTCCAAATTGTCCACTCGTGACCACTGCGTTTTATCGCAATGACACGCTCAGCAATTCGCCAACACCTGGTCTGTGCTAGGTTGAAGTTAAACTCTCCCCACCAATCTTTTCTTTTAGTCATAGCCTATTTTTTATCTTATCTATCATATGTTTCAGAAGTATATTGCGATTGAAATAGTGCAGCGCTAGATTCTAATTACGCCTCGCAGACGAGAGGATAAAAAATATTTAACTAGTGTCAACGAAGATTGAATGCAACCTTGCCACAACCCGCAGTCTTGATGCTAGCAGCTATACATTCAAGCACATAGAAAACTTTTAAATAACCGATGAATAGCACGATTTTTCGCAAAATTGTCCTGTCGGAATGCTAAATCTAGCCTAATATCAATGGTGTAATTAGGCTTAATTTTTAAACCAAAGTCTTGATGCGTAAAAATTTCTGTCAGTAACTGTTTGATTATTTTAATCTGAAAACTTGATTCAGTTAGCTCGCAATGCCAGCTATTTTCCGCATAAGTTTAACCCTTTGTGACTAATAGAGTATGAAGCTCGTCTAAGTAACTATAAACACCATACAGGAAGTCAAAATGAAAATAGCAATTTTATCTAGAAACAAGAGGCTCTACTCTACTCGCCGCTTAAAAGAAGCAGGCCAAGCACGGGGGCATGAAGTCGATATTATCGATACGTTACACTGTTATATGGACATTACCAGTAGTCGACCCGTGGTTCGATATAAAGGTGCTGAGCTGCCGCAATATGATGCCGTTATTCCCCGAATAGGCGCATCCGTTTCTTTTTATGGTACGGCGGTGGTTCGACAGTTCGAGATGACAGGTAGTTTCTGTGTTAATGAATCTGTTGCTATTAGTCGTTCCAGAGATAAATTACGCTCCATGCAGTTGTTATCCAGAAAAGGCATAGGTTTACCCCGAACTGGTTTTGCCAATCGCCCTGACAATATTAAAGATCTGATTAAAAATGTAGGTGGTGCACCATGTGTGATTAAATTACTTGAGGGTACTCAGGGAATTGGCGTGGTACTAGCGGAAACGTCCAAAACAGCAGAGGCTATTGTTGAAGCATTCATGGGTTTGGAAGCTAATATTTTAATTCAGGAATTTATCAAAGAAGCAGGCGGTGCAGACATTCGTTGCTTTGTGGTTGGTGATAGAGTTGTGGCTGCTATGAAACGACAAGGTGCTGAAGGTGAGTTTCGTTCAAACTTACATCGAGGAGGCTCGGCAGTATTAATAAAACTTACTAAAGAAGAACGAGCAACTGCGGTTGCTGCCGCCAATATTATGGGCCTAAACGTTTGTGGTGTGGATTTACTGCGTGCTGAACGAGGTCCGGTTGTGATGGAAGTTAACTCTTCACCAGGTTTAGAAGGGATTGAAACCGCAACCAAAAAAGATGTGGCAGATCTAATTTTTCAATTTATCGAAAAAAATGCTCGACCCAACAGAAACCGCACTCAAGGTAAGGGGTAGTCCTAAATAGGCTGTTAATTGAACCACGCTTATTATTACAAGCGTGGCTCGCTACAATCTACCTTCGGCAAAATATACCAGTAGGAAAAACAGATGACAGATTGGGAAGTCGCACTCACGACAAATTATGAACAATTAATGGGTTATCTGGTGGCCTATGTTCCACAGATCCTGGGCGCATTAATTCTACTGATAGTGGGCTGGATTATAGCTTGGATCGTTTCGCGACTGACACATTCTTTAGTTTCTTTTGTCGGTCGTTTACTGAATAAATTAAGTAGTAAACTGTCTCTAGATAAACGTATTAATATCAAACCCCATCATTCGGTGCTCATTAGTCGCGCGACGTTTTGGGTCATTATGGTGTTCTTCTTTGCTGCGGCAATGTCCAGTCTCGGCGTTGATTTTATTGCTTCATGGCTACGAGAGTTGCTTGGATACTTACCCAATATTCTGGCAGGGATTATCATAGTAGTAGGTGGCTTTTTTATTGGCAATATAGCCAAAACGATGACAGAAGCCGCCGCGCAAACCACAGGTTTGAAATACAGTAGCCGCATTGGACTCTTCGTCAAGTGGTCCATTGTGGGTATCGCGGTGGTTATTGGTATTGAACAACTGGGCATGAATATTCAATTTGTTACTACCTTGGTAATAGTTGAATTAGCTGTATTCAGTTTTGGCATTGCGCTGGCTTATGGCCTGGGAAGCAATGAATTGGTTAAAAATTTAGTTGGTTCGCGACAAGCTATTAAGCATCTTAATGTGGGCGAAAGAGTCAGAATTGCCGGATTTGAAGGAAAAATTGTGGCTTTCACCCAAAGCTCGTTAGAACTGGAAACCCAAACAGGAAAAGTCTTTGTCCCCGCTAAACTCTATACCGAAACCCCTTGTGTTGTATTGGCGGAGTTAGAGCATGAAAAAGATCTGTAGAGCAGGCTTGTACTGGGGAGTACAATGAATCAGGTTCATTATAACTTAACCCTACATTTTATCGCCTCAGAGCCAATAGCTGCGGCGCGTAAACTTGAACTGGTTGACCCGGAGCATGCGGCGGCAATTCTTAAATCGGCCCCTATCTCGCCTGCGGTAAAGGTTTTAAAGTCGATGATCCCTAGTGTATCAGCCAAGCTTTTCAGCTTCTTTACCGAAGCGCAATGTCTGAAATTAACCGAGTATATGGATATTGCAGATTTAGCTGCTATCTTGCGACACGTCGATGCAGACACTCGTCAATCCGCAATCAAGCTGTTACCTTTGCGTAAACAAACCCTGTGTAAGATGCTGATCACTTATCCTGAATATACCATAGGCTCTATGGTCGAAACGGATGTCCTTATCGTTGATAACCACATGGAAATTGCAGAAGTGATGTTTCGTTTGAAAAAACGCTCCTACTCTTATTTGCAATCGCTTTATGTAGTTAATCAAGCTCGCCAATTCGAGGGCAAAGTGTTCATTGGTGACCTCCTACGTGGCGATTCGAATAGCGAAGTGACATCGCTGATCATTAGTAGTCAGCAGGAAGTCTGCAATGCCAACTCTGATATGATTGCAGCGATGGAGTGGGATCTATGGAACCACACAGACACTCTAGCGGTAGTGAATAAAAAGCACGAATTTGTAGGTGTGATCCACTACAGCCGGTTACGTCATTTCATGTCTATTCGGCACGCTCATGAATCAAAAAATGGCTCAGTCTCTTCGGACTTACTTGAAATATATGGTGATACCATAGTTAACATGGTCGACCTGATCCAACCCTTGGATACAAACAACTAAGGGGCGAATGCATCATAATTGGGAAAATCTATGTCAGTTAATAATATTGAATTGCGAGAAACGACTCAGAGTATCAATAGCGAATATTTGGCAAATTATCCTTACAAAAGTGTCAGGTACCTGGAATCTATTCCTGCAAAAGGTGCAGCGGAGATACTCAATTCTCAACCCGTTCCTGTAGTTGTTGCACTGTGGAAGTATTTTACCGCGGGGGTATCTGAAAGAATCCTCGCTGCGTGCACAGACCAGCTGGCGGTAGAGATTATTAAAGGGGTTGATAGTCATATCGCGATAGCCCTGTTAAGCAGGTTGGCAGAGAATGATTTCAACAGAATTATGCAAGTTTTCCGTCAATCTGATCATGAGTTAGCCAAAGAGTACACTGATTTATTGACCTATCCCGAAGACACTGCCGCTCGAATGATGACCACTCGTGTAAGCGCCTTCTACGCTGATACCGAAGTAGAAGATGTACTGAGGAAGCTCAAGCAGCAAAAAATCAAAGCCGAAGATATCATTTACGTTATCGACGAAAAGCAGAGCTTGTTGGGTGAGGTAACGCTATCCGAATTGGTCAGCAGCCAACCAGAAAAAACACTGATATCTATTTCCCGTCCCCTGCGCACTGCCTTTAGCGCATTGGACAGCAAAGATATGGTCATTGAGAAATTTGAAGGATACAGAAGCAGCGCCATTCCGGTGTTAGACCTGCAAAATCAGCTCATAGGCGCCATTCACTTTTTTGATATTTACCAGTCGACTAAAGAAGATTTAGCCACCGACATGCAAACCATGGTGGGTGTGAGTAAAGAAGAGCGAGCTTTATCCAGTAGTATCTTTGCGGTTAAAAAAAGGCTTCCATGGCTGCAAATTAATCTTCTCACTGCCTTTGCTGCGGCAGCAGTGGTAGGGGCTTTCGAAGGGCTAATTTCCGAAATTACCGCCCTTGCGATCTTATTACCTGTAGCCGCAGGACAATCCGGTAATGCAGGGGCGCAGGCACTGGCGGTTACCATGAGGGGATTAACCTTGCGAGAAATTACAACTCGGCATTGGGCAAAAGTGATGACTAAAGAATTACTTGCCGGAACCATGAACGGCTTAGCTATTGCGGTGACGTGCTCCATAGCCGTTTATTTCTGGAGTGGATCTTTTGGTTTGGCCTTGGTGATTTCTTTGGCGATGGTGTCTTCTCTAGCTATCGCCTGCACGGCTGGCGCTATAGTGCCGATAGCACTGAAGAAATTCGGCATGGATCCCGCTCAATCATCTTCGATTGTGTTGACCACCATAACCGATATTGCCGGCTTTATGTCATTTTTGGGGATCGCGACCTTACTATCGGACATGCTTCCTAGAGGGTAGTCGCGCAGGGCAACCATGTTCCCTGAGAACCTAATACCAATAAGTTATTAATCAAACAACCTACTAGCCTCTATCGGTGCAGTTGCACACGAATAGAACCTAGTAGGTTTGATAAGCCGTTAAGTAAGAGTAACGTACTCTTCTGCACTTGTTGGGTGTATTGCGACACAAGCATCGAAATCTGCTTTAGTAGCACCCATTTTCATTGCTACAGCAAACCCCTGCAAAATTTCGTCCATGGCAAAACCAATGCCGTGTAAACCGACTACTTTTTGTTCCTTACCCGCGCAAATCAACTTCATCTTTGTGGTTTGTCTATGCTGAGTGACTGCGGTATACATAGCCGCAAAACTGGAGTTGTACACGATGATATTGTCTTCTCCGTACTTCGCGATTGCTTCAGGCTCGGTTAGGCCAATGGTGCCTATTGGTGGGTGACTAAAGACAACAGTAGGGATTAGATCATAATCCATATGTGCATCTTGTTGGCCGTTAAACAAACGTTCTGACAATAGTCGCCCGGCTTTTACCGCAACTGGAGTGAGTTCAACCTTACCGATACAATCGCCTACCGCGTAAACATTCTCTACATTGGTATTTTGGTACTTGTCAACTTTGATATAACCTTTGTCATCTAGTTCGACACCAATTTTTTCCAAACCTATGTTATCATTGGCTGGTCGCCGCCCAATGGCCCATACCAAACAGTCAGTTTCAATTTGTTCGCCACCGGTCATCACCACACAAAGACTACCGTCTTCATTCTGTTTAACTTCTTGGATAACATGGTGGGTATGTAGCGTCGGTCCTTCTTGCTCAATGATTTCAGCGAGAGTTTCACTCAGCATAGGGTCGAAGTTACGCAGCGGCGCGTTATTTCTAACTAACAAGTGGGTCTCACTGCCTAGGCTATGCATCACCCCAGCAAGCTCCACAGCAATATAACCTGCGCCGGCTACAACGACTCTTTCAGGCTGCTCTTGTAATCCAAAAAAGCCATCTGAATCAATCCCCAATTCGGCGCCTGGCACATCGTCTTTGTTGGGACGGCCACCCGTTGATACCAAAATATGGTCAGCGCTGTAGTGCTTGTCTCCAACGGCAACGGTATTCTTATCGATGAAGGTTGCAAAGCCTTTGATCACAGTAATGTTGTTATTACCTAATACCCGATCATATGACGCGTGTATCCGTTCAATGTAGGCATCTCTACTGGCGATTAATTTTTTCCAATCGAACTTGTTTACCGTGACATCAAAACCATAATCTGGCGCGTACCTATGGATGGCTTCAGCTACCTGCGCGCCATACCACATGGCTTTTTTAGGGACGCAACCTACATTTACACAGGTACCGCCAATATCCTTCGCTTCAATAATTGCGACTTTCTTGCCATATTTGGCTGCTCGGTTAGCTGATGCGATTCCACCGCTACCTGCGCCAATACATATATAATCAAAATCTGCCATTTCTAATCCTGTTTTTTTACGCTTGCGATAACCCTAGCACAATTGTCGCTGTGAAAAGTATTCTAATCCTAAGAGCTTTTTTAAACAGAGCTACTAAAACGCAAGTTAATTTCAAGAGGAGGGCAAAAGGTGTAATTTTATTGTTTAACACCTTGCTTTTGTGCGGTTTTGCCCTTACCTAAGTATTCTAAACGTGAACATGGTCATCGGGACAGGAATTTATGAATCTAGATAATAACGCGGCTACAAAATCAGATATTGCAATATTGCCGCAATTTTCAAAAATTGATATTGAACAAGTAGCGAATAGAGTTAAACAAGCCATAGAGACCTGTAAGCATACAATCGATGAAGTATTGAAGCAGCCGGACCATAATTGGCAATCTGTGGTTGAGCCAATAGATGAGGTAGATGATGCATTAGGACGGCTTTGGTCTCCGGTTTCGCACATGAATTCAGTGGTCAGTAATGACAAACTGCGAGAAGTCCATGATGCTTGTCTGCCCCTGCTATCTGAATACGGTACTTGGGTAGGGCAACACAAAGGGCTATTCGACGCATACTGCCAAATTAAGCAATCGGCAGAATTTTCCAAGCTATCTATTGCTCAGCAAAAAGTCGTAGACAATGCTATACGTGACTTCACCCTCTCTGGCGTGGCGCTAGAAGAGCAGAAAAAACAGCGTTACGGTGAAATACAAAGTCGGTTATCGGAGCTGTCTTCGCAATTTAGCAATAATGTGATGGATGCAACTCTTGCTTGGAACAAACATGTTACTGACAAAACCTTGTTGTCGGGATTGCCGGAATCGGCTTTGGCTGCGGCCGAGCAACTGGCTAAAAGCAAAGAGTTAGAAGGCTGGCTATTTACTTTAGATATTCCTAGTTATTTACCTGTGATGACTTATGCAGATAATCGTGATTTGCGAGAAGAAATGTATGTGGCTTATAGCACGCGTGCTTCAGAGCAAGGGCCTGATGCGGGTAAGTTTGATAACTCAGAATTAATCGACGAAACCTTGAAGTTACGTCATGAAATCGCCAACCTATTGGATTTCCCAAACTACGCGCAGCGTTCTTTAGCCACTAAAATGGCTGAATCCACAGAACAAGTTACCGGTTTCTTAACCGATCTCGCGAGCCGCTCCAAACCTCAAGCACAGCAGGATTTAGAGGATATTCGAACCTTTGCACAACAGACTTTTTCGGTAACTGAGCTAAGTGCGTGGGATCTAGCCTACTACAGTGAAAAACTCAAAGAGCAGAAGTACGCCATTTCCGATGAGCAGTTACGACCTTACTTCCCCGAACAACAAGTAGTTGCTGGCTTGTTCCGTGTGGTGAAACAGCTTTATCGAGTGGACATCGTACCTAGAGATAACGTAGAGGTATGGCACAAAGATGTTAAGTATTTTGACATTCTCGATGAGCACGGCAAGTTACGTGGTAGTTTCTATTTCGACTTGTACGCCCGAGAGCACAAGCGCGGTGGAGCTTGGATGGACGAGTGTCAGGTAAGAAGAAAGCGTAGCGACGGTTCGATGCAATATCCCGTAGCGTACTTAACGTGTAACTTCAATGGCCCGGTGGGAGACAAACCAGCGTTGTTTACCCATGATGAAGTGATCACCTTGTTCCATGAATTTGGCCATGGTATTCATCATATGTTGACACAAATAGATGTGGCCGGGGTGTCTGGCATAAATGGTGTTCCTTGGGATGCAGTAGAGTTACCTAGTCAGTTCCTTGAAAACTGGTGCTGGCAACCAGAGGCACTAGCCTTTATCTCAGGTCACTATGAAACAGGGGAGCCATTACCCCAAGAGTTGCTAGACAAAATGCTAGCGGCTAGAAACTTCCAGTCTGCTATGCAAATGTTGCGGCAGCTTGAATTCAGTTTGTTTGACTTCAAACTGCATGAAGACTTTAACCCTGACACTAAGGTTCAAGCTGTATTGGATCAGATTCGAGAGCAAATCTCTGTGATCAAGCCGCCTAGCTTCAATCGTTTCCAAAATAGCTTTGGACATATTTTTGCCGGTGGATACGCGGCCGGCTATTACAGTTATAAGTGGGCAGAAGTGCTCAGTTCAGATGCCTTCAGTCGATTTGAAGAAGAAGGCATTTTTAATCCCGAAGTGGGGGCGGATTTTTTGCGTCACGTTCTAGAAATGGGTGGCAGCAAAGAACCGATGGAATTGTTTGTAGCTTTTAGAGGACGCGAACCCAGCGTTGACGCACTATTGCGCCATTCTGGTATAGCAGCTTAAATCCTAAGTAAAGGGGGAATTATCTTGGCACATCTTGAAACGTTTTCGCATTTATATCAGCGGGCCTGTGAGCGCAAAGGCGGCCCAAAAAGCGTCGAAATGTTGTTGAGTAAACCCCTTTCGCCACAACGTCTTCAACAAATTGGTGATGATCGTTTCTTGGCTGAATTTAGCAAAAAAGTCTTCCAATCTGGCTTTGTATGGAGAGTGGTGCGAGATAAGTGGCCGGGTTTTGAGCGAGTATTTTTTAACTTTGATATTGATAAAATCCTGTTGATGCCAGATGAAATGCTTGAAAGTAAGGCGCAAGACCCAAGCATTATTCGAAATTACAATAAGGTTAAAACCATTCGTGACAATGCACTGATGATAGATTCGGTCCGTCGGGAACAAGGTAGTTTCAGCAAGTTTGTGGCCGAGTGGCCAAGTCATGACATTATTGGCTTGTGGGCCTATTTGAAAAAACACGGTTCACGTTTAGGTGGGAATACTGGCGCTTATGGGCTAAGGGCGATAGGCAAGGATACCTTTATTCTCAGTCAAGATGTGGTGGCTTACTTTAGCCAGCGAGATGTTATCAGTGGTTCCCACAGCTCAAAGCGCAGCATGAGAGCCATTCAAGACGCCTTTAATGAACTTCATCAACAAAGTAATCGCTCATTCCAGGAGTTAAGTCAGATAATCTCTTTGAGCGTGGGAGATAACGCTGTGCAGGTGGAGCCCCAATAGTTTTTAGTGCAGGGCAATAAACCTGTCATTAATAGGGTTATAGAATAAATCTGCCAAGCTGACAAACACATTGTTGAGAACGTTGCCGGAGTGAATGAAAAGGTTTGATAGCTGATAGCGCTTAATTGATAAACCGGCTGCCGCAGGCAGAACTACGACTAAATGCAATTAGTGCGTTGGTAATCTATAGCTTTAACAAATATCTGAGTTTGGCTCTGTCGGTGCGCTTTAGAATTGGGTAAACTGCCCTTAGAAATTTGCAAGGAACGAAAATGAGCAAAAGGCAAGAACCAACTCAACAACAAAGCGAAGCGTCCTCATCAGAAGTCAATCAGACCCATTTTGGCTTTAAACAAGTAGCCACTGAGCAAAAAGCATCGATGGTGGCGGAAGTATTTCACTCGGTTGCTGCAAAGTATGATGTGATGAACGACCTTATGTCAATGGGTATACACCGTTTGTGGAAACGTTTTACTATCGATTGCAGTGGTGTACGAGCAGGCCATAAAGTATTAGATTTAGCTGGTGGCACAGGTGATTTAGCGGCTAAATTTTCTAAGATGGTCGGTCCAACAGGTAAAGTGGTTTTGGCCGATATTAACAATGCTATGTTGACTGTTGGTAGAGATAAACTTCGCAATCTTGGTTTGGTAGGAAATCTAGAATACGTGCAAGCTAACGCCGAAATGCTGCCATTCCCAGACAACACTTTCGATGTTATCACTATTGCTTTTGGTCTGCGCAATGTGACAGACAAAGACAAAGCCTTGGCCTCAATGTATCGCGTACTCAAACCCGGCGGTCGTTTGCTTGTGTTGGAATTTTCAAAACCGCAGAGTGAACTATTAACCAAAGCTTACGATTTGTATTCCTTCCACCTGTTACCCAAAATGGGCCAGTTGGTGGCCAATGATAGTGAGAGTTATAAATATTTAGCCGAATCTATTCGCATGCACCCTGATCAAGAAACCCTCAAGGGAATGATGGATGCAGTTGGATTTGAACAAACAAGCTTCCATAATTTAACTGGCGGGATCGTAGCCTTGCATCGCGGGTTCAAATTTTAATGCCTAGCGCGCAATTAGCCTCAGCAGCGATTGAACTGGTACTTAACCGTCTATTATCCTTAGATCCGTCTTCCTCCACGGATCTGCATAAAATCAATGGAAAACAACTGCAAGTCACAATTCGTGAGCTACCTTGGCCATTGATTTTTCATTTTTCAGATCGTATTGATGTGCTCATTGCCCAAACTGGCTTGACCAATGAGGTGGATTGTAGCCTTGTATTGTCCTTGGCAACCTTACAGAAATTATCGGACAGCAGCCAAATCACTCAACTTATTCAAAGCCAAGAGTTGCATCTGCAAGGTGATATCAATGTGGCCCAGGGATTCAGCCAGGTACTAACCAATTTAGACATAGATTGGGAAGAGCAGCTTTCGGTATATTGCGGTGATGTGCTGGCCCACAGTGTATTCTCAGCGGGTAAGTCAGTGATTGCGAAAACCAATCAAGCCGCCAAGCACTTATTCAAAACCTTGGCTGAGGGCGCAATAGAAGAGAAGAAATTGGCGCCTCATCCGATTCAGGTTGCCCATTATTGTAATCAGGTTGGTGTGCTGCGTGGCGATACCGACAGGCTAGAGGCTAAAATCAAATTGTTAGAACAAGAGTTCGCCCAAAAATGAATTTCAACAGATGGATGGTTAATTAAGTGCGAGCGCTACGCCTATATAAAATCAATAAAGTTTTGTTACAGCACGGGCTCGATGAACTGATCCCTGCTAAGTGGCTGCCTTGGTATGCCAAAGTAGGAAGACGTTGCCAATTTTGGTTGAGAAACCAACACCCGGACAAGTCGCAAGGCGCAAGAATTCGATTAGCGCTACAAACATTAGGACCAGTATTTATAAAATTCGGACAAATGTTGTCCACAAGGAGGGATTTGCTCTCTCCTGATATTGCTAACGAATTAGCTATGCTACAAGACAAAGTCCAGCCCTTTGATAGTGATATTTCAATCCAAATTATCAAAACATCCTTAGGCCTTCGCGATCTTGATGAACTATTTGATGACTTTCAGTCCCTCCCTTTAGCGTCCGCTTCGATTGCCCAAGTGCACAGTGCAGTTTTAAAAAGTAACCAGCAAGAGGTTATTGTTAAGGTAATACGTCCGGATATCGCCCGAACTATTCATGCCGATATTGAATTAATGCAAGCGCTAGCCGTTGTGGTACAAAAAGTATTGCCAGATGGCAAGCGCTTACGTCCCGTAGAGGTTGTTGAAGAGTACAAGAAAACCATAGTTGAGGAATTAGACTTACTTCGAGAAGCGGCTAATGGAATTCAATTAAAGCGCAATTTTGAAAACTCGGAATCTTTGTATATTCCTCATATTTACAGTGACTACTGTGCCAAAAATGTCATGGTTATGGAGCGTATATATGGTTTGCATATTTCCGACGTGGCTGGCTTGGCAGCGCAAAATACCAATATGAAATTGCTCGCCGAGCGTGGCGTGGAAGTGTTTTTCACTCAGGTGTTTCGAGATAGCTTTTTCCATGCCGACATGCATCCGGGCAACATTTTTGTATCTCAAGTTAATCCGCAAAATCCCAAATACATTGCCATTGACTTCGGCATTGTGGGTACCTTGAATCGAGAAGATAAACGCTATTTAGCCGAAAATTTCATTGCTTTTTTCAACCGTGACTATCGAAAAGTGGCTGAATTACATGTGGATTCGGGTTGGGTGCCCGTGGACACAGATATTGAAGCCTTCGAAGTGGCAATACGTACTGTCTGTGAACCTATTTTCCAAAAGCCGTTAGCAGAAATTTCGTTCAGCAATGTGCTATTGCAACTATTTAATACTGCCCGACGATTTAATATGGTGGTACAGCCGCAACTGGTATTGCTGCAAAAAACTTTATTATATATTGAAGGGCTAGGCCGACAGTTGTATCCCCAACTTGACCTGTGGCAAACCGCCAAACCTTTTTTGGAAAAATGGATGAAAGAACAAATTGGTTTCATGGCGATGGTAAGAAAAATAAATAATAATCTGCCGTTTTGGTCTGAAAAGCTGCCAGAGATTCCGGATCTTATCTACGACAGCTTGAAACAAGTGAAGCAATTACCCGCATTGCAACAAAAGCATTTTGAGCAGCAACAGCTTCAAATGAAACGCGCCTATAAGAATCAATTTTATACTCTTATTGGCTCAACATTATTTGTTTTAGCAGCAATACTTCCCCTATATAGCCTAAACATTTTGCCAAGCATATTGCTTGCCTCTGGTGGTGCTGTGTTGTGGTTGGCTGCATGGGCACGGCATTAGCAGCAGATATAGGGTGACACACTATCTTGGTGTCACCGCAAATTAAGCAAATTTTCCAGACTGATAATCTTTCATGGCCTGACGAATTTCCTCTTCTGTATTCATAACAAAAGGTCCATATTGGACTATGGCTTCGTTTATTGGCGCACCGGCTACCACTATGCAGCGGCTTTCGGCGTGACTGCTTATTGTGACGGTCTCTCCATCAGTTAATACGCCAAGCTGGCTCTTTTTCAAGGTATCAGCTTGGATATTGATTTCCCCCTCATAACAGTAAATGAAGCTGTTGTGGCCAGCAGGTATGGGGATATCCAGAGGTTCTTCTCCGTGCAATTTAATATCTAAAAATATTGGCTCAACGGCTTGGGTGGATACTGGCCCTGTGTGATTAGCAAAACTGCCGGCTAACACTTTAACTTCTGATCGACCCACATTAACGATAGGTACATCGGATGCGGGAATGTCCTGATAATTCGGCTCTGACATCTTTTCATTGGCGGGTAAGTTCACCCACAATTGAAATCCGCGCATTGCCACCTCTGAATGTTGTGGCATTTCTTCGTGAATAATCCCTTTTCCAGCATTCATCCATTGTATCCCGCCTTTTTCAATCAGGCCTTTGTTACCGACAGAATCTTGATGCTGCATTTTGCCATCCAGCATATAAGTGACTGTTTGGAAACCGCGGTGAGGATGGGGAGGAAAGCCCGCCAGATAATCGTTAGGGTTATCTGATCCAAATTCGTCCAACATGAGAAATGGATCGAGGTTACGCAGAGCGGGTTGACCTAACACACGCTTTAATTTAACCCCAGCACCGTCTTGCGCGGCGATGCCATTGACAACTTGCTTGATCATTCTACTTTGCATGAGTTTTCGTTCTCTCAAAAATTATGTCGATTATGCGCTTTGGTTAAATCCATGGCTGGTCCAGCTGGGATTACTTGGGACGGATTTATCATCTCGTGACTAAAATAATAATGGCGTTTTATGTGCACGAAATTAACCGTTTCGGCGATACCGGGCTGTTGGTAAAGTTCTCGTAAATAAGCAGATAAGTTAGGATAGTCCGAAATACGCTTAATGTTACATTTAAAATGGCCCACATAGACCGCATCAAAGCGGATTAATGTGGTAAACAAACGCCAATCTGCTTCAGTTATTTGTTTGCCAACTAAATATCTGTGCTTACTTAAGTGCAGCTCTAACCAATCTAGGGTTTCAAAAAGCGGAATAACGGCATCTTCGTAGGCCATTTGATTAGTGGCAAAACCGGCTTTGTAAACACCATTATTAACATTGTGGTAAACCCGATCATTCATGTCATCTATTTCAGTGCGCAGCTCAGCTGGGTATAAGTCAATAGAGTTGTTAGTTAACGAGTTGAATTCACTGTTGAAAATTCGCATAATTTCAGCAGACTCGTTATTCACGATACTATTGGTTTTGCTGTCCCATAATACCGGGACGGTAACGCGAGTCGTTACTTTAGGATCGGCTTTAGTATAAACTTGATGCATATAATCAAATGCGAATAGCTTGTCACCAGTAGCATCTGGAAAATCAGCAAATTCCCATCCATTCTCAAGCATGTCAGGTGCAACGATTGAGACGTCGATATGTTGTTCTAAGCCTTTAATTTTACGCATTATCAGCGTTCTATGCGCCCACGGACAGGCTAGTGACACATACAAGTGATAGCGGTTGGACTGGGGTTGATAGAGGCTCCCTTCTTGCTGGCTAATATTGTCTCTGAATTTAGATGCCTGACGCTCAAATTTGCCACCGCTTGCGCTGGTGTCATACCATTTATCTTGCCATTTCCCGTCAACTAATAAACCCATTCAATTATCTCCTGCTGATCAATCTGTAAGGCTTATACGTACTTGCAAGCAGATTGGATTCCGAGCTGGTGCACAATGACGCAAATCTTGGTGTCCCAAGGGTTAGCGCTCCCCGAAAAAGCCCTCAACTCTCAATGCCACACCGAATGAAGCCGAAAAGCTTTCTTCTCGACGCCATACAATAAAGGGTTCGAGATCAAAATATAACCATTGCCTAAAGGCATTTTTGCGCAATTTAACACTCAGTAAATATTTTTCCAGATGGTAGCTTGGCCGACTTAAACCCTCGATATAGTAGCCGAGGATCATCGCACTGCTGTCATCAATTTGATGCAACATTTGCCAACTGTGCTGCCATAGCCAATCGTCAGATTTTTCTCGAAAGTAAAAACGATTGTCAAAACGCAGCACAGTTTCTGGGCTGTAATCATAATTTAATGCAAGTCCCAAGTCGGTACCGAATTTATCTCTATTATAATAGTAAATCGAGGCATCGTAGCGCATCTCTAGGTTTTCATTGATATCTACTGCGTCCCGATAGCGAGACTTAGTAAAGTATTGGAATCGGCGGCCAAAACCAATCCTGTGTGAAAAACCACTGTCAGGCTTAGTCTTGTATCGCAGTGCCAATGAAAAGTTATCTTTGCGATCACGGCCATTTACTCGGCCCGCTCTTATTTTGTCTTCATCAGCATCGTCATAGTCAGACAGAATTAAATCGACTCGATTTTTCAAGTTAGGCAATTTTACGCGGATCCTGAGTTTTGCCTCAAACTCATCTAATTCTCGAGACCTAGGTTCCCAACCTAGTCTCACACGAATTTCGCCAAGGGCTTTTTGATCTTCCTGCTGGTTTTTAAGTGCAAAAAAGTTATCAAACCACTGGGCTGAGTCCATGACTGATTCTGAGATACTTTGATGCATGGTATCGAGCCATTCATCTTGCTTTTCTTGAGCTTTACAAGAAAGAGCAAATCCGACAACGGTGACAGTTAACGCAATAATTCCGATTTTTTGCAAACTAATAGCTCCAAATTAGGTCTATAAATCATGCTCTTTTTTTTTGATTGGATCAAATCCAGTGACGTTTGTGATTTGCTACGTATAATAGCCTTAATTATTTGTATGGAGTAAGAAAATGGGAAACATAGGTTGGGCACAATTACTGATAGTGCTAGTCATAGTGCTGCTGTTGTTTGGTACTAAAAAATTGCGTTCATTAGGCGGTGATTTAGGCTCGGCAATCAAGGGTTTTAAAAAGGCTGTTTCTGATAAAGATGCTGATTTTGAGGATGAATCCAACAAGAAAGTTGAAGATAAATCAACACAGGCGCCCATTCATCAAAAAGAAACTCCTAAACAGACACAAAAGCCGGAATAACTTGGTTGGTAAATTAAACTATGTTTGATATAGGTTTTCTTGAAATTATTGTTGTCGGTGTACTGGCCCTTTTAGTGCTAGGCCCAGACCGTCTGCCCGGCGCTATGCGCAGTGTGGCTAAGACCTTTCGCAGTGTGCGTAATATGGCGTCTGGCTTTAAGCAAGAAGTTGAAGAGCAGTTGCGGGTCCATGAGTTACATGAAAATCTCAAGAAAGCAGAGCAACAAGGGATGAAAAATTTATCTCCCGATTTGCAAAAGAGTGTCGATGAGCTTAAAAGTGCTGCTGAATCGGTGAAAGAACCTTATGACAAAGAAAAAATTTAATGTCTGAAACAAATAGTTTTGTCTCTCATTTACTAGAATTGCGCAGTCGAATTTTGAAGGCGTTATTAAGTATTCTGGTATTCTTTGTGCCCATGGCATTCTTTTCCCAAGATTTGTATCACCTGTTAGCTACTCCATTGCTAAATGCAATGCCAGATAATTCACAAATGATTGCAACCGACGTGGCTGCGCCATTTTTTGCGCCCTTTAAGCTGACCTTAGTGTTGTCTTTTTTCTTGGCTATTCCATTTGTGCTTTATCAAGTATGGGGGTTCATCGCGCCAGGATTGTATCGCAACGAAAAAAAGTTAATCGCTCCGTTGTTGTTGTCTAGTACCTTGCTGTTTTATCTTGGTATTGCCTTTGCCTATTTTGTGGTTTTTCCGGTGGTGTTTGCTTTTTTTGCCGGCATCGAAATTACTGGGGTGGCATTTACTACTGATATCAGCAGCTATTTAAACTTTGTGCTCAAATTGTTTTTTGCGTTTGGGATGGCATTTGAAATTCCCATCGCCATCATACTCATGTGCTGGGCCGGTATAACTGATGCCGCTACCCTGCGCAGTAAGCGGCCCTATGTGGTGGTAGGGGCGTTCGTGGTAGGCATGTTACTGACTCCCCCCGATATTATCTCGCAAACACTACTAGCGGTTCCAATGTTGATTTTATTTGAAGTCGGTATCCTTATTGGCAGTCTATATACCCGTAAATCTGAAGAAGAAGAACATCAGGAAGTTTCATGAAAAAAGTAAAAATTATTTTAGTTTCAATTTGTTTGATAGCTGGCGTTACGGCCGTAAATGCACAGGCTGAAAGTATTTCAGAGGCTATGAAAAATTGTGGTCAAGTACAAAATAGCCTCAAGCGTCTAGTGTGTTATGACAAGATTATAAATGACATGAACCGTTACGGTGGTTTAGATGATTTGATGAGTGTTCCTGCACCCTTACCCTCTCGCAGTAGCACTAAAATCCCAGAAAATGTTTCCGATGCTAAAGTTGCAGCGGTTGTTGCTCCTGTGGCAGAAAAAGATGACTTTGGTATGGAGCATCGACAGACAAATGAAAATAACCCTGACAAGATTTATGCAAAGGTTACTGGGCTTTCAAAAGGCGCCTATAAAAAATATGTTATCACGCTCGATAATGGACAGGTTTGGAATCAAACGGAAGGTGGTTCATTTTCGTTAGAAGAAGGCGAAGCGGTTTATATTGAACGCGGTGCACTTGGATCTTTTTACTTGAGTAAAGATGATATCAATCGCCGTCTTAGAGTAAAAAGAGTCAAATAATTTTGCCTCATTGGTTTGATATTGGCGTTAATATTCCAGACAGGCGTTTGCCTGTCGAGGAGACTATCAGCAGCGCCCTAGAATTAGATGTTACCGGATTAGTCAGTATCGGAACATCAATAGCTCAATCAGTAGAATGTGTAGCACTTGCCAAACAATTTCCCCACAGGATAGTCGCAACCGTTGGGGTACATCCGCATAATGCCAAAGATACCCAAGCCGGTTTTATTACTCAAATGAAGCATCTGGCTTTACAAGATCAGGTGGTGGCCATTGGTGAATGCGGTCTGGACTTTAACCGCAATTTCTCCCCAGCGGACACTCAGCAAATAGTATTCGAGCAGCAACTGCAGCTTGCATGCGAGCTGAATTTACCGGTGTATTTGCATGAACGGGATGCGTTTGAAACTCAAATAGCATTGCTTAAGCGCTATTCTGATGATTTATCGGGTGGTGTCGTGCATTGTTTTACCGGCAATCAACAGCAATTAGAACAGTATTTGGATTTAGGTTTCTATATTGGTGTAACCGGTTGGGTCTGTGATCCCAAACGGGGACAAGATTTACGTGAGGCGCTCCACTACTTGCCATTAGACAGGCTGTTGCTAGAGACCGATTCCCCTTACCTTAGACCAAAGAGTTTAAAGGGTAAATCTAGTAGTAATCATCCGGCAAATTTACCCCACATCGCCGAGTATATTGCTAATTTACTGCAACTGGATTTACAACTGCTGAAGCAAGCAAGTTGGTGCAATACTATGGCTGTTTTCGGACTGGAGGCACGCTTTGCTGATTAAAGGTCGATCGATTCGCTATCATCAAACGTGGTCCATCGCGGCGATTTGTATCGTGGCACTGCTGACTATATTAAGTGTTTCCAAGATAGGCACAGCGTCAACTTATTTGTATGAAATCAATAAGGGCACTCTGGTTTTAAAGGATTATGACGGTCAATATACTATAGAAACTATACAGAGCATTGATGACAGCCAATGGCAAATGGAAACAAGTGACGTTCTATCCTATGGCATGTCAACGCACCCATTTTGGTTCAAGTTCTCCATTCCTGTCTTTCCCAGTGAGAAATCGCGTTTATTAGAAGTCGACTACAGTATGCTGGATGAGGTGGATGTTTGGTTTTACCAAGGTGATCAACTCCTTTCAGAATATCATGAGGGTGACAGTTACGAGTTTGAACATCGTAATATCAAAACCGAACGATTACTTTTTGCCATCCCTACTTCGAAGCAGTCGCTGAATGTCATAATCCGCATGCAAACAGCTGGAACCGCTAAGCTACCTGTAAGGGTTTGGGGTGAAAGTGAATACTTACTCTATAATGGAGAGCACAATCTTATCTTAGGATTGTTTTTTGGCTTTATGGCAGCCATGACATTGAGTAACTTATTTTTCTATGTGACCACCGGCTCCCAGACATTCTTAACATACAGTTTATATGTTGTGTCTATGGCGGTCACACTGGCAACCCTGCACGGCCTTGGTTTTAAATATATCTGGCCAGATTGGGTTTGGTTGCAGAGCAAAAGTATCGGAATTTTTGCCACCAGCACAATCTTGTTCGTTACCATATTTAGTTTGCAACTATTGAATGTCAAAGCCAATAGTCAATTTATGTACAAGGTACTTAAGGCCCAAGCTTGGGTACTTGCATTGGCGTTAATTGGCAGTCTGGTAATTAGCTATTATCTATATATCAAGATCTTTTTGGTCCTGCTGTGTCTGTCTGTCACCATAGTATTTGCCACTGGCATCTTGTTGTGGATTAAAGGGGTTAAAATAGCCCGCTTCTATTTACTAGCTTGGTCTGCGCTGTTGGTCAGTGGGTTTTTATCTAGCTTCGAAAGCGCCAACATTATCAAAGTAGACACGGCGGCCCATTATATGTTGATGTTAGGGGCGGCAATTGAAACCTTCATGCTTGCATTCGCCCTAGCTATTGTTTATGGGCAGCAGCGTGACGATCTGTTTAAGAAACAAGAATTAGCTTTGATCCATGAGCGGGTCAAACGTGAGAATCAAGAAGCGACCATCAAACGCAAGGAGGAAGCACAAGAAGACCTAGAATATAAGGTTCAGGAACGCACACTGGAATTAGAAATCGCCTTGAGAGAATTATCGGAAACTAACAATGAGTTAGAGCAACAAACACTGACTGACAGTCTCACTGGCATCCGTAATCGCAAACATTTTGATAAAAAATATCAAGCCGAAGTAAGGCGATGTCGACGAGAGCAAACAGAGCTTTCCGTGGTTATGCTAGATATTGATCATTTTAAAAAGATCAACGACAGTTACGGTCACGTGGTGGGTGATGAAGTGATTAAACACGTTGCCAGTGCGTTAAAAGCAAACTTAAAACGGGTGACCGATGATGCTTGCCGTTATGGCGGTGAAGAATTTGCATTGATATTACCTAATACTGATTTAGACGGCGCCATGCAATTGGCGGAAAGGGTTCGGCAGCAAATTTTTGATATGGTGATACAAGCCGATGATCTCAACCTAAATGTCACTGTTAGCGCCGGTGTGGCGACTACAGTAGTGACAAGTAATGAAGATGAAATGGGCTTGCTCGAAGGCGCCGATAAAGCGCTATATCAAGCCAAACGAAATGGTCGCAACCGAGTTGAAGGCTTTCACCTGCATGCTCGCGACAGTATTTAGTAAATAAGGTTACATCTGTATGTTCAAGCCACAATATCCAGCTAATCGCATGAGACGTATGCGTCAACATGAATACACCCGAGCAATGATGGCTGAGAGTGCTCTTAGTAGCAAAGATCTGATTTATCCTATGTTTGTATTAGAAGGCAACAATCGCACTGAAACCATTGAGTCAATGCCCGGCATCGAGCGCATGTCGATTGATCTATTGGTGAAAGAGGCCCAAGAATTGGTCGCCCTGGGTATTCCCGCTATCGCTATTTTTCCTGTCACCGCGATGGAGCTAAAAACAAACTGTGCCAGCGAAGCATTCAACCCTCAAGGGTTAGCGCAAAAAGCCGTGAGAGCACTTAAACAGTCAGTACCAGAGCTAGCGGTTATCACTGATGTGGCATTAGACCCTTTTACCTCTCACGGCCAAGATGGTTTAATCAACGAGCAGGGCTATGTGTTAAATGATGAAACTTGTGAAGTGCTTGTCAAACAAGCTTTATCTCATGCTGAAGCCGGCGCAGATATTGTTGCGCCATCTGACATGATGGACGGCCGCATAGGTATTATCCGCAATGCCTTAGAACAAGCAGGACATATCAATACATGTATAATGGCTTACTCCGCTAAATATGCTTCAAGTTATTATGGTCCTTTTCGAGATGCGGTGGGTTCAGCTGCCAACATCAAAGGGGGAAACAAAAAAAGCTATCAAATGGACCCGGCCAATTCGGATGAAGCGCTACGAGAAATTGCGCTAGATATTGAGGAAGGGGCGGATATGGTGATGGTGAAACCGGGTATGCCCTATCTGGATATTGTACGACGGTGTAAGGATAATTTTAAGGTACCAACCTTTGCCTACCAAGTGAGTGGGGAATATGCCATGCACAAAGCGGCATTTGAAAATGGCTGGCTTGAAGAAGAGGCTGTTATTATGGAATCACTGTTGGCTTTCAAACGAGCTGGTGCTGATGGAATATTGACTTATTTCGCAAAACAGGCAGCGCAAATTTTAGCAAAAAAATAGTGCGGCAGCAGAAGGTCAATGCACCTTCTGCAATTTCACGCTTTGAATCAATCCGAGCAACATAAAAAAACCCATTAAATAAATAATTTGCTCGCCCAACAACTGGTATATAAGGGCGTAGATGCCTCCTATTGTAAGTAAACTTAAGCCAACACAAGTGTTTGCCGCGGCGACATATTCGGTTCTATTGCTGCGTTCTGTTATATCCAGCAGATAGGTTTTACGGGCAGTACGGATGCCCGCATGGCCTAGCATCAAAATAAAAAATAGCAATAAGATCATATTGTCTGACAACTGGCCGAGACCATAAGCAACGACAAAACTGCTGATTGTGCAAATAGTAGCAGCTACTCGCAGGGTCAAAAGCGCCCCTTTATCTGCCAACACGCCCCAAATAAAGGAAGACAATAACGAAGCAAGGGCCGACAGGCCGATGAAATAGGGTAATGTTGATGGGGTGTCGCTGCTATCTCCCATAGAGGAAGCCGCAACCACATAGGGTACGATTAGCGCGCTATTCATCAGCAGGACGCGACTAATGACTATGTGTCTAAGGTTTGCCTCTTGGCTCAATAACGTTCTGAAACTGATAGGCTTATCTTTGTCTTGGGACTTTATCTGATATTGCACATGCAGCGGCATTGAAAGGGCGATGGAGGTGAGAAACAGACACCCGCCCAGCAGCAATATACTGTAAGCAAGAAGGTGGCTCTGAACATCGTTGATGAATACGAAAATCAAGGCCGAGATCAGCGTCAAGCCGCCTGATAAGGATGAAGCCAGTCCGATCAGCCGCCCTCGCCGACCTTTATCTATGGTCTCTGCTTGAATATCTTTCATGGTTAATGAGCAAATCGAGCGGCCGAAACTTGTTAGGAGTAGCAAGCTAAATACCGACCATGCCATGATGTTGCCTTGCAGCAGGGCGATCACCGGCACTAAACTTAAAATGCCAAGGCCTTGCATTGCTGCTCCGATGCGCCAAAACTGACTACGGTTTTCGAATTTATGGGAAACCCAAGTTTTAAGTATCCACTGAGGGATCATAGAGCCTGATTCTTTCACTGGGACCAGAATGGATATCAACCAAGAGGGGGCGCCGCTGGCGCTGAGAATATAAGGCAGTGTAGTTTTTGACGATGCCAACAAGTCAGCTAGCTTGGTGCAACTGGCGATACTTAGCAATAATCGAAAGGCGTTTTTGCTTGAGGTGTTTGGTTTGCTCAAAATAGTCACTCATGAGGTCGAATAGGGTTTATGGTCACGGCACCGAACAGAGCCTAAAAGGTTAACTAAAATTACGCAATCATGTGGCTTTTAGATCCCTGACCATGTGATTTTAGTGCATTGGAAACAAGACACAACAAAACTACCTTTTCAATCTACTTTTGGCTAATATTTAGACGAGCGAGTTGGACAGGGGCAATGTGATGGATCAGCGAAAAAAACAAGCAGTTGTATTAGTGCATGGCATTGGTGAACAAAGACCAATGCAAACGGTTAGAGAATTCGTCAAATCGATTTGGGTCAAAGATACCGAATTAAGTAATACACGTTTCTGGAATAAACCCAGTGAAGTGTCAGAGTCCTTTGAACATCGCCGATTAACCACAGATTATGCAAAAATTAAGCACAGTTCTGCGAGTAAAACCACATCTCGGGTTGATTTTTACGAATACTATTGGGCCCACCATACCGTTGGCACAACCATGGAACATTTGAAATCCTGGCTGTTTACCCTTTTGGCTCGTCGTCCGGCGGAATTTCCCAAGGCCCTCCAGCCTCTTATTTTCCTAGTCTGGGGCTTAATTTTTGCGATTTCATTTATCACATTTTTGATCTTAATAGGGTCAACAACAGGCGCCGAGTCGCAGCAACTAGAATATATGAGTTGGGCGCATGTTAAGAGCATCATTTACATCATGATAAAACCCTTATTACTAGCAATACTGGCTTGGGTATTGTGGAAAGTTGTGCGCTATTTGGGTGATGTGGCCCGTTATATCACTGCTTCGCCATCGAATATTAAGGTTCGCCAAGCGATTCGAGACGGCGGTGTAACCTTGCTTGAAAGTATTGTTGCCACAGGTAACTACGATCGTATTGTTTTAGTCGGCCATAGTTTAGGCTCGGTAATCGCTTATGATATATTGAGCCAGTATTGGGCTAGAAGTAATAAATTTAAAAATCAAAATGGCAAGGGACTGGCATTGACCGCTGAGGCACTGAACATTATTCATCAGATGGAGTCGATGGACAACCAACCCAACGCGCAGCAGTATCGCAGTTTACAAAATCAGCTATTCAACCAATTGCAAATAGATTGTGCCATGGCTGATAAGGCTAAACTTAAACATACACCATGGTTAATTTCAGATTTGATTACCTTAGGCAGTCCATTAACCTATGCTGACTTCTTGCTGTTCGAATCTAAACATGAATTTAATGATAGGAAGCTCGACCGCCAATATCCAACTTCCCCACCAGTTAAGGAAAATGAGCACTATTATTATCAAACAGACAAAGATAAGTATTTGCATCATGGAGCCGTGTTTAGCTTAGTCCGCTGGACGAACATTTATTCTAAAGCGTTCAAAATATTTGGCGGTGACTTAGTCTCTGGACCGGTCAGTCGCGCTTTCGCCAATCCTCAAATTACCGCAACTAGTCAGCAGTCTGAGGCGCAACCCGATACCCCCATAATGGATATCAATGTGCAGGCCGCCTACCCGGGGCGGTATCCAAGACTCTTCACCCATACTCATTACTGGCGCTGGCATACAGAGTTTGAATCTGCCTGTCCAGACCATATCACGGCATTACGTGAGGCCATTAATTTGAAAGGGCATATCGGTGTAACCAAGCTGAATCAATGAGATTTTATAAAAACTTCAGTTGAATCCCTAAACCTATGCGTTGCTGATGGCGGTTATAATCTATCAAGGAGTCACCATAGCCGTTAAAGTATTGGAGGATGACATCATATCGCTCAGATAGCGGGTAAGAAATGGTTAAGTCGATACTACCCTTATTGTCAGCTTTTAAATTGTTACGCAGTAACGCCAAGATATTGAAATTACCAACTTTTTTGCCATAACCGATCTCAAAATGACCGAGGTAATGGGTGATGTCGGGGTTGTCGTCTCCGTTGGCACTATTAGGATCGACTTTGTCGTCCTCTTTTAATCTATACCAAGTCTTTAAGTAATAGATTGAGTCCTCGTCACTGAACAAAGCCGATGCATACAGACGATTCCAACTGCGGGACCTCAATCCACTTTGGCCATTAGACTGGTGATTCAATCCAAAGTGGATCTGATTAAACTTAATGCCAAAGAAGCGGTAATTTGTTTGCCACGAATAGAACACTTCAGGTTCATAATTGGTTTCCCGGAAAGGTTTAGAAATTTCGCTGTTGTAAACCTGCCAGAATGATACAGCGGTAAAACCCAAGTACATCCCCGACGCATTTTCTTGATTAACATATATAGGAAGCTTCACGCTAATTTGGTATTTGGCCTCAATATTATCGATACTGTCAGGGTCTTCCTCGGCAAAACCTGATGGATTAGGGTCCTTGATATAGGATATTGGCACTAGGTAATTCAATCTATATTGAGAGAGAGTATAGGGGTCTTTGAGCGCTAGAGAATCGGACTTTTGCCGTTCTTCAAGGACGGTGACCATAGCCGCATAAGGCTGTTCTACAGCTTCTTTTACCTCTTCGGGGTCATCTGCTGAGGCGTCTTGGGCGAAAGCCATTGCAGAAACAATGCTCAGGATTAACATTAGTATGGTTAAGGATAAGTTATTAATAGATTTCACCCGTTGATCCTTGTGAGCGGAATTACGTTGATATTAGATAGGATGATTTCATTTATCCTGCTCCTTTAAAAGTAAATAATGTATCCATTTCAGCCTAAACGAGAATTAATTGTGAAAAAGTTCTTCATTTCAATGTTAACCGTGATACTTGCCTTCGTTATATTGGATGGTATCTGGCTGGGACTATTGGCTAAAGAAACGTACCTGCAAGCGATGCAAGGGTTGATGCGTGAAGACGTTTTGGTCGCACCCTGGGTTATATTCTATTTGATGTATAGCGCAGTGATCGTGTGGTTAGTCGTCCTACCTGCTGCTAACAAATCAGCTTGCAGGGCATGTTTCGATGGGGCATTGCTCGGTGCAGCCGCATACGGTGCATACAACATGACCAATTATTCTTTGCTTGAGGGTTGGCCCTTGGCTATTTCACTTCAAGACTGGCTGTGGGGTATCTGTGTGACTGGATTGTGCAGTGTGGCCGGTTGGTGGGGATTGAAAGCCTTTAACAATATATGCACTAGGGCCAATTAACCGGTTATTCAGTATCAAAACCCATTAGAGTCATGACACTGAATAAAAATTGTTTAGCGGCTATCTACTTGGATTCTTTGTCCGATGATTGCTTCGTTGTATCCCGTTCACCTAAGCTAAATTGATACTCGATTTTGACTTCGTCTTCAGCCCCACTGATAGCTTTTAAATATAAGCTAGGTAGTAACTGATATCTAAGACTTACCTGAGAGGTGGAATCGAATACGTTAACGCCGTAGCTTAATTGTACTCCTGGTGCGATATAGCCAGTAATGGAAACTTGAGTACCATTTTTATCATCACTTGAGGTGCCCAGCGCCAGATCTTCAATACCGAACTTTCGACCCAATTGATCGACTTTATTTTCGCTGCCTTTTAGACCCGCGCTTAGCAATACCGAGGCGAGCAGCTGGTCGTCTGCACTTTGCCCTGGTGCTCCTAAACTTTGTCCTCTCAATAGGTAGGATAAAGCCTCACTTTGCACCATAGTCGGTTCTGAATATATCTCTACTGATGGTTGTTCCGAGGGGCCATAAACTTTAATTCCGGCCAGTACACCATCCTGAGTTTTTTCCGGATTGCGAATGGCGATGATATCTAGGGTGGGGCTATCCATAGGACCGGAGAAGAGGATTTCACCTTTTTGGATAATTAAATCCTGGCCATAGGCACGGTATTTACCGTTAATTAAGCGTAAATCACCTACGCCTGTAAATTTATTCTCATATTGTTTAAGCTCCAGTGAGCCGCGTAAATCTGTCTTCAAACCAAAGGCTTCGAGCTTCACATCGTCTCTTCGCTGGGGATCAATATTGACTGTTAGACTGAAATCAAGCGGACGTCCCTCATCAACTTTTTTCGGTTGGTTGACGATAACTTCATCATCAGAAGGAGTTTGCGCATCCGGTGGTAGTTCCTTGACTTTAATTCTGGCGTAAAACACGTCAACTTTCCCATCAACTTTGATAGACTCCGGCTGCAATAACAGCTGAATTTGCGGAGAAAAACGTGCTCTGACGGTATCTCGATATTCAAGTTCAAAATTATCACCGGTAAGGCCGATATCACCGATCAATTGTTCAGACCAATCTATTGAGCCGGAACTTTTGCCTTTACCTTTGCCAAACAAAAATTCACCATTGAGTTTGGCTTTTTGACCGGCAAATTCCACTTCTTGTGTCCAGGCGTCAATTCTGCCGGGCAGAGCATCCCCTGCTAGCACTACATCTTTAACCAGTAGCTTTCCATTGAGCAGCGGTTTATCTAGGCTACCTGAGAGTGCCAAGTCGCCCTGAATTACGCCGTTTAGTTCTGTTAATTGTGGTACTAGCTCTTTATATGGACTCAAAAGCCAGTTATTGATACTCAGGGAGCCCTCTAGGCCTTTCGTTTGGGTGAGGTCCTGCAAATTGGCAGTCAGCATAATACTGCCTGACTGTTGAGTTCTAAGCTCAAAGGTCGATACGACTTGTTGGGTATCCGAGGTCAGATTGAATGCAAATTTCTGCATGTCAATCGGTCGCTTGAAACCGGTAAAGGTCAGTTGTGATGGGGTCAGATAGCTATCAATTTGAGCATTGGGCAATTCACCTTGGCGCCAGTTACCTTTGGCGTTAAAAAAGAATCGTGTATCTGAACTGATTTGTTTTACCTCAGGCAGAAATTGGCTGACTATTTGTAGTAACTCGAGCTTTTCTCCTGACAAATCGAACCTTGCCTGCTGATCTACAAATTCGGCTAAGTTCACACACAATTGGGCATCATCATCATGCCAACAATGGGGGGCAAGGCGATAAATTTGCTGGTGCCAATCAGCCAGAATCTGCGTGTCAGCCTGATTGAGCACATAACTGCCCCATTGGCTTTTAAAATGGCCTTTTTGCCACTCTCCTTGCCATTTACTCTCAAATAACTGACCACTTATCTGAGACTCCAACTTGATCACTGCAGAATCAATTTTAGTATTTAAAGTGTGCTGCTCGGCATTGCCCTGCAATGCAATTGAAATCGATTCTATGACTTCTTGATTGATTTGTAACTCGGATAACGCCAAAGCGATATCTATTTGTTTATCCTCGTCCCAGTTAATATCGCCTTTTCCGGTAACTGCCTGCAATGATATTTGCTCAAACCTAAGATCATGAGCAGCCAATTTATAATTTATTTGCGGATGTGCCACACTCCCAGTTATTTTGGCGTTTAACGAGGTTGTACCCTGAATGCCGGGGTATAACTGAGCCAAGTCATCACCATTGAACTCAATTTCTGCTTCAATTTGTTGGGAAGTATCCATCTTAGCAGTGACCGCAACACTATTATCTCCATTTGAAATCGTTAATTGCGGGATCTCTAGTCCTTTGACTGAGTCATATGAAGCCGTTCCTAATGCTTCCAGCGGGTAACCTAACCATTCGCCATTACCTGCTAACTGGGTTACATCAACCTTGAACCCTGTGGCCGAATATTCACCGTTGTGCTGAAGATTGCCGTTGATCACACCTTGCAATTGGGGCCAGAACGCATCGGGCTTCAATTTCGTTATCTGCGTCTTTGATTGCCAGACTAATTTGTTAGTCAGTTGCAGCGAACCTAGGCTATCTATCTGACCATTCAAGGTATGCACCGTGGCCTGACTGAGCTGAATATTGCGGTTATTGCCATCGGCTTTAAGATTGATTTTTACATGGGGCAAATCTGCTGTTTTGACACCTGTTTGCAAATCCAAGTTATAGCTATTTAGATCGCCGACCAGGGTCAGATTACCTGGGTCTATGCTTAGTTGCTGCTTGGCACTGTCATCACCGAATTCAACTTTTTGCCATTTGATTTTTATATCCGCGGGGAGGCGCGGATTGGCAAGTTGTAGACTGGCATTGACGCTACCAGCAATGTCCCCCTGCAACTCGGCACGCAATGACAATTGGTTTAGGTCACCATTAATAGCTGCTTTGAGTTCAATTGGCTGGGTTCCTAACAATGAAATACCAAAGGGAGCAGTGTTGGGATTATCTTTTTGTCCGCCACTTTTTAGTCGAATATTTGCCTTGGTAAGGTAATTGGAGCGTAAATCCAAATTGCCTTCGAGCCACCCCGTAGGATGATTAATCGTCAACTCAGAAATCTGAATATGGCTATTCACTACCGACAATTTCGAGGTTAATTTGTCGAATTCAAATTGAGTTTGCTGTTGTTGTGATACTTTCGCCTTAGTTATCAACATAGAATCTACTGATACATTCAGTGGAATTGTCAGTTTTGGCAAAACTAATGGCTCATATTGCCACTGCGAAATAGCGTTAATATCTAACCTGGGTTGCTGATTCTTAGTCGCGTCAGTAACTTTTACCGGCGCCAACACTATGCTTGGTTCGGTCAATAGCAAACGTTTAATCGCCAAGCGTTTGTGCATGCTAAAATCAGTTTGAAGTGATGACCAACTGATTTTAGCCACCTCATCAATGTTTACATTGACGTTGCCGATAGAGATATCGGGGCTGGAAACTGCGAACGGCAGTGTGATTTTTTCAGTAGCAGTGGATTGCTGTTCCGCAGTTGGCGGTTGTTGGCCCACAACTACGGTTACTTTACCGACGTGGAGTTTGTCTAAGCATAATTGATTAGGAAAACTGCACAGCCAACTAAGTTTTGTAATTATGTTTTGTGCTTTAACCTCAGTGCCTGGTACTTTCCACTTGACTGAACTTAGCTTAAGTTCACCCCACAGACCGCCAGAATCATGTTTGATTTCTAATCCATCCACTTGCGAATTCAAAATAGATAAACTTAGTGAGGTACCCCACGGAGAACTGACGAAAACCATTAGGGTTAGCATCAGTAAAAAGGTGTAACTGGCTATCTTAAGCCATTTCATAATACAGGGCCCATGGCAAAGTGGATCCGGTTAGCCGTACCATAATCACCAAAACCTCTGGCTAAATAAATCCGTATAGGTCCAACAGGAGACATCCAACTCCCCCCCACACCTACGCTGTAGGCCAGTTTTTCCAGTGGTTTGTTACTCGCGCCCCCGACATCGGTAAATACTGCTGCTCGCCATTTGTCAGCAACTGGATAGGAGTACTCTAAACTGGCTACATTCAGATATTTAGCACCGAGCAGTTCCCCTTCCACACCGTTTTCGTCGATTTCTCTTGGCGCCAAGCTTTCATAATCAAATCCACGCACACTTTGGTCGCCACCGGCGAAATATCGCAAGTTGGGTGTCACTTGATCGAAATTACTGCTGGTTAAGGCACCCACTTCTGCGCGGAATAGAAAACGATGTTCGCCTAGGCTACGTAACCATTTTGTTTGAAAGGTAATGCGCGCTAAATCGATGTCAGAAAGTAACGACTCGCGGGCAACTTCAATGGTCAGCATTTGTTGGTCGCCCCAGTTTACATCCAAGCCACCCCTTGTTCGGTGACGACTAAGGGTAAAACCTGGGATCAATAACCCAGTGGTTTCTCTAGGTAATTCCGCTTGCTGGAAGTGGGTAAGCTCATAACGTAAAAATGCAGTTTTGTTCCAATCCAACGCCTCAGAATCAGACCAATGACGCTGGGTGGCAACGGTAAAGGTTTCGAAATTGGAATCGTTATTATCTTTTGCTTTAAATCCTGTCTGGATAGAAAAGTAGTTATTCAAGGGATCTTCCAGCGGAATCTTATATTTAAAGCTTACGTCTTGTTCGGGAGCTGATACTGATATGTCGGCGCCTACGCTGTGACCAGCATTATTTACCCAAGGACGCTGCCAGTTCAAAGTTAACTTGGGGCCTAGGTTAGTCGAAGCGCCCACACCAACATTAAAAATATCTCGAGGACGACTTACGGCAATAATTTCGATGGGAATTTGATGATTTGTGGATTTTTGTAATAGTGGACGGGCGACAATTTGTTGAAAATAACCGGTCTGCCCAAGGTTCTGATTGAACTCGCCCAATTTACTGGCTAAATAGACTTCTCCAACTTTAAAGGGTAATACCGATGTGATTAATTCTGCAGCCCTTGAATTATCGGGCATAATCAATTCCCCAAAACGATAACGGGGGCCAGTGTCATATTCAAGATTAATAATCGCGCTGTTATTGAGTACGTTGACCACGATTTCACTGGTGACAAACTTGCTGTCAAAGTAGCCGCGGTTCAATGCCATGGAGTCAAAGCGACTTTTGCCGGTTTTATATGCGCTGTGTATCAGCGGCTGCTCAGCTTTTAAAGGAAAGCTCGCCAGCAACTCTTCAAATTTTCGGTCAGATTTGCCATCCCCTGTAATCTTTACATTTAACTCAGAAATCTTTACCCGTGGGCCCTCCTCGACATGGATGATGAGCTTGTCGCAATCTTTGCTGTCACTAAATGTAATCGAATCAACTTTTATTTGATAATAGCCCAAGGCTTTGGCTGCCAGCGCAATTTTACTCTCGATAGTATCTTGTGCATCGTTAGACAAACTGCATTGTTTAGGGGTCTCTAGCGCACTTAAATGAGCCTGTATATTATTTTCAAGCTCGCCGTTTTTTACCCCATGCAGGGTCGCATTTAATCCAAACACAGCAAAGGGGACTAACAGTAAAAGGGATATCGCAACTCGCAACAAATCTAATCTCACATCTTCAATGAATCGATAAAAACATCATGACTAAAGCAAAAATCGTGACACATCCAGCCAAGCAGGTCTGCTAAACGAGAAAAATAGAACCTAAGCCTAAAAATGCCACAAAGCCAACGATGTCAGTTACCGTGGTTAATACCACAGAACCGGACAGTGCAGGATCCAATTTAAGCTTATCCAACATCACAGGCACACCCACACCAGCCAGCGCCGCCGCACAAATGTTGATCAATATGGCGATACCTATGACTATTCCGAGCATGGCACTTTCGAACCAGAATGATGCGACTGTTGCAATAACAATAGCCCAGATCACACCATTGAGCCCACCCACTTTTAGTTCTTTGATCATTAAGGCTTTTAGGTTGGCCGAGGTCACCTGACCAAGTGCCAAACCTCTGATTATTAGCGTCAGTGTTTGGCTGCCAGCGATTCCGCCCATACTTGCCACTACAGGCATTAGGACAGCAAGGGCTACAACTTGTTGCAAAGTAACCTCAAATAAACCAATAAACCATGAGGCTAAAAATGCAGTAAGCAAATTAATTCCCAGCCAAAGGGCTCTGTTGCGGGCGCTTTTACGTACCGGTGAAAACAAATCTTCGTCTTCATCCATACCGGCACCCGCCATCAATTGACGTTCGTAAAATTCATTCATTAATTCACTAGCTGCGCCTATATCTACTCGCCCTAAAAAACGATATTCGTCATCGACTAATGGTAGGCTGGTATATCCAGAACGCTGTACGGTAAGCGCCGCACTTGCGCACTCTTCACTGGCTTTTATCGCACTAATATCTTCTTCGGCTAGATCCACCAGCGGGGTGTGATCTGGCGTTGAGTATATTTTGAATAATTTGACCGCTTCTGAAAATTGTCCGGCCCGATTGACCAGATAAATACAATCAGTATAAGTTGGCACTTCACGACGCAAAAATCGCTTAGCATCGCTGACTTTGGCAGTTAGCGGTAAGATTAGATTGTCACGATTACCCCAGTGGCCGATTTGCTCTTCGCTGTACTGATTCGCACCGGCAAAGTGAAGCTGCTGCTTCTTGTCCATCGCATCAACAGCTTTGTCGATAAGCTTGCTCGACATAGAATCAGACAGTTCAAGTAGGGTTTCAGCGTCAATGTCATTAAATAACTCATCCAAATCTTCATCTGAGGTGGCTTCTAATAATACTTCCCGAGGATCACCCCGCATCTCCACCAGTACTTCAAGTCGTTTGTGACGGGGTAATGTGTGCCAAATAGAAAGACGCTGCTCCAAAGGCAATGATTCGAGTAGTAGGGCGATATCGATAACATCTTGTACCGCTATTTTGTGACTCAGTGATTCTTGATCGATAGGATCGTCAGCGTTGACGACTTCTTGAATTAAATCTGAAAATTGCTCTGACATAATTAGCCTTTACATAATACTTTTAAGCAAGGGAGTCGAAAGCGGCTATAACCACTTTTTCCACATCATGCCTGCTAGCATAAGAATAGATACAATTACCATACCGGTAACTAGGTATTGGAATGCCTCCGGGTCTTCTGTGCCGGGTAAACCAGAAACATTCATTCCGAAGACGCCAGTTAAAAAAGACAAAGGTAAGAATATCGCGGTGACGAGAGACAGGACATACATGCGCATGCCTTGCTGCTCTGCTATTCGGTTACGCAGTTCATCTTGAAGCACCATGGCGCGTTCTTTGGCTAAATCTAAATCTTCCACGTAACGAGTCATGCGATCGGCAAGATCCCGCAGCTCATACGCCTGATTTTGGTTAAACACCCCAGGCATCCGATAAAGGTTGTCTAAAGCGTCACGTTGAGGGGCAAGATAGCGCCGCACTGCCGCAGCTTTACGTCGGACTAAGCTAAGTTGAAAACGGGCACTATTATCGATGCCCCCTTCAGCTTCAAATTCAGTCAACTCATCATCCAAGGCATCGACAACTTCACTGATACGGCTAGCAATCTTCGCAATAAGTAGCAATATAAGATTGCTGGACGATATCGGGCCCTCATTATTGTCGAGCAGTGCCTTAGCGTCCTGGACCGAGAGTAATTGTCGATTCTTTCGCCTAGCAGATATAACCGTGTGTTCATTGAACCAGATCCGCAAGGATACCATGTCTTCAGGATCAGCATCTGGATTTAGATTGATACCTCGTAGGTAAATCAAGATACCGCCGCCGATTTGTAGGGTGCGAGGACGAGTCTCTAGCGCTGATAATGAATCACAGATAGCATCAGATAAGCCTAATGATTTCATGGTGTCCCAAGCATCAGGTGTATCTGACTGCAAGTGCACCCATGAATAGCCCGTTTGAAGTGGCTGGGATAAAACATTTTCGTGGGCGCCGGGTGCAGTTTTGCCCTGTTGGTCGATTTGCAATGACCATAGCAAACTGGACGCGTTATTATTCATCTGTGCACTATTTTGTGTTGTCATAGTTTAGTCTCAATTAGGGTCTGACTGAACGGGATAGCTTAATTTCGCCGTCAATGTGCACATCTTTTTGTGGAAAGGCAATGACAACTTCATGTTGATTAAACAGTTCGTCAATTTTAAAGCGAATATTGCTTCTTATACTGCGTAGATCCCGCTCAACGGTAGCGTTTATCCAGAAAAATACTTCAAATATTAACGCGCTATCGCCAAAATCATCGAAAATGACTAATGGCTTGGGCTCGGTTAATACTTCATGTTGAGCAACAGTGGCCTGATAGATTAGTTCTTTTACTTTTGGGCAGTCTGAACCATAGGCCACTCCCACTCGGATGGATGTGCGGGTTAGCTGGTCGATTAACGTCCAGTTAACCACGGTATTTTCCAATAACTTACTATTGGGTATGAGCATGTGCACGCCATCTACTCGACGGACGCGGGTTGAGCGAGTGTTAATGGCTTCTACTCGTCCTCGTGCGCCGTCGACTTCTAGGAAGTCTCCTATGCGGATAGGCCTTTCCCACATTAATATCCAACCACTGATGAAATTATTAATGATGTTTTGTGCCCCAAAGCCAAACCCAATCGCGACTGCGCCAGATAAAAAAGCGAATGCAGTGATGGGCACATTGAGCATATCTAAAGTGGTAACGGCGAGCACCAGCAGGGCAAGTATGTATAGGATGCGCTTAATCAAATGCACGACATCCGGACTCGCCCCCTTGGCGATTAACCGAGTCACAATGAGTCGAATTAATTTGCGAGTTAGCCAAACGCCTCCAAGCAGCAGAATAGGCACGAAGAACAGTTCAAAAAACGTGAAACTATACTTGGCGAAAGTAAACGCCGGTGAGTTTAAAAATGAAATAATGTCGTTCATCTTGAGCCTTGACTGTTACCTTTGAAGCTAGCGCTTCGACACTACATGACCTATACCAATCGTGATAATTATCACGATTGGTATTATTAGTACGTAATCACTAATGATGCTGATAACATACCCTAACGGCGTATATTTTGCATTACTAATCAACCGCGCCGGGCAGTTTTAGAGTGGTATGAATTAAGCTGTTGGAACATCATTTATAGCCTAAATTGGTATTAACCCTAGTTATCTACAACGAGGACATAATGTGAGTCATATATTGGTTAAATTAAGTTTTTTAAGTTTATTGGTATGCTCGTTTAATAGTTTCGCGTTCGTTTTCACCATATCCGAAAAACAACTCAATACCATGCTGAATCTGACGTTTCCCATTGTGCGAGAGTACCAAGGGGTGCAAGCAACGTTTTCAGATCCCATGGTTAAACTTGATGCTTTAGATGACAAAGTAAGTATCTCAAGTACTATCACTGCAATCCAAAACGGCAAAGTCTTGCGAGCAATTGGCACCATTGAGGGGGAGTTTGGTTACCACCCCATTACCCAGCAATTACGCTTTGAAAAGCCAGAGTTGCAAAGTTTAAAGATCATCGAAAATCAATTTGATGGTACTGATGAGGTGGTGAGAACATTAAAACAAAGCATCGGTCGAAATTTGCCGATTATTATTCTGGTTGATTTTAACCAGTTCAATTTTGGCTTCGGTGATATTGCCCCAAAAGAAATTGATATCACGCCTTTGGGGCTCTCGATAACTTTGTAAGCTGGTTAATATTTGAACTCTTGTGGTTTATTGAATTCGGTGAACCACAGGTCCATAAACGACGCAATAATCTTTTGTTCAATTTCCAATGCTCTTTCGGTTGGACAAAAAATTGTGCAGCGAATTTGAGTATGGCCTACATCGTTAGTGGATACTTCAATGCGAGGTTCTGGCCCTTCGATTTTTACATCTAGTCGACGTTCAATAATTTGATTATATCGAGCTGCAACATCATAAAAATCAGCGCATTGTTCTTTTGCCCGTTGGCGTAGTTGCTCGATAATTAAATAGGGGTTAACGTCTTCATCGCGGGTAATAGTGAAATGGTGGGTGACGTAGCGCTTTAAGAAATTTAGATTTTTAATCGGGCTGGAAATTAACTTGTTGTTAGGGATGAAGAGGGTTTTTCCAGTATAGTGATAACGACTTAAATCCACCTCTAGCAAGGTGCTCTTGATCCAATCGGTAGCAGAAACCTCGCCAGCAAACCCATCCACTTGTATCCAGTCGCCAATGCGGAAAGGTCGGGTGGACATCAAATAGAAAAATCCAATGATGCACTGTATAAACTCACGAGTCGCCAGTACAATAGCCACGGCAAAGGCGGCGATTGACAAAGCAAAATTCTGAATTTCGTTTATCCAGAAACTTAATAACAAAACGATTAAAACAAAGTTGAGCAAATTTTTAATATTGCTGACTAAATAACGCTTGTCTTGCTTTTTCTTTTTAGCCCGTGAACGAACAAAACTTACCAAGGAATATTTGACTAAGATCATCAAGGTGGTTAAAGCCAGTGTCGACAGCAGTCGATTTTGATAAATAAGCTCGATCATGTTTTTGTTCGATTATCCTGTATTTACGCGCGAAAGTGCTTTGTGGTTTGCGTTTTGCTAAGTAGTATTAATAGTAACAATTTAACTGGAAAACCAGTATGAAAATCGCAATTTTATCTAGAAATCCAAATCTTTACTCTACCAGACGTCTGCGTGAAGCAGGTGAAGCCCGTGGTCATACGGTAGATATTATCGACACTATGCATTGTTACATGGACGTCACTAGCAGTCGACCTTCTGTGCGCTACAAGGGCAAAGCGTTACCTAAATATGATGCAGTCATCCCAAGAATTGGGGCATCGGTGACGTTTTACGGTACGTCAGTGGTGCGTCAATTTGAAATGATGGGAACCTTCTCTATTAATGAGTCGGTTGCGATTAGCCGCTCGCGAGACAAACTACGCTCATTACAATTACTTTCTCGTAAAGGTATTGGCATGCCGCGCACTGGATTTGCCAATCATCCAGATCGAATTGATGATTTGATTAAAAATGTCGGCGGCGCCCCTGTCGTGATTAAGTTATTGGAAGGAACCCAAGGTATCGGCGTGGTCTTAGCCGAAACTCAAAAAGCCGCGGAATCCATCATTGAAGCCTTTATGGGACTCAATGCCAGTATCCTAGTTCAAGAATTTATTAAAGAAGCAGGTGGTTCAGACATTCGCTGTTTAGTGGTGGGTGGCAAGGTGATTGCTGCTATGAAACGTCAAGCTGCTGATGGTGAGTTTCGCTCGAATTTGCACCGAGGAGGAACGGCGAAAATAGTCCGATTGTCACCTCAAGAGCGAAAAACTGCTGTGGATGCTGCAAAAACCATGGGGTTGAACATGTGTGGCGTAGATTTGCTCCGCTCTAACCACGGCCCTGTTGTGATGGAAGTAAATTCTTCGCCTGGTCTTGAAGGGATTGAAAATGCCACAGGTAAAGACATTGCCGGCATGGTAATGGAATTCATTGAAAATAATGCTAAGCCGCACAGTAATAAAACACGAGGTAAAGGATAGTGGATGTCTTAACCATTGGGGGGGTAGATATCAAGCCTGGTGAAAGCAAAAAAGTTCAGCTTGAAATGCCTCCATTGTATACGGATACGCACATGTCTATTCCTGTTTATGTGCAAAGAGGCAAAAAGCCAGGACCGACTTTATTTGTCAGTGCTGCCATTCATGGCGATGAGTTAAACGGTATTGAGATTGTCAGTCGATTGATTCGTTCTAAGTCAATTAGAAATCTACGTGGCACTTTAATCGCGGTGCCTATGGTTAATGTGTATGGAGTATTGAACCAAAGTCGCTATCTGCCTGACCGTCGTGACCTGAATCGGTGTTTTCCCGGTAGTAAAAAAGGCTCATTGGCCGGTCGCATCGCGCATACCTTTTTGACCGAGATTGTGGCCAAATGTGACTATGGCGTTGACTTACATACAGGCGCCATACATCGCAGTAATCTTCCTCAAGTAAGAGCTAACCTTGATGATGAGCAAACCCTAGTGCTGTGCAAAGCTTTCGGTCTGCCGGTGATGTTAAATGCAGATATACGTGACGGCTCCTTGCGCCAAGCTGCTGCCGATCTAGGCGTAAGAGTCGTGTTATATGAAGCTGGGCAGGCACTAAGATATGATGAATTTTCAATTCGCGCCGGTTTAAAAGGTGTGACTAACATCATGCGCGAAATTGGTATGCTGAATAAAAGTCGTTCGAAAAAGTATCACAGTATTGAGCCTTTCATCGCGCGACAAAGTGGCTGGGTGCGCGCCCATGAAAGTGGTTTAGTTCATCATATTGCGAGTCTAGGTGACCATGTGGTTAAAGATGGTGTGTTGGCTATTATCTCAAATCCTTATGGGGAAGAATTAGGTAAGGTGACATCGCCCGCTGAAGGTATTGTGATTGGCAAACAAAACATTCCTTTGGCCCAAGAAGGGGAAGCCATGTACCACATTGCCTATTTTAAAAAGCCCGATACCGTAGCTGAAAATATGGGATTGCTGCAGGATAATATGGTGCAGGATGACTTGGTGCAGGGCAACGCTCCTATGGTGTATTAATAATTGAATTGGTTTATTTCAAGGTGACAGAGTTATGCAAAAGTACCTAAGTAAAGTCATTGTAGGCTCATTAGAGCTATGTAACTTGCCGGAGTTAGGAATAGAAAACCTCAATATTCGTGTAGACACAGGGGCTGCGACATCGTCTTTGCATGTTGATAATATTGAAGAGTTCGAGAAAAACGGTGAATCATGGGTGAGTTTTGATATTCACCCAGACATTCATGACGTAAATGAAATTGTCAGATCCGAAGCCAAGATAATGGCGGTGCGTAAAGTTAAAAGTTCTACTGCAACACGGGAACATCGATATCTTATCGAGACACCAATAGAGCTTGCTGGAATGACCTGGAGTATAAATTTAACCCTGACAGATAGATCTGAAATGACCTATTTGATGTTGCTCGGTCGAGAAGCAATGAATGGCAGAGTTGTGGTCGATCCTGAATTAGAATATGTGATTCGGAAAAGCTAATTTAAGGTACGAATTTGATACCCAAAAAGTATTTAAGGTGACATAAATGAGCAGTAAAAAAATTTCATGGTTAGTTTCTGCTATTGTTGGATTGAGTTTGGATACTGCTTGGGCCGAGCAGAAAATTCGGGTGGTGAATCAAGATGGGCAGCCAGTCGCGAATGCGGTAATAAGCATCCCATTAACCCCCAAAATGACAACAGATAACTCATCTGTTGCCATTATGGATCAAATTAACAAGCAGTTTTCACCCCAGGTGTTAGTGGTCAATAAAGGTCAACAGGTCCGCTTTCCCAATAGTGATAATATCCGCCATCATGTTTATAGTTTTTCCGCCATTAAACCTTTTGAAATTAAACTATATAAGGGCTCTCACGAAGCCCCAATTGAGTATGATAAAGCGGGAGTGGCAGTGCTGGGATGTAACATTCATGACAATATGGTGGGTTATATTTACGTGGCTGAACGTGAATTGGCTAAAGTAACCGACGCTTTGGGACTGGCAATGTTTCAGTCTGAGCTCCCTGAGACCGTCACCATATGGCATCCGCTACTTAGTCTTAAACAAACGGAACGTATGCAGGTACCGGTAGAGCTGCATGCTGGTGAAGCTGTTGCACAGGTAATGCTGCTGAAAAAACCACCAACACCCTCCAGTACATTCGGTTCTAAGAAATTTGGTCAAAAAGGTTAAGCAGATGGCGATACGCTCACTTAACCAACACATTTTTAGACTCTCTGCAGGTTTAGTGGTGTTATTTGCTGTGGCCACACTGATTAATGTCTGGCTTTCCACCACCGAACAAGCAAAAGCTCAGCTCGCAAGCAATTTGCAGATTGCTCAATCCGTATTCACTCAAGCCTTAGAATCCAGGCAATCTCAGCTATTTAATTCAGCCGAGGTGCTGACTGCGGATTTTGGCTTTAAAGATGCGGTCAATAGTCAAGACAGCTTGACCATAGATAGCGTGCTGGAAAATCAGGGCGCGAGAATATCCGCCGATTTAATGGCGCTTATTTCACTCGATGGCATCACCATTAATAGTACCTCTGAGGTGTTAAAGGTGGATAGTCAATTTGCCTACAATAATCTGCTGGAGCAAACGTATTTCGAAGGCGGTGCAAACGCTATTTTGCTGTTGGACGGAAAGTTATACCAAACAATATTGCTGGTGGTGAACTCTCCCACACCCAGTGCATACGCTCTAGTCGGCTTTGAAATAGATAAGTTCTTGTTAGATAGAATGAAGAGTATCACTCAACTGGATGCAAGTATTCGGGTCAGTGACAAGCAATCTAAAAACCTATCGGATAAGTACATAGCGTCTACCTTAGATCATGCCACCATGCTAAAAGCAGTGCAGCAGACTGAAGTGGATATTTCTTGGTTTGATTTTACTTTGCACTCAGATACACGCTATATATCAAAGGCCTTTTTATTAGAAGAAACCGCACAAATTAAAATTTGGGTGGTACTTTCGGAAGATGTTGAGAGGCTCTTTGGTGAGTTCAACCAATTGCAAATCGAAGTGACTGTTATTGCGTTGTTGTCAGTGGCGTTATCTTTGCTGCTTGGTGCGTTAGTGGCCAAAAAATTGTCAAAGCCGTTAAAAAAACTGTCTCGAATCGCGCAAACTATAGCGTCAGGCGATTATGATCAGCAAATTACTATTGATTCCAGTACCACTGAAATTGATGAGCTATCGTCCTCTTTCGAGATTATGCAACGTAAAGTTCGAGAACGTCAGAGCCAGATTGCTTATCAAGCCAGCCATGATCTACTCACTGAGCTAAATAACCGCTATCAGATTAGCCATTTGATTACTGAAATGTTTAATCACGGCAAGGCATTTCAGGTCGTAGGTGCGAATATATTAGGTTTCCGCGGGGTCAATGATATTTTTGGCTATCACAATGGCGATCTATGCTTACAAGTTGTAGCGGCTAGATTCAAGCAGCTTGGTGGTATCAGCGCCCGTCTAAATGGTGGAGAATTTTTGTGGATCCCCACTAAGACATATACCGTGGAGCAATTAGTCGAAATCCAGCATCAGATTGAACTGCCTATTATTATCGAAGACGTGGTGATGAATGTTAAAATTGCCATGGGGTTGTTGACCTGTCCGCAAGATTGTGAAAATACCGAACAGGTACTGCGCAGATTAAATATATCCTTGGATGAGGCCCGTTCATCTCCAGATCTACTGGTGACTTATCACCAAGATTTTGAATTGCGTTATACGCGGCGGTTGGCGATTATCACTCAATTGAAAAAGGCCCTATTGGCTCATCATGATGAGTTGAAACTGGTGTATCAGCCTAAGTTAGAATTACACACAGGTGCGATAACCCACGCAGAAGCGTTGATTCGCTGGAATAATCCTTTGTTGGGATTTGTCCCACCAGATGAATTCATCGGAATTGCCGAACAAGCTGGTTTGATTGGGCAGGTCACAGAGTATGTCATTAAGACTGCAGTGAGAGACGCTAAAGCAATACAGTTAGCTGGGTTAAATATTTGTATAGCAGTTAACTTGTCTGCTAAAGACATACTTGACCCTAAAGTGTTGAAAACCATTCTGCGGCATGTGAAAAATAACAACTTGTCGGCCGCTTGTTTATCATTTGAAATAACCGAAAGTGACCTTGTGGCAGATCCAGTCAAGGCCGTCGTGGAGCTAGATAAATTTCGTGCTGCGGGATTCTCTATAGCAATTGATGATTTTGGAACAGGCTACTCATCCTTGGCGTATCTTAAAGAGCTGCCGGTAACCGAGCTTAAAATAGATAAAAGTTTTATTTTAAACTTACACGAGCAAGCCAGCGACCAAAAAATTGTGCAAACAATCTTAGAGCTGGCCAACAACTTTAATCTTGGAGTCATTGCTGAAGGGGTCGAAAATCAGCAGTCGCTTCAATTGCTGCATGATTGGGGATGCCGCTGGGTGCAGGGCTATCATGTGTGTCGTCCAATTCCAGTCGAAGATATGCTTGACTGGTGCAAAGACAATTTAGCAACAGAGTGGTTTGAACAATGAAATTAGCCAGCCGGATTTGTATTTTAATCATGTATTTGAGCGTATCAGCTGATCTACTAGCGGCAGATGGCAAATTAATTGGTACCGCAGGCCTGATACAAGTTGAAGGCAGTGGCGGCGGAGGCATAGTCCCGTGGGCCACTATCGCTGGTTATGACAGTCGAGATCAAATATCGGTTAACGTGGCCATAAGCCAAGTGGATATTGATGATTATCGCCTCAATACGCTAGCGGCGTCGGTATCTTTTTACGATAGATTGGAAATGAGTGTGGCACACCAACGCTTTGATTTGAAAACCTTAGGTGGAGATATTCGGCAAAATGTGGTCGGATTGAAATATCGCGTATATGGTGATGTGGTTTTTTCTGCTTGGCCCCAGGTGAGCGTGGGGATGCAACATAAACGGCTTGAAGATGGAGCCATTGCTGAGGCACTCGGAGCTGACTCATACTCTAGCGGCACTGACTTTTATGTCGCCATGACCAAAGTGCATCTAGCTGCCCTTGCCGGCTACAATGCGGTCTGGAACCTAACGGCCCGTGCCACTAGAGCGAATGAAATGGGCCTACTAGGATTCGGCAGTACGACCCAAAATGGGCATGAAGTCATGTTGGAAGCCTCAGCAGGGATTTTGTTTTCGCGGCATCTAGCCGTTGGCGTTGAATATCGCCAAAAGCCTGATAATCTTGGTTTGGGCGAGGACGATTGGTTTGACGTTTTTGTTTCTTACATCCCCAACAAAAATATCAATTTAACCCTGGCATGGGTTCAGCTAGGCTCGATTGCAGGGGCACAAGATCAATCTGGCCTCTATTTATCGGTCAATGGTCAACTATGGTGATTGGAATGAGAACAGTGATTTTACTTTTATCATTAGCAACGATACTAAGTGGCTGTGCCACCCAGCAACAAACCGTTTATCAACAGCTTGGAGGCAGTGACAAGGTGGCTGAAATTGTGGACAATTTTGTCACTGAAATCGAATATGACCCCATTATTTTAGGGTATTTCGAAGGCTCAGACATCGACCGTTTCAAAAAAAAATTGACCGAGCAAATATGTGTATTGACCGGGGGGCCATGTCAGTATTCAGGCGACACTATGGAACAAGTTCATCAGGGGATGAATATAACCGAAGGTCATTTTAATCGCACGGTGGATTTATTGATAAAGGCGATGGATAAAGCCGAGGTTTCCCATCCCATGCAAAACCAAGTACTCAAAGTGCTAGCGCCGACTCGCAAGGATATGTTGTACCAGTAGTTTTGACTTGACTGTATGATGACTACCTTAGTTAGGTGCTTATTTTAAATTCTATTTTTCAATTTTCCTCTTCCCTAAGGGACTATTTACGAGCCAATATTTGCTTGGATAGAATCGTATTCTTTTCGTGATACTTTTGCGATATTTGAGATCCACACTAAACCTCGTTGACTAACTAAATATTCTAAACGAGGGATTAACATGAAGAAAATTACTAGACTAGTTTCATCGACCTTACTCATCGCTGCAGCACAGCAAGCATCGGCAGCAGAGTTGACCATCGAAATTCAAAATTTAACACAAGGCATCTACTTTACGCCGTTGCTCGTAGCAGCGCATACCCCTGATGCCAGTCTGTTTGAACTCGGTGAAGCGGCCTCTGCAGAGATTGAAGCAATGGCTGAAGGCGGTGCGCTTGATGGTCTAATGACCATTGGCACTTCAATTAATGCCGATATGGTGGCTAATTCTGCTGGTGGTTTGCTAGTTCCATCCGCATCAACCTCTACCATGCTCACAAACGATAGCAGTAATTCAGTATTATCTATTGTAGGTATGGTGCTTCCCTCCAATGATGGGTTTGTAGGTTTGGGCAGTTGGCCCATACCGAGTGAGGTGGGCACCTATACCATTTACCTCAACGCTTATGATGCAGGCACCGAAGCGAACGATGAATTGCGCACCAGTATGCCAGTACCACCGCCACTAGATCCGCTCTTAGGTAACGGAGGCTCAGGGGTAACTAGTACCGAAACCAATGCAACTGTGCATATTCATCGAGGCAACTTTGGTGATAGTGATATGGCCGCTGGTAGCAGCGACATGGTAAACAGCGTACATCGTTGGCTGAATCCTGTCGCAAAAGTGGTCTTAACGGTAAACTAGGAGGTTATCATGTATAACTACACAAAAAGATATTCTTACCATTTTGCCACTGTTGCAGTTTCTACTTTACTGTTAAATGCCTGTGGCAGTGACGATGACAATGTCACTCAGCCTCCTCCAGCGCCAGTGAATTATAGCTATGAAGTGACAGTGACAAATCTAACCAATGCTCAACCCCTATCACCACTGACACTTGTGTTACATCGCGACGGCAACCTATGGATGGTGGGAGAGTCTGCATCTGAAGCACTCGAAATGATGGCCGAAGGCGGAGATAATTCTGCCTTGCTAGCGCTACCTATGGTCGACGCAGGCGCGTCTGGCGCAGGTATTCTTGCACCGGGAAGCACTGAGTCAGTAATGGTAACCATTGAAGACATCGATGATGCTAAATTATCACTCGCCACTATGTTAGTGAATACCAATGACGGCTTTACCGGTCTAAATGCTTGGCAGCTAAACCAGCTTTCAGTGGGACAGTCTTGGTCAACTCCATTGATGGCCTATGATGCCGGCACTGAAAAGAACACTGAAGCTAGTGGCTCTATTCCTGGACCAGCTGATAGCGGGGTTGGATTCGACGCTGCTCGTGATGATTTGGATTTTGTTGCTGATCATCCAGGTGTGGTTACCGCTGCTGATAATTTGATTACCTCAGTACTTGATGCCCAGCATACGTTTGATAATCCCGTGGCTATACTTACGGTGAATCGAATTGAGTAATTAGTTCAACCTCTCACTTTGGCCGGCTTGTACACAGTGAGAGTTTTAAATTGATAAGGTAAATAATGGACAATGTGTTAGTGGTTGAGGATGATTTAGACATTGCGGAATTGATCCGGGTTAATTTGGCCGAACTGGGCGTCGAAATAGTGCACTTTGCTAGTGGCGAACCAGCATTAACCTCAGCTCTTGAAGATGATTTTGCGCTAATGCTACTCGATGTGATGCTGCCAGGAGTCAATGGCTTGGATATTTGTCGTCAGGTCAGAGAAAAAAAGCCGCAACAGGCCATCATTATGTTAACCGCGAAAAGCTCAGAAACAGATCGGGTATTAGGTCTTGAACTCGGTGCTGATGACTACATCACCAAGCCTTTTAGCGTCCGTGAGTTACAGGCCCGAGTGCGTTCTCAATTGCGCAAAGCCAATAGTTTAAAACAAGTGTATAGCCCTCAACTGGCAAATGCGGATACCCCGTTAAATATTGGCGCTTTACAGATCAATCAGAAGAATCATGTGGCGACCTTTAAAGGTGTGATTCTAGACTTAACCGCTACTGAATTTGAGTTACTGCTGCATCTAGCCAGTCATCCTAATCAGGTTTTTACCCGCAGTCAGCTACTTGAGTCTGTATGGGGGTATCACCACAGTGGTTATGAACATACGGTAAACTCTCACATCAATCGACTTCGGGCGAAAATTGAAGATGACGCCACCAGTCCATCTATAGTTCAAACCGTTTGGGGAGTGGGATATAAATTCAACCCAGCAGGCGTTGCGTAAATTCAGTTATTTAATTTTTTGCCTCTCCTAGCATCTAGCCAATAGACTCGCTGTAATCCTATTCCTTAATGGGATTGTGTTAATTTTGCGACTACAAAGCATACCAATTTTCGTGAATTGCGGCATACTATAGCGCGATTAACATACAATGCTGGGGAGATATACTGTGGGGCAAACGTTACTGGTGGCGCTAGCTATGGTGTTCGTCATTGAGGGAATTGGACCCATGCTTTTCCCCAATAGCTGGAAAAATTACCTGAGTCAAGTGGCCTCTCAACCAAGTGAACAGCTACGCACAATTGGTGGAGCTATGGTAACAATAGGCTTGGTAGCATTGTTCTTCTTATTGCCTGAGTAGTCAGCTTTACAAACATTAATAGTCTCTCTAAGCCCTTGCTAGGCAGAAAGTCTGATTGCGACTCAGGTTTTGGATCCATCCGTACCTGTAGAGAAAATCGGCTATGAGTATAGATAATTCGATAGGTTGTTATCTAAACAACTAACTTTGTTGTTGTGAAATCTCGTTCAAAGCGCCTTTTTAGCCTATTGTTCAGCTTTTATTCTATTTTGGCATGAATAAAGTGAAAAAACGGGTGATCTAGTGGGCTGCTTTTTGATAGAATCCTCGCCTAATTTTCTGACAGTTTTTATTCATGGCTAAAAATGTAGTAGTACTCGGCACTCAATGGGGTGACGAAGGAAAAGGTAAAGTAGTAGACTTACTTACGGATCAGGCAACCTACGTTGTGCGTTATCAAGGTGGTCACAATGCTGGCCATACATTGGTAATCGATGGTGAAAAAACCGTCCTGCATCTAATCCCCTCTGGCATCCTGCGCGCGAACGTTACCTGTGTTATTGGTAATGGCGTGGTATTGAGCCCAGAAGCTTTATTAACTGAAATGCGCATGCTTGAAGCTCGCGGTATTCCAGTACAGGAAAGACTGGTAATCAGTGAGGCCTGCCCGCTAATTCTGCCTTATCATGTTGCGCTAGACGTTGCTCGTGAAACCGCTCGAGGTAACAAAGCGATCGGTACCACCGGGCGCGGCATTGGCCCCGCCTATGAAGACAAGGTTTCTCGACGTGGTTTGCGTGTGGGCGATTTATTTGATGCTAAAGAATTCGCAGTTAAGCTGAAAGAAATTCTTGAATACCATAACTTTGTTCTGACTCAGTACTATAAAGCAGACCCTGTTGATTTTGATACAGTATTGGCGGATGCATTAGCTGTCGCTGACTTGCTTAAATCTATGGTAGTAGATGTGACCGATGAGCTAGATAGAGCTAGACAACGTGGTGATGCCATCATGTTTGAAGGGGCTCAAGGTACACTCCTTGATATCGACCACGGTACTTATCCCTATGTCACATCGTCAAATACCACCGTTGGCGGCGTGGCCACAGGCGCGGGTTTTGGACCTTTGCACTTGGATTACGTACTAGGTATTGTTAAGGCTTACACCACTCGTGTTGGAGCAGGTCCATTCCCCACGGAATTAGATTGTGAAGTGGGCCAGCATCTTGGCGTTAAAGGTCATGAGTTTGGTGCCACTACAGGCCGTAAGCGACGCACTGGTTGGTTTGATGCTGTTGCAATGAAGCGTGCGGTGCAAATTAACTCAATTACCGGTTTTTGCCTAACCAAATTAGATGTGTTGGATGGCCTTGAAGAGCTGAAAATATGCACTGGCTATAAGCATGCTGACGGCACCATTAAAGACGTGCCGCCTATGGCCGCTGATGGCTATGATATTATTACGCCAGTTTATGAAAGCATGCCTGGATGGAGTGAAAACTCCTACGGTGTAACAGTCTATGAAGACTTACCGGTAGCAGCGAAAAATTACATTAAGCGTTTAGAAGAACTGACAGGGGTACCAGTAGATATTATCTCAACCGGGCCTGACCGCAATGAGACAATAGTATTGCGTCATCCCTTCGAAGTTTAATCCTAACCTTCATACTAAATAAAAAAAGCCGCTAAAAAGCGGCTTTTTTGTTTTTCTAACTCAGCTCAAAACCCTTCTCAGCAACTCAATTTGTGTAATAATGATTTTAGATTATATGCCCAAGGTGAATTATGAGTGATCTAAGCCCGACTGTTGAACAGCCTTCAGAACTATCGCAAATCGCAACTATCGTCGCGGGTTTACGGGATACCTTTTCATCAGGATACCCCCGTGAGTACTCGTGGCGTGTGGAACAGTTAAATCAGCTCAAGCGCATGACATTGGAGCAACAAGATAAGATATTGGCTGCTTTGCATGCTGACTTAGGCAAATGTAAAAGTGAATCTTGGCTATCCGAGATCGGTTTTATTGTCGGAGATATCGAACACACACTTAAGAAATTAAAAAAGTGGATGAAACCTCGCAAAGTCAGCACGCCTATAGCGGCGCAACCAGGCTGCAGTTATCAACTGCCTGAGCCATTAGGTACTGTATTAATCATCGGTGCTTGGAATTATCCTTTTCAGTTAGTTTTTGCTCCTCTTATCGCGGCTATTTCGGCTGGGAATTGCGCAGTGTTGAAACCTTCAGAACTGGCTTCCCAAACCTCTAAATTAATAGCCGAAATTGTGCCCCAATACCTTGATAGCAATGCTATCGCTGTGGTTGAGGGTGCGGTAGATGAAACCACAGAATTACTCAAACAGCCTTTTGAACATATATTTTATACTGGCGGTGAAACGGTAGGTAAGATAGTCATGCGCGCAGCAGCGGAGCATCTAACGCCTGTCACTTTGGAGTTGGGCGGAAAAAGCCCTTGTATCGTTGAATCCAGTGCCGATATTGAGGTAACTGCCGCTCGGATTGTTTGGAGTAAGTGGATGAATGCTGGGCAAACCTGTGTTGCTCCTGATTATGTTCTAGTGGAAAAGTCACTCTCCAGTCAATTAATCGCGGCAATACAGAAAAAGCTCCAAGCCTTTTATGGGCAAGATATTAAATCTAGCAAAGACTATGGCCGTATCGTAAATCAACGCCATTTTGCAAGACTAAGTCACTACTTAGAAGGTCAAAATATCGTATTTGGTGGTGAACAAGATTTGGATAAAAAGTACTTTGCTCCGACTATCGTACTTGACCCGGCACTCGATAGTGAATTGATGCAACAGGAAATATTCGGCCCTATTTTGCCGATTATCACCCTAAATAATATCAATGAGTCAATTCCCTTTGTGAATCAGCGAGCGAAGCCATTAGCACTTTACGTCTTCACTGCAAACAGTCAATTTGAACAAAAAGTACTGAATCAAACATCCGCAGGCAGCACCTGTGTCAATGATGGATTCATGTTTATGTTGAACCCAGAATTGCCGTTCGGTGGTGTGGGGCATAGCGGAATGGGTAACTACCATGGAAAATTCGGCTTTGATACCTTTAGTCACCTTAAAACAGTAATGAAACGCAGCTTTAAGTTTGATGTGAGTTTACGTTATCCGCCGTTTAGTGCACTCAAATTATCCATTCTTAAAAGGTTGTTGTGACAATGACTGCAAATATTCAGCCTTTTCATTTAGCTATTCCGGTAGATGATTTACCTGCAGCCGAAGACTTCTATTCCAAAGTGCTTGGATGCGCACAAGGTCGTAGTTCAAGCCATTGGATTGATTGGAATTTTTTTGGTCATCAGTTGGTAACCCATTTAGTCGCTGATATGCCAAGTCAACCCGCCCCCAATGAGGTAGACAATAAAGCAGTGCCTGTCCCACATTTTGGCGTGGTACTTGAAATGCATGATTGGCACTCACTGGCACAGCGAGTCAAGGCCGCTGGGGTTGAATTTGTAATTGAACCTTATGTTCGTTTTGCCGGACAAACTGGTGAACAAGCCACTATGTTTTTTCTTGACCCTTGCGGCAACGCCCTTGAATTTAAGGCGTTTAAAGACATTAAACAGTTATTTGAAAGTTGATGAGTGGATATCTTTGTTGACGTATTCAGTGCAAACCTTTAGGTTTTAGCTCAAGTTATTTGGCGGTATTTAACAAACTATCGTCAATATCGGCTTGAACCTCATCACTTTTTACATCTAATGGTTTTTTAACATTCCCTGCCTGATAACGGCCGGGTTTATGATTGACTGCAATCAGTAGATTAAGCGTGATCGCCCCAATCACTGACAGCATGACTAATTCAAAACTAAAAATGAATATCGATCCCGTCATTATAATTGAGTCCACTAACAAACCAAAATTACCGGCTCGTATCGTATATTTATTTTGCAGGTAGAGTGCCAAAATACCCAAACCGCCCAAACTTGATTTGTGCCTAAACATGATAAGCAAACCAACGCCTATTAGCATTCCGCCAACCATTGCAGAAAACAACGGATGGACCTGCTGAATTTGAATGACTTGACTCATCTGTTCGGTCATCAATGACACCATAGTGACTGAAATAAAGGTATTGATAGTGAAGCGCTTGCTCAACTGAGACCAAGCAAGGTAATAAAACGGAATGTTAACCACAAAAAACATGATACCGAAATTTACCGATGTCAGATGACTGCCAATGATAGCAATGCCTGCAGTGCCGCCAGTTAACATTCCTTGGTGATCAAATAGAACAATACCTAATGACACCATCGTACAGGCACAAAATAGTGCTAAAACATCTTCGTAAAATCGGTGTGTGGGGAATGGCATGCAATACAACCTTTTGCTGGCAATCAATTGGAAAATAACGGTCGCGGAGTGTAACGGAATGACGCTCTTGTGTATCGCTGGCGGGATTGAAAATAACCCCTGCGCAGCCGCTGATAGTAGTGCTTTCTTTACGAGTCTTTAGCAGTGAGTGAATAGCCTGTTACAGAGTTGTAAGCACAGGCGTAAATGGTGGCAAGCGGGTTAAATCTAGCTGGCTGATTAGTGTTGATTTTCGAGGGGCAATACTGCCGTTAAGCAGTGTATCGCGACATTTTTTACAGTCATAAATTTTACTTTTTAATCCAACGAACATACTCACTAGGCGACATGCCATACCAGCGTTTAACTGCTCTATTTAACGAAGCTTGTTCACCGTAACCCAGTAAATCCCCCAACATTTGTTTACGCATTGTATGTACAAATTGTTGAAAGCGTCTTTTGCGCTCATCATCAAGCAATTGGCTAAAGCTCATGTGATTTAATTTTAACCGCCTTTGTAGTGTTCGAGTCGACATGCAAAGCACTTCTGCTAGGGTTGATAAAGTCAAATTGTGTAGATCGGCACTGTGCAGCACAGGTTGTAATTGGCTCAACCAACCATGTTCATTAACATAAAGCTGTTTTGCTTCTTTTGTGGCTAAAAGTAAGTGACTATTTACTAATTCGTTGCGAGTGAGAATCGGCGTGTCTAATAATGCTATATCAAACTCTATGACATTGCAGTTTCTTGAACCTTTGACCACACAACCAAACCAAGCTGCTAAGGTGTTTAATTCATGAGCAGTGAAATTATCTTGTAAGTTGACGCATCTGGGAGTTACCAGTTTGCCGGAAACTCGACGAACTGTTGCTAGCCATGCTGTCATATTACGTAGCACCGCATGACGGTTATGGAAATAAGGCTGCCATATCAAAGTTGCCACCTTACCATTGTGGTTAAATTGGGTTTGACCGATATCTGCAACGGTTTTATCAAACTGCAACAAAGCTTCTAGGGCCGCTTGCAAGGTATCACATGATTCAACCAAGTAACCGAGCAGCCCATACTCCGCACTCGTTATACCTTTGCCGATATTGAAGCCCCATAAACTATCTTGGTTTGCTTTTGCTGCTGCATCTAAACCTTGTAGATAAACTTCCATCGGCACACGCAGATGCTCTTTCCACATCGACGGGATGTAGGCTTCAATTACGTGGCAATACTCACGACTGACGTCTGACATGATGGCGCCCTAAGACAAAAAAATGACATATTCAGCCAAGTATGCCCCGATAAGAAAGGTTAAGCTAGAATCACTTTTCATTGTCATAACTTACCCACATGCCTTTATTAGATATAACAATCCAACTTCCTCAGCATACGAAATTCAATATGCAACGGCTCACTGACTGTACACTATTAAGTAAGATCTTCGCTGCAGAGATTATTGAACTAGAAAAAAGCGGCGGGGACCGGCGACGTTCGGTCAACATGCGGGGCCATCAGTTTATCGAAAGAATTACTCATCTAAGTGATACCGAAATTGTTTATCAAATAGAAGGCAATGGCCCGGTAAAAAATCATCAAGGGCAGATTGTATATATTGAAAGTAGTGATGGACCCTATTTACATTATCAGATCCATGGTCAAAGTAATTCGTGGGTGCCTACATGTTTACTAAAGGTTGTGATGAATTACGATTTTAAACTGGCTGCAAAACGACTGAAGGAATCCCTAAGTGAGCGTTGAATATATATTGTTATTGTTGAGCCCGTTATTTCTTATTGCAATAGCGGTAGAATTGCTTAAGAAAAGAGCAAGTTATTCAATAAAAGAGTTTAGCTTAAACCTTGGCTTAGCCTTATCTCACCAAGCGACCGATATCATCGCGATGCTGGCACTTATGCCACTGTTTTTGTGGGTGCATACATCCTTTGCGCTATTTACCTTTGAGTTAACTGCTTTTATGGTGTTCTGCGCGTTTATCTTGCAAGACTTTTTATATTACTGGTTTCATAGGGCTAGTCATCAGTGCAACTGGCTGTGGGCAGCGCACATTGTTCATCACAGCTCTATGAATATGAATTTTTCTACTGCGCTTAGACAAAGTCTTTTTTATCCAATCGTTGGCATGTGGGTGTTTTGGTTACCCTTAGTCATTTTAGGTTTCCCGCCTGAGTTAGTATTTGCCACTGTGGCAATAAATTTAGCCTTTCAATTTTTTGTGCATACCGAACTGGGTCCAGAATTCAAACTGCTTGGAAAGGTTTTGAATACGCCTAGGCACCACTGCCTTCATCACGCCAGTAATCCACAATATATTGATAAAAACTATGCTGGGGTGTTGATCATTTGGGATAAACTATTTGGCACTTTTGCCCAATTCGATGGGGAAGCCCCGCGCTATGGTGTAGTTGAGCGTCACTACGAACTATCTTTTCTTGATGTGGTATTTACCCCTTGGCGCATATTGTTCAAGAATCTAAAACAGCAACCAAACCTTGCTTCTGCGATAAAGTTGTTATTTAACAAACCTAGTAAATTAAGGCCATGATCGCAGTGGCAGGGCGAAATAAATATAGCTATTTTTGTACGTCTTTAATTTTGAATGCTATATTAAATCTATCGATTTAAAGGACTAGGCTTCAGCGGTATTCTCACAGGAATTGATCTAGCATAAACAGCTTATAGGCGAGCCTTTATGACTAACACGCTCTTAACTTCAGACATCAATATGGTAAGGGTAACGAATATGCTTCGCTCTGCCTGGCAGGTGATTCAAATTTGGTCTGACCTCATTCTCGTTATGCTACTACTGCTGCTTTATTTTGCCTATGGTGAGTATCAGCATCAAAATCGAATGCAACTTATCAATGAGCCGAAAATCAATGACTTCTACTTTGTAGACTATCATTTGATTGAGCCTGCTTCAGACGTCAGATTTCGTTATATTCCGCTAAAAGTATCTTCTATTGATGGTGACTTAATTACTTTCAAACTTGGCAATATTGGTCATTCTACCCAAGTCTCAGCCACTGAGCATGTCAAATATGATATGGCATTAAAGCGTATATTTTTTAGACCAGACGATCTAGTGGTGAGTCGCCAAACTATATTTAATTGGGCTGATGAAGGAATAATTTACGATATCGCCAGGCCGACTAATATCTTCATTAATGGTTGGATAGTGATGAACCTGAGCGATTTATCAACTGATTAAAACTGCAGTAGCAGACTACTTAATTGATGTCTAAATAAAAGCCTCCGCATTTGGAGGCTTGTAGATGAAGAAATGGAGCTATGCCTGCCTGTCATGGCCCCTAAAAATTTATTTTTTGTTTCTTTTTATTCTTACAAAGCCAAGCAAGCCTAAACTTAATACCATAAGTGTAGATGGTTCAGACACTGCTACTCTGTCACTCCAAGACCACTCGCTACGCGTGTAGTCGTTGCCGTCCCATGTATAGCCAATTGAAAACTCACTACGCGGAAAATCCCATATATCCATTGTTTGATAATCAAAATTACTACCTGATCCATCAGAAATTCCTACAACACCTTTATCTGGATCTTCATCAGGATCTACACCATCTATTGATAAGAAATTAAGTTGGATATCACCATTTGCAGTAATAATAGCTTGAAAGGTGTTTAACAAGTCATTGTCTTCATAATCTGGAACTTCGAACCAAGTAAAAATATAGGCATCTTGACCACCAAAGACTCCCGAGTTTTGATAAATGCGAGCATCATAATTTTCTTCTAGGTCCAAGTCACTCCAAAATGCAGCAATGGATACACCATAATCATCCTCAAAATCGTCTTCAACATCATACTCATCGTTGCTGTAAGTGAAATTTAAAGAGCCATTTGTATTGACCGAAACACTGTTATATAAGGTACCGTACACACTCATTGATGGGCTTAAGGCAACTTCTTGATTATCATCATCTTCATCGGTTAGATCGGCTAGTTCTGCACCAAAGTCGCTATACTAGTTTGGGATTACGCCCGCGTGTGTGTTTAAACTTAGTCCCAAAAATACAGTACTGAGAATAACGGCTAACTTTTTCTGTCGCATATTTTACTCCATTAAATGTTCTATTTTTCATTCGATAAAGCGAAATTGAAGCCAAAATTAAACTGTTGATTTTAATGGGTAAACTAAGATATTTGTGAGGGGAATATATTAGGTGTTAAAAATATGGACATTTATTCTACTTAAATAGAATAAAAAGAAGGTCAAATTAATCTGACCTCTTTTGCTGATTGACGAGACTTGGTTAATCCCGTTCGAGACGCCTATTCAGTCTAAGCCTCGTCATCAAATATATCTTCGATCGACATTTTAAACAGCTTCGCTGCTTTGAATGCCAAGGGTAAGCTAGGGTCAAACTTACCTTTCTCAATGGCATTCACCGTCTGTCGAGAGACATCCAATGCTTCAGCTAGATCAGCTTGTGTCCAATCTCGTTCTGCCCGAAGTACTTTTAAACGATTCTTCACATGTACCTCCGATGACCCAAAGCAATACCGATACCGTATGATATACCCATCACAAACAACAAGTTTGAGGGTTCAGTTTCTGAAGAGATCAGTCTGATATGGTCCATTAAACCGTAGATGGCACCAAAGACCATGCTTACCCCTAAAGATAATGCCATTGCTTCCAATTGGATACGACGTTGCAATTCATCCATCACTTGCAGGTGGTTTTTATTGGCGATTATCATTTTTGCACCAAAACCAATGTTTACAATTGTCATGATAAGGGTGATGTTGGTGTTGAAGTCCCACCAAAATTTGGGACCAAAGGCCACCACCGCTAAGCTTATAAGCCAGCCAAATGTCCAAATCATTAAACTTTTTGAAGTTCGTCTAGTGCGTTCACACAAATTTTCTGATTTTATATTTTCATCTGTCATAAGTCTTCATCCTTTGTCATAAAGTAAAGTTATATTTACTTTATGGAAAGGTTAGGTGTCTTTTTGTTTCATGTCAAGTGTATCTTACAAAAAGGATCTGAAGCTTTACTTTATGTCGACTTTTATGCTCTTTGTAAGCCACAAAGTGGTAGTGGGGTGAAGCGTTGATAGGTGTTCTTGAGCATAAAAAAGCCCAGCGATAGCTGGGCTTTTTAGTTACAAATTTGGCATTAAACCCGTTCGAAAACCGTCGCTATACCTTGGCCTAAACCTATACACATGGTGGCTAAACCAACAGATTTGTTGTTCGCTTCCATGAGATTCAGCAAGGTGGTAGAGATACGCGAACCAGAGCAACCCAATGGATGTCCTAAGGCAATCGCACCACCGTTTAAGTTCACTTTATCTTCATAGGTATCTAACCAGCCGAGCTGCTTGATACAAGATAAAGCTTGGGCGGCAAACGCTTCATTGAACTCAGCAAGCTCAATATCAGCCATGGTCATACCCGCACGTTTCAGCGCTTTTTGGGTGGCAGGTACAGGGCCAAAGCCCATAATAGCGGCGTCACAACCGGCAACTGCCATTGAACGGATTTTAGCTCTTGGCGTTAAGCCTAGTGCTTTTGCACGCTCGGCAGACATCAACAACATGGCTGAAGCACCATCTGAAATTGCCGATGATGTACCTGCGGTTACAGTGCCGTTGACCGGATCGAAAACCGGACGCAATGCAGCCATTGTTTCGACAGTAGAATCAGGACGAATAACTTCATCGGCCTTGATCAGTTTCAGCACGCCATTAGCATCATGGCCCTCGATTGGAACAATCTCATTATCCCATCGACCTTCTAGATGCGCTTTGTGGGCACGTTGATGAGAGCGAGCTCCAAAGGCGTCTTGCATTTCGCGAGTGATACCGTTTTGGCGACCAAGCAACTCAGCTGTCATACCCATATTACCTGAGGCTTTGGCGGTATGTTTTGCCAGACCAGGATGAAAGTCTAAGTTGAAGTTCATCGGCACATGGCCCATATGCTCAACACCACCTATCATGTACACATCGCCTTGCCCCAGCATAATGCCTTTAGCGGCATCATGTAGTGCTTGCATTGACGAACCACATAAGCGGTTTACGGTTACAGCAGCGGTAGAACGAGGAATATCGGTCAACAGTTGGGCGTTACGCGCTATGTTGAAGCCTTGTTCTTTAGTTTGTTGTACACAGCCCCAAATAATATCTTCTATCTCAGCAGGATCGACATTTGGATTGCGTTCCAGCAACTTAGTCATTAGATGTGCAGACAAAGTTTCTGCACGAACGTTACGGAAAATTCCGCCTTTAGAACGACCCATAGGGGTACGAATGCAATCAATAACGACTACTTCTTTCATGTTTATCTCCTCGGGTCTGAATTAAGCGGATTGTGAAAAATAAGATTTACCTGAAGCGGCCATCTCGCGCACGCCATCAGAAATCTGATAAATCGGACCCAAATCAGCATATTTGTCAGCTAATGCGACGAAATTGCTCAAACCCATTGTCTCGATATAACGGAATATACCGCCTCTAAAGGGAGGGAACCCAAGACCATAAAGCAATGCCATATCGGCTTCTGCAGCACTAGCAACAATGCCCTCTTCTAAACAACGGATGGCTTCGTTCGCCATAGGTACCATCACTCGCGCAATAATTTCTTCGGCATCGAAGTCACGTTTATCGGCACAGTGCGGTGCAAATAATTCGTAAGCTTCTGGCGCAGGAGTTTTGCTGGGACGTCCGCGTTTGTCGACGCCAAAGTTATAGAAACCTTTGCCATTTTTCTGACCAAGACGATCTGCACGATATAAGCAAGTTACCGGATCATTATCAATCTTTTGCATGCGCTCAGGAATACCATCGGCCATCACGCTAGATGCGTGATCAGCTGTATCCATTCCCACTACATCGAGTAAGAATGCGGGTCCCATCGGCCAGCCGAAAATTTTCTCCATAACCTTGTCAACGGCTACAAAATCGGCACCATCAAGGATTAGCTTGCTGAATCCAGCGAAGTAAGGAAAGAGCACACGGTTAACTAAGAAGCCTGGGCAGTCGTTTACTACGATAGGGGTTTTACCCATTTTCAAAGTCGCAGCAACAACTGCAGAAATAGTTTCTTCTGAGGTGTTTTCACCACGAATGATTTCAACCAAAGGCATCTTATGCACAGGGTTGAAGAAATGCATGCCGCAGAAGCGTTCGGGTTTATCCAAACTTTTTGCTAACTGGTTAATAGAGATAGTTGAGGTGTTGGAACAAATAATGGCGTCTTCTGCCACATATTGCTCAGTCTCTTTCAATACAATTGCTTTAACCTTAGGGTTTTCCACAACCGCTTCGATGACTAAGTCAGCATCTTTGATGGCAGAATATTCTAGCGTAGGCACAATATTGTTAAGAGTAGCAGCCATCTTGGCGGCATCTACCTTGCCACGTTGCATACCTTTACCAAGGATTTTCGCAGCCTCATTTAGGCCTAAGTCCAATGCAGGTTGGGCGATATCTTTCATGATAACGGGGGTGCCTTTAACGGCAGACTGGTATGCGATGCCACCACCCATGATACCCGCGCCTAACACTGCAGTTTGCTTAATTTGCTTGGTTGCAGCTTTAGCCTGTTTTTTACCTTTACTCTTAACAATTTGATCGGCTAAGAATATTCCAACTTGGGCTTTAGCAGCATCAGATTTGGCTAGTTTGGTAAAACCTTGATTCTCAAGTGCAAGGGCAGCGTCACGATCTAATCCAGCCGCTTTCGCTACTGTATCGACCATGATATGCGGGGCAGGGTAATGTTTTCCAGCTTGCGCGGCGACCATCGCCTTAGCTGTGGAGAAACTCATAGTGGCTTCATTCGGGCTAAGGGTTAGCGGCGCTTTTTTCTGTGCCCGGCGAGCTTGCCAATCAAAATCGCCAGCAATAGCATCGGTTAGCATGCCGATGGCTGCGTCGACTAAATGTTCTGGGGCTACCACGCTGTCAATTGCACCTTCAGCTAGGGCTTTGGCCGCTTTGCGATCACGTCCGGTAGTCATCCATTCTAATGCGTTATCAGCACCAATCAGTCGTGGTAGTCTTACTGTACCGCCAAATCCTGGCATTAAACCTAATTTAACTTCTGGCAAGCCGATGCTGGCATTGGTGTCTGCAACACGTAAATCACAGGCTAGGGTCATTTCACAACCGCCACCTAATGCGAAACCGTTTATTGCAGCGATAGTCGGAAATGGCAGATCTTCAAATTTATCAAAAACCTGAGACGTTTTAGCAACCCAAGCCAAGACTTCTTCATCTGCTAATGCAAATAAACCGGTAAATTCGGTAATGTCAGCGCCTACTATAAAAGTAGATTTCGCGGAGCGAACTACCACACCTTTAACGTTGCTGTTAGCAGCAAGTTTTTGAGTTGCTTGTTCAAGTTCAGAAACGGTCTGCTGGTCAAATTTATTCACCGAACCTTGTGCATCAAACACTAATTCTGCTATACCATTGTCCAGTAATTTTGCACAAAGGCTTTTGCCTTCAAATATCATTATTATCTCCTTCAACTGAGTAAGGATGGTGTGTGAGACTATAATATAGTCGAGACACATTTGTAGGGGATTTAAATATTGTTGAACAGATTTGAAAGCGCAACCTAATTTCAACAGAATTTAACAAGAAATATGGGTAGATAAGTCAGTTTCAAGTGAAACTTGTCAACTAAGTCGCCGTCTAACCCTGTATCATAGTGTGACTATCTTCAATCTAGAGGGCCCGTTTGTCAGGATGATTGCCGTTGTTTCTTAATAAAGCCAAGATATTGTCAGTTAAATTATTAATATTATGCTCTCTGCTTAACCACAGCACAGTGGTATGGGCCACAGTGGGTGATAAACCCAGTTCCCCATCGGCCCAACAACGAGAAGCGTTCGAAAGGCTAGAATTGTTGGTTTCCAAGCCAAACTCGACTGAATATAAAAAGCTGCGGGAACAAATAAGGGGTTATCCGCTAGAGCCATATATCGAACAATTGACCCTTAGAGCTTTTCCTTATAATGGTAATCAACAAAAGATAACTGAATTTCTTCGCCTCTATGAAGGCACCCCGCTAGATTGGCCGCTAAGGCGCACTTGGCTAGAGCAATTAGCAAAAAATAATGATGCAGAGCGATTTATTCAGTTTTTCAAGCCTACCGCTAACGTAGAGCTGACTTGTCAATTTCTGTCTTTTAAATTGCTACGTAAAGACGACATCCAGAGCGTCTACAATCAAGCTGAAAAACTTTGGGTGGTGGGTGAATCTCAACCTAATGAATGTGATCCTGTGTTCAAAGCTTGGACTCAAGCCGGTTTGCGCACTGAAAAGCATGTCTTAGCGCGATTAGCCTTGGCGGCGGACGGTGGCAATCATACCTTGATCCCGTATCTTAAGACGTTGCTCAGTGAAGATAAGCAGTACTTAGCTGATCTATGGCTCAGTGTGCGTCGAAATCCCGGTTATGTCAGCCGTTTATCGAAGTTTCCTGGCACTCATAAAGAATTAGAATTAGCCATTTTGCAATATGGTTTAACGCGCCTGATTTGGCGTGATGATGATTTAGCCTTGAAAAGTTGGCAGAAAGTATTGGCCAAATACAATGTGCAACCTACTAGTCAACTGAAAATGGCGGAGACATTTGCCATTGCATTAACCATTAATGAACATCCAAAAGCGTCGGAGTGGTTAGAAAAAGCCAGTCATGAAAACGCAGAAGAACAGTTATTTCGCTGGCATTTGGCCTATGTAATTAAGTCGGGCAATTGGCAACATGCGTTGGAAGTGATTGATTTGTTACCTAGCCAAATAGCCCAAGATCTGAGTTTTCAATACTGGCAGGCGAGGGCGTTCGAACAAATCAATGAATCCAACAAAGCCAACTTGCATTATCAGCAGATAGCTAAAAATCGTCACTATTATGGCTTTCTTGCCAGCGGGAAGTTAGCACTTACTCCTAATATGGTAGACAAACCGTTGGAGTTTGATCCCATGACATTGTCTCAAGTGGCCAACATGCCTGCGGCTAAACGCGCCCATGAATTTTTGCAACTACAGCGCTATACAGAAGCTCGTCGAGAGTGGTGGTACTTACAATCTCAACTGAGCCCTCAACAAGAATTGGTATCTGCAGTACTGGCTGACAGTTGGCAGTGGCATGATCGTGCAATTACCGGTTTTTCAAACACCGGATACCTCGATGATATAAAACGACGGTTTCCGATGGCCTATAAAGATCAGTTGTTAAATCATGCTCAAGTTAATCAAATTGACCCGGCATGGGCGTTTGCCATTGCTCGTCGCGAAAGCTCATTCATGTCAGACGCGAATTCAAGCGCTGGTGCTAAAGGTTTAATGCAATTGTTACCAGGAACCGCTCGATATTTGGCCAAGAAAAAAGTGAGTAACCAAGTGTTATTTGATCCTGACAGTAATGCTGGCTATGGCACTCAGTATCTGCGTTACCTCATGGATAAAATGGATGACAACCCAGTGTTAGCGACAGCGTCTTACAATGCTGGTTGGCGACGAGTACAAAGTTGGGTGCCTCGGAAGCAAAGTATGCCCGTCGACATTTGGATTGAGACGATTCCCTACAAAGAAACTCGCAATTATGTCAAAGCAGTACTGGCATATCGCCAAATTTATGCCCAACAATTAGGCCAGTCAACAGGTCTGTTTGAAGACCTAGTGAATATGAAGTTAGGTGGCGTGGTGATTGAACCCCCTGCCACCCGGAATTAGCAGCACTTGGGCGGGGTGAATAGGTCGTTAATCACAGCTTAAACTTGACGTTCAATAAGTGGCTAGTTCGGTGTAACTATTGACGATACCCCCTTATTCCATGATAGTGTAATGCCCATAAATACTCATGTTTTAGTAATTAGTGGTGCTATGCAAACCTTACCGAATCTATATCCACAACATATTGAAGAAATGCAAACCCGTACCAAAGAAGCGTTATTGAGAGAAGGGATTGAAGGTCTAATTATTCACTCTGGTCAAAGCAAACGCATGTTCTTGGATGACAATCACTATCCTTTTCACGTGAGTCCCCAATTTAAAGCCTGGGTTCCGGTCATTGACAATCCGAATTGCTGGTTGGTGGTAAACGGTGTTGATAAACCTAAGCTTATTTTTTATCGACCTAAGGATTTCTGGCATAAAGTACCGCCAGAGCCCTATGAATACTGGGCGAAGGAGTTTGATATTGTTTTACTTTCTCAGGCTGATGCAGTGGAGAAACATTTACCCTACGACAAAGTAAAATACGCTTATATCGGCGAATACCTTGAAGTAGCCCGCGCCTTAGGTTTTGATTTGGTCAATCCAGACCGAGTGTTGCATTTTCTGCACTACCATCGAGCTTATAAAACTGACTATGAGTTGAGCTGCATGCGCGAATCGAGCAGTATAGCTGTTGCAGGACATCAAGCCGCAGAGCAAGCATTTAGGCAAGGGTTGAGCGAGTTTGATATTAATCTAGCTTATTTAAAAGCTACCCGCTTAGGTGAAAACCAGGTTCCCTATAACAACATAGTTGCGCTGAATGAAAACAGTGCCATCTTGCACAATATGATTACGGAAACTCAGGCTCCGGCGGAATCCCGCTCTTTCCTTATTGATGCGGGAGCGACCTGCAACGGTTACGCGTCTGACATTACCCGTACGTATAGCGCTAAACAAAATGAGTTTGCTGCATTAATTGATGCCATGGACAAGGTCACCCTAGATCTAATTAACATGCTTAAACCTGGTGTTCCTTATCTTGATATTCATTTGGCGGCGCACGCTCACATTGGTCGACTTTTGAACGAGTTTGGAGTGGTTAATTTGTCTGCAAACGATTGTGTTGAAATGGGTATTACCAAAACCTTTTTCCCCCATGGGATTGGCCATTTCCTTGGCCTGCAGGTACACGATGTAGCGGGTCATGCTGCAGATGATCGGGGCACACCGAATCCACCACCGGATGATCATTCCTTCCTTCGCACCACGCGTACAGTGGAAGCCAGACAAGTGTTTACCATAGAGCCTGGTTTGTACTTTATTGATAGTCTGTTGAGGGATTTAAAGAGTACTCCCGAGTCAAAATTCATCAATTGGAATATTGTTGATCACTTTAAACCCTTTGGTGGTATACGCATTGAAGATAACATCATTGTGCATCGTGATCGTAACGAAAATATGACGAGGGATTTGGGTTTAAATTAGAAGCTAAATCAGCGCTTAATTTTTAAAATGAACAGGCTGGTATGGCATCACTTGTTGGTGCCTGAGCCTGAAGCTTATCTATCTGATCTACAGAACTACGCAGGGTTAAATTCTCAGGCCACTTATTGATAGATCGTTGCAAAATTAACTGTGCTTGCTCAAAACAACCCGCATTAGCCAATGCATAACTGTAGTTATTCAGATACTCCGCATGCTCAGAACCGCTTTCAAGCCCTCTAGTGAACCACTGCAGCGCCATCTTTTGGCTGTGTGGGTCATCGCCAACTTGCATGTAGTAGTTTCCCAACAGGAAATATCCTAACCACTCATCAGGCCATTGGGACGTGGCGGTCTGTAGGCCGTTAACGCCTTGCTCGGTTTTACCAATAGTTATCAGTTCATGAGAGGCTTTGATATACAGGTAAGAATCAAACTGCTCACTACTTTGAGTAGGGGGTTGCAATGCCAGTAACCAGTAGTTGCCCCTTTGCCAAGTGCGTTCAAATACTTCAAAGCCAACTTTTAGATTAGCCGTTTCACCGCTATGCAAGATCAATTTGTGTTGAGTTAAATCGTAACCTATGACAACCGCATAATGCCAAGCAGGTATCCAGGATATCCCTAAATTTTGAAATACAATAACCGGTTTATTTTCGCCAACTAAACGTATTAATTGCTCCAATGTACCGCGTTGAGTGTAGGGTACAACGCCAAAACTTCTAGCGGTTGATACCATCTCAAGTTGCAAGGTGCCATGGCGCTTAGGAATGACAGTATGAGCTGCTATATCATCCGGACGGGTGTTAAATTGATAAAAATTGAGTACCTCTGCAAGCACAGTCGGGCCACAGTAATACTCTTGCTGGGGATAAAAGGGAACGTCAGTAATTAGATGCTGTGCTGCAATATCCTGGGGTGGATTATTAACTAGCGCCTGTGTCTGTTGCATAGTTTGACAACCTTGTATCAAAACTATGCAACCGACTAGCAGGCACATCCTGACGATGTGCATCACTGAAAATTACTCACCTACAGGACGGATAAACGGGTAGGCATCAGTAACACCTAGTAAATCTAATACCGCCACCACTACCAACACAGTAACTACCACACCTATAAGACCGGCACCTGCTGGGGCATCATTGAGTTGCTGGTTCAAAGCATTCACTTCATCGGGCGTCATGTTGTTGATTCTAGCAATCGCATCTGCTTGACTAACACCTAGGCTAGCCAACTTGTTTTGGACTTCCGTATCAGACACCATGGCTAGTATTTGCTGTTTGTTATAAGCAACACCACGCTCGGCCAATATTGAGTCTGACGTGACTACATCCGCGTGAACAAAAGGGGCGGCAGTTAGTGTCAAACCGACAGCAAAAGCAATAGATTTAGTATAATTTTTCATGGCTTACCTCATTAATGAATGTATCCGCATTAGTTGCGAATTTGTATTATTGATAATGCTAATGCAAATATTGGACCAGATTCTACACTTCGGCTTGCAGGCCTTTAAAAATAGCACTTACATTGTTAATGAATATCTGTTCACTAAATCTTTAAACCATTGTCAGTTGTAATCTGTGTAGTAATTTCACGGTATACATGAACATTTTTACCTGTACTTGCTAGTTGTTCGAATCTCAACCGGCTAGGACCCATTGCACCAATGAAAACCTAAAAACATTCAAGATTATTAGATAGATGTCGATAACATTAGCGATAATAATGAGGAAATGAAGTATGTTTGCTAATGATCAAGAAATATTTTCAGCCGAAAAAGTAACGCAACAGTACACTGAGAATGAAAAATCAAACACTGCTGACTTACCTATTTTATCAGGTATGAAAGATGCCTATAATTCCAGTTTAGATTTAGGCTTGAGTAAAGAAATGTTGGATAAATTACGCCAATACTGCGCTTAGCTTAACCTCATCACCATAGTGCCGCATCCCTGCAGTCACCATTAAGCTGCTCGCTCAACTGAAATATGTGCAAGACTGATCAAGGCGTCTTTATAATCTGAGTCTGGTAGTATTTTAAGGGCATCTATGGCTTTGTCGGCCGCATTTAAAGCTTGTTGGCGGGTGTAGGTTAACGAACCCGTATCTTCCATTGCTTGCAAAATCTGATCTAGATTTTCCATACCATTATTGTGCTCTATGGCATCTTTGATCAAAGTTTGCTGCTGTTGTGAACCCTTCCACATTGCGTAAAGTAACGGCAACGTAGGCTTACCTTCGGCCAAGTCATCGCCCACATTTTTGCCCATCTCTTGGCTATCAGCCGCATAGTCTAGAATGTCGTCGACTAATTGAAAAGCGGTACCCAAATATCGCCCATAGTCTTGCATGGCTGATTCAATTTCTGCTGGTTGATCGGTTAGCACCGCGGCAAGCAAAGTGGCAGCTTCGAACAAGCGTGCAGTTTTGCTGTAAATTACCTCCATATAACTTTCTTCACTGGTGTCAGGGTCATTGCAATTCATTAACTGCAACACCTCACCTTCGGCAATCACATTTGTGGCATCAGAAAGAATCTCCATCACTCGCATGCGTTTTAAATCAACCATCATTTGGAAAGAACGGGTGTAGAGAAAATCGCCAACTAAAACACTGGCTTGGTTGCCAAAAACTGCATTCGCTGTTTCTCGACCGCGGCGCATGGTGGATTCATCTACCACGTCATCATGCAGCAAAGTTGCAGTGTGAATAAACTCAATAATGGTCGCTAATGTGTGATGCTGGTCTGATTGAATACCGACTGCTCTGGCAGCTAAAACTGTTATCAGGGGTCTAATTCGTTTACCGCCACTGTTGACGATATAAAAACCCAATTGATTGATCAGAGCAACATCGGAATTAACCTGTGCTTGAATGAGTGCGTTAACTGCTTGCATGTCAGTGTCAGCAAGGCGACGGATCTGTTCTAAGTCCATTATTCGGAAACTGGCTCTGTGTCGAAGTAAGTATGTGCGCGCAATTCTACATAAATAACGCTATCTATCCAATCAACACATGGATTAAAATAGCGATATTGGTACTTAAGTGTGAATTTACAATAATAATTTGCGTTTAGGGGTTGCTTGGATAGGTCAGTTCACGTACAATTCGCGCCCTGTTTTTGAATTGTAGCGCCGTGGGCGCAGAGCGGAGTTAAATATGTACGCGGTTTTCCAAAGTGGTGGTAAACAACACCGTGTGGCCGAAGGTCAAACCGTTCGTCTTGAAAAAATCGAAGTCGCACCAGGTGATGCTGTTGAATTCGATAACGTCTTGATGGTTAGTAATGGTGATGATGTTAAGATCGGTATGCCTTATGTTGATGGTGGCAAGGTAACTGCTGAAGTAGTTACTCATGGTCGCGGTGACAAGATTAAAATTGTCAAGTTTCGTCGTCGTAAGCATTCTCGAAAAACTCAAGGTCATCGTCAGTGGTTCACAGAAGTGAAAATCACTGGCATTAGCGCTTAATAGGAGTACGAACTAATGGCACATAAAAAGGCGGGTGGTAGTACTCGTAACGGTCGTGACTCAGAAAGCAAACGTTTAGGTGTTAAACGTTTTGGTGGTGAGTCCGTATTAGCAGGTAATATTATTGTTCGTCAGCGTGGAACTCGTTTTCACCCTGGAGACAATATGGGTATTGGTAAAGACCACACTCTTTTTGCATTGTCTGATGGCAAAGTGCAATTCGACGTGAAGGGCCCTAAAAACCGCAAATTTGTAAGCATCGTTGCTGAATAAGAACGAGCTTAACAAGCGTTACAAAAAAGCCCCGCTTTAGCGGGGCTTTTTATTGCTAGAGAAAAAATCTGTGTCGGAGTAAACTGAGGACAAGAGGGGTCAGAGTAAATTAAAATTTTAAGTTATGTGTGGTAACTTGTCTTTAGCAACTATTATTTAATTTACTCTGACCCCTTTTTAATAATCCTTTATTAGAGGTATGAAATGAAGTTTGTAGATGAAGCTGAAATACGCGTTGAAGCCGGCGACGGTGGTAATGGTGTAATTGGCTTTCGCCGTGAAAAATATGTTCCTCGTGGTGGTCCTGATGGAGGTGACGGTGGAGATGGCGGCAGTGTCTATTTAGTTGCCGACGAGAATCTAAATACGCTTATCGATTATCGCTTTGAGCGCTTTCATCGCGCTGAACGTGGGAAGAATGGTCAAGGTAGTGATTGTACCGGACGTGCTGGAGAAGATCTCGAGCTTAAGGTCCCTGTCGGAACCCGTGCTACTGACAAAGATACTGGTGAGCCACTAGGTGACTTAACCCATCACGGTATGCGCTTAAAGGTAGCCCAAGGTGGTTTCCACGGCCTAGGCAATGCTAGATTTAAAAGTAGTACTAACCGCGCACCTCGACAAAAATCAAATGGAACACCTGGAGAGATCCGTTGGTTGTCGTTAGAATTGATGTTGTTGGCTGATGTTGGTCTGTTAGGGCTACCTAATGCAGGTAAATCCACTTTTATTCGCTCGGTTTCTTCTGCCAAACCTAAAGTGGCCGATTATCCTTTTACCACTTTGGTACCTAATTTAGGGGTAGTGCGCCAAGACGCTCAACGCAGTTTCGTCATTGCAGATATTCCTGGTCTAATTGAGGGTGCCGCCGATGGCGCGGGTTTAGGTATTCGCTTCTTGAAGCATCTGGAGCGTTGTAGAATTTTACTCCACATGATCGATTTGTTGCCCGCGGACCAATCTGACCCTGTCGAAAATGCTAAAGCGATTATCAAAGAGTTAGAAAAATACAGTCCAAAACTTGCCGCTAAACCACGCTGGTTAGTGTTCAACAAGATAGATTTATTGTTGGAAGATGAAGCTCAAGAAGTCTGCGATAGTATTATCGAAGCCCTTGAGTGGGATGGTCCGAGCTTCCAAATATCAGCATACCAGAAGAAAAATACGGATGGATTGTGTCGTGAAGTAATGAACTTTATTGAGACACTGCCAAATGATATGGAACTGTTAGCTGAATCTCCGGAAGAGATAGATTTCAAGTGGGACACATATCACAGTAAATCTCTTGATGAGCACTCGAGTCATGAAGACTTTGAAGACGACCTTGATGATGAGGACGACGACGATGATGATTATGATGTTGAAGTGATTTATACTCGCGAGTAATTAATTTTTAGGGCTTACCCACAGGTAGGCCCTTTTTATAGCCAAAAGAACCGACTCTATGCTTATATCTATGATTGCCGCAATGGCAAATCAGCGCGTTATTGGCGCTGATAACAAGATGCCTTGGCATTTACCCGCTGATTTAGCTCATTTCAAACGTATTACTTTAGGCAAGCCTGTAGTCATGGGCCGTAAAACCTATGAATCAATTGGTAAGGCGCTGCCTGGGCGTTTAAATATCGTGGTTAGTCGAGACCCAAGCTATAGTCTAAAAGACGCTACCGTGGTGCTAAGCTGCGAGGATGCGATTGACGTTGCAGGTACAACAGAAGAATTGATGATCATCGGTGGCGGAACCCTCTATCAACACTTTTTACCATTGTGCCAACGCCTTTATCTGACCGAAATTGGTTTGACTACTGAGGGCGATACCTACTTCCCTGACTATTTACAATCAGGCAACTGGCAACAACTCGAAGTCGTCTCTCATCAAGCTGACGACAGAAATCCCTACCCGTATACATTTAAAACCCTGCAAAGAATTATTTAGATCGCCTAAACCAAGTTAGCCAACTTAGAGGGTAAATTGGATGAAATATTACAATTTGAGGCCGCAAGTTTATTTGTCACTGACCAACGCACTTTCAGCATCCCTAATTTTAATTTTACGAGCAGTAGAGTCCATTCCGGTTAAGGCGATATATGGGAATATGGCTAAATAGTATATTTATGCTAACCAAGTGAGCGATTCATACTGTACTTTGGTTATGCAGGTTTACAGTTAATCTACCACTGCCTATTGTTTGGTCAATCGTTTCATTGATTGGATCAAGCCATGAAAGCAATTTTTCCATTATGTTTACTACTTTCGAGCGTATTTGCACATCAGGCACAGGCAGGTAAAGCGATAGAGCATAGCCTACAAGCCAGCAAACATTCTGTATTGGCCGTTGCAGATGGGGTCGGGTCAGTTGCTGTTGTGGCTTCAGCTGTGGTTGCTGTACCTATTATTATCGCAGGACAAGCGGTCGCCGCCAGCGGCCAATTTGTGGGGGGCGCTTTGCAACACGAGCATACATACCCATCATCAAAACTGGTCATCACCGAACTTATTATTACTGCAGATCCCGCACCTAATCGGGTAATTGAGCTGACAAGCCAAACGACTAAAGCTAACTAATCTGGATTAAAAGGAGAGAGATGATGAAAGTACTGATTCTGCTAATTGCGACCACATTTTTGGCTAGTTATAGTTTTGCTGGTAGTCCGGCTCAAACTGAACCAAAAATAGCCGCGGATCGGATTATGAAGTTCGCTAAAAATGTAGAAAAGTATGCCGCAGCCAATGGGGCAAGAGCCTTTATTTTGTCCCGAGTGGGGCGGCCGCAAAAAGACTTACCTAAATGGATTGAATATACCCACACTGCTATAGCAATCTATTCTGATATTCAGTTGGCTGATGGAAGCGAGGTGCAAGGTTATGCGATACATAACCTTTATCAAGATAGCAACCGTCCAAATCGGAGCGTGCTAGTGACCGATTATCCGGTGGATTTTTTCTGGGGGGCCTATTCGCTTAAAACGGGCATTATCATCCCCACCGAGGAAGTGCAGACCAGAATAATTGACTTGATTGCCAATTCAAAAGATCAAACATTGCATAATCAGCGCTATTCAGTGATATCAAATCCGAATAACTCGCAATTCCAAAATTGTACCGAATATACTTTGGATATTGTCAATGCAGCCATTTACCAGACAACGGATATAGAGCGGCTGAAACTCAACGCTCAGGCATATTTTTCGCCGCAACGACTACATGTCAGCAGATTAAAGCTAGCGTTGGGCTCGATATTCAGCGACGAGCTAACCACCAAGGATCATAATGGCAAAGTCTACACCGCCACCTATGGCTCAATTCGTCGCTATATGCAGGAGTATCAATTAGCCAGCGCTAGCATGACCTTATTCGAGGATGGCTCTGTGGTGTTGGATTGACCAGCATATTTGTTCCGTTTTAGGCTTTTTGAATTGCTTGCTTCGTGATATTTTAAAGCAACAAATTTAGTTAAGAGAATAGCAATGCCAAAAGCAAGTGAAATCAAGAAAAATGCCGCAATCGAACACAATGGTAAAGTGTATTTGGTCAAAGATATTAGTAAGCTGACGCCAAGTGGAAGAGCCGGCGCAAGTTTGTATCGGATGCGTTTGTATGAAGTGGCAACAGGCACCAAAGCCGATGAGAGCTTTAAAGCTGATGATATGGTTAATACAGCTGAGTTTTATCGTCGCAAAGTGATGTTTTCCTATGTGGATGGCACTGAGTATGTCTTTATGGATAACGAAGACTACACCCCTTATAGCCTTGATAAACAGACTATTGAAGACGAATTGTTGTTTATTACTGAAGAAACCAGTGGCCTGCAAATCTTAATTGTAGATGGTAAACCCGTTGGCATTGAGCTTCCAGCATCGGTAGATTTGGTTATTACCGAAACTGATCCTTCAATTAAAGGCGCGTCTGCCAGCGCAAGAACTAAACCAGCAACCTTGTCTACTGGTTTAGTCGTACAGGTACCTGAATACATCGCTAGTGGCGAAAAAATTAAAATAAACACTGTTGAACAAAAATTTACTAGTCGTGCATAAACTAGATCCAACCTTGGTTTAGGCTTGTGACCAAGGTTGGATTATCTGTCGTTTTTCATTGATGCAGTAGCGGAAGGTGCGCTAAATAATGCCACTAATCCGTGATACCAGGCCAGCATTTGGACTGTTCCATGTCTTTGTTTCGGAAAATAATCGGAATAAACGTGGAAATTGTCAGATCGAATAGCATTTAGTCTGGCGATAAACCCATTTCCCCATGCACGATTAGCTACCCCATGCTCACCAATATGGTCGTTATTGGCTAAGGCTAGATACACACTTAGACGCTTTTGTTTAAGTCTTTCGATCTGCCCAAGGGCGATTCGATTGAGGTAATTGTCATCCCATACATAGGTGGCATCAGCAATCAAATAGTGACTAAACATCTCGGGCCTGGTTAACAATGCGTGACCGGTAAACAAGCCGCCAAATGACATCCCAACCAACACCTTAGTTTGGTTCGTACGATAACTTTTTTCAATTTGTGGCATCAATTCGTTTTGAATAAAATTTAGAAATTTGTCTGCCCCACCGCTACCTGGGATTTTTGCTAACTCTTTGCCTTTATAAATTAAGTCAGTTTGGGTGGGTGTTAGGTCTCTGGAGCGATTTGTATTGGGGATGGCAACAATTATAAATTGCGGGATTTGATTTTCCAACTCTTCGGTACTTAAGGCTTGAACAACACCACTGATACTTAATAGTTTCGATTGATCACCATCCAATACATAGATAACAGGGTAAGACTGTGTTGAGTGTTGCGTATAAGAAGGGGGTAGATAAACACTATATTCCCGCTCTTCGGCCATGATTTTAGATGGGTAAGTATACTGTTTGGCAAATTCAACAGGCGTTGCTGAAAAACAGCAAAAACTGAATAAAATTAGTAATGAGCCGCATAGACTAACGAAGGGATAGGGCATAAATAATTTCCTTTTAGACACCTTATTAATGAGTCTATGCTAGTCAATCAATGTCAGCCCATCCTCAAAAATACTAGACTAGCATAAGGCTTAGCTTTAGGAACAGAGACTAGACAAGGCTGTTAGTCTTTATAAGTAGAATAAATGTGTAGCTAAAACCATAAATGGCAAAGAATAAGATGCTACGTGCTACCGTAAGACACAGATTCGAGGTCTGGTCGAGTAAACCTGAAATACCTAAGGCATAGGTGGCCACTAATGTAATAGTGGCACTCAAAGTGCTTTGCACTATCGCGCAAAGCAGCACCGCACTAGCATCATTAGAGACCCTATTATTAGCGCCGCTAAAAACCAAGGTGCATGGGATGATATAGATTAAAAAATTTCAGTTTGGCTAGGATTTAAACTGCTAATTATTTGTAACTTAGACCTTAATAGTTTAACCACTGTTCCATTAACGCTGATCCTTTAACAATATATATGTCTATAATGTATGCTCAATTCAGTTGATTATTACAATGGAGTATCAGATGGCAAAAGTTACCTTACAAGGAAATCCTTTTGAGACAGTCGGCGCTTTACCTGACGTAGGTTCAAAAGCCCCAGAATTTGATTTGGTCAAAGTGGATTTGTCCACAGCGTCTTTACATGATTTTGCAGGCAGTCGGGTCATTCTTAATATTTTTCCTTCAGTCGATACAGGCACTTGTGCGACATCGGTGAGAAAGTTTAATGATAAAGCGAGCAAATTAGATAACACCAAAGTGATCTGTGTATCTGCAGACTTACCTTTCGCGGCTGCGCGTTTTTGCGGTGCAGAAGGAATTGAAAATGTAATCACCGGTTCAAGTTTCCGTTCAAGTTTTGGAGATGATTACGGAGTCAGCTTTAAAACCGGACCACTAACGGGCTTATTATCTCGCTCAGTAGTAGTGATTGATGCCGATGGTAAAGTAGCTTACACCGAGCAAGTTGCAGAAACGGCTGACGAACCTGATTACGACGCGGCCTTAGCAGTACTATAAGCACCGAAAATTCGGTTTGCAGTACAAAATAAAAAGCCTCATCTAAATATTCCTAGTGTGCGGAAATCATTTACCTGAGGCTTAGCTGCTGCTACTTAATCGATCTTATTAAATAGAGCTTCAAGGTTTAAACCTTGATGTCCCAACATATCTCGCAAGCGACGTAAGGCTTCAACTTGAATTTGCCTTACTCTTTCACGGGTCAGTCCAATTTCAGCACCAACATCTTCAAGGGTCGATGGTTCATAGCCCATTAAACCAAACCGTCTGGCAAGCACTTCACGTTGTTTAGGGTTGAGTTCTTCTAACCAGCGCACAATACTGCACTTAATGTCTTTATCTTGCAGATCCTCTTCGGGGCCATAGCCTTTTTCATCGGCAATAATATCTAACAAGGCTTTGTCATTGTCACTGCCAATCGGCGTATCCACAGATGTAATGCGCTCGTTTAAACGCAACATTTTAGTGACATCTTCTACGGGCTTATCTAAACACTCAGCAATTTCTTCTGCTGTGGGCTCGTGATCAAGCTTTTGAGCTAATTCTCGGGAAGTTCTGAGATACACATTCAGCTCTTTTACCACATGGATAGGAAGACGAATTGTGCGAGTTTGATTCATAATGGCGCGTTCGATGGTCTGTCTAATCCACCAAGTCGCATAGGTTGAAAATCTGAAACCCCGTTCAGGATCGAATTTTTCAACTGCTCTTATCAGGCCTAGGTTGCCTTCTTCAATTAAGTCTAACAATGCTAATCCGCGGTTGTTGTATCGGCGTGCGATTTTAACCACTAAGCGTAAATTGCTGACAATCATCCGTTTACGGGAGGCTTCATGTCCTTTAAGGGCGCGGCGGGCAAAATAAACTTCTTCTTCGGCTGATAGTAGTGGCGAGAAACCAATTTCTCCCAAATAGAGTTGGGTCGCGTCAAGATTTTTGTGAGTTTCTTCCTGATTGGCTAAAATTTCTTCCATGGAACTTTTATCATCAGCTTCAATTTCAGAAAGTTCTGCATCGATATTTTGATCATCGTCTTTTGTATTACTTTGTTTAGCTTCGACGGTATGTGTAGCACCCATAACTGCGTCTCCTGTATGGATTTGTTTTTACCTATAGTTCACCTCAATTTCCTTTTTTATAATTATTTATTGTTATTATTGGGTAGGCAGATACTTCATAGGGTTAACAGATTTACCCTTGTACCTAACTTCAAAACGAAGCTTAACTTGGTCGGTCCCAGTACTGCCCATCGAGGCAATCTTCTGCCCCGCTTTGATCCACTGCTGCTCATTAACAAAAACAGCATCATTGTGTGCATAAGCACTCAAAAAAGAGTCAGAGTGCTTTATTATGATCAATTGACCATAACCTCTCAAAGCGTTGCCTGTATAAACGACTTTTCCATCCGCAGCGGCAACTATGTCGTTACCTCTATGTCCACCGATTTCTATGCCTTTATTGCCTTGCTCTGATAGTGAAAATTGCGATATTAACTTACCTTGTGCCGGCCAGATCCATTTATTGATTCTCTCAGGGAATTCAATGGTTTTTGACCGCTTGTCATCTTTGTTAACACCTTTGTTACTTTCACCATACGCCTGCTTTTGAGGCCGGTCAACAGTCCTTTTTGGTTTTATATCCTTGGTCTGACCAGGTGATTTTTGTGTTCCTTGTGCATAGCTAGCATTATCTTTTTCAAGTAATAACTGTTGGCCTGGATAAATTGAAAACGGCTTGGAAATACCATTGATATTTGCAAGGTCACGGTAATCATTGCCTGTATACCAAGCAATAGAAAATAACGTATCTCCTTTTTGTACCACATAGTGCTTACCGTCAAAACCGTCTTTCTTAAAGTCGTAAAAATCCTTGCCTTGATATAACTCGACCACAGGGGCTGGAGTTGGACGACTAGTGCATGAGATGCAAAATTGGCCCGCTACCAAAAGCACTAAACTAACCTGCAGTGCAAACTTGGTGGGCTGCATTCTCGTGCAAGCAATAAAGGCCGTTAACCGTTCGGCAATCATTACTTACTGACCTGTTTTATTACCTAGTTTTTCTAATAATAACACCATGATTACACCAAAAAACATTAGACCTATGGATAACACTATATGTGTCGGTTGGTTAGTTGCTGACTCAAAAGTTTGGGGGAACACATTGCTTTGAACCAAGGGGACTACTTTGCCATGGCGATCAGTGATGGATTCTAAAGTAAGCTTCCAAGGCCATACTTTATTCAATGAACCAAGCATAAATCCTCCTAGCAGGGCTAGAGTTAGGGTCTTATACTTCTCGAACATCCAATTTAATACTCTTGAAAAAGACAGCAAACCCACAACGCAACCAGCTGAAAAAATGGCTAGTGTCTGAAACTGCAATGCTTTTACCGCGTTTAGCATCGGAGCATACATACCCAACAGCAATAAAATAAAGCTGCCAGAAATGCCGGGTAGAATCATTGCGCAAATGGCTATCATTCCGGATAGAAAAACAGTCAAGGGGGTAGCTTCAATACTCGTTGGGGTAATAATAGTGACGTAGAAAGCTATAATAGCGCCCATAGCAAAAGCCGCCATGACCCCAATTGACCAGCGCTCGATATGCCGCACTACTGACCAAACTGCCGCCGCGATGAGTCCAAAGAAAAAAGACCAAAGTAGATCTGGATAATACTCCAATAAATATACGACAAAGTGTGAAATAGTCACAATACTGGCGATGATGCCGCCGAAAACACATAATAAAAATGTACCATTGATGTGCTGCCAAGCCGCCTTAACCCCATCAGAAAATAATATTTTTAACGCTAAAGGACCGCACTGTTTGAGGGAGTAAATAAGCTCTTCATAGATACCCGTCATAAACGCAATAGTGCCGCCTGAAACGCCAGGAACAGCATCCGCCGCACCCATCAGTAGGCCTCTTAGGCCAAGCCCTATATATCCTTTGCTATCCCGCTGTGTTGGCTTCAAGTTAGTAACATCCTAGGTGTAATGAAAATTAAATAATATCACCAGCGACAAGAGGCACGAATCTTACCGCCTCAATCACTTGGCTAGTAAACTCGTCACCATGACGGGTAACGCAGTGTAGTTTTTGTTCGTCGGTGCCAATCGGGATCACCAGCATTCCGCCATCGTTTAATTGCTGGTACAAGTCAGTTGGCATGTGACTGGCTGCAGCGGTTACTATAATGCCGTCAAATGGTCCCTTGTTGGCCCAACCTTTCCAGCCATCGCCATGCTTCATAGATACATTGTGCAAATCGAGTTGATTCATACGGCGTTTGGCCTGAAATTGTAAGGCTTTGATCCGTTCAACACTGAATACTTTGCTGAAGATCTGCGCCAAGATGGCCGTTTGGTAGCCAGAGCCCGTGCCTATTTCTAGTACTGACTGATTGCCAGCATCAGAATTGAGTAGTAACTCGGTCATTTTAGCCACTATATACGGCTGCGAAATGGTTTGACCTTGGCCAATGGGGAGCGCAGTATTTTGGTATGCCTTATGATGTAATGCATCCGGCAAAAATAGCTCTCTTGGTGTGGCAGCAACAGCCTGCAGCACCCGCGGTTCTTTTATCCCTTCTGCTTTTAGTAACTGGGCGAGGGATTCTCCTTTTCTGGTCACGCGAGTCATAGCTGTCCTTGTGGTTCGTTAATAATATTCATATGTTTAACTTTTAATTTTCTTATTTAACCAGTTTTTCATTTCTTCAAGGCTATGATAAGCCGTCATGTCCACGCTCAATGGTGTCACTGAACACTGTTGATGAGCAATAGCATGAAAGTCTGTGCCTGGGCCGGCATCTTGCTCAAGTCCCACTGGACCGTACCAATAAATGTCATTACCGAATGGGTCGGTATCTTTTATCATGGATTCTGCGCGATGGCGACGACCCTGACGGGTGACTTCTATGCCTTGAATGGACTCATAAGGGAGATCAGGTACATTTACATTCAGAATTTGGTTCGCTGCGAGCGGGTGTTGTTGCAAGTGTTTGACTATATCTAACACTATGCGTGCCGCACTATCGAAGTTCTCACAACTATCCCCCGCTAGCGATACTGCGATGGCCGGTAAGCCCATGTAGCGTCCTTCGGTTGCGGCGGCAACTGTGCCCGAGTAAATCACATCATCTCCAAGATTTGGGCCATGATTAATACCCGATATCACCAATGCAGGGTCTGTTTGCATAAATTGATTAATGCCTAAGTGCACACAATCTGAAGGTGTTCCGTTAACTGAATAAAAACCATTCTGTTGCTTTTCGATACGCAGCGGTTTGCGGATAGATAAGGCATTGCTTTGCGCACTGCAATTGCTTTCTGGGGCGATAACGGTTACGTCATAATGTTGGCTCAATTGGGCATATAAACTCGCTAAACCCTGTGCGAATACGCCGTCATCATTACTTAATAAAATATGCATAATTAACTCGTCTCAGCGGTATTAATGACTTCGCGCAATACGGATGTTGCAAAACATCCTGCGGGTAACATAAATTGGACCTTTAGCGTATTCGACTCAATTTGCCATTGCAAATCTTGCGGTTTAAGTACTATGGCCCGCCGCTCTTGTTTAAGTCCCAAATCAGCTAGTGCACTACAAACTTCGGGGTATTTAGCAGCTACCCCTAGCTCATATTGCTTAGCCTGCTGCTCACTGGCCAATTCACCAGCTCCCCACATCGGCGCTGATAATTTTATATCGTCGCTAGCAAGCCTTGCAGCAATATCGGTGTCTTGTTGCTGGACACAAAAAAAGCTATTACTGCCGGATAAAATACACACATCACCTAGCAATGCTTGATCTAATTTATTTTCACTGCGTCGCTGTTCGACATACTGATTAAATAGCCAAGAGCGCAAAGCTGAAATTGCCATTGAGCGTTTATTGCGATTACGTACGGGTTCCCCGTTGAGCATGCCTTGTGCAAGGGCAAGATTTCCTCCTTGTGAATGATGGCGTGTCTCGCCAAAACGCTGGGGTCCGAAGTAATTAGGCACGCCATGCTGTGCGATAGTTTCCAGACGCTGTTGTATTTGGTCGTCACTACTTAGGTCACGCACAGTTAACTCGAAGCGGTTGCCTTTGAGATTGCCGACCCGCAGCTTTTTAGAATGACGATGTACTTCAAGGACAATTAATCCAGCCAAATTTAACTTGTCCCAATCGAACCCTTTTTTGCCCGGCATATGCACGCCAAACCATTGCTGGGTCAGAGCATGTTTGTCTTTGCGTCCGGCATAGGTAATGGCTCTTAAAGGAAGTTGGCAAAACTTGGCCAACTGTTCTGCGACATACGCAGTATTGAGACCGCTTTTTTCCACCCACAGATAAATATGTTCCCCTTGACCATCGGGTTCATAGCCCAATACTTCTTTAACCACGAAATCTTCTGGGTGAGCTTTAAGTGCTCCTGTTGCTGGGGGTTTTCCTTGCCAATAACCCCAGTTGTCGATACTCAGCTCAACCATGCTGCGTCGCCTGTAAAAGCACTACAGCGTGACAGGCGATGCCTTCTTTTCGGCCCGTGAAGCCTAGTGTTTCTGTGGTGGTGGCTTTCACGTTAACTTGGCTTAATTCAGCATTCAAATCTTGGGCGATATTTCGACACATGTTATTTATGTGGGGTACCATTTTCGGCGCTTGAGCAATAATGGTTAAGTCCACATTACCCAAGCGGTAGCCTTTTTGTTTAACCAATAGATATACGTGCTTGAGTAATGCTCGACTATCAGCACCTGCGTATTGTGAGTCGGTGTCTGGAAAATGTTTTCCGATGTCGCCTAGTGCTATCGCGCCTAACAGCGCGTCACACAAAGCATGCAGCGCAACATCTCCATCTGAATGAGCCACTAGACCGAATTCAAATTCAATGGCTTCGCCACAAATTGTTATCGGGCCTTTGCCACCGAATTTATGTACGTCGTAACCATGACCAATACGAATCATTTTTTGTCCTGTGATAAATAAAATGAGGCCAATGCTAAATCATTTGGCCGGGTAATTTTGATGTTGCGATCACTGCCTTCAACTAGCTTGACGTCAAAACCTGCCCATTCCATTGCAGAGGCTTCATCGGTAATATTGACGCCTTGGTGTAAACTGCTAGAAAGTGCCTGAGTTAACTCTGCTAAAGGAAAGAGTTGTGGTGTCAATGCGTGCCATAACCCTTCTCGGTCAACAGTACTGGCTATCGTGGCTGAATCGCTTTTGGCTCTTTTCATGGTATCCCGCACCGGGCAGGCTAAAATGCCGCCTTGCTGTTTGTGTGTGAGTGCAAGTAGGCTGTCCAAATCCTGATGACTAACACAAGGTCTAGCTGCATCGTGGACTAACACCCAAGGTTGTTCAGTGAGGCTCTTTAACCCAGCGAGGACCGAATCCGCTCGTTCTTTGCCGCCATCAACACGGCTAAGCCAAGGTGCATCTTTGCAGGGCAATGCATCAAAATAAGGGTCTAGTGGATCAAGCACCACCACTACATGTGCTATACGGGGGTGACTGATAAGTTTATCCAAGGTGTGCTCAAGCACCGTTTTATCCTCAATCATCAAGTATTGCTTGGGCCGATCGGCCTGCATTCTTTTGCCCACACCCGCGGCGGGAACTATAACGGTGAAGTGGGGCAATATGGACATATAAGATACTACTCTTGAGAGGGCAAGATTCGGTAAAATGTTTCACCTTCTTTGATCAGGCCGAGCTCATTTCTCGCTCGTTCCTCCATCGCTTCAACACCCATTTTTAAATCTCTAATATCGGCGATGAGCAAACTATTTCGTTGTTGCAGATTGCTATTGTGCTGTTGTTGTTCGGTGACTTGTTGCTTTATCTCAACATAATCAGGAATGCTATTTTTGCCGAACCACAGGCGATACTGAAGCAATACTAATAAACTCAGTAGTGTAATGGTTAGCCATTTCACGAAATGTTTGCCTCATGCCTGCTGAAAAGAAATCTTATTATGCCGAGATCTGCGCGGATACGCCAGTGCAACTGACGTATCCTGAAGGTTTAGGGTTAGTTTTCAGTTGCTAAATTAATTGCCGAATAACTTATCTTTTAATTTATCCTTCAACTTGTCTTTGATCTTATCTTTTTGTTCGTCAACGACGTTATTAAATTGCACACCTAGCATGGTCTCTATGCTAGCCATATCACCGTCAGCCAACTTTTGCCAATCAAGCCATTGGTTTAGTTGACCGTTTTTTTTACCTAATACGCCTTTGGTTTTATCTTCCAATTTAACTTTCAACTCAGATAATTTACTTTGCTGATCACCAGTTAAGCTCGTAACCATTGCTTGGCCAAGACGTCTATCCAAATCAGAACGGAATGACACCTCGGGATCGTCAAAATTTCCGCTAATATTAGTACTGATTTTTAGCCCATTGAGTCCTGTCAAAGTTTCTGCGATCACCTTAGTTAAATTGTTGCTACCCTCGGCACTCATTGCTAATTGGGATAAATCAATAGTACCAGCGCCGTTCATTAGCCCGTTTTTGACCGATAGTGAACCTGCGCTACCTAATAATGCGGAGTCAATTTTGGTAGTCAGTCTTTGCTCATCCAGTAACGGTAAGTCAGCTAATCTAATGCCTAGTAAATTCCATTGCTGATTCGCTTCAACCCCTAAAGCCGACAACCTAAAGTCTCCCTTTACTTTTAATGACTGCCACAACGCACTTGATGCTGAATCAATTTTAAAAGTAGTCGGTAAACCAATAATGTCGTGTTGGTGGGTAATGTTGTGCCATTGTGATGCGATGTTTTCTTGTTGCCAGCGCATTGAAATATCTGCATTTTTAATCCAAACATCCGGCAGCTTTGCTTGGTCGGAAAATGCTACCCACCTGCCGTTCAGGCGTTGTTGCTGTTGTTCTTGGCGATCTTTGAGCATCGGCGCTGCAACTTTATATGCGCTCAGAAGGTAATCACTCCACAGGGCCGCTTTATCCCCAAAAATCATTCTTGTTACATCTTCTATGGCAGCTTGATCGCCTGCAATCAACCTTTTCAGCTGTTCATAGTCCGTTGCTGGTGCGGCTTTCAAATCCGCGACCTTAGTGCCTAAATCTTGTCTTGCTTGAGTCACCGCTTGCTTAAAATCAATCAGCCTTTGTCGATCTTGCTGGAGTTCTTCGCTCAAGGCATCAAATTGTTTTTTGGCGGCGGCTAATTCAAGGGGGTTTTTATAGTCTGTTTCAGTCAATGCTTCAACACGGCCTTTATACTCTTGGATTTTTTCCTTCGGCGGCAGCGCAGCGTATTGGGCTTGCAAGATGGCATTGTGCATCTCATACGCAGCTTGGGTCTGCTCAATCGCAGTGGTTGTTTTTAACCCGGACCGAGCCAGTAGTTCATCTACGCTGGGCAGGTTATTCGGATCTAAAGCAGGAACCTTTATCCAAGACTCGCCAGGCTGACGATAGACATCACCGGTTGACTCCCTCGCTTGACTAAAGGCCACACCCGTTACCGTCATATCATCGATAATGATTTTGTTTAGTAACAGCGGCATAAGGTCAATCAGCGCGGTTATTTCATCCGCTTGGAATTGATTGTGACTGGGGTGCTTTGGATCAGTTAATTGCACCTTGTTGAAGGTTACACCAAAAGGTGAAAACTGATGTGAAACACTGCTAATGTTCACCTCAGCCCCAGTAACTTGTTCTAACCCTTTGGTCGCAGCGAGTCTTATCCAAGTGTCTAAAAAGACAATTAAGATGGCGGCGATAAAACCGACCACTACAATGAAGCCAATCAGTCCCGGCCAGCGAATAATTTTTTGCATTGTTAGCCCCCGAATCCTTGGTATATTTGATAAACCTTGCTGCCTTTGATAATTTCAACAATACGCCATTGTTCAACCCAAGCGAGAAAATGTACGCGATATCGAACTACTAATATTTTACTCAAAAATAGGACACCAGGTGCCAACCCTAAGCTAAGTGCCAAACTACCCATGGTTAGAGTGTGATAAAACTGACTCAAGCGGCCAATACCAGTATTGTATAAAGCAGTCCACATAGGCTGCAGACTTTGATTGGTTAAAATAACCTCACCTAGGAGATCCATTACTGGATCCAAGCCAAATGCAAGCAGCGAAAAGGCTCCCCATGAAACGAGAAACGTAGACAAATTGACTCGAAAAAACAGCACAAAAAATAAGATGAATAGATTATGTAGTTTGACTAGAGGCGTTAAACCAAAAATCATGCCCAATACGATCCCAAAGGCTAGAGACCATGGACCAGCATCTGAATGAAGGGCTTTTAACAATTTGGCAAGAATGACCATAGGTAAACTCCTTGTATTGCTTGGCGGTGGCATGTTGGCCAACTGGACTAACATAACATGAAAGAACAAGACCTAAAGCCTAGGGTAAGTTGTATCGCATTTTACGGCTAGTTTTGCACCCGCTCAATTGCAGTTAGATAAAAAAAGCACTGCAATATGGATGTTGCAGTGCTTGTTATGCTTAGACTTGAACCTTTATTTTAAAACTAAATTGTAATGCCATTAACACACTGTACAACCTAGTCGTCACTTTCCTCTAAGGTCATTAATTTAGTATTCCCACCAGATGCGGTAGTGTCTACGCTAATAGTTTTCTCAGTAAGCAAGCGCTGGATCAAGTTGTCTTGATATTCGGCCGTGATTACCGGCAATATTGCCCCATCTCTTTGGGCCAATTTTTGTGACATAAATGCTCTGCTATGACTCTGGCTATCGAGCACAACGCCAGCCAATTCCGGTGCCGCTAAAAGCGTTTCCAAATGAGACAACTTAGCAACTTGCAAAGCGGCATCTGGCGCACCCAATGAGGCCCATTTGTTTTTAAACTCATTGGCTTCATCGAAGAACAGGTCAGACACTACGGCTATTACCACATTACCAGTGGCAAGGGCAGTCACGATTGACAGCGTCCAATATTCAAAGGTTACCTGTTCATCCGCGAAACACACTAGCACACCGCGCGGCTCTAAATACAGGGTATTAGATTCACCGGTTGGCCCAGGTAAATTTTTGGGGTTTTTCAGCATTTTCTCGATTTTACTTAACTGCGCACGAGAAATTGCTAGCGTTTGATCTAAATTATCCGCTAACTCATCGATAATATCGACACGGGCTAATTTGGCCAGCAATTGGCGCACCCAAGACACTCTGGCAGTTAGGTCTGTTTCACGCCAGCTCGCTTCTGTTGCAACGGCATTTTGCATCAAAACTGCAGCCGCTTTTTGGTCGGCTGCGGTGCTAGCAATGTTGACAAGGGTATGACTGCTGGAGCTCGCTTTATCAAAAGAAGGCGTCGCATTTTCAAGCATTAGGCGAGGCAAATAGTTAGGACCACCAGCTTTGGGGCCCGTACCAGACAGACCACGGCCACCGAATGGTTGCACACCTACAATCGCGCCTATCATATTGCGGTTAATATAGACGTTTCCGGCGCGGGATAGTTTGGCCAGTTCCTGCGCTTTTTCATCTATCCGGGTGTGGATCCCCATAGTTAAGCCAAAACCAGTGCTATTGATACCTTCAATTACATTCTGTAAGTACTTATCTTTGAAGCGAACAATGTGAACACAAGGTCCGAACACTTCGCGGCTAAGCTTGTTAATATTATCAATTTCGTAAAGACGCGGCGCAAAGAAGTATCCTTGTTGGGCGTCTTCTGGAAGTTTACTCTCAAACAGTAACTTGGCTTTATCTTGCATGTCTTCAACATGTTGTTGCAGACTGTCTAGGGCTTTTTTATCAATCACTGGCCCTACATCTGTAGATAGCAGCGCAGGGTCTCCCAGACGCAGTTCACGCAGTGCGCCCGTTAGCATGTTGATAATAGTATCGGCGATATCTTCTTGCACGAACAACACTCGCAATGCTGAGCAACGTTGACCGGCACTTTGAAATCCCGAAGCAATTACATCATCAATGACCTGTTCAGGTAAGGCCGTTGAATCGACGATCATGCAGTTTTGACCACCAGTCTCTGCAATTAAGGGCACTTGTTCGTTGCCGCGCTTGGCCAACTCTCTGGATATTAAGTTGCCGGTAGCAGTAGACCCGGTAAATATTACTGCTTTAATACGTGGGTCTGGTAGTAAGGTCTCGCCCACTACTGATCCGACGTTTATTACACTTTGCACTACCCCTTTAGGTAAGCCGACATTTTCCATCAGCTCAGTGGCACGCAGGGCAATTAGACTAGTTTGTTCGGCAGGTTTAGCTAGCACAGTGTTTCCGGTAACCAGCGCAGCAGCGACTTGGCCCAAGAATATGGCCAATGGGAAGTTCCAAGGGCTAATACAAAGCACCACGCCCCGTGGACTCAGTCTAGTGTCTTCGCTAAGCTCTTCTGCTCGGGCGGCATAGTAGCGACAAAAATCGACTGCTTCTCTGATTTCATCTACTGCATCTTTGGCAATCTTGCCCGCTTCTTTAATACACAGCGCAATTAATTCGTCAGTGTGACGCTCTAATATGTCTGCGGTCCGTCTGAGAATATCGGCGCGCTCAGTCACGGGAGTATTTGACCAACTCAAAAAGGTTTGATCAGCAACGTCAAGTTTGTGTTTGATCTCATCGGGCTGGTCAAATTTTAAATAGCCGACGACTTCGTCGTGGTTAGCTGGATTACGTACTGCATGCAACTGGGCGGTATCTGCTGCTAGACTACAGTTCTCTTCCTGCCAACGATCTAAGGCTAATTTCAATGGCGCAATTTTATTAATATCGGTTAGATCTAAGCCTTTGGAATTGTTGCGCTCTTGGCCGTATAAATCGATAGGCTTTTGAATTTGATCATTATATTTGAATTTTAGCCGTTGGGTTTTCTCAACTGGATCTTCGAGTAAGTCTTCAACTGGCTTAGTATCATCTACTATGGCATTCACAAAAGAAGAATTTGCCCCATTTTCTAGCAATCGTCTTACCAGATAAGCCAACAAATCTTCATGTTCACCTACGGGTGCATACACTCGGCATTGTACTTTTTCTTCTGTGACGATTTGATCATAAAGACTGTCTCCCATGCCATGTAAGCATTGAAATTCAAATCCTTCTTTATCTTCACCGGCTAATTCGAGGATCACTGACGCACTGTAGGCGTTGTGAGTGGCAAACTGTGGATAAATAGTATCGCGGTAGGCGAGTAATCGATTAGCACATGCATGGTAAGATACATCTGTAGAAGACTTGCGGGTAAACACCGGGAAATGTTCTAAACCTTCTTTCTGGGCATTTTTGATTTCAGTATCCCAATAGGCTCCTTTGACTAGTCTAACCATCATAGTGCGATCTGTTTTGATGGTTAAATCTCGCAACCAGTCGATGACGTAAAGTGCGCGCTTTTGATAGGCCTGTACGGCAAGTCCAAAACCAGTCCAGCTCTGCAACTCTGGATCGCTGAATACAATCTCAATGATATCCAATGAAATATCCAAGCGGTCTGCTTCTTCAGCATCGACCGTCAAACCAATATCATATTGCTTGGCTAGCAAACATAATGATTTAAGCATCGCCGGTATCTCACGTAGCACTTCTTCACGGTTAGTGAATTCGTATCGGGGATGTATAGCTGAGAGTTTTACCGATATTCCTGGGCTGCGTTTAGGTCCTCGTCCCTTGGCGGCTTTGCCAATGGCGTGTATGGCCGTCACATAAGCATCATAATAACCTTGGGCATCTTCGCGGGTGCGAGCACCTTCTCCAAGCATATCGTAGGAATAAACGTAACCTTGTTGTTCTTTTTCTGCTGCACGGTCAAGGGCGTCATCAATATTTTCGCCCATCACGAATTGTTTGCCCATCACTTTCATGGCGATGTTCATGGCTTTACGGATCACGGGTTCGCCCATTTTTCCGAGGGTTTTTTTAAGTAAACCTATACTGTCCCGTTTACGGTGGTCTGTGTATGTCACCATATTACCGGTTAACAGCAAGCCCCAGGAGGAAGCATTTACAAACATTGAATCGCTGGTGCCTAAGTGAGAACTCCAGGAACCTTTGGATAACTTGTCACGGATTAATGCATCCTGCGTTTTTTTATCTGGAATACGCAAAAGGGCTTCAGCCAGACACATCAGTACCACGCCTTCGGCAGAAGATAATGAGTATTCATTCAGCAAAGCATCGACGCCGCCATGGCCTTCTTGCTCGCGACGAATGCGCAGCACCATCTTTCTGGCTCTTTCCCATGCGCGGCTGCGGGCACTAACAGACACCTCAGCGTCAGGTAATATATGATCGACCGCCAGATTTTCATCAATTCGATAAAAATCGCGAATCTTCTGACGAATCGGACAACTTGTAACTAAATTACCTTCAAAAAGCATGAAAAACCCCTGGGGAAAAAATGATGAGTAGGTGCAGCGTGAGTGTAATTGCCGGATAGCGTTTCGACAACATCGAATGATGATTTAATCAGTAATTAAGCACAGTATTTTTGCCTAATTTTAATCTCACTGTTGCGATACATTTACGCTTGCCTGTGCAGACTGGTTAAGCTCTGGTCTACGCAGGCAAGTTTGATGAACTAAATTTTACATCCACTGGTCATTGCGACGGCGTTTCTTCGGTAAGTAAGCGATGATCACACCTAATAACATGCCAACCACAGCGATGATCCCGCCACGAGTAAGCCATTGCATTTGTTCGCTTTGGTCTTGGGCATCCAGTTCACGTTGAATCCGCTCGTTATCTTTTTTCAATGACGCTAAATCTTTTAAAAGCAACGCATTGCGGCTGTTGATATCGCTCAATTGTTGATTCAATAAATCGTCATTTTGTTGTTCTTGAGTCAGTTGTTCTTTGGCTTGCTGCAAACTTTGTTGAAGACTAGGTACTAATTCGCGCACACTTCGCTGAGAAACAATGAGCTTGGCATCTACCCAACCCGTGCGTTGTTTATCGTCAATAATTTCGATAAACCCAGTTTGCTTGTCTTCCTGTAATACCGATACGCGACTGCCTGCCATGACTGAACCTAAAATGCGGTAATCCCGACCAGGTCCCGAGTGAATAAAAGTGTAAAGGTCATCGGTAATATAACGAATATCTCCAGAGCCATCATTAGGCTCTTGCTGTGCGTTTGCACTTGCTAGCATCATTGTGAATATAACCAGTAGTGCTGTAGTTAGTTTGCCCATAATAAATCTGTGTTGCTGATAGAATTGCTCAAATGGTATGGCTTAGCGAAACTAAAGGCAAGTCGGTTTGTTAGATTGCCTTGCTTAGTGCTAAAGAGTATCGTGTAGGCATTTGAAATTTAGTGGGTTTTGCTAGCCAATATGGAACAAGAAATAGAACTTAAATTGTTACTACCTCAGGGGTTGGACGAGACAGCATTGTTATCTGCTATGAGTAGTTTTTCTGCCAATATTGAAACTGCACAGTTTTCTCTTTTTAATCAATATTTTGATACCGCCGATTGGATTCTCAGCGCTCACAGCATAGGTCTGCGAGTGCGTAGCAGTGAACAAGGTATTGAGCAAACGATCAAAACGGCCGGTAAGAGTGTCGGTGGGCTGCATCAACGTCCAGAATACAATGTTGCTATAAACTCGTTGCATCCGAACTTATCTTTGTTTAGCGATAAAATTTGGCCACAAAACCTATCTGTTAGTTATTTGCAAGAACACATCGAGCCTATCTTCAGCACGGATTTTAAGCGCAAAGCATTTGTACTGCGTTTGTCTGATGGCTCTGATGTAGAGTTGGTTTATGATTCAGGCACTATCAGCACCGGCAAGGATCACACCCAGATCAGTGAAATTGAGCTGGAATTAAAACAAGGTAGTGTAGAGACGCTATTTCAGTTAGCCGAAAAAATTGCCGCAATAGGTCCAACTCAGTTATGTAATATTAGTAAAGCTGGCCGTGGATTCTTACTCGTTAAACATGCGTTAGCGCCAGCTAAAAAGGAATTGCGTTTTGTTGAGTTGAATAGTCGAGACAGCGTAGAACAAGCATTTATTAAAGGTTTAGAATATACCTTGACCTATTGGCAGCAAGCCGAATATCGTTACATGCAAACTAAAAAAATCAATGATCTGGTTGATGTCTATATTGGTTTGCGTGTGACCTCTGAGTGTATAGCAACCTATCGTAATATATTGCCTTGTAATGCACTGACTGATTTGCACAATGCATTGGCAATTCGACTGCGAAAATGGTCGTGGATTGAGCAACTGAAAAGCCTTAAAATTCTGCGTTCTAAACGGGGTGCTTATAGTAAGCGATTGTCCCAACATGACGCGCTAGTCAGTTATATTCGAGGTCTACAAGATGGCACTATTAATTTATCTAGACCCGACTTTTTGATTACCCACAAAGACAACACCCTCTTACAACTGCGTCTATCGAGTTTATTGATTGAAAAACCTTGGCGGAATAATGTCGCGAATGACAACATCAACCGAAATAAATTTTTCAGTGCGAATCTTGATGTAAAGTGGCAAGGCGTGTTTGCACAGATAACCCCTGAGTTGGATACATCTGAAGGCTATCTTCAGCAGCAGGACGCACTACGTTCAGCCCTGTTCACCGATCTTTTGTTAGGCGCAAGCTTTAGCTCCGCTAGACGGGATGCATTTCGTTTGCCTTGGTTAGACATGCTCGATGGTATGGACGAGTTGCAGACCTTAAAAGTCTTGCGAACAAAATTACAAGATTCAGATGTCGATGACAAAGCCGATTTAATTGCATGGTGTGAAGTTAAGAAAAAACGACTATTGACCGTTATAGAACAAACCAAGTCTGTTGCTCTATCTATGGAAACCTATTGGTAATTGTAAATGGATAATATGAGTCTCTATCAAATTACTATCATCGTGATGTTGGTAGGATGGTTTGTTGCACTCATTTTAATTTGGGTAAGATTTGATAGCTATCCCCATGGCAAACTAATGCTCACGGGTATCCTGTTGTGGCCATTATTGATGATAGATGAGTGGCTTAAGCTATCGGGGTACTTCACGGCACTGAGTTTCTTGATTGGACTATTTCAATTTGTTCCAGCGATTATTGCTGCTACACTGGTATTGAGTGTGCGTAGACTGACAGTTGAAAAAGTAGCCGCTAACCACCTACTGTTTTTTCTCCCTGCGGTAATTATGTTAGTGGCACAAATTCCCGTAATGATCCTCCCCACGCAAGATAAAATCAGCATGTTGTTTGCTCCGCCGATTGGCGATTTGCTGGGTAATTGGCCGATTTATGCCGCCCACTTACTGTCTGCATTTATCATCTTAGGTTATGCGGTGCATAGTGCCGAGTACTTCGGTAGTTACCACTATCATCTTTCTGATCAGGTAGTGGATGTAGATATTTACCAAATGAAGTTCGCCGCCAATGCCTGCTGGGTGTTGATTGTGGTCGCTTTTATCGACATAGCCATATTGACAGTTGTGGCCTTCGACTTATTGCCAATCGGACAATGGAATTTGCTGTGTTCAATGTTAAATGCTGCTGGGTTACTGTTACTGCAATTAGTTTTGTTGGAAAAAAGGCGCTATTCCCCCACACCCTTTAGTGACCACCAATTAAGCCACAAAGCCTTTACTGACGACTACCTGCGCCATGCTCTAAAACAAGCCGAAGTGGCCATTATTCGTAACAAGGCCTATAAGCGGAAAGGTTTACGAATACGTCAGTTGGCCGACGCGGCTGAAATTGAACCGGCCGCCCTAGCGATGGCAACACGTTTTATACTAAAGCGAAACTTCCGTGCCTTCATTTATCACTATCGCTTGGAATATGCCAAAAAAATTCTCATGCGCACAGACCAGAAAGTCACCACTGTGGCTAAACGCTTAGGTTTCAATTCTGAAAAGTATCTCAGCGAAATGTTTGTAAAATACATCAGTGTAATGGGCAGTAAAAGTACCGACGACAAAGACATCCGCTAACACATTAGACTAAAACGATTAATCTAATCACTTTTAAGCATTTATCATCAAAGCGGAGCCTGTGTAGACTCATTCTGTGCCTGTACGTTAATTAATCGGACCTATCACACAGATTTACCGACCTGTCTTTGGATATACGCTATCTTTAGTCAATGGCTATGCAAGGGTGTCGGCCTTGTATTTGATAGATATAAACTTTTAGGGAAACATATGAAAGCATCAGATCTATTCGTCAAAGCGCTCGAAGCGGAGGGAGTGGAGTACATATTTGGTATTCCAGGGGAAGAAAATTTAGATCTGTTGGAATCCTTACGTAGTTCCTCTATCAAGCTCATCTTAACCCGTCACGAGCAAGGCGCAGGCTTCATGGCTGCGACCTATGGTCGATTAACCGGCAAAGTGGGGGTTTGCTTGTCTACATTGGGACCAGGGGCCACCAATTTGGTTACGCCGGCAGCTTATGCACAGCTAGGTGCCATGCCAATGTTGATGATCACCGGCCAAAAACCGATTAAAACCAGCAAGCAAGGCCGATTTCAGGTTATCGATGCAGTCGATATGATGCGTTCGTTGACCAAATATACTACTCAAGTGGTCAGTGGCGACCGCATTCCATCGATAGTGCGTGAGGCCTTCAGACTAGCCCATGAAGAGCGTCCTGGTGCAGTACATATCGAATTACCTGAAGATATTGCAGATGAACAAACCAGCGCGCAACTTTTAGAGCCGAGTATCGTGCGCCGCCCCATTGCAGAGTACAAGTCGATTGCTCGTGCCATCGAGATGATTGAGCAAGCGAAATCGCCAGTATTGCTAATTGGAGCAGGGGCAAATCGTAAACTTACGGCCAAAATGTTGAAAGAGTTTGTCGAAAAAACAGGTATTCCTTACATCACCACACAAATGGGCAAAGGCGTATTAGATGAAAGCGGTGATTTGTTCATGGGTAATACCGCGCTATCCGATGGCGACTTTGTTCATCGGGTTATATCCAGAGCGGATCTAATTATCAATGTAGGCCACGATGTGGTTGAAAAACCGCCATTTTTTATGAGCCATAACGGCAAGAAAGTCATCCATATTAATTTTGACTCTGCGGCGGTGGATCCCGTGTATTTCCCCCAATTGGAAGTGGTGGGTGATATTGCCAATAGCATCTGGCAACTTAAGCAAAATTTAACTCCGCAAGAGCACTGGAAGTTAGACTTTTATAGTGATGTGCACGACGCATACATTTCCCATCGCACCCTATCTGAAAATGATGATAGGTTCCCTATTTTACCTGAGCGCTTCGTTCGAGATATCCGTAAAGCAATGCCTCGAGATGGTATTGTCACCCTTGATAACGGTGTCTATAAAATTTGGTTTGCCCGAAATTACCCGGCCTATTTGCCTAACACCTTGCTACTCGACAATGCGTTAGCCACCATGGGCGCAGGACTACCTTCAGCAATGGCAGCGAAAATAGTGAATCCAACCAAATCGGTTATCACTGTCTGTGGTGATGGCGGCTTTATGATGAATAGTCAAGAAATGGAAACGGCGGTTCGGCTCAAGCTGCATATTGTGGTGATAATTTTACGTGATGATGCTTACGGTATGATCAAGTGGAAACAAGCCAATATGGAGTTTGAAAACTTTGGTTTAGATTACGGCAATCCGGATTTCGTCAAATATGCTGAAAGTTACGGTGCAAAGGGCTGGAGAATAGCCTCAGCGGCTGAGTTATTGCCTAGAGTAGAGGCTTGTTTGTCTGAGCCTGCAGTGCATTTAATTGATGTACCAGTTGATTATTCTCTTAACGACCAAACGTTAAATAAGACTATCCGCGAGCTTAGTCAAAAACTGTAGGAGCGAACATGTTACAAAAAGCTTATCCATATTATCTTGCCAACAAGGCGATATACGCCAATCAGGATTTGGTTGTTACAAATAAGTATACAGGTGAAGCCGCTACGGTGGTCGCCATGGCCCAAGCCGATGTGATTGACAAAGCGATTGCTGCTGCTGAGAAAAGTCAACCAGCATTGACGGCGATGAAACCCTATCAGCGCCAACAAATTCTGAATCATTGTGTGAAACGTTTCGAAGAACGCTTCGAAGAGCTCGCCTATGCACTGTGTATAGAAGCGGGCAAGCCGATTAAAGATGCTCGTGGGGAAGTGACTCGTTTAATTGATACTTTTCGGATAGCAGCCGAAGAGTCTGTGCGTATTCAAGGTGAAGTATTGAATCTTGAAATCACACCGCGGGCCAAGGGCTACCAAGGTATGACCAAGAAGGTGCCTATCGGTCCTTGTTCATTTATTTCGCCCTTCAATTTTCCTTTGAATTTGGCCGCGCATAAGGTTGCTCCTGCTTTAGCCGTGGGCTGTGCATTTGTGTTGAAGCCCGCCAGTCGCACCCCGTTAGGGGCGTTGATAATAGGTGAAATACTGGCCGAAACGGATTTGCCGGAAGGGGCTTTTTCTATCTTGCCTTGTAGTCGTGATGGTGCAGATCTATTTACCACTGACGATAGATTTAAACTGCTGAGCTTTACGGGCTCGCCAGATGTCGGCTGGGATCTTAAATCGCGGGCAGGTAAAAAGCCGGTGATCTTGGAATTAGGTGGTAACGCTGGATGCATAGTTGACCATGATAGCGATTTAGATGATGCCATCGAGCGCATAGTCTTTGGTGCCTACTATCAATCAGGCCAAAGCTGTATCAGCGTGCAACGTATATTCGTCCATGAATCTATTTATGCTGAGTTTAAACAGCGCTATGTGGATAAAGTATCGAGCCTAGTTCATGGCGATCCACTTGATGAAAACACCTTTATCGGGCCAATGATTTCTGAATCCGAAGCCAAACGATTAGATGATTGGATAGAGCAAGCTAAGGCCAAAGGGGCAAAAGTCTTGTGTGGTGGCAAGCGAGATGGCGCTATGCTACAAGCTACCATACTTGAAAACGTGCCCGATGATGCCAGCGTAAACGCAGATGAAGCCTTCGGACCTGTTTCTACCATTGCTTCATTCAGTGATTTTGATGATGCGTTAGAAGCTGTTAATAATAGTCAGTTTGGCTTACAAGCCGGAGTATTCACCCGCGATATCTACAAAGCTCACAAAGCTTGGGATGTGTTGGATGTGGGGGGTGTAGTCATTGGCGATGTGCCAAGCTGGCGCGTAGATAACATGCCATACGGCGGAGTCAAGGAATCTGGTTTAGGCCGTGAAGGCATTCGGTATGCTATTGAAGATATGACCGAATTACGTTTGATGGTCATTCGTACTCCTCAATAATTAGATAGACTAATTATCAGCGGAACCCTTTGGTGGGGGTTCCGCTAATCTTGCTAACAATCAGAAACAGATTAATTCTTCATTCAGTTTGCTGTTATTTCAATCACATTCTAGGCTTTGGTTTGCAATCCAATGGAATTCAACCAACGAGAATGAGAAACGCATGAAAACAATTATGTTAAGCAGTGCTGTAATTATCGGGTTAGTCGCGCTGGTAAGCTGTAAATCAACTTCTCCACAAAAATCTTATCTACCACAAATTTCGGCAGTGGTAGAAGCCCGCAGTAGCGAAGAAAAACAACGTGATGTTTATCGCCATCCTGCTCAAACCCTGGCCTTTTTCAACCTTGAGCCCGGCATGACTGTGGCTGAAGCCCTTCCCGGCGGAGGTTGGTATTCTAAAATTCTAGCCAATTACTTGGGAGTGCAGGGCAAGCTTTATGGGATTAATTATGCCGATGATATGTGGCCGCGCTTTGGATTTTTTGACCAAAAAACCATAGATAATTTTGTTGCAGGCACTGCTAAGTTCAGTCCTATGGTCGCCGATGCCACAGACAATGGCATAGCTACCCAAGGGTTCACCTTTGCAACTATGCCTATGGATCTCGAAGGGAGTGTCGATAGAGTCGTGGCCATCCGCGCGTTGCATAATTTAAATCGATTCGAGGCTGAGGCCGGAACCATGACTCAAGCGTTAAGTGTGATGCATAAGCTATTAAAAAAAGACGGTATGGTCGGCGTGGTGCAACATCGACTGCCTGAAAGTGCCCCCGATGCTGGTTCTGATGGAAGTCGGGGTTACTTAAAAGAGTCGACCGTGATTAAAGCGTTTGAACAGGCAGGCTTTAAGCTGGTGGCTAAATCAGAGATCAATGCCAATCCAAAAGATCAGCCTAGTGCTAGTGATATTGTCTGGCGTTTACCGCCTAGCTACAATGGAAGCGGCGATGACCCTCAAAAAAGAGCGGCCATGGACGAGATTGGTGAGTCTGATCGCATGACTTTGCTGTTCAAGAAAAAATAGATAACTAATCCTTATCGGGCTGTCGACATATTTGCGCAATTGAATATCGTATTCAGCCTTGATTTTGTTCTGATTAATAGCATATTGACTTATCTGGCAGGCGAGAGTTGGAAGAACTCGATTGAACACCAAGCTTTTGAAAATATTGTTGATCCTAGTCGCAGCATGCTGTGCAACGCTGCAGGCGCAGGCATTCACATCTTTTTCAACTGATACGCTAGCTAAGCCGGCTTTTCAGGTCGAATGTCATAGCGCGCCTTATGCGTCAAACTCATCTCAGCAACACTACCGCGATACAGATTCTCAAGCGCACCATAACCTCGAACATATACAGTTTTCGTGGGTTAACTTTACCGATTTCATTGGACAAGAGTTAGCTGTGTTTAGCTATTTTCAAGCACAACAAATTCAGTTGTTATGGCAGGTGCAACAGGATCTTGAACAAACACTAGAGCCTCTTCAATTGCTGTTGAAGCCTCGAATTCCCGAATCAGACGAATCTCCTTTCTCACTCCTTTAAGTTTTTAAATGCAAATCCTTATGGCATGCCGTTAGGCAGCCTGTCGTTTAATCTGTGAGAGAGAGAGTTTTATGAATTTAGTTGAATTAGCTTTGGTATTACTGCCATGGATGGTGCTAGTTGGTATTGTATTAGTTTTTGCTACTTTGGTTAAATTGGCAAAAAAACGCAAATCAGCTGTGGTAGCGTTTGGCGTATTGGTGCATATGTTTCTGCCGGATCCCTATGTGCAGCGCACTATTGAAACCGTGGCAGAGGCGAAGCAAGAAGTGAGAAAGCAACAAGATGAGGATGAGAATTTATTGGAGCCAGATGAATCCTCAGAAACTTAGATAAAGCGCTTGATGGCACTAACTTATGGGTCGTAGGGTAGTGGGCGCTAGTTGAAGTGGGTCACTATTCGATGGCGGCTCTATTCACCTGCAAATGCATTAAGCAAAATTTGTTGGGTAAATTGTTTGCGTAAATAAAAGCCTCTAGGGCGAGTTTTCATCAGTGCACCGTCAGCGCCAATAGCGTCGGTGAGTACGCTACCGTCAGCGGCTTTAGGGCGAAGTTGTAATGCCTGTCCATGTTTGGCAGTAATATTCTCAACTTCCCCTAGTGCGATCATATCGAGTAATTCTTCCCAGTCTTGCTGCAATAATTCCAACTGTTGGGATGACGGCTGCCATAAAAATGCAGTGGCAATGCGCCTTTGTGCCGGAGGGATGTCTCTGTCACCTTCGATGGGGATCCACAGTACGCAGTTGAGTTTATTGCGTACGCTGCTGGTTTCCCATTGTACACCAGCGATTTGCGTTAATGGTGCGTAGCAGACATAGGTTGTTTCTAATGGCTGTCCTAATTGTCCAATTGGGATGGTTTTTAGCTCTACGCCGATTTCAGGGAAATCTTGTTGAGGTTTGGAACCAGCTTGAGCACCCAAGTAAAGTTCTAGCAATTGTCCGGTCCAGCCTTTCTCACGCTTGAAATTGGCTGGTACTCTAATATCAGCCCATAGGGCCAATTCACCAAGCGTCAACCCAGCCAATAACAAAGCACGGTCTAATAGCTGTTGAACTGAGTGTGGAGCAGTTTTGGCTGGTGTTATCAAAGGGAACCTTTAGGGTATTTTAATTTATTAGGGTGACAATGAAATATTCATCGAGATTATATTGCTTTGCTTGATCCCTAGTTTATGGAAGAATGGGGAAATATAAAAGAAATCAATCCCCCCGGGAGTCAAAGTGATTGATACCGAAGGTTTCCGCGCGAATGTCGGTATAGTGATTTGCAATAAAATGGGGCAAGTATTTTGGGCAAAGCGCTATGGGCAACATTCATGGCAGTTTCCACAAGGCGGAATAGATCAAGGTGAAACTGCTGAACAAGCAATGTACAGAGAACTTAATGAGGAAGTAGGGCTACATCCAGAACACGTAAAAATACTAGGCGTCACCAAAAATTGGGTCAGATACAAACTTCCTAAACGTCTTATACGTCAGGGGAGTGATCCCGTTTGCATTGGCCAAAAACAAAAATGGTTTTTATTGCAGCTTGAATGCAAAGAGACGGATGTGAACGTGCTAAGTTCAGGGCACCCTGAATTTGATGACTGGCGCTGGGTGAGCTTTTGGTACCCAGTGCGTAATGTGGTGTCGTTTAAACGGGAAGTTTATCGACGAGTCATGAAAGAGTTTGTGCCTTTTGCTATGCCAGCCAACTTTAAATCTCAGCAATCTCAACCGTCTAATCGGAGTCGTCGTCGCAGAAGACAATCATAGGAAGCCATGCTAACTACGTTAAAACGCATTGTACAGGAGGTCAGTAAAATCCCCATTTTGGAGGAGGCGCTGGCACATCTGACAAGCAGTTTAAAGCAGTCGCTAGGGGTTGACTCCAGCTCCGTATACCTTGCCGACTATGAGAAACAGCATTTCTTATTAATGGCTACCGATGGTCTTGATAATACCGCTGTTGGAAAAGTTGCTATCGGTTTTTCCGAAGGCTTAATTGGTCTCATTGGTCAACGAGAAGAGCCCCTTAATATTGTTGATGCCCAAGCACACCCGCGATTTAAGCATTATCCTGAAGTAAAGGAAGAAAAGTACCATGCTTTTCTAGGTGCACCGATTATTCACCAACGAAAAGTGTTGGGAGTACTCACCCTCCAACAGAAAAAAAAGCGGCGTTTTAGTGAAGATGAAGAAGCGTTTTTAGTTACCCTAGCCACCCAGATTGCACTTGAAATAGTGCATGCAGAAACCCGAGGATTCTTGTCCTTTGTAGACGACAATAATCGCAATAAATGGCAACGTAAAATTTCAGGGGTTCCCGGTTCCGCTGGATTAGGCATGGGCATCGGTTTTGTGCCTGATTTCAAAGTTAGTCTTGGCAGCCAGGTTGCCAAGCGTTCTGTAGAAAAAGATAAAGAAATTAGTCGGTATCGTGCCGCGGTTGGCGTGACTCGTGGACAAGTTGACGAGTTGTCGCAACGGGTAGCGGGGCAAGTTCCCGAAGATGTTCAGGCTATTTTCCAAATATACAGCCATTTACTCGATGCCAACAGTTTAGGCCATGAAGTTGAAGCGCGCATTCGTGAAGGATGGGATGCGGCAAGTAGTCTGAAGTTTGTAGTTGAGAATTATATTCAGCAATTTCGTAGTATGAGTGACCCTTACATGCAAGAAAGGGCGGTGGATATAGAAGATTTATCCAATCGGATCCTTGCTAACATCTTGGGTACAGAAAGCCCTTCTTTGCGACAAATCGATAAAGATAAAGATGCGATTTTAGTGGCCGAAGAAGTGACCGCAACCATGTTGGCTGAATATTCTACGCTACAGTTACGGGGCATTATTTCGGTGCGTGGTTCGAATAATTCCCACGCAGCTATTCTGGCTCGGGCGATGGGCTTACCTGCCGTAATGGGCCTATCCGATGCACCCCTATCTTTATTGGATGGCAAAGAGTTGCTAATTGATGGTTATTCTGGCGAAGTCATAGTGTCACCATCAAAGAGTGTCTGTAAAGAATTCACCCAGTTAGTGATTGAAGAACAACAGTTGTCAGATTTGGTGCTTGAACAGGCCCACTTGCCTTGTGTAACCCAAGACTCACATCCCATGGGGTTGTTTATCAACGCCGGCTTATCAGCTGAGATGGAAAACACTAACTTCACACACAGTGAAGGAGTTGGATTGTATCGCACTGAGGTGCCTTTTATGCTCAGAGAGCGATTTCCATCTGAGCATGAACAAATGCAATTGTATCGACAAATGCTGGAGTCTGCCCCCGATAAACCCATTACTATGCGGACACTGGATGTCGGCGGCGATAAGCCCTTGCCGTATTTTCCCATCAATGAAGAAAATCCATTTTTGGGCTGGCGTGGGGTTAGATTGACACTCGATCACCCGGAGATATTCCTGGTTCAGATACGTGCAATGTTGCGGGCCAACATTGGCATAGGTAATTTGCATATCATGTTGCCAATGATCACCACAGTTACTGAAGTAAGTGAATGCCAACGATTGATCCGGCAAGCTTTTCACGAAGTCTCTGAAGAGGTGAGAGATGATGGTATTTTACTTGAAATGCCTAAAATCGGCGTGATGTTGGAAGTACCTGCAGTGCTTTACCAGATTCCACAGTTGGCCGAAAAAGTGGATTTCTTCTCAGTAGGTAGCAATGACTTAACCCAGTATCTGTTGGCGGTAGATCGCAATAATGCAAGAGTGTCGGGCCTCTACGATAGTTATCATCCCGCAGTATTATGTGCTCTACGAACAATAGTTGAACAGGCCGATCAGTACCGAGTACCTATTACCGTATGCGGCGAGATGGCGGGAGAGCCGGGCGGCGCAATATTGTTAATGGCGATGGGATACACCAAACTGAGTATGAATAGCCACAACTTGCTGAAAGTGAAGTGGGTGATCCGCAGTGTCACCTTAGCCCAATCTAAGCTATTGCTAAAAACAGTACTTACCTGTGAAACCCCAGCTCAAGTCAAAGAAGAGTTGAATTTTTACCTCGAATCCATAGGCTTGGGTGGATTGGTTAGGGCAGGTATTTAGTTGTTTGAGCCGTCCACATTTTTTATCATATATCTGGCATTGGGTTTGGTGGTGGGGCTACTGGCCGGCCTGTTAGGTATTGGCGGCGGCCTTATTATAGTGCCAGCTTTACTGTATATATTCGTGGAACACTTAGGCATGTCACTTGCCACAGCAATGCCAATGGCGATAGCTACGTCATTATCAACCATAGTGTTGACCGGCTTTTCTTCAGCGTATGCACATTTTAAATTGGGTCATATCCAGCCTCCTATTGTGATTTGGACGGCCTTAGGTATTGCGGGAGGGGCCTTAATTGGCCCTCTAATAGCGACCAGTATTGCTGCCCAGCAATTAAAAATGATTTTTGCCATACTGGTTTTCGCGATTGCCGCTCAGATGATATTTATGCACCCCAAAACGTCGGATAAACAGATCTCCAAGCCTACGCTGTTAGTGATTGGATTTGTCACTGGAATTGTCTCAGCATTTATGGGCATTGGCGGAGGAGCATTAATGGTACCTGCTCTGGTTTGGTACAGGATTAATATCAAACATGCCATAGGTTGTGCAGCATTTTGTGGTTTAGTCATTGCCGTGTTTGGCTCTGCCAGTTTTGTCGTGGCGGGCTGGTCGTTGCATGGATTACCCCAAGGAGCAGTGGGATACGTATACTTACCAGCCGCAATCGGAATTGTGATTACGTCTGTATTTACTGCACGGGTCGGGGCTAAAATAAGCCATCGGCTCGATACACAAAAATTAAAACAAATATTTGCAGGTTTTCTGATATTGGTCAGCTTGCGTATGTTACTAGGATAGAAATAATTATGTCGAACGGCCATTACACCCTCCCAGAAATTAATCCTGCAATATTTGACTGGGGGATAATCAGTCCGAAATGGTACGGTATGATGTATCTAATTGGATTTGTGGCAGCTTGGTGGTTAGCCAATCGGCGTATCGACCGCGTCGGTTGGAGTAAGGATCAATTAAGCGATATGCTTTTTTGGGGCTTTATGGGAGTGATCCTTGGTGGCCGAATAGGCTATGTGTTGTTTTACCAATTCTCCGAGTTTTTAGCCGACCCTATGTATTTATTTAGAATCAATGAAGGCGGAATGTCCTTCCATGGCGGATTACTCGGTGTAGTGCTTGCGTTGTGGCTAAGTGCACGTCGCTTAAAAGTCCCATTCCTAGTAGTTGGCGATTTTGTTGCACCCTTGGTTCCTATTGGTTTAGGGGCGGGGCGGATTGGTAATTTCATCAATTCTGAATTATGGGGAAGAACGTCAGATGTGCCTTGGGCTATCATTTTCCCCAATGCAGGGCCAGAGCCTCGTCATCCCTCGCAGTTATATGAATTTGCCTTAGAAGGGCTTGCACTGTTCGTTATACTTTGGCTATATTCGAAAAAGCCAAGGCCAATAGGTGCACTCAGTGGTGCTTTTTTAATGGGCTATGGTTGCTTCCGCTTTTTCATTGAATTTTTCCGCCAATGGGACAGCCATTTAGATCTTTATCTAGGATTATTCAGCCGCGGACAAATATTATCTTTGCCGATGATTATAGGCGGTTTGGGCTTGATGGTTTGGGCCTATAAACGGCATGTAATCTATACACCTCAACCCCTTAAACAAAAAAAAGCAGGGAAAGCCTAAATGCGACAATATCTTGATTTAATGCGCCATGTGCTTGAAAACGGGACAAAAAAAGAAGATCGCACTGGCACGGGAACACTGAGTATCTTCGGTTATCAAATGCGCTTTGATTTGGCTCAAGGCTTCCCGCTGATCACCACCAAAAAGTGTCACCTTCGTTCGATAATTCACGAACTATTATGGTTTATAAAGGGCGAGACTAATATTGCTTATTTAAAACAAAATGGTGTGAGCATCTGGGATGAATGGGCCACCGATGACGGCGAATTGGGGCCAGTATATGGTAAGCAATGGCGTAGTTGGGAAGGTGCCAATGGTGAAGTCGTTGATCAATTGGTTGAGCTGTTGCAGCAAATCAAAACTAATCCAGACTCCCGTCGGCTGTTACTTAGTGCTTGGAATCCTACTGTATTGCCAGATTCATCAATATCACCTAAGGAAAATGCGGCGGCCGGTAAGCAGGCATTACCGCCTTGCCATACCATGTTTCAGTTCTACGTAATCGATAACAAGTTGTCCTGCCAGCTCTATCAGCGCAGTGGTGATATTTTTCTAGGTGTTCCATTTAACATTGCTAGCTATGCATTATTAACCATGATGGTGGCACAGGTGTGTAATCTTCAACTAGGCGATTTTGTGCATACTTTCGGGGACGCTCATCTCTACACAAATCACCTCGAACAAGCCGAAATGCAACTAAGCCGGACCCCTCATGCATTGCCCCAGATGAAGCTCAATCCTAAGATAAAATCGTTGTTTGATTTTACTATTGATGATTTTGAGTTAGTCAATTATCAGGCTTACCCCCATATTAAAGCCCCCGTCGCTATATAACTGAAGGGCGTTTACATGCTTACTAAAGTGCTTATTTGTGATGACTCCAATTTCGCCAGAAAACAGATGGCTCGGTCAATACCTGATGGTTGGAAAGTAGAGCTGAGCTTTGCTGAAAATGGCCAACAAGCGATAGAGCAGATCAAGCAAGGCAAAGCTGACGTAATGTTTTTGGATCTTAATATGCCCGTGATGGATGGTTACCAGGCCATGCAAATCATTAAGGACCAAGATTTACCAACATTGGTCATAGTGGTGTCTGGCGATGTGCAGGCTGAAGCGCGCACCCGTATGCTTAAAATGGGAGCGTTGGATTTTATCCGCAAACCAGTGGATAACGACAAGTTAACCACTATTTTGACGCAATATGGTCTCTATTCAGGTGAAAAAAGTGCTGAGAAACGTTCATCGTCGGTACCAATACAGCACACGGACAGCGATCCTTTAACAGAGAAGCTTGACGCCTATCGAGAGATGGCCAATATAGCGATGGGACAAGCTGGGGAAAAGCTCGCTCACCTGTTAAATGAATTTATCGATTTACCTATCCCTAATGTCAATTTGATCGAGACCACAGAGCTACATATGGCCATTGCTGAAATTAGCGGAGGTGATCGGGTTTCCGCCATTTCTCAAGGTTTTATCAGTGCAGGAATAAGCGGCGAAGCTTTGTTGATTTTCAATGATTCCAACTTTGCAAACATGGTTAAGCTGCTAAATTATAAACATAAGGCGTTTTCTGATCAGTTAGAACTGGAAGCCCTTATGGACGTCACTAATATCCTCACCAGCGCATGTTTAGTGGCACTATCCGAGCAGTTGAATGTGAATTTTACCCACAATCATCCTATTGTGTTAGGGCAACATTGTGGATTGGATGAGCTACTAAATAAAAATGTGTCCCGTTGGAATAGAGTCTTGGCAATTGAAATTGGCTATGCGATTAAGAGTCAATCGATCAATTTTGATTTATTGTTGTTGTTCCCTGACAAGTCCATAGACTTGATGTTTGAAAAACTCGTGAAGGTAGTTTCCTAAGGTATGACAAATTATTTATCAGATATTAACTCATTGCATTCACAATTAAACTTATTGGGTTCGATTGAAGTCGGTATTACAGTGTTGGACCGCAATTTCCATGTGCTAGCATGGAATCAGTTTATGGAAAACAACAGTGGTATTTTACCTAGCGCTATTGAAGGTAAGAGTATCTTCAGTTTTTTCCCTGAGATTGATAAAGACTGGTTTACCATCAAGACCGAACCGGTGTTTAACCTTAAAAGTCCGGCGTTTATTATTTGGGAACAACGGCCTTACCTGTTTAAATTTGATACCAGTCGGCCTATCACCTCAGCTTCAGATTTCATGTACCAAAATGTTACCTTGTTTCCACTGAAATCCGCTGCGGGCGAGGTCGAACAAATTTGTTTAGTGGTCTATGACGTTACCGATGAAGCCCTTAACAAAAAGGGCATACAAGCTTTAAATGAGCAACTTGAACAGATTAGTCGTATTGACGGCCTGACAGGCGTTTATAACCGAAGGTACTGGGAAGAAACCTTTGCCCAGGAACAGAAACGTATATTACGCAGTGGCAGTAACGGCAGCGTGATTATTTTGGATATTGATCATTTTAAAAAGGTCAATGACAACCACGGTCATCCTGCAGGTGATTACATTATAAAGACCTTAGCCAACGTCATAAAACAAACGGTACGAGAGACCGATATTTGTGGACGCTATGGAGGAGAAGAGTTTGTTGTACTCTTGCCGGACACTGATTCAGACAGTGCTCAGTTTGTTGCAGAGCGGATCCGAGCAGGCTGCGAAGACTTGCTGCCCAATTATGAAGGCTCTGAAATTCCGTTTACGGTAAGTTTAGGTTTAGCGGATTTCTCTAAGCAATACCCTGATCATATGGCATGGTTGGAAAAAGCTGACCAGGCATTATACATTGCTAAAAATAATGGCCGTAATCAGTTACGGGTCTATCAGAAACCCCCAACGAATGAAAGTTAGCTGGGGTTGAACATCTATTGTAAAGCGTCCTCAGTGCCTTTTTGGCAATCAAGATTGTGGATACTCGCGACGTTCTAATGCGTATATATGATCCTTTAAGGTCCATAAGAAGATCAAACTGGGGATCACCATCACCGCAGTTAGTACGAAAAAGGCTGCCCAGTTTCCCCCCATCCAATCCACTAAAAAACCGCTACCAGAGGCCATTAGGGTGCGGCCAAAAACACCTAAGGATGCCATCAGGGCGTATTGGGAGGCTGAAAAAGCTTGATTACACAGCAGTGAGATAAATGCGACTAGCGCGACTGAACTCCACGCCGCAGTGAATCCATCTACAAAGACGGTTGCGGCGAATAGTGCCTTGTCAGGGCCTACAATCGACATCATCGCAAACATCAAGTTACTGGTGGCCATGGCGATTCCACCGATCATTAAGCCGCGATAAATCCCAAAGCGAATGTTAACCATGCCACCAAGGACAGCAAATATAATGGTGACCCACCAATTGAGCAGTTTTGAATAACTACCAATATCACTGTTGCTAAAGCCTAATTCTTTATAGAAGACTATGCTCATTCGGCCTAAAAAGGCCTCGCCTATTTTGAACAAAAAGATGAATAGCAATATAGATAGGGCCAATTTAAAGGTATTGCGGGTAAAGAAATCGCGAAACGGCTCAACCACAGTGACGAGCAGCCAATTCGCTATTTTTCCACCTAGATTGAGAGGCCTATCCCCCACCATAGCATTGGCGTACATGGCGCTTGCCGCAGCTTGCCTTGCCTCTCGGTCTGTGACGGGTTCTTCACTCAGAAAGACAAAAAGCATTAGCATTGCCATGATGCCTGCCAAAATGAAATAGATTTCGGACCATTGCCAATTGGGCAAGTCGGCAATGAAAAAAGGAATGGCGCCTAGCCCGCCAAATCCAGTCCACCACCCGGCGGTAGCCATCGCAGAAGCGGCAGCTAGTTTGTCTTTCTCATGGGGCTTAATGATATCCACTCGATAGGCATCTATTGCGATATCCTGGGTGGCCGAAAATACGGCTATGGAAAAGCCGATGATTCCGGCTAAAAAGAGTTCTTGTTGCACCGGCACTACGGCTAATCCGATGCAGGCTAAGACGATGCAAACTTGGGTGCTAACAATCCAGCCTCGTCTTTGGCCTAGTACCGGAGGTTTGACGCGGTCCAGTAACGGTGACCAGAGAAAGTTTATGGTGTAGGCAACAGTTATAGAGCCGAAGAGACCGATGGACGAGCGACTAAGCCCTGACTCTTGCAGCCAAGCAGATAAAGCTGAACCGATCATCACCCACGGAAATCCGCTGGCTACGCCAAATAAGAAAATAAATAACAGGCGCTTGTCTTTGTAGCACATCAAGGTGTCTTTGATGGTTTTATTCACGTGGCTTCAGTACTGCAAGTAAAACCCTATTGGATCACGTATGGGGCTTATCTTCAATGGTTAAATAGGGCCAATTGTTAGCTTTGTGGATAATGTTGAGCAAAGGATGGCAAAAATCACAAGCAAGCTAAAAATACTCCGACAAGTCGATAACAACAAACTTCCATCAAATGAGCATTATTGAGGTCGCAAACTAAAACAGCGCTTTGCGCAACAAAGGCTATGGCTTAGTATTGTCCTCAGTTAAAAATACAGTGGATAACTAGACCCCAAGTGACGAATTTATGCAACGCAGACTAATTGAGCACAGTAATTGAAATGTTGAGAGTAATAAGAATATTGTCGATTAGTTTTCTGCTATTACTAGCATCGCTTTTAGCTGTGCTATTTACTGTAATTGAAACCCGGCCGACAGTGATTGTAGCCGCTGACCATCAGGTTAATGAAGCGGACTCTATAGCAATTTTATTGCAACAAGCCAAGCAAATAACCCGCCATAGGTTTGTGGAACAGGAGATTGAGTTTTCAAAGCAGCAAGTTAATAGTGTAGTGGGATTTATTCAGCGAGCATTGCCGAATTTTGCTGGTGAATTAGACACTCAATCGGGTACATCAACCATTAAGGCCAGTTATAAGTTACCGGTAGATTGGTTTAACGCATACGTTAATGTTTCGGCGCAGCTTGTTTCCGCCAATCAGATTCAACTACAACAGGTAAAGCTGGGAGATCTACCTATATCGGGTGATCTAGCAATGTCACTTTTGATTAGCGTAGTGAACTGGCGTACCCATAGTGATCTTGGTGACAAAGCCCTTGCGCAGGTGTCAAAAATCGAGGTGTCAGATCACGCCATTAAAGTGACATTAATCCCTATCCATGATTTCCTTATGAGTCTTAACCAGATCAAAAATGGCTTATCAGGTGTGGAGGATGAAGCGTTAAGAGCAAAGGTTGCCTACTATTTGGCCTATCTTGCTGAGCTAGATATTCCGCAACACTCGTTGGGGTTATCCTTATCCGACTTCATCCAACCTCTTTTTGCCCAAGCCATGCACCTGAGCGTTAATTCCTCTGCTGATAAGGAAAACGAAGCTGCTATTTTGGCCTTAGCCATCTATACAGGACATCATCGATTAGCCAATTTTGTAGGCGATGTACAACCTATGGCGGGTAAGGTTGTAATGCCAAAATACCGGCCAATGTTGGCAAAACGGTCAGATCTGACTCAGCATTTTATCATCTCAGCAGCACTTAAGATTTTATCTGAACAAGGTATTAGCAGTGCGATTGGTGAATTTAAAGAACTCATGGACAGAGGCAAAGGAGGTAGTGGTTTCAGTTTTGCAGATTTGGCTGCCGACTTGGCAGGCATTGAGTTTGCAATTGTAGCCTCAGATATTGGCACTGCCGATGCAGTGCAACGAACATTATCTCAGATAACTGACGAGCAAGATTTTTTTCCAGACATAAGCGATTTACCCGAAGGCTTATCTAAGCAAGCTTTTGAGGTTCAGTATCTAAGTGTTGAGGGGGACGAGTATTTGTCACTGGTTAAGCTGATTAACGACAGGATCGCCAACTTGCCATTATACCAATCCGTTCATGGGACTCGCTAAGCATAACTGTTTTTCGCAAGCCCCATGCGCTGCCTGAAGTATGCCTTAGAGTAATTCTTGAATCGAGCGGTAGACTTCGGTTGCTTGTTCAGAGGTGAGATTATTTTTTGCCGCAGCGCCTACACTACTTGATACCCGGATAAAGTCAGTCCTCGCTAACTCTTCAACGCTTTCCGGTTGTTTTTCAGCCTTTTTATCTGCAGTTAAGCTTTCTGCCCGTTGATTCTGCGTCTGTTCATTTTGTTGCAAAATACGGGCTTGTGGAGAAAGTTGGACTTCCGGCTGATTGGCGCTGCCAATCCCATAGGCATTTAAAGCGCGCGTCTGTCCCTGTGACGCATTTGAAGGTGCATCATTTGAAAAATTAATACCGCGACTTGCTACTCCAATTTCCACCTAATCTCCTATGATATTGCATCGGATAAATTGCAGTTTGCTGGAGTTATAATTATGGTACATTTTGTTCAAAAAACAAGCTGCTGTGTTTAATGCCTTTTAGGTTAAAACCTAAAGGGTGACTTTGAATTGGTTAAGGGTGGTTAACAACAGCTCCATTTTTTTCACGATATGGGGTAGCGATTGTTGTAAGCTCTGCTGATTGGCATTTTCCAATTCTGTGATGTCTTTTGCCAGTTCCTTTACATAAGGCATAAAGCGTTTGCTCTGCACCTCAAAGCCCGCATCCGGAGTGAAGATATGGTTAAACTTACCTTTGCCAGACTGCATTAATTTAGCTAAAGCATCATCAGCATCAATGGCTTTTCGATATATCAATTGCATGGTTTCAGTAAGTTTTTCGAACAAAGTTTGGTTAGGTATTTCAGAGGTCGACATCAATAGGTCTCAAAAAGTAAAAAAAAGCTCAAGAAAAGTTAATTTAGGCCGATAATGACCGTAGACGGGTAATTCTGCCTGTTTTTTTAAATTGCTACAAGCAATGAGGTAATTGGTATGGAACTTCAAGGTGTAAACTCATCTGGAACTGCCGGTGCGTCGTTAGAAGTTAAAGCCTTGCAACTCGCTAAGTCAGATCAAGAGATAAAAGGTCAAGCGACGCTTCAGCTACTGGATTCAGCAGCTGACGTACCAAGGGTTTCATCTAATCCGGCTGTAGGCTCGAACGTGAATACGTTTGCCTAATTAAGGATGTAGATGTAAATCAAGTGGCGTTTTGCCAGGTTGTCCACCAATCTCTCTGACGAGCTTGGGGACTAAAAAGCCTGGCAAACGTTTTATTGCAGCGCGCATTATTTCTCTGGCTTGCTGTTCACAAACATCGAAATGCGCAGCGCCCGCCACCTTATCCAACATATGTAAATAGTAGGGTAGTACCCCAACGTCGAACAAGCGTTCACTTAATGTGACCAAAGCATCCGCACTATCATTTATGCCTTTCAACAGGACCGACTGATTCAACAAGATGACCCCCAACTGCCGAAGTGTGGCGAGTTTTTCCTGCAATACCTGATCTATTTCATTAGCATGATTAATATGTAGCACCATCACAATCTGTAGTCGACTTTGTTGAATCCAATCTAGCATCTGCGCATCTATTCTGTTCGGAATGACTACAGGTAACCGCGTATGGATACGCAACCGTTTTATATGCCCAATATCTTCAATTTGGTTGGTCAACCATGCCAGAAAATCATCCTTGGCCATCAAAGGATCACCGCCAGAGTATATGACTTCATTGATATTTTTATCCTGGCGAATGTAATCAAGGGCGTCAATCCAGCCTTGTTTGTTTAAACTGTTTTGTTCGTACGGAAAATGGCGTCTGAAGCAATAGCGACAATTCACCGCACAACCGCCACGCACCATCAACAATGCTCGTGATTGATATTTATGCAGTATTCCTTGTTGGGGGTTCTGTTGTTCCAGCAGCGGATCTGCAACAAAATTTGGGTGAGCGCCAAATTCATCAGACATTGGAAAAACTTGTTTAAACAAAGGATCGTCGCGGTCTTGTTTACACATCTTCTGAGCAAACGCTTTAGGTACACGCATGGGGAAAAGCTTGCGAGCTTTTATGTCTTGCTCAAAGTCATGGATGGGAAATTCGAGGTATAACAGCAACTTTTCAGGGTCAGTGAAACACTGTGCTAGCTCTTTTTGCCAGTTAGTCTCTACAGCAACGAGTTTTTTAGGTATTATCTGCGTCAAACGATTACTCAATATTTTTAATTCAGAGGAATTATGGCTAATTACAGCACAAATGAATTTAAAGCGGGCCTTAAGATAATGCTCGACGGCGAACCTTGCAACATTCTTGAGAACGAATATGTAAAACCAGGTAAAGGGCAAGCGTTCAGCCGGGTCAAAATTCGTAAACTTATTTCCGGTAAAGTGTTAGAAAAAACTTTCAGATCAGGTGACTCTGTTGAGAGCGCTGATGTGATGGATACCGATCTTTCCTATCTTTATACCGATGGTGAATTTTGGCATTTTATGAACAACGAGACCTTTGAACAAATCGCCGCTGATGAAAAAGCCGTAGGTGAAAATATCAAGTGGTTGGCAGAAAACGATACTTGTACTATCACTTTGTGGAATGGTAGTCCTATTGTGGTTACGCCACCGAATTTTGTTGAGCTAGAGATCACCGAAACGGACCCTGGTCTAAAAGGTGATACCGCTGGAACGGGCGGCAAGCCAGCAACCTTATCCACAGGCGCCGTGGTGCGAGTACCGCTTTTCATCCAAACTGGCGAAGTGATCAAAGTTGACACCCGCAGTGGTGAATATGTGTCACGGGCGCAAAAATAATTTTGAAATTCCTATGTGGCTCTAGTTCTGGGGCCACATTTTTTCTAGGTAGCAATGCCAATGTCTCAGTCACACCCATGGCAACCCTCAGCCAGCCTTCATATGCTCAAGCACCGAGCGACTATCCTGACACAAATCCGTCAGTTTTTTCAGCAACGGGATGTGATGGAGGTTGAAACGCCTGCTTTAGCAAACTTCAGTGTCACCGATATTCATTTAAGTGCTTTTCAAACTGAATTTATCAGTCCTATAGCCACTGGCAGTAAAACACTCTATCTACAAACCTCACCAGAATACGCCATGAAACGTTTATTAGCGGCGGGCAGCGGCTGCATCTATCAAATATGTAAATCCTTTCGAAACGAAGAAGCCGGTCGCCATCATAACCCTGAATTTACCATGTTAGAGTGGTATAGAGTCAACTTAGATCATTTACAACTGATAGATGAAGTAGACGCTTTATTACAACTGACTTTGGGCTGTGATCCGTTAGAGAAACTAAGCTATCAAGACGCTTTTATTCGGTATTGCCAACTCGACCCTCTGTCGGCAAATCTTAATCAAATTAAAAAAACAGCATCTGAGCTAGGGTTTGCTAATATTGCAATAGGTGAAACATCAAAAGACACTTTGTTGCAACTTCTGTGCAGCCAAGTCGTAGAGCCACAAATTGGGCTGGACAGACCGGTAGCTTTGATCAATTTTCCCGCTTCCCAGTCGGCCTTAGCACAGATTGATCAAAGTGATACGCGGGTAGCGCAACGATTTGAGATTTACTTTAAAGGAGTTGAATTGGCCAATGGTTATCATGAGCTAACCGATGCGGATGAGCATTTGCAGCGTTTCAAGCAAGATAATCTGATGCGCGCAAACAGCGGAGCGGCTGAGATCCCTATCGATGGTTATTTTATTCAGGCCATAAAGCATGGATTACCCAATTGCGCAGGTGTTGCACTAGGGCTCGATCGATTGATGATGTTGAGCGCTAATTGTGCAAATATAGGCGCTGTAATGTCATTTACAGTAAATCACGCTTAACGAAAAGTTTTAAAAGTTATTGTATGGTAAGCGCTTTTTGCTAAACTTAAGTCGTCGAACGGCGTTCCGTTTGAGCCTATAGGAAAGGATATAGTCTTTGGGCTGCTTTGTGAGTAATCAATGTCTCTGATTTTCCCCAAGCCTCACCCTGCTTTTGAAGTGGAATATGAGGTGTATTGCAATAACAATAATTTAAAGTATGTCATGTACTTTTCTTTTCTGGCATGTATCGTTTTTGGAATTCATTTAATTCATCACTTTCGTTTGGGAATGGGAGCTTTTAGCACCGAAATGATGCCCTATACACTGCTTTATTCATTTGCAGTGTTATATTCAAGCTTAAATATATTTCTCCTTAATAAATTAAAAGACGCTCCAGCACTGATTGCCATAGCAAATTTCATCGAACTGGTTTTTCCCTTTTTTATGGCATCATTGGCGGTAATGTTGTCGGTACTGAGCGCAGAATTCGGTTTAGGGGTGACTCCATTTGCGATCATTATGATGACTATGTGCTTTACCCTACATGGTCAGTTTGTGCTACTTAGTTCAGTGGTAGCCATTGCGTTTTGGGTACTATCAGTGATCTTGGTGATCAATGTGCCTCCCGAGGTGTATTCGCCCCTGATCGCCATCAGCTTAACCACCACCATTGCATGTTTAGTCATTTGTAATTTCACCGAACAAGCACGAATTAGACAGTTTGAAACTTTTACTGAGCTCACTAACAACAATAAAAAACTAAAAATGTTGTCTCAGCAAGACCACCTAACAGGATTATTAAATCGTCGTACCATTGATAATTTTCTTGAAAGAGAATTATCCCGTAGCGAAAGATTCAACCACTCGTTGTCATTGTTGATTATAGACATTGATGATTTTAAGTTGATTAATGACAGTTTCGGTCATGTGTTTGGCGATAGGGTATTAGTAGAGGTGGCCGACGCAATCAAGAAACATGTCAGAGATATTGATTATGTGGGCCGCATAGGCGGCGATGAATTCATTGTTATTTTAGTCGAAACGGCTCAAGCGAATGCAATGCAAGTAGCTGATCGGATGCGAGGCGAAGTGTTTAAGCTCAATAAAATGTATGAAAGTACAGCAATTTCTATCAGTGTAGGCCACGGTCTTAGTGAAGGAGAAAGCCACATTGCATTGATTGAAAAAGCCGATAAAGCCTTATATCAAGCCAAAAAAGCAGGTAAAAATAAAGTTCGCTCTATTTCCTCCAGTTTGCCTTTGGCGTAACTCATGTCCCAAGTCAATATTATCCTTAGCACTGAACGCACTATAGTCCGGCGGATTGCTTTGTCAGATGCAGAATTCATTTTACGTCTGGTCAATGATCCCAGTTGGTTGAAGCATATTGGTGACAGACAAGTGCATAGTCTTAACGATGCCGAAACTTTTATCCAGCAAGGCCCGTTAGACTCATATCAAAAGAATGATTTCGGCTTGTATGTTTATGCCGATAGGACTAGTTTGCTGCCAATGGGTCTTTGCGGATTATTACAACGGGATTATCTGTCTGCTCCTGACATTGGCTACGCCACACTTGCGGAGTACCGAGGTCAAGGATTGACGTTTGAAGCGGTGCAAGCCGTGCTTGATTATGAAGTGAAAAAAGCTCAACTGCCTTATGTATATGCTATGGTTTCTGCACATAATCCTAGCTCAATTTCCCTTTTGAAAAAGCTAGCGATGCAGCCACAAGGCGAGTTTAGTCATGATGGCAAAGAGTCACTGTTATTTCGCCTTGCGATTTGACATTTACACTACAGCGGTGGCAACAGAGTAGTTTTAATTAATAACACTGGCTCAATTGGAACATCGGCCCAGCCCACAATAGCATCGTATTGGGTGGGAACTTGCGAAATGGCATCCAGTACATCTGTGCCTTCTGTGACATAACCAAACACTGCGTACCCCCAGTCCTTGCCAGGATCTAAACTCTCATTGTCATTTAAATTAAAGTAAAATTGCCGATTGGCGGAATGTTCGTCATTGGAGCGCGCCATGGCAATGGTGTAAAGCTGGTTTTTGAGGCCATTACCAGACTCATTATAAATTTTAGGAAATTTGGATAGCTCTCTGAAATCTTTGTCATAGCCACCACCTTGCACCACAAAATCTGCAATCACTCTATGAAAAATGGTGCCTTCGAAGCTACGTTTGTCTACATAGCGCAAAAAATTATTAACTGTGAGAGGCGCACGGGTGCGGTCTAATTCAACCGTAATATCACCCATGGTTGTGTGCAACATCACCCGTGGATAATAGTTGTCTGGCTGGATGTGTGAGCCATCATCTTTATTTTTAGCCACAGTAATGGGACTGAGCAAAAACAAGATAAAGGCAAAAATGGTGTAACGCATAGTTAGCTCCCCTAAAGTGAAATTACAGGTTTATTTTATCGAGGATAAAATACTAAATTTTCTGTCGCTGGCAATCACTTGATAACCACCAAATAATTTTTTTAGCTTGTGTGGATATTCTAGGTGTCGATTACCAATGATCCTTAATTCGCCACCTCTTTTCAATTTTGATTTCGCATCTTCAAACATTTGAACAGCTATATGGTCGGTGACCGTATTTTGTTGATGGAAGGGAGGGTTGCACAACACTATGTCGGTTTCCCAATCTGAACTGACTTGTTCTAAGCAATTACTCACCACGAATCGGCATTGGGAAAGTTTATCTTTCAGGTTATGCTCAACATTATATTGTGCCGAAGCAATGGCCATGTGAGACTCATCCACAAAAGTGACTTTACAGTTGTCGAAATTTTTCAAAATGTACAAACCCAAAACACCGTTTCCGCAACCAAGATCTATTACATGCTTGTTGCTGCAATCCGGTAAGTGGTTGATCAATAAACGTGCTGCTATGTCCATCTGCTGTCGAGCAAAGACATTTGCGTGATTAGAAATCTCAAATAGTTTATCGTCTGTATGCCAAATTGTGGGATAGGGTGATTTGAGCATTTTTGCTGGCAACCTTGGTTGGCAAAACACCAGTCTGGATTTTTTCTTAGCCAACGAAGTAGTGGTTACGCCTAAATATTTTTCAAATAGAGTAAGGGTCGACTTTTGGATCGACTTAACCTTAGCGGCTGCTACAATTCGGGTATTGACTGAAATGATGGACTGTAACTGCGCCAATTGGTGCTCAAGTAACGCCAAGGTTTTGGGTATTTTTATGACGACCCAATCTGGTTGCACAGCTGGAATAGCAAGGCTATCTATAAATTGCACCGAAGTAGTTGGCAATTGATTCTCTTCGAGATTTAATTGGGCAGCCCGCTGGGCCACATAAGAATCGCTAATATGACAAATTTGCGCTGAGTTAAACCAAGATGTTAATGCCCCAAAATCGTCGTTCAAGATAAGCATCTGGGCTTGCTCTATGTCACCTTGATGCTCGTTGATATGCTCTATCAATAATTCATCCGCAGCATCCCACGCCTGCCAGCTTGGGTGGGTAAATCGTTTAGGAAAGCGGTATAATTGCAGGGACTTTCCCTGAAAATCAAAACATGTATTCATTTAAATAGGATTCAATTAAGTATTAAGTTTATGCAACAAGATTTATTTGCGATTCCAACTCACTCATTTGAGACGCTGCCGATGGAGGACGCATTCATTCGCTATTGGCCGAGTTTTATCGATTCAGCGCAAGCGTTAAGATTGTATCAGAAACTGCGAGATAGTTTGTCTTGGCAGCAAGATTTCATTCGAATGTACGGTAAACAGGTGAAAATTCCCCGTTTACAATCTTGGTACGGAGATGAAGACGCTCATTACCGCTACTCAGGCTTGTCCATGCAACCGCAACCTTGGACCGGAGAACTGCGGGATTTGCGCCTGCAGGTTGAACAGGCTTGCGATGCTCAATTTAACTCTGTATTGGCCAATTGGTATAGGGACGGGCAAGATAGTATGGGCTGGCATGCTGACGATGAAGCTGAATTGGGTAAGCATCCTTTGATAGCGTCCGTGACTTTAGGTCAAACACGGGACTTCGATTTTCGGCATAAACAGTCGGGCAAAAAAGTCAGAATACCCTTACTAAGCGGCAGTCTATTGGTGATGGGGGGCTGCACTCAAGAGTTCTGGCAGCATGGTATCAGCAAAGGCGCAGGAGCGCTTGATGGACGGATTAATTTGACCTTCCGCAAGATCTATTCTCAAGATACAACGTTATAACAGTCGGTGTTTTTCATTAGATAAATTATATCTAGTTGACTCAACTACTTAGTAAATTGACACAATAAATTCATGTTTAAACTGCCAATAACAAGCTAAATTTAAACTTAGACACACATTCACAGGGACAACATATGAACATTCAAAATAATATAGAGCAAAAATTGCTAGCGCATTTTGACCCAGCGCATTTAGAAGTGACGAATGAGAGTTTTATGCATAATGTACCTGCTGGCTCTGAAACGCATTTCAAGGTGGTGTTAGTCACGCCCAAGTTTAGTGGCGAGAGGTTAATCAACCGACATCGTTCGGTTAATGCAGTCTTAAAAGAAGAGTTGGCTGACCAAATACATGCATTGGCGCTACATACTTATACTGATGCTGAGTGGCAGAATTTATATGGTAATTCACCAAACTCACCGAATTGTTTAGGTGGTATGCGACAAGCAGTATCTTAATGATAACGGCCATAGCGCAGCAAATCGTTATGGCCCCGTTGTTGATATGTTTTAGCTAAATACAGGCCTGGTTCTTCAGGTTGATGGAAGGAAGTAATGCTGCCGCGCCTGATCTATTTCGTTACACAGACTGGCTACCTCATCTAATACACGTAGCGTCATGCGATAGACCTTGTCTGCATTGGGGTGAAAGATAAAGTTATTTTCTACCGCAGGCACAAAGCTATATTTTTGCCAATCGAGATCGTGGAATATCAGGTTCTGCGGCGAGCGGGGCTGTATAATAACTTGTGGTTTTAAGGTTAGCACTTGTTCTAGTGATACTGACGGATAGTCTTCATCAATGTTGCTGAAAATATTGTTGGCAGCGCATATGTCTAGTTGTTGTTGTGGCCAAGCTTTCCCTGCAATTGTTTGCAGCGGGTTTGACCATATTTCATAGAACACAGTTACCTCAGGTCTATGTTGATACCTTTGTGTTAACCTTTGCAGTCTAAATTTATACTCTTGAGCTAAAAAATTGGCCGCTTCCTCTCTGCCGGTCAACTCACCCAGCCAAACCAGCTCTTTAGCGACGTCGGCCAACTGGATTGGATTTGAGTAAACTACTTTTAAACCATATTGCTGCAGCCGGTCTAGGTCAGCTAATGGATTGCCACTTTTCCAAGCAATGATTACATCCGGTTGGAGTTGTACAATCTTTTCTATCTGTAATCGACTGTGATCTCCCACCTGAAGTAGCGATTTGGCATCAACGGGATAATCCGCATAGGAGCTGGTGGCAATAATTTGTTTTTCGGCTCCAATATCAAACAGCAACTCAACTATATGTGGGGCTAAAGCTATGATCTTCAAATTCTGCTTTTGCAGTGAAGACTGACTTTCAACCTGACTGGCAAAGGATACACTAATTAATAGCCCTAAAAGGAGGGTAAAAACACTAACAAATATTTTCATAGCTAAAGATTATCCATTTCAGAGGATTGATTGCCGATTAATAGCGATTTTTGCGTAACCCCACCAGAAAGAAAATACTGCCAATTGCAGAGGTGATGATGCCAATAGGTATTTCTTGTCCCGCCAGCAGCATTCGGGCAGCAACATCTACCCATATAAGAAAACTGCCACCAATCAACACACAACCTAAAATCAAAGTTCGACTGGTTACACCAAGCCAACTTCGAACAATGTGCGGGATCATTAATCCCACAAAACCGATACCGCCACAGTAAGCCACGATACAAGCGGTTAATGCTGCGCAAATCATCAGTACCAGTGTCCTTAAACCATCTACTTTGACACCTAAGGCTTTGGCACTTTCATCTCCAAGCAGCATTGCATCCATATGACGACCATATAGCCACAATATTCCGACACTAACCATTACTACTGGCAGCATCACCCAAACAAACCACATTTCAGATCTGGCTAGACTGCCTAGTAACCAAAAAATCACTTTATTTGCCGCGAAAGGCTCTGCCAAATATAGCAATAAATGACTTACCGAACTGAGCATAAAAGATACAGCGACTCCAGCCAATAACAGCAGCTCAGTGCGGTTTCCAAACAGTCTACTGGCAAGCATTTGCACAATCAGCACAGCAAAAATCGCCCCTAAAAATGCCGCAAGAGGCAATGCAATGGAAAAAGGTAACAACGCTAACCAAGACAAAATAGGCATGTTGGCAACCGTTGAATGGCTGGTAATCAGCGTCGCTATACTCGCACCTAAGCCTGCGCCCGACACGACACCAAATAAATAGGGGTCGGCTAAACCGTTTCTATAAACGTTCTGCAGGGTTGCCCCGGCCACAGCTAATCCGGCTCCCACAAGAAAGCCGACCAAGATCCGAGGCACGCGAATTTGCCAAAATATGACCTCGTTGATAGGTAGTCGGCACTGATGAACAACACACTGGTAGATTTCGGCGGTGGAGATGTCTGCCGCACCAAACAACAAGCCACTTACTAGACTGGCAATCGAGACAATCACCAGCGCGCCCCATCTCAGCTTATTCATTTGCTGTCCTTTGTGGATAAAACTCGACACGCAGATGCTCATTGCTGTCATGTTTGAATACATGGCAAGGCGTTCTAAATACTCGTTGCAAGCGTTTTTCACACAACACAGCATGCGGATTGCCCTGTGCAACCATGGCTCCATCATCTAACAGGCACAAGTGATCGCAGTAGGCTGCCGCCAAATTAAGATCATGCAAGCTCATTACTACAGTGAGGTTGAATTTTTTTGCAAGCTGGCGCAACAGCTCGAGTATTTGATGCTGATAAAAAACGTCAAGATGGTTAATCGGTTCATCTAATATTATCAGTGATGCACGTTGTACAATGGCTCTTGCGATAAGAGCCCTCTGCTGTTCCCCCCCAGAAAGAGTATTAAACACTTGGTGACGTTTATCGAGAAGTCCGACTTGTGTAATTGCCTGTGTAATAGCAGCGTGTTGGAAGCTTTTTACTTTGCCGAACATGCTTTGATGAGGAAGTAAGCCCATACTAACTATGTGTTCGACGTTTAATGAAAAAACCGGATTGTTAAACTGATTTACCACCGCTATTTGTTTGGCTCGGTCAATTAGCTGATAGCTTTCAACCGGTTTATTTTGCCAATAAATCATTTTTTCGCTGGCTATTTGTCCAGACAAGATTTTTAGTAGAGTGGTTTTACCCGCACCATTGGGACCTAGCACTCCCAATATTTGACCCGGCACAACGTGGAAATTGATCCCGTTGAGAATGGTCTTGTTATTTGTCTGATAATTGACATTACGTGCTTCAAGCATGGCGAACTTTGGCTACTCTTTTTCAAGGGGCAATATATTGAACATCACATTGCCTGCAGAATTTTTCTTAGAACGGGAATTGGCAACCGTATACTTGAAACTAGAGCAAGGCGGTATCGGCATATCGTGTATTCCCGCACGACAAGTTTATAAGGTGAAACCAAAGAGCTGGTTATCGGCTGGTATCTGACTCTGTCACGTCAGCTTTACTGAGGTGAACAATTACAGTTGCGGGCACAGTTCTGGAATTTCACCAGATTCCCATTTACTTCCTGCAGCTTACTAAATGAGCCACAGAAAACCGACGGTCTCACCGGCAATATAGCAAGCTTTATGGAGCCGGACTAATTAATTTTGGAACATTAGTGCTTATTGAACCTGATGATTGGAGGAGTTTGCATAGCGGGTTAGCAGCAGACATTTGATTGCCAATATCTAATTGACCCGCAGAATCACAGACCAAAACAAGTGGACTTGATTAGAATCGCTAGCCAATCACTAGCGTTCTTTGTTAAAAAAACGTTTAATACGGGTTAAATTAGAAAAATAACAAAAACAGGATGGGAATGGCTGTTACTCAATCTATCGTTCACTTTATCAATAGGTTAAATGATAGCCTGTGCAGACTAGTTAGCTGGTTAACCCTAGTGATGGTAATCGTTACCCTACTCATAGTGGTGCTGCGCTATGGATTTGATATTGGCTGGATTGCGATGCAAGAGTCTGTCATGTACATGCATGCAATGGTATTCCTGTTAGGCTGCGCACATACCCTGAGGGTGAATGAACATGTGCGAGTAGATATTTTTTATCGTGGTTTTTCTGCCCAAAAACAAGCAAAAGTAGATGTGTTCGGTACCTTATTATTTTTGCTGCCGGTGAATATTTTTGTTCTTTTGATTAGCTATAATTATGTCAGTATGTCTTGGACACTGCTTGAATCATCTCAGGAAGCAGGAGGATTGCCTCTGGTATTCTTACTGAAATCATTGATGCTGATTTTCGCCTTGCTGATGTTATTGCAGGGGATCGCCGAGTTACTGATGAATATCGCGAAAGTAAAAGATGCTTCAGCATCTAGTTCAGGCGGAGACTATTAATGGAATATCTCTCGCTGGTGATGTTCGCCGTAGTCTGTATCACCCTGTTATATGGTTATCCGGTAGCTTATACGTTAGCCGGTACTTCACTTATCTTTGCCGGTGCTGGTGCCGTTTTTGGGGTATTTGACACCTCTTATCTACAAGCCGTACCCAGTCGTCTGTACGGTATCATGACCAATCAAACATTACTGGCCGTGCCTTTATTTGTTTTTATGGGGGTGATGTTAGAAAAATCTAAAGTCGCGGAAAACTTGTTATTGGCAATGGGGCAGGTATTTGGCAAATTGCAATCTGGCTTGGCGGTGTCCGTGGTCTTGGTCGGAATGTTGTTGGCAGCGAGTACCGGAATTGTCGGCGCCACTGTGGTCACCATGGGATTATTATCCCTGCCTACCATGCTAAAACAGGGTTATTCTCCCTCATTTGCCAGTGGCGCAATATGCGCAACCGGCACCTTAGGACAAATCATCCCACCTTCAATTGCATTAGTATTACTCGGTGATGTGCTATCGAGTGCATTTCAACAAGCGCAATTGAACATGGGAATTTTTTCGCCTGAGTCGGTGTCAGTTGGCGATCTGTTTGTGGGAGCGTTGGTGCCAGGGCTGATACTGGTGACCCTGTATTTAATCTATGTAATTATTTTTGCTGCACGAAACATAAAACAAATTGAGCCCGTTGAGGTGCATACTACCGATAGCAAAGTGAGTTTGTTCTCTGCCTTATTCCCGCCTCTAATATTAATAGTGATGGTGTTAGGCTCAATCCTAGGAGGCTTTGCAACGCCTACAGAGGCCGCCGGGGTTGGTGCTTCAGGAGCGTTAGTTTTGGCTTTGGTTCAGCGTCAGTTGAGCGTAGAAAAGTTAACAGAAGTTTTAATGTCGACCACAAAAGTCACCTCAATGGTGTTTCTAATTTTAATTGGCGCATCTATATTTTCCCTAGTTTTTCGCGGCTTTGGTGGCGAAGAGCTGATCCATAGTTTATTTGAACAACTCCCCGGCGGAGTATTCGGCGCTGTTTTATTGGTGATGGTTGTTATTTTCCTACTTGGTTTCATTTTGGATTTTATTGAAATTACCTTTGTGGTTGTGCCTATAGTAGCACCCGTGTTATTGACCATGGGAGTAGACCCTATTTGGCTGGGGATTATGATTGCGGTGAATTTACAAACCTCGTTCTTAACTCCACCATTTGGCTTCGCCTTATTTTATTTAAGGGGAGTCGCACCGCAGGAAGTGCGAACCAGCCATATTTATCGTGGTGTTGTTCCCTTTATAGTGATCCAAGTATTACTGCTGATCGGATTGGCAATTTGGCCAAATCTGGTAACGTGGTTGCCCTCTATGCTTTAGACTTAGTTAGGATAAGATTCATGAATTTGATTAAACAATTTGTACTAGTTTCTGTTGCTACGCTGGTGATTTCTTGTGGTGGAAAAACGCAGACCCCAGAAAACAACGCTGAACCACAGCAAACTTACGAATGGAAATTAGTTACCTCTTGGCCGAAGAACTTTCCAGGATTGGGTAAAGCCCCTGAAACCTTTGCCAATTATGTCGAGCGGATGTCAAACGGTCGACTCAAAATTAAAGTGTTTGGTGCCGGACAAATGGTGCCGGGTTTTGAAGTGTTTGACACCGTATCTAGCGGCGCGGCGCAAATGGGCCATTCTGGTTCCTACTATTGGAAAGGAAAAGCGCCTGCCGCGCAGATATTCACTGCGATACCTTTTGGTATGAATGCAACAGAATTTAATGGTTGGTTACATTACGGTGGTGGAATGGAAATGTGGCGTGAGCTCTATGCGCCCTTTAATCTGATTCCATTTGCTGGTGGCAACACGGGTGTGCAAATGGCTGGCTGGTTTAAAAAAGAAATCAATAGTGTAGAGGACTTAAAAGGGCTGAAGATGCGTATTCCTGGCCTCGGCGGGGAAGTGCTGAAAAAAGTCGGTGGCATTCCTATTGCGCTAACCGGTGGTGAATTGTTTACTTCGCTCCAATCCGGAGCGATTGATGCTACCGAGTGGGTCGGACCTTACAATGACTTATCATTTGGTTTATATAAAGCAGCCAAGTATTACTACTATTCTGGCTGGCATGAGCCCGGAGCAAGCTTGGAGTTTATGGTAAATAAACAGGCTTATGAGAGTTTACCAGCCGATTTACAGGCTATTATAGAAGTTGCAACACGGGCGGTGAATCAAGATATGTTGGATGAGTATACCGCTGCCAATAAAGACGCAATGGAAGCATTGGTCAATGTTCACGGTGTGGATATGCGTCCGCTTCCTGATGATGTAATTGATGCATTGCGAAGCGCTTCAGCTGAAGTGATGCAAGAGCAGTCCGCAGCCGACCCTACCTTCGATAAGGTCTATAAATCTTATCTTAAGTTCCAAGAAGGGGTGAAAAATTACCACAAAATCTCAGAGTTGGAATATTATTTAAATCGCGATAACAATTAATTGTTATTTTGATTTTTAATTTTGCCAAGAAAAGGGACGTCAATTGTATGGATAAAATAATATTTGCAATAAACCTAGGGTTGTTAAGCCTAGGTTTGACTGTCTGTACGTCAGTGTTTGCTGAGCAAGATCCCATCGAGCAGCAATATTTAAACGTCCAACAAAATGTGGTTTTAATGATTAAGCGACATGCCAAATTAGGTATGCGCGCGGTTTGGCAACAAGATGCCAGCGCATGGCGGGCTCACATGCAGGCGCTAGCCTGTGATACTAATGAGGATAATAGTCGACGCTTATTCAACACTCAGCTAGCCGGATACGCCACCTATAAAAGTGCGTTAATAGAGAATTTTACGCCTTTGGCTCCAGAATCCACTGACGAGCAACAACTTTTGCTCGACAAAATACAGGCCGATATCTTATACCTATCTTACCGTGTACTGTCTAGCGGATATTCCAATGCATATGTAAAGCGGGTGCACATATTGTTTAATTACCACCCCGAATTTAAAGCGGATTATTGCCAACAGGCCCAGGAAATGGCAGAGCAAACCCAAGAGGTTTTTCCCAATCCAGTACTTCAACAGCTACAAGGTGGGGATGTGAGTCACAGTGATGCATTAAGTAGAATATGGCGTGAGATTGGGCTGAATTATCACTATTCGGCGGCGGCTTATTATCAAGCTAAGACAGGTAAAGCGCGCTTCGATGATGCTCAAATATATGCTTTTTTGTTAAAAGATAAAGTTGCCTATCGAAGTATATCTCAGGCAAATGCACACAAAATCGACTACCAAGCCTACCAAAGGGCGCTGTTAGGATTGGCACAAGCAGATAATAAAATGGCCAAAGAACCTATAAACATCTCGTTTAGCCCCATCACCAGTATGACGTTAAAGCTGAATGAAAGCATTTATCCAATGAGTACATTTTCAGCCTTAAACTTTGTTTTAGAGCAACACGATAATGTCAAAGACACTATCAATACTCACATGCAAGCTTATGTTTCCGAATCCGTCGAGTTGTTAGATCAATCCAAAAGCGCTGAATCAATGGCTTTTTAGGCGGAAACTTAGCTGCTCAGATTTGTTAATGGGCATTGTGGCTTTACACTATGCGCACTTTTTCGTTGAGGAATATAAATTATGGTTATCAAGCCAAAAGTACGCGGCTTTATCTGCACTAATGCGCATCCAGTTGGATGTGCTGCAAGTGTGCAACAACAAATTGATTTTGTAAAAAGCCAAGGTGACTTAGGTGATGGTCCTAAGAATGTACTTATTCTAGGTTGCTCAACCGGCTATGGACTGGCATCGCGGATTGTATCCTCTTTTGGATATGGTGCTAAGACATTGGGTGTGTGTTTTGAAAAGCCACCATCTGAGCGTAAAACGGGCACCGCGGGTTGGTACAATACTGCAGCCTTTCATCAACAGGCTGAAAAGGCTGGAATTTATGCGCACACCTTAAATGGTGATGCATTTTCTAACGAGCTCAAACAGCAGGTTATTGAGCAACTTAAGGCCAATATGGGTAAGGTGGATTTAGTTATCTATAGCTTGGCTTCACCGCGCAGAGTGGATCCCGAAACCGGCGAGGTCTATAAATCAACCCTCAAGCCAGTGGGTCAAAACTACAAAACCAAGACTTATGATACCGACAAAGACTTGGTTCATGAGATTGAGTTAGAAGCTGCCAGTGAAGATGAAATTGCCAATACTATCAAAGTCATGGGCGGTGAAGACTGGGAGCTTTGGCTAGAAGCCCTCAATGAGGCTGATGTATTGGCACAGGACTGTAAAACCACTGCTTATACTTATATAGGCAAAGAATTAACTTGGCCTATTTATGGCCAGGCGACCATAGGAAAGGCCAAAGAAGATCTAGACCGTGCAGCAACTGCGATCAGAAGTAGCTTGAAAGACAAGAATGTGCAAGCCTATGTATCCTCATTGAAAGCACTGGTGACTCAGGCAAGCTCCGCGATTCCGGTTATGCCTTTGTATATCTCGCTGATTTATAAAGTGATGAAGCAGGAAGGCACCCACGAGGGCTGCATCGAGCAAATTGCTGGATTATTCGAGCAGAAATTACTGGTAGACAACCCCGATACGGACGAAGCAAATCGCCTACGCATGGATGGCAAAGAAACCAATGAAGCCACTCAAGCTAAGATTAAATCCTTGTGGGATCAAGTCACACAGGAAAACTTCCATGAATTAAGTGACTATGCTGGTTATCACCATGAATTCTTAAAGCTGTTTGGCTTTGATATTCAAGGGGTTGATTATGATGCTGATGTCGATCCACTAGTCAATTGGTAGTAAATAAACCAAACAACCGCATAACAGCGGTTGTTTACATTTAGGGCGAAGAATTAATTGAATCGATATTTTAAAGCCTTAAAATACCTAACTGACGTAAAAAAAACGTTTTAACCACAAATTGCATAGCGCAAACTGTGTGAATAATGCTAAAATTCCATAGTTAAGTGACTTGGATTTCGATTGTCTAAGTGTCGAAACCCTTTTACCCATTCATTTTCTAGCGAGGTGTTGAGCCAATGCAGCATAGGTCTGTTATCACCGGGTTAAGAATTCACTGTCGGAACAAGAAGAAACAATATAGCTGATAAGAGCGATCACCTTTAGGTTTTCGAGCTGAAGTGCGGTTAAAAACAAATATTTCACTCAGTAGAATCTAAAATTGATATTTCTTTCATTTTAATTTTATTTTTACAAGACTGCGGTTGCATATGATAAAAATCAAAAAAGGGTTAGACCTTCCTATCGAAGGAGCTCCTAACCAAACAATCCAAGATGGTCCTAGCGTTACGCGCGTGGCTGTGTTGGGGGAAGAGTATGTTGGTATGCGTCCCACCATGTTTGTTCAGGTGGATGACGTTGTGAAGAAAGGTCAGCCTCTTTTTGAAGACAAAAAGAATCCTGGCGTAATATTTACTGCACCAGCAGCGGGTAAAGTCGTTGAGATCAATCGGGGCGCAAAACGTGTTTTGCAATCTGTTGTGATTGAAATAGACGGTGATGAACAAGAACAATTCGCTAAATACGATGCTACTCAACTGAGTTCGATAGCGCGGGATAAAGTTGAAGAGAACTTGATCAAGTCTGGCTTATGGGTTGCGTTTAAAACTCGTCCTTACAGTAAAGTGCCAGCCATTGGTTCTGAACCTAGGTCGATTTTTGTCAATGCCATGGATACCAATCCATTGGCGGCTGATCCACAAGTTATCATCGCCCCACGAACTACTGATTTTGAGAACGGGTTGTCAGTGCTTAATGCATTAACCTCTGGTACCGTTTTTGTATGTAAAGCGCCTGGCGCAGCTATACCTACTGGTAGCGCTAGTGTTCATGTGGAAGAATTCGATGGCCCCCATCCAGCTGGCTTAGCCGGTACTCACATTCACTATTTGAATTCAGTGGGCGCAGGAAAAACAGTTTGGACCATTGGCTACCAAGATGTCATGGCGATTGGCGCATTGTTCACCACAGGTCAACTAAATAACGAACGTGTGGTAGCCATTGCAGGTCCTGCAGCTAAAAACCCACGCTTAGTTAAAACCTTGTTAGGGGCAAATACAGACCAATTGACTCAAAATGAACTGAATGGTGAAGATGTTCGGATCATTTCTGGCTCCGTACTCATGGGTACTCATGCCCATGGCGTACACGGTTTCCTTGGCCGTTACCACACTCAAATCAGTTTGTTGAATGAAGGCCGAGAGAAGAAATTCTTGGGCTGGTTAGCACCTGGTAGCAACATGCACTCGGTGACTAGAGCATATATTGCTCACCTAACACCGAAAAAATTATTCAATATGACCACATCAACAAACGGTTCTGATCGTTCTATGGTGCCGATTGGTAATTACGAGCGTATTATGCCGCTGGATATTTTGCCTACCTTGTTACTTCGTGATCTTATCTCAGGTGATACTGACAGCGCTCAGACCCTTGGTTGCTTAGAGTTGGATGAAGAAGATTTGGCATTGTGTACGTATGTGTGCCCAGGTAAATACAATTATGGGCCGATTCTGCGTGAGTGCCTCACCACTATCGAAAAAGAGGGTTAAGAGATGGGATTAAAAACCTATTTAGAAGATATTGAACCGAATTTTGAGCCCGGTGGAAAATACGAAAAATTCTATGCGCTGTATGAAGCGGCTGCGACGATTTTTTATACACCCGGTAAAGTAAATAAAGCTAACACCCATGTTCGCGACAGCATCGATTTGAAGCGGATAATGATCATGGTGTGGCTAGCAACTTTCCCTGCAATGTTTTACGGCATGTATAACATTGGTGCACAAGCCCATGAGGCAATATTAGCTGGCGCCGGTACCTTGCCTGATATTTGGCAAGCCGCTTTATTTAGCGCCTTTGGTGGTGAACTAGGCGTGGCTGGTACTGGCTGGATGGCTATGATGGCCTACGGTGCGTGTTTCTTTGTTCCTGTGTATGCCACGGTATTTATTGTTGGTGGTTTCTGGGAAGTACTATTTGCCTCTATTCGTAAACACGAAATCAATGAAGGCTTCTTTGTTACATCAGTATTGTTTGCATTGACATTACCAGCGACTATCCCTCTGTGGCAGGCCGCGTTAGGTATTACCTTTGGTGTTGTTATTGCAAAAGAAATATTTGGTGGTACAGGTCGTAACTTCTTGAATCCTGCATTATCAGGACGTGCATTTTTGTATTTTGCCTATCCTGCACAAATCTCTGGTGACCAAATTTGGGTTGCTGCAGATGGCTATTCTGGTGCGACATGGTTAAGTAAAGCCGCTGCTGGTGAAATGGATTACAGCAACATGGATTTATGGTGGAACTCGTTCTTTGGCAACATGCCTGGTTCTGCTGGTGAAGTATCAACCTTAGCTATATTGCTAGGTGGATTGTTCATCATTTATATGCGTATCGCGTCATGGCGAATTGTGGCCGGTGTAATCCTTGGTGTTGCATTCTTCGCCTCGCTATTGAACTTTGTAACCAGTGACACTAACCCTATGTTCGCTATGCCGTGGTATTGGCATATGGTAATTGGCGGATTAGCCTTTGGTACCTTCTTCATGGCAACTGACCCGGTATCCGCGTCATTTACCAATAAAGCGAAATGGGCTTACGGATTTTTAATCGGATTTATGACGGTAATGATCCGTGTCCTAAATCCCGCCTTCCCAGAAGGGATCATGTTAGCAATATTATTTGCCAACCTGTGGGCGCCATTATTCGATTATTTCGTGGCGCAAAGTAATATCAAGCGGAGGGTTGCTCGTGTCAGCTAAAAAGGAAACCTTAGGAAAAACACTCGGTGTAGTAATCGCCGTATGTTTAGTGTGTTCGATTATTGTTTCTGGCGCTGCTGTTGGGTTGCGCGACTTACAACAAATCAATGCCGCTAAAGACAAACAAACTAACATTCTTGAAGCTGCAGGTATTGCAGTAACCGCCGACTGCGACGTGATATGTACCTTCGATAAATATGTAGATGAACGTCATATCAATATCGCCACCGGTGAATATGTAGAAGTCGAAGACGGCTTTGATATGTATAAAGCCGCCAATGATCCTAAATACACTGTTAAAGTTGAAAACAGTAATGTTGGATTTCAACGCCGCTCGAGTGTTGCCAGTGTTTACATTGTTAAAACTGAAAATGGTGCTGTAGACCGTATAGTCTTGCCAGTGCATGGCAGTGGTCTTTGGGATTTGATGTATGGCTTCCTAGCAGTTGATAGCGATGGCAATACCATTCGTGAATTGGTCTATTATCAACAAAAAGAAACCCCAGGATTAGGCGGTGAAGTCCTTAATCCAGGTTGGAAATCTAAATGGGATGGTAAGAAATTATACAAAAATGGTGAAGTAGCCATTGATGTTCAAAAAAATGCCAATCCAAATAACGAGTATGCTGTTGATGCACTATCCGGCGCTACACTAACCAGTAACGGTGTTGAGAATACATTGGTTTACTGGGCTGGTGAGAATGGCTACGGACCGTATCTGAAAAATCAGAATTGGAAATCATAAGGGTTAGGGCAATGGCTGAAGTAAAAGAAATGAAACAGGTCTTGTTCGGACCTATTCTAAGTAACAACCCCATCGCATTACAGGTACTTGGTGTCTGTTCTGCCTTGGCTATCACCACCAAATTAGAAACCGCATTAGTTATGTCATTGGCATTGACTACGGTAGTGGCGTTTTCGAATTTGTTTATCTCTATTATTCGTAACCATATACCTTCTAGTGTGCGGATCATCATTCAGATGACCATTATCGCTTCCTTGGTAATTGTCGTTGACCAAATCCTGAAGGCTTATTCTTATCAGGTGGCAAAAGAGCTGTCAGTATTTGTTGGCTTGATTATTACCAACTGTATCGTAATGGGTCGAGCCGAAGCTTATGCTATGAAGAGTCCGCCTCTTATGAGCTTCCTTGATGGTATTGGTAACGGTCTTGGTTATTCTTTCGTACTTATTATTATTGGTACCATAAAAGAGTTGACCGGTTTCGGCACCATTTTAGGTTTTGAGATCCTGCCACTGATTCAAAACGGTGGTTGGTATCAAGGTAACGGCCTGCTAATTTTGCCATTCAGTTCATTCTTTTTGATTGGTGGTTTAATTTGGTTTATCCGAACTATACGTCCAGAACAAGTTGAGCCGAAGGAGTAACTTATGGAACATTATCTTAGTCTTTTTGTTCGCTCTGTTTTTATCGAAAACATGGCACTATCACTGTTCCTTGGAATGTGTACTTTCTTAGCCGTATCTAAAAAAGTCAAAACAGCCATGGGCTTAGGTGTTGCGGTTGTGGTTGTGCTAGGTATCTCAGTACCGGTTAACCAAGTTATTTACGTCAATATCCTTGCCCCAGGAGCCCTCGATTGGGCTGGTTTTCCTGATGCCGATTTGAGCTTCTTAAACTTTTTGACTTTCATTGGGGTTATTGCAGCGTTAGTACAAATTCTGGAAATGAGTTTAGATAAATTCTTCCCGGCACTGTACAACGCTCTAGGTATATTCCTACCTTTGATTACCGTTAACTGTGCAATCTTTGGTGGCGTAGCTTTTGCGGTTCAACGTGAATACAACTTCAGCGAAAGTGTCGTGTACGGTATAGGTAGCGGCTTGGGATGGGCAATTGCCATTACCTTGCTTGCTGCGGTACGGGAAAAATTAAAATATGCTGATATGCCTGAAGGCATTCGTGGCTTAGGCTCGGTTTTCATGATCGCGGGTCTAATGGCTCTAGGTTTCCAGTCATTCACTGGCGTAGCGCTTTAAGCGACGGCACTAAGGAGTAATAGTAAATGAACCAAACTGAAATTTACCTTGGTGTAGGTATGTTTATTGCCATTGTATTGGCATTAGTACTTATCATCATGTTCGCGAAATCTAAGCTAGTCCCATCCGGTGATGTGACTATATTAATTAACAACGATCCTGAAAAAGCGATTACCACCTCACCAGGTGGAAAATTGTTGGGTGCGTTAGCCGATTCGGGCATTTTTGTTTCTTCAGCTTGTGGTGGCGGTGGTTCTTGCGGTCAATGTCGTGTTGATATCAAAGAAGGCGGTGGTGAAATACTGCCAACTGAATTGGATCACATCAGCAAGCGCGAAGCTAAAGAGGGCTGTCGTTTATCTTGTCAGGTTGCGATTAAACAGGACATGAAAATTGAATTGCCAGAGGAAGTTTTTGGTATCAAGAAGTGGGACTGTGATGTTATTTCTAATGATAACAAAGCAACTTTCATCAAAGAGCTTAAATTAGCGATTCCGAATGGTGAAAGCGTACCATTTCGTGCCGGTGGATATATTCAGATTGAAGCTCCACCTCATCATGTTAAATATAGTGACTTCGATGTTCCTGATGAATATAGAGGGGATTGGGAGCGTTTCGGTTTCTTCAATATTGAATCTAAAGTTGAAGAAGAAACTATCCGCGCTTATTCGATGGCTAACTATCCAGAAGAAGAAGGTATTATTATGTTGAACGTGCGAATCGCTTCGCCGCCACCTAATAATCTAAGCCTTCCTGCTGGTAAAATGTCGTCTTATATTTGGAGTCTAAAGGAAGGTGACAAAGCGACGATTTCCGGTCCTTTCGGTGAGTTCTTTGCAAAAGATACCGATGCTGAAATGGTCTTCATCGGCGGCGGTGCTGGTATGGCGCCAATGCGTTCACATATCTTTGACCAACTTCGTCGAATCCATACGGATCGTAAAATTACCTTTTGGTATGGCGCAAGATCACTACGTGAAATGTTCTACGTAGAAGATTTTGATATGTTGCAAAAGGAAAATGAAAACTTTAAATGGTATGTGGCCCTTTCTGATCCGCAGCCTGAAGATAATTGGACGGGTGATACCGGATTTATCCACAATGTATTGCTTGAAAATTACCTTAAAGATCACCCTGCGCCGGAAGATTGTGAATTCTACATGTGTGGGCCACCTATGATGAATGCAGCGGTTATCAATATGCTGAAAGAATTAGGTGTAGAAGACGAAAACATCATGTTGGATGATTTCGGCGGCTAATTAAGACAACCAGCGTTAAAAGTAGAGGGGCATTTATGTCCCTCTTTTTTTGGTTCAAGAGTGACTGTTCATGGCAAAATCAAAACTACTGATAATCTTGTTGATAGTGGTTTGTGCAATTATTTATTTTGTGCAAAAACCTATCACAGCTGAAGATATTCATCTAAGCGGTGCTACTATGGGCACAACTTATAATGTTAAGTACCACCCTGATATTGGCCCTTCTGCGGCAGAGACTCAGCGTCAAATAGATGCTTTGTTGGTTCGCGTAAATAAGCTAATGTCTACCTATGACCCAACCTCAGAATTATCACTGTTTAATGCCCATCAAAGCAGCGAGCCTTTTGCACTGTCAAGTGAAACTATCTTTGTACTCAAAGAAGCACAAAGATTAGGTGAACTAAGTGAAGGCGTGCTAGATGTAACTGTTGGACCTTTGGTTAATTTATGGGGGTTCGGACCTCAAGCACGTCCCGACAAAGTACCCTCTGAGCAGACAGTCGAGCAGATTAAGTTACAGACAGGGTTGGATAAGCTTATGGTATCCAATGATTCTGCAACAAAGCTAATTCCTAATCTGTACGTCGACCTATCGACCATCGCAAAAGGTTATGGTGTGGACGTGGTTGCCGAGTTATTGGCATCATTAGGGCATACTGACTACTTAGTGGAAATTGGCGGGGAAATGCGCGTGGCAGGCGTTAAAAGCAGTGGGCAACCATGGCGTATAGCGGTGGAAAAACCGGTTAGCAATGAACGGGCAGTACAGACTATCTTAACCATCGGCAACAATGCGGTAGCGACGTCTGGTGACTATAGAAATTATTTTGAAGAAAACGGGGTCAGATATTCACATCTTATCGATCCGCGAAGCGGCATGCCGATTCAGCATAATTTAGTCGCAGTAACAGTTATCCATCCTTCTTCAATGACGGCGGACGGATTAGCAACTGCATTGAATGTGATGGGCAAGGATGATGCCTTGCGGATTGCACAGCAATACGATCTCGATGTGATGTTAATTACCCGAGAAAATAATACCTTTAAAGCGTATACTACTGGTAGATTTGATCAATTTGTTAATGCGGCGAAGCAATAGCTTCACCGCCCATACTTGTTAGGAATTGTTGTGAGTACATTCATCTTAGCTTTTGGCTTTTTCTTGGTAGTGGTATTGGCCATGGCCATTGGGTATATCGTTCAGCAGAAGTCAATATCTGGCAGTTGTGGCGGGCTAGGTGCACTAGGTATTGATAAAGCTTGTGATTGTCCTGAGCCCTGTGATCGTAAGAAAGCGCGACTCGAAAGAGAAGCCATACGACAGAAAAAATTACAAGAGTGGAAGCAGAACCAGATAATTTAGGGCTTCTAATTAGTTCACCTATGAACGTCTGCCTAATCCTCAGGCGTTTTTTATGCCCGCATCTTTATTCATCACAGCCACAGTGAAGCCTAATAGCAATCTGTGGAGTGGGTATTCTTTCGAAAAAGACTCACTTTCTGTACGCGTGTTAGCTAGTTTTTGTATGTAGTTGTTGAATTGGTAATATTGTCGGTTACTGTATATAATCCCAGTCATTTGGGCTTTTGGCTATTTTAGTGCGTAAGATTATTCACATCGATATGGATTGTTTTTATGCTGCGGTTGAAATGCGTGACAACCCAGCATGGGTTCATGTGCCAATCGCCATTGGCGGGAGCAGAGAGCGCCGAGGTGTTATATCCACCTGTAACTATCCCGCCCGTAAATTCGGCATTAAGTCAGCGATGGCCACGGCTCACGCTTTGAAGCTATGCCCAGACTTGGTGTTGGTACCTGGTCGTATGGAATTATACGTCGAGGTGTCAAAGCAAATTCGCCAAATTTTTGAGCGTTACACGGACAAAATTGAACCCCTGTCACTGGATGAGGCCTACCTCGATGTATCTGACTGTACGTTGTTTGGCGGCAGTGCAACTCTAATCGCTGAAGATATACGCCGCTCAATAGTAGCCGAAACCGGCTTAACGGCTTCCGCTGGCATATCCTCATGTAAGTTCGTGGCAAAGATTGCCAGTGATGAAAATAAACCTGATGGTATTTGTGTGATTACCCCAGACAATCTTGATGGATTTGTACGGGCTTTGCCGCTGGGGAAAATTCCCGGTGTCGGCAAAGTTACCGTACAGAAACTCCATAACTTGGGCTTGTATACCTGCCAAGATGTGCGTGATTACCCACTCGAGCAACTAGTTAAACGTTTCGGTAAGTTTGGCCCTGTGATCTGGAACAGAAGTCATGGGATTGATGACCGAGACTTGAGTTTATCGCGGGAGCGCAAGTCTGTAGGGGTAGAGCGAACACTTTCTGAAGATATTCAAAACAAAGATGAATGTATTGAAATGGTAGAGAAGCTGTATCCAAAGCTTGTACAACGCTTGCATTCGGCCCGAGGCAACAAGCAAATTCAAAGTCAGGGTATAAAGCTTAAATTTAGTGATTTCCAACAAACAACAGTTGAACACAGATGCACTGAATTGAACAAAGCGTTTTTTATTGGCTTACTCGACGAAGCATTTGGCCGTGCCAAAAATCGCGGTATTCGACTGGTTGGATTACACGTAGGCTTGCCAGCAAAAACTAAATTCCAACAATTGCACCTCCCCTTTGAAGGGAAAGACTAGTAACGAGTTAGCTCTTCCTTCATCATGATTATCGGCAATATGCTTTGGAAAGACTATATAATCATTATGGACATTATTACATGGACAGGCATCTTTCATTATCATTATTACATGGACAGGCATCTTTCATTATCAGACTACGAATATGGACAGGGATCTTTTAAGGTAGTGAAAATTGAGGCCTATAATTTTTACTGTAGGCTGATGAAAAGTATTAATGCATTCGTAATTTAGGTAAATACCTATGCAATCATCGTTTTCTGGCGAATGAGAGTTATTGAGAAGAATTTAGTGTGGGATTAGGCTTGCCTCTTGTAAAAAGAAACGATTGAAATGAAAAGTGATTTTAGGAGAGACGTTAGCCTAATGAATTCTTTTGCCGACGTTTTCGCTTGTATCGTTTCAAGGTGTCTGATTGCCCAGCAGCCACGCTAAACGTGGTTTCAAACTCTAAAAACATATTTTGCCAAGTGTGTTCATCTAGCCCTAAGCGCTGCAATATGGGCGATTCATAAATATCAATTGCGCCTCGTTTGTTAGGTGCAATACTGCGACCAGATAGGTCAACCAATTTCATATAGTCGATTAAATCGAACATTAACCCTTGCGGTTGTGGCTGCCTAGGGTTGCCGACAAAGGGCATTAACGTAGATGGTTGATAACCTTTCTTAAAATCGTTTATACGGCGTTTCACACTGGTGTGTTTAGATGACTCTGGGGTGGTTGCCATCTTCGCTCGTATAGGGTTTAAATCTACGTACACCATACAAGCTGCCAATGCATGTTCATCTAACAGAGCTTGTGATTTGAATCGTCCTTCCCAGAAGTGACCGGTACAGTTATCTTCTTGATTGGCTTGCCGGGCTATAGGCTCATTCAATTCTCGCATGAACCAACTAATATCGGTTAATCGACTTCGATAAACCGACAAGGTTGAATGGAGTGTAATTTTTTCAGCGTCGGTGAACACTGATGCTTGCTTATTTGCTAGGGTTTGTGAGAGCAAGGTACCCTTGTGAAGCATGTGCCAGCGCTGCGCAATCTCTTTATCCGACCAGAGTTTTGCTTTGTCACAATTAACATGCAATACCACATGGGTATGATTGCTCATGACAGCATAAGCACACACTTCGATTGCAAAGGCTGTAGTCAAGAACAACAACCTGTCTTCTACCCACTGGCGACGATGCTCATAGGTTTTCCCCGTCAGTTCATCTTCCCCACACAAAAAGGCACGTCGAACACAGCGAGATACACAGTGATAGTAAGATGTGTCTGAGAGACTGATTTGGCGCTTCCTTGCCAGTGGCATAATTCACTCCTTGAAACAGAATACTAAAGCATAGCTGATTTGGTATTCTTAGGAGTCTAGTTTGTGGCTATCCATGTATGATTTGTTTGTGGCTGTCCATGACAATACAATCCATGTATGATTTGTTTGTGGCTGTCCATGACAATACATGACAATAAAGGGGTCGGAACAAATTAGTCGTGGTAGATCACAGAATAAGCCATAAAGCCTCGCATTAGCGGGGAGCATTGCTGTTCACTTTGGGTTGGAAAGGACTGATGTTGGTCAGTTTTCTGATAATTTGTTTACATATATTCATTTTAATCTGGCAAGCATACAGATTAAAAAGGTCACCACAATTAAGTGCTATTGCAGAGGTTATGAAGTGATTAAAGTTGGAATTTATCAACATTATAAAGGCAATCAATATGAAGTTATTGGTGTGGCTCGTCATTCAGAAGATGAATCTGAATTGGTGGTCTATCGGCCTATGTATGGAGCCCGTGGCTTATGGGTTCGACCGTTGCAAATGTTTACTGAATCGGTGACTGTAGAGGGGCAGTCTGTGCCGCGATTTGCATTTGTTAGCGAAAATGAATAAAAACGGGGCTAAACGCCCCGTTTGAATTACTACTGCAGTGTTTCTAGAACTTGAAGTTTAGGCCGGCTTTATAAATACGACCTAACACGTCATAGTTGCTTGGGAAGGTATTACCAGAGTTAGAACTAGTATCACCTACATCATTACCCAATACAGGTGGCTCTTTATCCAATAAATTGTCTACGCCAAATGTGATAGTTACATTATCGGTAGCTGCATAGCTGGCAAATACATCAAAGTAGTCATAGGACTCGATACTTCTGAACGCTTCGAATCGTAAATCACGTTCAAGGGGCTCCACTTCTACCGAATTAATATGTCTCCATAATAATGAAACCGTCAAGTCATCATAAGACCAGGTGGTACGCTGGATCCAGCGAAGGTCAGACAAGGGATCACAACTGGTGCCGTAATAGCCTTTACAATCTAGCACTGGCACTGTGTTTGAGCTTTGTGATTCCTGAGTCAGGTACTTATTAATATTACCTGAAAACGCCAAGTTACCCATATCGCCAATATCCAAATTGAAGTTAAAGCCAATTTCGATACCTTCAGCTCGCAAGAAGCTCAGGTTTGTGGTGAACTGGTCAACCCCAGCGGCTGAGCCAGTTAAATCGCCGCCGATTCGGTTGATCTTGGAACATTCGTTAACGTCACCATTAACATAGCAAGAATCAAGGATCTCCTGTGCAGAGAAAGTACCTATAATATCTTGGATATCAATATCATAGTAATCCACTGAAATAGTAAAGTCGTTGGCCCAATCAAACTCCGGCGTCCATACGAAGCCTGCTGTAAAGGTATCGGCTTCTTCTGCTCCAGGTGGATTGGTCGGGTCGCTGCCATTGAAAGTATTAATTTGACCGGAAATAATGTCTGGAATAACCCCAACTTGTGCATCGGTCATACCGGTAGAAATACATAGCTGACGAAGTGAGGCATCGATGTTTGCGGCGTTTGCTACAGAGCAGGGATCTAACACAGCGTTGTCTAAGCCAGAGGTAACTGGCGATGCTATTTCAGCGACATTAGGTGCGCGATTAGCTTTCTGTTGCATTACTCTGAGTAATAACGGCTCAATGGGACGCCAGTTAAAACCAAGCTTCCATGACTCAGTCGTGCCTACGGTATCAAAATCTGAAGAGCGGTAACCAAATTCCAAATCCACCGATTCGGCAAATGCCATTCCGTCAAATATAGGTAAAATACCTTCGAAGTAGAACTCGTCTACTTTGTATCCACCGTTAATGGGTAGCAAGTTACCACCGGCGCCACCTTGACAACTAGCGGGTGTTTCTTTTAAACATTCATCAGGTTCAAGCAATCCTGTTTCGGTGCGTTTTTCTAAACCAAAACTCATTGACAATGGCGCGCCTGCAGTCGGCAGCTCAATAACATCAATCGGTCCGGTTAAGAATAAGGCGATGATCTCTTGTTCGTATTTTTGCTGTTGCAAAGCGATGGCTTGAGCATAAGCTGCCATTTCAGGGGTAATGGTGCCAAATCCACCGAATAAGTCTATCGGTACACAATTACCACCTACTGCACAGGTAACGCCATCACGGGTATCTAAGGCATTGTTAATGTTACCAACATTGGTGTAGCCACCACGCACTGTTGTGCGGTTCGCTTCACCGTACTGATAAGAAAAGTCGAAATCCCAATCAGCGTAGAAGTTGCCCCGTAATCCGGTATTTATTTGCCAAATTTCAGAATCGTAACGTTCTGTTCTGGCACCCAGTTCCAGTGTCCGTCTTCTTAATCGCACGGCAATTGAATCTTCGGTATCTACCACACCGTTGGCGTTCGCGTCTGTCCAACTTCCGCCGTTGACTAACGAGCCGTCTTGTACTGCGCCATTAGCGCCGTCTAATATAAAGTTCAACGCTTGGTTACCCAGTAACGGGTTGTATAGGGGTAATACAAAGCTGGTGCCAAATGTACCTGAGGGTGCGACCTGTTGTACGACTGTTGTATTGGTAAAATTAAATGATGAATAAAACTCGATTTTGTCATTTATTTCATAGCGAGCAAGGGCCGTAGCACTGTAACGTTCAGCAGGGGTTTGATAGTAATTGAATGGATTGAAGTTAAATAGGCTACAATTTTCACCTATAGTTCCGTCTTCTCGGAACTGGCCATTTACCCCTGTACCTATTAATTCAAAGCGGGTGGGTATAGCGGTCGTGGAACCACTGCCGTCAATATCGACTACGTTGGGCCCACCGCAACCGGCAGGCGGCAAAGCAGCTTGTTCACCATTGAGATATTCGGTCAAACCTGAGCCTGAGTTAGAATTTATACCGAATAACCCTAGGCTTCTATCGCCAAGCAGTACAGGGTCTCTTTCCATCCACGCCACAGATAGCACTGCATTGCCGCGACTGTCATCGAAGTTCGCCCCTATGGTCACTGAAAAATTGTCTTGATCGCCATCGCTTTCACCACTTTGCGAATGGTTCATATCAATAGCAACACCTTGGAAGTTGTTTTTTAAGATAACGTTAACGGCACCAGATACAGCATCAGAGCCATAAACGGCGGAGGCTCCACCTGTTACCACATCGATCCGGTCGATTAATGCGGTTGGGATATTGGATGTATCTATCTGACCATTAAAGTTGAACGGCACCATACGTTTGCCGTCAAGTAGGACCAAGTTACGTTGAGCACCAAGGCCACGTAAGTCTATGGTTGCAGCCCCTGAAGTGCCGTTGTTTACATTACCGCCATCGGCTGGAATGGTAGAGGGTAAAGAACGAATGATTTTTTCAAATTCAGGGGTTTGTAAATAGCCTATTTCTTCTTCACCAAGTGAAAATATAGGACTTGATGATTCCACACCAGGTGCCCTGATACGACTACCAGTAACGGATATTTTTTCGACATCATTCGCTGCCGTGTCAGTAGTCTCTTGAGCAACTGCATACGAACTGCCAAGACCAGCCAGAGCACTCGCGCAGAATGCCAATTTTATAGAGTGTGCAAGTTTGGAGTTTAAAAACATATTGTTCTCCCGTGTGCGATGACAATTCATGGCCACCGCCATTTTTGTGATTGTAGTTTTGGGCATGACTCATGCCTCAGGCTAAAATTAGGCGTAAAGGCGAGGGACCACTAGGGACTATCCACCAAGGGGTGATTCAGAGTGACTAAAGGCTTGTTTTAAATGATAAGCGGGGGGAACTTCTGACCAATCGATTGCGAAATGGCCTTTGGTTAGTTACTCCTCATAGGAACATAGTTAAATAAATATATGATTTTAATAGTGAAAGTTTGTTTTTGCAGGCTCTAAATTAGGAATTCTAGCAGATTTACAATATTGATATTTGTGGTGCCAATAGGGGGGATGGATATTCTGGTAGAAAAATTTCTCATTCATTTTAACAGTGGATTATTGGACAAAACCCCGATATGTTAAAAGAATAGTTACTTTTGAATACCCGATATATTTATGCGTAAGTCCACCTTAGTGCTTAATCGATATTTTTGGCTCGCCAATATATTTTTTTGGCTGGCGGTACTTTCGGTGTTTACGCAATTCCAATATGTAGCAGATTTAAACACTGACAATGAGTCCAGTTGGATTTGGACTTGGACCCTAATGAGCCCTTGGTTTATTAATTGGATCCCAGTAACAGCATGCGTTTTTCTGGTGGTAAGACTTAACGATGAGCCTGATAGGTCGATATACCGCAAAGTATTTAGCCATTTTATTTGGATGATGGCGTTATTGACCTACTATTGGGTCACCACCATATTTGTAAGGGAATTTCTTGAAGGTGATGATATAGCTCAGTTTTTTGATACTCTGCTGCGTATTGTCTCTACAACCTCGCAATTAGATATTTTTATCTACCTTGGAGTATTAACCGCCGCCTTAGGTATACGTTTTTATCATAATGCCGTTCAAGAAAGCATTGAGTTAAAACGCATGCACCACGCCCTAACTCAAGAGCAATTGAAGACTCTACGCTCGCAACTTAATCCACATTTTTTATTCAACGCATTAAATACCATTGCAAGTTTGGTTCGCCTTAAACGCGAAAAAGACGCGGTAACCGCATTGTCTGAGTTGAGCTTAATGTTGCGTAAAATTTTGGAAAACAAAAATCATAATAATATTAAAGTAAGAGATGAAATTGCCTTTATTAACAGCTATTTAGCAATTCAAAAAATGCGTTTCTCAGAAAAGTTGGATACCCATGTGTCGGTTCAACCAGATTGCTTGGAGTTAGACATTCCAAACATGTTATTGCACCCATTGGTTGAAAACGCAGTACAACATGGCTCTCAACTTGAATCCAACCGTAACCTACTTAATTTGGTTATCAGCCGGAATGACAAAGAATTGAAAGTGGTTCTTACCAATAAAATTGCCATTTACGATACCCACTCTGGATTTGGCATTGGTTTGACCAACACCCGAGAGAGACTTTCACGATTGTACAGTCATTTTCGGCTTGAACTTCATCCCCTTAATGACGGTTTATTTGAAACTCTGTTAGCGATTCCCATAGGAGAACCGGATGCTTAGTGTGCTGATTGCCGATGATGAACATCTCGCCCGTGAAACAATCAAGTTGTTGTTAAAAGAACAAGCAGATATTACCGACGTGTATGAAGCCGAAGATGGCAATCAGGCGTTAATGTTCGCCAAAGAATTATCTCCCAATATTATCTTCTTAGACATCGAAATGCCGGGTATTTCAGGTATTGAAGTAGCAAAACATATACCTGAAAACTGCGTGATAATATTTGCCACCGCATACAACGAACATGCTGTTGAAGCCTTTGAACTAAATGCAATTGACTATATTTTAAAGCCCTTCGATGATGAGCGTTTTTACACTGCATTAGAACGAGCGCGACAAAAGATAAAAGGCGGGCAACATGACGATTACGCTAAGCTCAGCGAAATCATTCAGCAGATGATGGGCGAGCTGCAAAAGGGATATCGTGAACGCTTGGTCATTAGGGACCCAGGACGGATTCGTTTGATAGATGTTGGCAATATTAACTTCATTACCGGTGCGGGTAACTATGCCGAAATCCACCTTAATGATGGAAAACACGTGCTGCATCGAGAAACCCTAGCTACTCTTGAAGATCAGTTAAATCCCGCCGAATTTGTGCGTATTCACCGCTCATCTATTGTGCGTCGTAGCGCGATTGTGGAGTTGCGGCCTAATGATAAGGGTGACTATTCAGTGATCTTACAAAATGGCGATGTGCTGACGCTGTCCCGCCGCAACCGGGCAAAGTTAGATGAGTTGACCAATTAACTGAAAATTAACGCACTGAGAGTCCACAGGATCCCAGCAAGGATAGCAGCATAACTTGCTGGTATTATTTGTGTTTTGACGTGATCCATCAAATCACATCCTGTCGTCATTGAACTTAAAATAGTAGTATCTGAAATGGGTGAACATTGATCACCAAATACACTGCCATTTAATACCGCGGCGAAACAAATCATCATGAATACCTCAGGATTGGCCAACATTTCATTTTGGGCAATGATCCACATCAATGGCATCGCTAATGGGAATGCAATAGCATAAGTCCCCCAACTGGTGCCGGTTGAAAAGGCAATTACGATAGTAAGCAGTTGTAAAACCATAGGCAAAATCCAGTAGGGTAACTCTTCGCCGAGCAGTTCAACTAAGTAAATGCCCCCGCCTAACTGCTTGCTGACCGCGCCAATTGTAATTGCTAACATGAGGATCACAGAAGCGACAACGACTCCTTTCCAGCCAGTACCTAATCCTTCAAGTATTCCTCTAAGGCCCATGCCTTTGCCCATCGCCATCGCGATAGCAAGAAATAATGCGGCACCAAACGCCCAATGTATTTGCGGTGAGCCAGTGAGAACAAAGGTCAACACTGCCACTAAGATCAAACTGACTAGAGGTAAAACAAACTCCAGCCAATGAGGAAAATAACCTGCAGGCGTATCAACCTGTCGTAGCTCTTTTGCGCTAATAGGCGCTGCATTGGGTGCATCCAATTGTCCGGTAAGACGAGCTCTTGCAATTGCTTTTTGCATAGGACGACCGGAAAAACGAGTGAACTCCAAACTTAATAGCAAGGTGCCCACCACGGCGAATATTCCATAGAAACTAAATGGGATGCTGGAAAAGAAAAACTGAATGCGGTCAGCTTCCGTGGCCAAGAAAGCCACGCCCGGTACAAATATAAAGGTTTGTATATATGCAGGCCAAGCATTAAAAGCAATAACTGAAGCAATAGGTGATGCAGTGGAGTCCACCACATAACTGAGTTCTTCATGACTGACATTGGCTTTGTCTGCCATGGGTTTTACCGTGGTGCCAACTAACACCGTACTCATAGTCCCGCCTTGGAAAAATAACACTCCGAGCATCCAAGTGACCAATTTGGCCGAGCGCGGTCCCTTTACAAAGCGACGACTCATCATTTCTGCAAATGCAGCAGCTGCGCCGGTTTTTGCCCATATCCCCATCAATCCACCCAAAAGCCATAGATACAATATGAGAATTGAGGCCGCATCGGCCGTAGCCATGTTAGGGATGAGGATGTCCGCACTGATATCGAACTTACCTATCATGAAACCTCCCACTACGATTCCGCTAAATAATGCCAATAAAGGCTCGCGGCTGATTAGACATAGTGCGATGGCAATAAAGGCGGGCAGCAAAGACCAGATACCATAGTGGTAATCGGCCTTCAGTAAAATCGGATTGGTGTTGTCACCATCGAGTATTACCCATTGCTGTTTCAATGTTGGGGCTTCGGTGAGTGTGTCTAAATTGCGCTGTCTAAGTGGTGAGTCTTGATAGGCTACTGGCGTTCCAATGGCTTGCTCTTTGCCTCTGCTAATATAGACGATTTGCCCCTGTGCATTTTCAAAGGTTTGATATTGCAATCGAGACTCTACCCAAGAGGCTGACAAATTAAAATTGACCCACAGCCCAGCGATCAGACCAAAAATAATGCATACCAAGGTCAAAATATTTTGCATTTTACTCATTAAATAGACACTCTTAATTCAGCGAATGAAATAAATTATCATATTTGTGATTCTTTATGATCTGTTCATCACGAAAAACGGTAATTTTACTGAAGTCAAAACAAAACAATAGGATAGAATTATGCGGATAATTTCACTTTCGGCGCTGATAATAGCTGCTGGATTTCTCAGTAACTTAGTATCTGCACAGGATAGATTTGCGGATGTAGAAATTCAATCACAACATTTAGGCGGCTCAGTGTATATGATGACCGGCGCAGGTGGAAACATTGGCGTGTCTGCCGGCGATGAAGGCTTGCTGATCATCGATGATCAATTTGAACCTTTGGCCGAAAAGATTTCCAATGCGTTGGACCAAATTGTTAAAGGCAAACTCCGTTATGTGATAAATACTCATTATCACGGCGATCACACAGGTTCGAATGTGTATATGCGTGAAGTTCGCGATGCGACGGTGTTCGCACATGACAACGTGCGCACTCGGTTAGCTTCAAAGCCCGATCATAAGCATGCAGAACTTCCTGTTGTTACTTATGCGCAAAGCGTCAATATACATTTCAATGGTGAAACCCTAGATGTGTTCCACCTCTCCTATGCCCATACCGATGGTGACAGTGCGGTTTATTTTAAACAGGCCGACGTGTTACATGCCGGTGACGTGTTCTTTAAAGATAGATTCCCATACATAGATCTTGACGCTGGCGGTTCGGTGGCAGGCTATATAGCCGGTGTTGAACATTTGTTAACCTTAGTTTCAGATCAAACAAAGATAATTCCAGGGCATGGCGACCTTGCTAATAAAGCTGATATGCAGCGTTTCGTCGATATGATTAAAGCTACATCGGCCGAAGTAAAGCAGCATAAAATTAATGGCATGACGGTTGATGATATCGTTGACGCTGGCTTAGACGAGCAGTGGAAAGATTGGGCTTGGCAATTTATATCTGAAGAGAAATGGATAAAGACCCTTTATCAATAGAGCTTGTCAGCGCCGGTGAAGCAGATATGCCTACACTGCATAGTTGGTTCGACTCGGTAAAAACCATTCGTGACTGGGGTGGTCCTAATATGGACTACCCTTTGACGCTAAAAGCACTTGCATTACAAATTCAGTTGCATGACTTACACTCCTTCAAACTCGAAGATTCAGCGGGTAATATGTTGGCCTTTGGTCAATGCTATATACGCTGCGGTCGAGCACACTTTGCACGTCTGGTGGTGGCACCAAGTAAACGGGGTTTAGGGTTAGGTGGCTTGCTGGTGCTTAAATTAATCGAGCTAGCACCGAGCCTATTGGAAACTAACGGGTATTCACTATTTGTTGCTAAAGATAATAAAGTTGCCGAACAACTTTACCGTTCCTTAGGCTTCCTGCCAACTGACTATCCCGAGACACCATCGGCTGAAATGGCCTGTTACCTATATATGACCCGCAAGTAAAGCTGGCGAGTCTATGCACATTAGTTGCCACTGGATGCGCCCCAAGCTTGTGCAATTCGCACCAAGCTGGTTAACTTCTACTGATTACCCGTTGTGAACAATATGTTAAGTGACTGATTTTAATGAATAATAAAGTTGGCACCAAGTCTGCAATGATAAACGTGCTGACGCATTAAAATGATAAAAACATCAAATGCGCAACACTGAATAATAATAAAAATATAAAGTTAAAAAAATTTTTAGATACCTAAGTGATCTAAAAATAAAGGCAAAGTCGCCCACGCAAACTTTCGTGTCCTGTAGTTTGCGTGGGTTTTTTTTTGGAAAAAAAGGAGCCAGACCATGCTATCTTCACCTCTTTCTGTCGCAGTCAAAAGTGTCAAACGCACAGCATCTAAGCTGGTTGCTGTGGGACTAATAGCTGGGTTGTTGTCGACAACGTCACAGGCCGCAGAATTGGGTTGGCCTGAAAAAGAAGAGCTCAAAATTGGTTTCATAAAGCTGACCGACATGGCGCCTTTGGCCATTGCTTATGAGAAAGGATACTTCGAAGATGAAGGCCTTTATGTGACTTTGGAAGCGCAGGCCAATTGGAAAGTGCTATTGGATAGAGTCATTGATGGTCAATTGGATGGCGCTCATATGCTTGCCGGCCAACCGCTGGGTGCGACAATCGGCTATGGCACTCAGGCACATATTATTACCGCATTTAGTATGGATCTGAACGGCAACGGAATTACCGTATCCAATGATATTTGGCAGCAAATGAAAGCCAATATCCCCCATCAAAATGGATTGCCAGTACACCCCATCAAAGCTGATGCGCTAAAGCCTATAGTTGAGAAATATCAGCAAAGCGGTAAGCCTTTTAAAATGGGCATGGTTTTTCCGGTTTCCACACATAACTATGAATTGCGTTATTGGCTAGCAGCAGGGGGAATTCACCCGGGTTTCTACGCCCCGCATAAAGGCGACACCAGTGGTCAAATTGATGCGCAGGCTTTGTTGTCGGTTACGCCCCCGCCACAAATGCCTGCAACTATGGAAGCTGGGACGATCCATGGCTACTGCGTAGGGGAACCATGGAATCAGCAAGCTGTATTCAAAGGTATAGGTGTGCCGGTAATAACCGACTATGAAATTTGGAAAAACAATCCAGAGAAGGTTTTTGGTGTTAGCAAAGAGTGGGCCGATAAGTATCCGAATACGCATATCAGGGTAGTAAAAGCGATGATCCGGGCGGCTAAGTGGTTGGATGAAAACAACAATGCTAACCGCGGTGAAGCCGTAAAAATACTAGCCAAGTCTCAATACGTGGGAGCTGATCCTGAGGTGATTGCTAATAGCATGACGGGAACCTTCGAATATGAAAAGGGTGATAAAAGAGAGGTACCTGATTTCAATGTGTTCTTCCGTCACAACGCCACCTACCCCTACTACAGTGACGCAATTTGGTACTTAACTCAGATGCGTCGTTGGGGACAGATCTCTGATGCCAAATCAGATGATTGGTTCATGCAAACCGCCAAGAGTGTCTATCGTCCGGATGTGTATGTTCTAGCAGCGAAGTCGCTCATCGCAGAAGGTAAAGCAAACGCTTCTGACTTTCCAGATTTTAACCAAGAAAGTGGTTTCAAACCCCCTCAATCGGATTTTCTAGACGGTGTGACTTACGACGGCACAAAACCCAATGCCTATTTGGAAAAGCTGGCCATTGGTTTGAAGGGCGACATAAAACTTTAATTTTAAATCCAGCATAGGTTCGCGCTTGTGCTGAATATTACTTTGATAAACCGGATGAGCATTAATGATTAAATCCACGCGCTTTCCAATTATGTCGCCAAACGTAAAGTTTGGTTTTGACAAAAGCCAACTGACCAACTTTGCGACAGGCTTAATTTTACCCACGTTAGGCATCATATTCTTTTTGCTAATTTGGAATGTGGCAGCTAGAAATATAGATACTTCTTTGGGGCAATTTCCAGGCCCTGCACAAGTCTGGGAGCAAACGAATACTTTGCTAGACGAACATTACGCTCAACAATCTAAAGCGGAGGAATTCTATCAGCGCCAAGAGGTACGTAATGCGCAGCGAGTGGCGGCCGATCCAAGTTATAAGCCTAAAATTCGTAACTTCACTGGCGCACCGACATTTTTCCAACAGATATGGACCAGCTTATACACGGTTATGATTGGTTTTATTATTGCCTCTTTGATTGCTGTACCGGTCGGAATTGCCTGCGGTTTGAGTAAATCCGCTTATGCGGCAATGAATCCATTGATTCAACTATTTAAACCCGTGTCACCCCTAGCATGGTTACCCCTAGTAACCATGGTGGTCAGTGCAGTCTATGTGAGTGACGACCCGATGTTTTCTAAGTCATTTATTACCTCTGCTGTGACCGTGTCCTTGTGTTGCTTGTGGCCAACGTTGATCAATACCGCAGTGGGCGTTTCATCGATTGACTCAGACTTAATCAATGTGAGTAAGGTATTAAGATTAGGGCCTATCACGCATATTGTCAAAATCGTGTTGCCTTCCTCAATCCCGATGATATTCACCGGATTGCGTTTGTCTTTGGGCATAGGTTGGATGGTATTAATCGCTGCTGAAATGTTGGCGCAAAATCCCGGATTAGGAAAGTTTGTTTGGGATGAGTTTCAAAATGGTAGCTCAGAATCCTTGGCGAGAATTATGGTGGCAGTACTCACTATTGGGCTTATTGGCTTTATTTTAGACCGTCTTATGCTGATATTACAAAGGCAGGTAAGTTGGGATAAGAATGCAATTACTCGTTGATCCTGCGAAAATAAGGAACCCTTACAATGACTAAACAACATCATTTAGAACTCACTCAAGTAGGAATTGATTTTCCCACCCCGACAGGAGTGTTTAATGCCCTTACTGACGTGAACTTGAGGATCAAAAAGGGCGAATTTATTTCGTTGATTGGACACTCTGGATGTGGAAAATCAACGGTGCTGAATATTGTGGCTGGTTTGCTGCAAGCCACCACCGGAGGTGTGATCCTAGACCAGACTGAAGTGAACGAGCCAGGCCCTGAGCGGGCGGTGGTGTTTCAAAATCACTCTTTATTGCCTTGGTTGTCAGTCTATAAAAATGTTGAGCTTGCAGTAAAACAAAGTCAACAGCCACGTAGCAAACAGCAGATTCGCGAATGGGTGGAGCATAACTTGGACTTGGTACATATGAGTCATGCTAGAGATAAATTACCTGCTGAAATTTCCGGAGGTATGAAACAACGGGTGGGAATAGCCCGAGCTTTGTCGATGCAACCAAAAGTCCTGTTGATGGATGAGCCTTTTGGCGCATTGGATGCGCTAACACGTGCCCACCTGCAAGATTCATTGATGGAGATCCAAGCAGAGTTAGGTAATACCGTCATTATGATAACCCATGATGTGGACGAAGCCGTGTTGTTATCAGATAGAATTGTAATGATGACCAATGGCCCGTCGGCCACAGTGGGGGAAATATTGTCAGTGGACTTAGAAAGACCACGCAATCGTATCGACTTGGCAGATAATGCCCAATATAACCATTATCGCCATGAAGTACTTAGGTTCTTATACGAAAAACAACGTAAAGTGGAAACGGTAACCCCTCGATCCGCAAAAAAAGCACAACAAAGTAAAGCGAATATCAATAGTGATGCTGCCTAATTATTTAAGCAGCATCATAAGTAAGTGCTATTGGGCGCTAAATACTTGAGACCCAGCAACCCACGTTTCTAATACTTGGGTTTTCCAAATATCCTCAGGCGGGATGCTAAAGATATCTCGGTCAATTAGAATAAAATCGGCCCATTTACCTTCGGTCAAGCCACCTAGTTTCTGTTCTTGATGAGCCGCGTAAGCACCGTCAATTGTGAAACCTTTAAACGCTTGTAGTAGCGTTAAAGATTGGCTAGGTATCCATCCATCATCTGGCTGATTGTTTCTATCTTGACGAGTAACTGCTGCGTGCAAACCGTAAAATGGGTTGGCTAGCTCTACTGGGAAATCTGAACCTAGGGCAAGGGGTGAGCCTTGCGCAACGAATCGTTGCCAAGCATAAGCGCCACGTAAGCGGTCTTTACCAATCCTATCCTCGGCCATATTCATATCGCTGGTGGCATGAGTAGGCTGCATTGCTGGAATGATATTTAGCAGTTTAAAGCGAGGAATATCATCAAGGCTAATGACTTGTGTATGCTCTACGCGATTGCGTAAATCTTCGCCGCCTAGAGATTTAAAGGTTTGTTCAAAGTTGTCCAGTGCCAAGCGATTTGCTCGGTCACCAATGGCATGATAATTAAGTTGGAATTTGCTGCCCAAGACTAAATCAAACAATGGTTTAAGTTGATTTTCTTGAGTCACCAACAAGCCGCGATTATGCGGCGCATCTGAGTAGTCTTCGAATAATGCGGCCCCACGACTGCCTAATGCGCCGTCGCCATAAACTTTGACGCTTCTGATAGATAAAAAGTCATTTTGGGCATTAATGTAACCTGCTTTAAGCATACTTTCTATATTAGGATCAGTGGCCGCTAACATAGCATATATGCGCACTTTCAATTGATTTTGAGCCGCTTGATTTTGGTAGAAATCATATACAGATTGGCTAATACCAGCATCATGCATGCTGGTAATGCCCAGCGATAATAGATGCGCCGTCGCTGCATCAAGACTGGCCTGATAGAAGACAGTATCGGCCTTTGGTAAATATTTTTCGACCAATGACATAGCCGTGTCAATCAGTACACCAGTCGGATTACCCTGTTGATCTTTTACTATCTTACCACCGGGTGGATCTACGCTGTTTCTATCTACTCCAGCGAGCTCGAGGGCTTTGGAATTTGCCCAACCCGCATGGCCATCCACCCGCTCAAGCCAAACTGGAGTATCGCTTATGTATTCATCCAATTGTTTGGCGGTTGGGAAGGCTTTATCTGGCCATAAGACCTGATTCCAGCCGCTACCTATTACCCAATTTAGTTGCGGGTTTTTCGCTGCATAATCGCGCACATGCATGGCGGCTTTTTGGGCACTAGCATCTTCTCTGACATCCACTTGCAATAGAGTAGCCCCTAATCCCAACATGTGTCCGTGTGAATCAATCAAACCAGGTATTAGGGTTTTCTGCTTTCCATCGATGAAAATATTATCTTGAAACTGGTTTAATAGCGTCGGATCGCCGATGGCTAATACTTTTCCACCCTCGAAGGCGATATGACTAAACTGTATTAATGCCCCTGAGTTCGACAGGGTATAACCCTTTACATTTCCCACAATAGTAGGTTTTGCTTGGGCCAAAAAGCTAAGGGCAGAGATTAATAAAATTGCTAAGGTTTTCATCTACGTTTCCATTGATTATGCTCATTTTTCACCTTTAAAAGTGACCTAAATTTCGTGCTTTTGCAATGCTAGTTGCGGTAATTCATTTAGATAATCCACTGACCACAAGCGTGACATCATGCTTTGATCTATGTTGCCGCCGGAGAGTAAGACTAAAACTGTTTGGTTTTTAGCAACACTGCCAAGCCACTCTGCAACAGCTTGCATACTCATCGCGCTGGTCGGTTCCACATGGATTTTCAGCAGGTGTTGTAACCATTGACTCCAATAGGCAATTTGCACTTCACTGACTTCGAAGAATGCATCAAGTTGCTTTAAAATGGGGAAGGTATGATGACCCACAGATGGTGTTGCTGCACCGTCTGCTAGCGTTATTGGGGCTTGCCCCAAAGTGATTATTTTACCACTACGCAAAGACTGGGCTGCATCGTTAGCAACCAAGGGTTCGGCGCCTATTACTTTAGCGTTAGGGCATAATTGCCGCGTTGCTATTAATGTACCTGAAAGCAAACCCCCGCCACCACAAGGGGCAAAAACAGCATCTACGTCACCGGTTTGAGCTAGCGCATCAAACGCTAAGGTGCCTTGCCCTGCGATGATATCGGGGTGGTTAAAAGGTGGGATCCAAAGGGTTCCCTCCTGCTTAGCTGCGTGTTGCACTGCAAGGTCAGCTTCTTTACGAGTATTAAACAATTTTAATTTAGCGCCGTAGTGCTTGGTGGCTGCTGCCTTTACGGCGGACACATTAACAGTAGAGTATATAGTCGCTGGTATGTTGTATTTACGTGCAGCATAGGCAACGGCTTGAGCGTGATTGCCAGAGCTATTAGCGACAATGTGCTTAGGTAGCTTTCCTTGTTCAGCTAACCTGGTTAGGCAATTAAGAGCGCCCCTGACTTTGAATGCCCCTGTGCGCTGCAAACACTCGGCTTTAAACAAAATGCGACTGCCTAAGCATTCATTTAGCATAGACGATTCTAAAATAGGGGTTTGATGTATCATCGACGATATACGCTTATGTGCGGCATCTACATCTGCAAAACTAATCATGATAATCCGTAATTTAGGCTGAATCATTCAATCCAATAGTGAAGCATATTTTTGGCCGTTTTAATATCGTTCAGGAAAACTTGCTGTTGTGTTTTATACCGGTTCCCCTATGCTTGGTGCCACACAGAATAATTAATAGATATTGCATAAAGGAGTAATGGAATGGGATTGTTAGACAAAATTATGGGTAATGCATCCGAGATAGATGTAGCCGATGTGAGTGAAGAGCTGGCACCTATTATTGGTGTTAATGAGACTGTTGAAAGAGTCTTCAAGGAAGTGCGTGATATGTATGTGTTTACCAACAAACGCTTAATCTTAATAGATAAACAAGGGCTGACAGGGCGTAAAGTCGATTATCACTCTATTCCATATCGTGCTATCACCCAGTTCAAACTTGAGTCTGCGGGACATTTTGATTTAGATGCTGAGATTAAAATTTGGGTGTCTGGTCAAGACGAACCAATTGAAAAGCAATTGAATAAACATGTAGTGGTAGGTATTCAGAAAACCCTTGCAGACTCCATGTTCTAATCAGCCTTGTGCGAAGGCGTAATCATTCAGTGGTTAAAATGCTTCTATGCTATGAAAAAAGGGATGGGTCGTTTGGCGACGCCATCCCTTTTGGTTTACAACTTACTTAGCGCCAATAGTTCGGTCAAAGAAGTTGGTAATGGTTTTATATAAATGGATACCAGTATTTTTACCACGGATGCTGTGTTTCTTGCCCGGATAATCCATAGTTTCAAATGGAATAGCCAAGTCCTGCAGGTGCTTGTACAGTTTAGTACTGTGCTTGAACAATACATTGTCATCAGCCATACCATGATAAATCAACAGAGGCTTTTTCAAGTCTTTTGCATAGGGGAAAACTGAAGCGGCTCGGTATGCGTCAGCAAGCTGCTTGGGGTTGCCCATGTAGCGCTCTGTGTAGTGGGTGTCATATAGCTGCCAATCGGTAACCGGTGCACCAGATACGCCTGCGCTAAACACATCACCGGCTTTAAACATGGTCATCAACGCCATATAGCCGCCATAACTATGACCATAGATGCCAATTCGTTGTTCATCTACATAGCCCAAAGACGCGAGGAATTTCGCTCCGGCAACCTGATCGTCAACTTCAACACTGCCCATTTTAGTATATAAAGGTTCTTCAAAGGCTTTGCCACGGAAATTAGAGCCTCGATTATCCACAGTAAAGACGACATAACCCTTGTTTACCCAATATTGCATCAGCAGACCACGGTTTGCGTACCATTTGTCCTGCACAATTTGTGCATGAGGGCCGCCGTAAACAAATACGATGGCAGCATGCTTACCTGCTATCTTCTTAGGTTTGAAAAGACGGTAATGTAAGTCGACACCGTCGTTGGTTTTGAAGGTACCAAACTCGGGTTTAACCCAATCAGATTGATAGGCATATAACGGATGATCTTTATTAATTTGATTTTGCTCTAGCCAAGTTAGTCGGTTTCCGTCATTGCTATGCAAACTAACCTGCCATGGGGTATTTACGCTTGAGTAGCGGTCTACATAAATAGATGCATCTTCGCTGAAGGTAACTTCATGAAAGCCTTGGCGTTGACTAACTTTTTGAATTTCGCCACCTTGGAGTGATACCTGGTAGAGATGTTTTTCGATAGGAGTATCTTTGCGTCCACTGAAATAGACCAATTGATTATTTGTATCTATGGCCTCTACCTGATCAACCACCCAGTCTCCCGCTGTGAGTTGCTCAATTAGCTTGCCTTGCTTATCGAATAAATACAGGTGCTTGAAACCATCCCTTTCGCTGGCCCACAAGAATTGGGTACCATTATTAATGAAGTACAGATCGTCATGCAAATTTACCCATGTATCACTTGTTTCTTTCAGTAAAACCGTTTGCTTAGCCGTTTTGCTGTTGTAAGCCCGCAACTCAAGGATCTGTTGATTGCGGCTTTGCCACTGATAAGTTAGGGTTTCGCTATCAGGCATCCATTTAGCTCTGGCCAAATAAATGTCCTTTTCTTCACCCATATCAAGCCACTGTGTTTTGCCATTAGCTAGATTGTAAACTGCTAACTCAATGGCAACATTTGGTGTCCCTGCTGATGGGTAACGTTGGCTTATCATCTTGATTGAATCAGCGTAGATTTCACTACGGGTAATGACTTCAACGGGTGACATATCGACTTTGGTTAAGGCTATTTTAGTTTCATCAGGAGACCACCAGTAACCGGTCATACGGCTCATTTCTTCTTGTGCAACAAATTCGGCCATTGCGAATTTAATGTTTCCGCCGCCTTCAGTAGTAATAGCTGTTTCTTTGCCAGTTGCGATATGTTTTACATATAGGTTTTGTTCCCTTACATAAGAGATGAAATTACCTTTGGGTGAAAAACGAATATCGGTTTCAAATGCGTCGGTTGCCAATAATTGACGAGCCTTGGATTCGCCTAATTTTAAATAATATGCATCTCCACCCAATGGAAATAGCAAAGCACTGCCGTCATCAGACCAAAAGTATTCGATGATCCCGCTGCCGCTTTCGCGCATGCGTTCTCTTCTGGCTTTTTCTTCGTCTGAGAGCTGTTCGGTGCCACTGATAAGATCATTGGAATTAAACAGCATTTGGGTTTTGCCAGTTTGTACGTCATATTCCCACAAATCATAACGTTCGTAATCTGAGGTTTTGCCTTTTAAAAAGGTGACACGTTTTCCATCAGGGGAGACTTTAAGTTTTTTAGGCGCAGAGCCGTCCAGCGCGGGAGACTGGAAAATGCGTTCAATGCTAAGAGATTGTTGAGCAATCGCGGTTGAAGCTATCAACGTAAGAATGCTGAAAGCGGTAATAGATAAATATTTTTTCATTATTAGGATTATTCTGTCGTTCGAGATAGGTTATTGTAAACCTATCAAGGCATAAATATACAGCGGCAAGTATGACAAATAAAATTGCACTCGTTCTTGGGGCCACAGGGTTAGTGGGTGGTGAGGTACTTAAAGCGCTTGTCAAAGACAGTCGTTACAAGCAAATTAATTGTATTGTTCGACACCCCGTAGGGCTTGAATCAAATAAGATTCGGCAGAGTATAATCAAGCCCTCAGCTGAGCGTTTTGAATGGCATCAATATGCCGAAAGCTTTGCAGTTGACCATGTTTATGTTTGCTTGGGTACAACGATTAAAAAAGCCGGCAGCAAGAAGGCATTCCGTGAAATTGACTTCGATTTAGTCTATCAAGCAGCGTTAATCTCGATTGAGTATGATGTACGTAGCTTTGTTTGGGTCTCTTCCGTCGGCGCAGATGCCAGTAGTCATAACTTTTATTTGCAAGTTAAGGGTGAACTAGAGCAGGCGATATATCAGCTCGAACAATTAAATGCAGTAGCGGTAAGACCATCGCTATTGCTAGGAGATAGGCAAGAAAGTCGTCCAGCGGAACAAATTGGCAGTTTTTTAGTTAAGCTTGTTTCACCGTTCTTAATTGGCAGTTTGGCTAAATATAAACCCGTTCAAGCATCCGAAGTGGCTAAACAAATGATTGAATTACAACGATTCTGATGACGAAAAAATTAGACGGTTTTCGCTTTAAGCAATTCCAAATTGAGCATTCCCTATGTGCCATGAAAGTTGGCACCGATGGTATTTTGCTAGGCAGTTGGGCTGAGCCTGGCCCCTCGACGAAATTACTCGACATTGGCACAGGTAGTGGTTTATTGGCCATAATGCTGGCGCAGAAGTCCCCTTGTGAGGCGAAAATTTATGGAATTGATATAGACGCAGCGGCCATTAAGCAAGCCTGTCACAACGCCGCAGAATGCCCATGGCCGAGTAAATTGTCCTTTGATGTTCTGCCAATACAGTCACTACCCGCCAACCAGCAATATGACTTCATTATCAGCAATCCGCCTTTTTTCGTAGCCAAGCGCGGAGAACTAGCACCTGCTGATGCTAATTATATGACAACGACTCGACGACAAGCTCGTCACTTAGATAGTTTAAACCTAGACCAACTTATGCAAGCAGTGAGGGGCTGTCTTAGTCCACAAGGGCAATTTAACTGTATTTTGCCCGCCCAAGCAAAACAAATCGATGAGCTTGCCGAGGCTCATGGATTGTATTGCCAGCGTAGAACCTGGGTTTTTTCCAAAGCCAATAAGCCAGCGATTCGTCAACTACTGTGTTTTAGCAAGTTCCAAAATGATATCTTGCAGGATAATCTCGTAATTCATACTGATGCTGGTGGCTATTCAGATAGTTATAAGCAACTTTGCCAAGGCTTTTATCTGAATTTCTAATCGCCCTAATATTCATGCTCATCGCTTATTTAAGATTATTAGTCTCGATAACCCTCTGTATTTGAATTTAATTGCTATATTTAATCTAGACTAGTTTCAGAATGTGGTGGGATATGCGAGATTTAGAACTGCCGGACGCTATCGCCAGTTTGATAGACGAATTACAGGTTGTGCAAGTGACTTGGCTGGGCATTCCGCTGCAGCTACCCAAATTTGCGGTGTATAGCATTGTTCCTAACCCGGTATTTGATCGACATTTCTACCGCAATGGTAGGCGTATGGCGATGGTTAGACTGGGCCGCTACGAGGTACCAGTTATAGACCCATTTCGGGGGCACATCGACCAGCCGCCTAAATATCTAGTGATTATAACTCACAGCAAAGAAAATCGTTTTGGTCTGTATGCTTACCCTGCAGATCATGTGGAAGACAATGTGCAAGTTCCTAAATATCATCGCTCGGTGCGCAGAATTGTGCAGGATTTCATTTAAGCTAAAATTTAGATACAAAAAAGCCCTTACAAGTAAGGGCTTTTCATTTTATCCAAGTCGGTAAACAGGGCTAGCCTTCTTTTACCAAAATAGATACTTTGTCGATTCCTGCTTCTTTAGCTTGGTTCATCACTTCAACCACAACACCATGTTTGGTTTTAGGATGGGCCTGAATTGCAGCAGAGTCAGTATTGTTTTCAGCTAAAAAGCTTTGGATGTTTGCTACTACGCGACGAATATCAACTTCACGATTGTCCATGACGATAGTGCCATTTTGGTCAATACGAATAGCCAATGTCTTAGCATTACTTGGCGGCGGCGGTGAGTCCGGCGCTTTTGGTCGATTAGCAATTAAACCTTTCTCTTTAACGAATGAAGTTGTCACAATGAAGAATATCAACATGATGAAAACAATGTCTAACATTGGTGTCATGTCGATTGCTGCTTCGTCATCAGCCGAGCCGTGTTTCTTTTTTCTCATAAATAAAACCACAGTTATAAATCGTGAATTCCCCTAGTATAGAATTACTTTGGGCCCTGAGTAAATGCGTTATGTCGAATTCATTTACAATTTTGTACAAATAATCGGTTTTAATAGCCGTCGTAGCAGTATTACAACTCAAAAGTGCGAAAAATATAACCCATCCGATTAATATACGTACTGGCACTACCAGTTACTGAGGAGCTAGGACTCTTCCTAAAATGTCAAAATAGCGCAATATTAGCTGATTTCCCATAGTCCGATGAGTCCCCAGTGGATAAATCCCTAACTTTGCTTCCGGGCTGAGTTTAGTGCCTTGAACTAAAAATGCATTTTTGATCGGATGATCTTGAATTGTTGCTTCAAAAGCACGGGCTGCCATTTCTTGTGGTTGCGCGTAGTAAAAGAATTGCATAGATTTGTCGGCAAGAGAACTCAGTCTGACATATTCGCTCGGCTCATTGCCTTGTTCGTTTAAATACAAGTGCTCAAACCAATCGGCTAAACGCTCATTTAGCGGATGCGAATATTGCTGATCATCCTCAAGCCATAGTTGGGAAGCAAACGAAAGCCGTGAGGTGTTGATAAACATTTTCGGACAAATATAGTGGTCGAATGCATGAAACCATTCGTGGGCAAGGGCGCCACCTCCAGCATTCTTGGCTAAACATAGTTGTCGGGTTTGCACTTCATAGTGGGCGCTACTGTGTTTTTGGCCGCCGACACCAAACGCTAAGGACAAAGTACCATTGAGGGAAATCACTTGTTCGGGTACGTGTAAAATATCCATCAGGTCGCAAAAGGCATCGAAAAACAAATTTGCAGCGATCTGCTGTTCCTCTTTAGTTACCCATTTGCCCACCGAAACTCGTTTAAAACCGAACATTTTATTGATGTCCGCGAAGCTGACATCTGCGCCACTTCGATGTTCGCTGCCATTGCGATAAAAAGGACGCTGAATACGAGGTATGGGTTCAGGCATGAGCTATTACTTAATGATCTTCTAATTCACTTAGCAATTGCTCACACCATAGTTCGATCCGCTGTTCGGACTGATCATATTGATTTTCATCATCCAAAGATAAACCCACAAAGTGACTCTTGTCTTCTGTTAGGCCTTTGGAGTGGGTGAATTGGTAACCGCTATTCGGCCAGTAACCGATTATGTCGCAGCCTAACACCGCTAATTCATCGTGCAACATTCCCAAAGCATCTTGAAACCAGTCGGCATAACCAAGCTGATCTCCTAGGCCGAACAGGGCCACTGTCTTGCCCTTTAAATTTAGTTGCTTAATATCGTCCCAACTCGACTCCCAGTCTTCTTGCAGTTCGCCAAAATCCCAAGTAGAAATACCAAAAATTAATACATCGAACTGCTCAGTTTTTTGCAGTGAAACATCCTTGATATTAAACAATTGCGCGACTTTATCGGCAAAGAGGTCGTCTAATATGGTCTGGATTTTTTCGGCAGCCATTTCGGTATAGCAGGTGGTTGATCCATAAAATAGACCAATTGAAAAAGATTTCTCAGACATGATTTTGCCTATTCAACTACGTTTGTCGGTATTGTCTATGGATGGGCGAGATTGATCCAGTGTTGGCGTATATTTTTTATGGATTTGATCAAAACAAACTGTTCGCGAGCATTTAAAATATCTACTCGAGCGCTTACAATTAAGCAGTGGCGTGAAATGGATTGGTCGCTGATAATTGTGACTCACAATAACAGCGAATTTAAAAAGAACTACAATGCGATGTTGAAAAATACTAACCATTGCCACCTTATTTTCCCGGAATTTATAGCAGATTTATCAGATTGGCGGTAATACTCTGGAATTACCGGATATTACTTGACAAGTGAAGTTATCAGCTCTTATTGTATACGTATACATTTGTTATCAAAATATCATCAAAAAGTAATAAATTTGTTATCTTTATACCAGCTAGGGTAAATTATGAGAACTCAATTTAAAAAGAAAACTAACCTTATTGCCGCAGCCATCATAGGATGCACAGTAGGTGTAATCCAAGTAGCTAGTGCCAATGTTGGAGACTCTTCGCTTAAAGGTCATGTTAGCCTAGCGGGTCAATCTGCTAACGAGGGTGTCAATATCACCATTATTAACGTTGATAATGGCAATAAAATAAACGCCACCACCAATCAAAATGGTAATTACACCTTGACCGGTTTAAAACCCGGCAATTACAAAATACAAATTGGTGATTCAAATCGCCAAAGTGAAGTTTTTAATATTCAGGTTGGTCAATCAAAAGTAATGGACCTGGATGACTCTGTGACCTCTACCAATGCACAAGACATTGAAGTTATCAGTGTAGTGGCAAACTTCAACAATTTTGATGTGAGCTCTGAAGTTGGTACAGGTGTCTCCGCCATCCAAATAGAACGCCTACCGCAAATAAACCGTAACTTTTTAGCTTTTGCGGACCAAGCCCCAGGAGTAAACTTAAGTGTAAGCCAAGCTGATGGCAGTGTTAGTGTCACCAGTGGAGCGCAGACCGCCAGTGCAGTAAATGTGTTCATTGATGGTATCGGTCAAAAGGACTATGTCTTAAAGAGTGGAATATCTGGCCAAGATAGTAGCCGTGGTAATCCTTTCCCGCAAACCGCGATTGGCGAGTATCGTATTATTTCGTCTAATTACAAAGCTGAGTTTGATCAAGTCTCCAGTGCAGCTATAACTGCGGTAACAAAGTCAGGTACTAATGAATTACATGGCGGGGTGTTTTATGATTACACCGATTCAGGCATGCGCGAAAAGACTCCCATTGAAGAAATGAGTGGCGACAAAGCGGATAGCAAACAAGAGCAATTCGGCTTCTGGTTGTCTGGCCCAATAATTGAAGATAAATTACATTATTTTGCGACCTATGAGCGTAAACAGAATGATGATTTGCGTGAAATAAGAGTGAATCGACAGGACCTGATCGACAATTACCCGCAATTCTTGCAAGACGCCATAGCGCAAAATGTTGGCGCCACTACGGCTAAATTCGAAGAAGATTTATTTTTTGCTAAGTTGGATTGGAACATCGACGATGATCAAAATTTATCTGCATCCGTTAAATATCGAGATGAAGTAGAAGTAACCGGCATCGGTGGCGAAAATACTCAGGAATACGGAACTGATAAAGAAAACGATGATTTACGTTTTACCGTGAATCATCAATATTGGGGTGATTCTTGGTCTAATAATTTAGCCTTTACTTATGAAGATGCAGTGTGGAGCCCACATGCTAGAACGTCGGGAGCAGGTGCTAGATATTTTATTGGCACCAATGATCAGATCTCAGGTTCTATTATAAACTTGGGCGCAGGACCTGACTTTCAAGAGAAAGGCCAAAAAGGCTGGTCGATTAAAGAGGATTTAACTCTCACCGACATCATTTGGAATGGTGAGCATACCATCAAAATGGGCTTTAAATATAAAGCGGTAGAGCTGACAGCTATTGAGAAAAATCCTGCCAATCCGCAAGTCTATTATGTTTTAGATGCTACTGACATCACCGAGGACAGCACTACAATTATGGCCGCTGTACCTTATAAAGTAGAGTACGGACAAGCACTTGATTCAATCGGTAATGGTGCTGCGGTATCAAAAAACAAACAGTTGGGTTTTTATATTCAGGATGATTGGGCCGTCACCGACCGTCTGGAATTGAATATAGGCTTACGCTTGAGCTTTGAAGACTCACCACTTTATACCGATTACCGCACCCCCGACGATGTAGTGGATGCGGTAACAAATTGGTCAAATATCGAGAATGCTGATTATGAAATCAGTGATTACATAAGCACTGGCAATGAGCGCAGCAGCAACGATGCACAGTGGGAACCTCGAATCGGTTTTTCTTATTTGCTAACTGAAGACTCTATGCATTTGTTGTTTGGTGGATATGGTCGTTCTTACGATCGAAACCGTTTTGATAACTTGCAACTAGAAACCACCAAAGGGACTTTCCCTAAGCGTACCGTTTACTTTTCCGGTGATCACTCGCAACCCTGTAATGCCCCTTGCATCCCCTTTAGTGAAGACTTCTTAACCACTCTGGATCAGCCCACGGCGACAGGTAGCAGAGAAGTGTTTATGTTGAATAACAATCTTAAACAGCCTTATGCGGATCAATACAGTATTGGTGTGCGTAGCACCTTTGAAGACTTTAGCACTGAAGTTGGTTTTACTCGCGTAGAAACCCGTGATGGCTTTATGTATCAAATCGGTAATCGTCGAGCGGATGGAACCTTTTTCGCGCCTGGCACAACTTGGGGTGTTCCTTGGGGAGATGATATCCCGGGTGACGGCTTGAGCCACTTATTGTTGGGTAACAATGGTTTGGAGTCAGACCGTGACTCAGTACACTTTAAATTGAATAAAGAACATACCCGCAATTCCAATTGGGGCGGGGCATTAACTTATACCTATACTGATGCTACCGAGAATCGCCAGTACGGTGAAATCTTTTCATTGGATTACCCGACCATTGATGGTTTTGGCACCAACGCATCTGCCGGAGTAAGCGATCATGTGTTAGTGGCAAGTTTGACCTATGACCTACCTTGGCAGATCAACTTTGCGACCAAAGTTACCCTTAAATCAGCAGCACCATTTTACGGTACTGATTGTCGAGCGGGATGGTCTGATTGTAAATATTCCATTGGCTATCAACAGGAAAAAAGTTTTGCTATAGGAAAATGGGCCTATAGACAAATTGACCTGTCTCTATCTAAAGATTTCAATCTTGGCGATGGCGCTATGTATGTTCGTCTAGACGTATTGAACCTGCTTAACACTCGAAACTACGGCGTTTCTGATAACTGGTTTGGCGGTGCGGGGGAAGAGCTTCCTGCCAACAACGGCGCTCATAACGGTGTGATCGTAGGGCCGACTCGGACCTTGAAATTATCCGTAGGGTATAACTTCTAGATAGCACTACAGTGCCATTTAAATCTCGGTTGAGGAGTTTAAATGGCACTTTTTTCTTTTAGAGCCTAACAGTTTGATTAGGCTCGTGATTTACGGAGACTGAGAATTCAAATGATAGTTTTGAAAAATTATCCCTTTTTGATAGGTATAGCTGTTTTATTAATATCGATGTTCAGCAACACTTCTAGTGCCGCTGAGGTACCAGTGTTAAACGGACAGGCCTATGACCAACATGTAGAACTGCACTGGGATAAGGCACAAAAACAAGACGCTACCTATAATATCTATGTCTCAGTAGCAGGACAAAAATGGCAACTGCGACACACCACGCAGGCCACAGCCTTGCTTGATTTTGTCGGTGAACTAGGCAGTGATCTGTCGTTAAAGTACAAATTAACTCTACAACAGGGTGATGATGAAGTTGAATTGGCCGAAATTAGTTTAGCCACACACACTTTCACTGACGATGAATTATTAGAGATGGTACAGGCCTATACTTTTCGTTATTTTTGGCCTGACGATGAAACCGCCACTGGGTGGGCGAAAGAGCGTATTCCCAACGGCGACGGAAATATAGTTACATCTGGCGGGACTGGGTTTGGCATTTTAGCACTCATTACCGGAGCGGAGCGCGGCTGGGCAAGCCGTGAAAGAATCGTAAAACAATTACTTAGATTAACCGAATCGTTAAAGCAAGCCGAAACATTTCACGGCATGTGGGCGCATTGGTATCGCGATGGAGAAGTTTTTCATTTCAGTAAATATGATGACGGTGGTGATATTGTTGAGTCTGCATTTTTAATTCAAGGTCTACTAACGGCTCGCCAATATTTTGCAAATGACAACGACGCAGAAAAACAATTAAGAGCAGACATCACTCAGTTATGGGAGAGCATGCAATGGGATTGGTACACTCGCTATGAACTAGGTACGCCAGAGAAAGTGCTGACTTGGCATTGGTCAAAGAAGCATGGCTGGAAAATGGACCACCATATTCGTGGCTATAACGAGGCACTGATTGTTTATATACTTGCGGCCTCTTCTCCAACTCACAGTATTGATGCCGATGTTTATCATCAAGGCTGGGCTGCAGGTGAACCGGGTCATCAAACTTTTGAAAATGGTCAAGGGTTCTATGCCAACCAGCTTCCCCTTGGGCCAGCGAAAGAATTAGGCGGCCCCTTGTTTTTTGCCCATTACTCCTACCTTGGATTAGATCCTCGAGGTTTAAGTGACCGCTATGCCGATTACTGGCAGCAAAATAAAAACCATGCCTTAATCAATCGCGCATACGCTATCGATAATCCCAAGGGGTGGACTGGCTATGGTGAGGATTTCTGGGGTATTACCGCCGGAGACATGCTACCAGATGGCTATTCAGCGCACGCCCCTGGTGAAAGAGACCAAGGCACCATCAATCCTACAGGCGCACTATCATCTATGCCCTACACGCCAAAAGAATCGCTGAAGGTCCTCAGGAATTTGTACTACAAGCATGGAAAAGAAGCCTTTGGCATGATGGGATTTTACGACGCGGTTAATCTGTCAGTTAGTGACGACCCTAAGAAGCAAGTTAGAAAAACTTACCTCGCGATAGATCAGGGGCCGATAGTGGCCATGATAGAGAATTACCGCTCGGGACTCTTGTGGAAGCACTTTATGCAAGACAAAGATGTCCAACGAGGCTTAGCAAAACTCGGATTTACTGTAGATAGTAATTCCGCTCACTAGAATTTCCTTTTGTATTAAATTATTTATTAAGCAGCAGATCACATCATGAAAAAATATTTATTGGCCATGGCTGTCATTAGCCATTTTACCCTTGTCGGCTGTAATTCTGAGGCAGACCGCACACTTACTACTCCCAATAAGGATGTCTCTCGGACATCTGTATCCAATACCCTTTGGCACGACGATAAAGCGAAAATGGACGCCTTTATTACTGAGCTAATGGCCAAAATGACTCTCGAAGAAAAGATTGGCCAAATGACGCTGTTCTCCAGTGATTGGGATGTTACCGGTCCCTCTCTTCGAGGTGATTATCAGGATAAAATCAAAGAAGGCAAAGTAGGCGCAGTATTTAATGCTTTTACCGCAAGCTACACTAGAAAATTACAGAAAATGGCGGTGGAAGAAACTCGCTTAGGGATCCCACTATTGTTTGGCTATGATGTAATTCATGGCCATCGTACCATTTTTCCGATCTCCTTAGGTGAGTCGGCTAGTTGGGATCTTGACGCAATTGAGTTGTCGGCGAAAGTTGCTGCAGCAGAAGCCTCAGCAGAGGGAATTCACTGGACATTTGCGCCTATGGTAGATGTTGCTCGGGACCCTCGTTGGGGTAGAATTTCTGAGGGCTCTGGAGAAGATGTCTATCTGACTACCGTAATTGCACAAGCGCGCATTAAAGGCTTCCAAGGAGATGATTTATCCAAGCCTGATACAGTTCTAGCAACGGCTAAGCATTTTGCCGCTTATGGACAAGCCCAAGCGGGCAGAGATTATCACACCACAGATATGTCTGACCGGGAACTGAGAGAAACCTACTTGCCGCCATTTAAAGCCGCGGTAGATGCGGGTGCAGCAAGCTTTATGACATCTTTTAATGAATTGAACGGTGTGCCTGCTTCGGCAAATAAGTATTTACTTCAAGACATATTACGTACCGAATGGGGTTTCGAGGGTTTCGTTGTTACAGACTACACCTCTATCAATGAAATGGTGAATCATGGTTTCGCTGAAAATGATGAAAAAGCCGGTGAGCTTGCCGTCAACGCCGGTGTCGATATGGACATGCAAGGTTCTGTGTATTTCGACTATTTAGCCAAGCAAGTCGAGCAAGGTCTTGTTTCAATGCAACAAGTCGATAAAGCCGCCCGTCGCGTGCTCGAAATGAAGTATCGATTGGGCCTATTTGAAGACCCTTATCGTTATTCAAATGAAGAACGTGAAAAAGCCGAAATATACAAAGACGAGAATCTGCAGGCGGCGCAAGATGTGGCACGTAAATCAATGGTGTTACTGAAAAATGACAAGCAACTATTACCCCTAAGCAAAAGTGGATTGAACATAGCGGTAATCGGACCCTTAGCCGACAGTAAGGAAGACTTGATTGGCAGTTGGTCTGCTGCCGGAGACCGTTATGAAAAACCCATCTCTTTGTTATCCGGCATTTTGGCCAAAGTCAGCGAGCCAGCTAAAGTGCAGTATGCCAAAGGGGCCAGTTATGAGTTTAACAATCAAGACGATTCAGGCTTTAGCCACGCGATAACAATTGCTAAACAAGCTGATGTGATAGTTATGGCTATGGGTGAAAAATGGGACATGACCGGCGAAGCCACCAGTCGAACTAAGCTTGATTTGCCGGGTAATCAACAAGCGTTGATGGAGCAGCTCAAAGCACTGGGCAAACCTATGATTTTGGTACTCATGAATGGTCGCCCCATGACAATAGAGTGGGCCGATCAAAATGTCGATTCCATATTGGAAGCATGGTATCCGGGTACTATGGGTGGGCCAGCGATAGCCGATGTATTATTCGGTGATTATAATCCGTCGGGTAAGTTACCCGTTACATTCCCCCGCAACGTCGGCCAAGTACCCTTGTACTACAATATGAAAAATACTGGGCGTCCTTACAGTAAAGATAGTGCTGAACAGAAGTACCTTTCACGCTACATTGATTCCTCCAATACGCCACTTTATCCCTTTGGTCATGGTTTGAGTTACACCACTTTTGCTTACTCCGCGATAAGCCTAGACAAGTCTACTCTTGCAAGTGACGGGTCCCTGACGGCCAGCGTAGAAGTTACTAACTCGGGTAAATATGACGGTGAAGAAGTGGTGCAACTTTACATCCGTGATAGAGTGGGTTCGGTCACGCGTCCGGTCAAACAGTTGAAAGGCTTTGAAAAAATATGGTTAAACAAAGGTGAAACAAAAACGGTCAGCTTTACCATCAGCGCTAAGGATTTAGCTTTTTATCGTCAAGATATGAGTTATGGCGCGGAAGCGGGTGAGTTTGACTTATTTATCGGTACAAGTTCCGATAACCTGCAAAAAAGTGAATTCACCTTAAGTGCTAATAGCGACTTGTGATATAGGTCATCTTTTTACCAATGGCAAAAACAATTTTTGTTAAGCCTATGTTTAAACTTGGGAGCTGCTGAACCACAGCACTCCATTGTAGTGAGGATATTTAATGATCTTATCCACTTTAGATCTCGCCATTATCGCGTTTTATTGTACCGGATTGATTGGCTTGGGGTATTGGGTGTCGCGGGAAAAGCCGGGACATGAAAAAAACAGCGCTGACTATTTTATGGCAAGTAAATCGCTGCCGTGGTGGGCAATAGGGGCGTCGTTAATCGCCGCAAATATTTCCGCTGAGCAAATCATTGGTATGTCCGGCTCTGGCTATGCCTTAGGCTTAGGGATCGCGGCTTATGAATGGATGGCTGCCATAACCTTATTGTTGGTTGGTAAGTATTTCATTCCGGTCTTCCTGAAAAAGAACATCTACACCATGCCGCAGTTTTTGGAGCAACGTTTTGATTCCAGAGTAAGGTTAGTGACGGCGGTGTTTTGGTTGGGCGTTTACGTTTTAGTTAACTTAACTTCAGTGCTCTACTTAGGCGCTTTGGCCATCAATACCATTACCGGCTTAGCGATTACTCATTGCTTAGTATTCTTAGCCTTGTTCTCAGTGGCTTATTCCATATACGGCGGCCTAAAGGCAGTGGCACTGACTGACATCATCCAAGTGGTGTTATTGGTATTTGGCGGTTTGCTGGTATCGTATTTATCCTTGGATAAAATTGCAGACGGCGCGGGGATTTGGAGCGGATTTCAAACCTTATTAACTGCCGTACCTGAGAAGTTTGATTTGATTCTAAGTCCCGATAATCCTCATTATATGAGCTTGCCTGGCATTTCTGTATTGATCGGTGGAATGTGGGTGATGAATTTCTCTTACTGGGGTTTTAACCAATACATCACGCAACGGGCGCTAGCGGCTAAGAATTTAAAAGAAGCGCAAAAGGGCATCGTTTTCGGTGCTTGCCTGAAGTTATTGATGCCATTGATCGTTGTTGTACCAGGCATTGCTGCAGTGGTTTTGGCACCGGAATTAACGCGTCCCGATGAAGCCTTTCCAGAGATGATGAAACTCGTACCTAGTGGTTTGCTGGGCATTGTTTTTGCTGCGCTCATTGCAGCCATAGCTTCATCCTTAAGCTCAATGACCAATAGTATATCCACCATCTTTACAATGGATATTTATAAGCCTTTGATAAACCCAGAAGCCAGTGAGCATAGGTTGGTGATTATAGGTCGCAGCGTGGCCATCTTAGCAATGACTATTGCAGTGTTGATTGCTCAGCCTCTACTCGGCAAATTCGATCAAGCTTTTCAATATATTCAGGAATTTACCGGATTCTTTACTCCAGGTATTGTGGTCATCTTTGCCTTAGGTATCTTTTGGAAAAAGACCACTGCAAATGCTGCGCTAATCGCAGCAATATCATCCGCTGCACTGTCACTTGTATTGAAAATATTCTGGCCAGAACTGCCCTTTATGGATCGAATCGGCTTGGTATTTTTACTCTGTGCTGCGATTGCCATTATAGTGTCCTTGCGAGAAAGTACAGGCCCACACCCTAATGCGATTGATTTAAACGACATCAATTTCAACACTTCGACGAGTTTTAATCTAGCCTCAGTCGCTGTCATATTGATATTAATAGGTCTGTATTCTACTTGGTGGTAAATAGATAAAGACTAAGTTAGCTAACTTAATTGATCTGCAAGGTGGCTTAACTTAGTCTTAGCATAAACTCGCCATGGGTAAGCCTATGAATAATCAATTTTTGCGCATGCACATCAAGCCATACTGCCTGCCTTCAATATGACAGCAAGATTAGATTTTTTGTTGCTCAAAGTACACAACTTACCCTACTGGCGGCTATCCAGTGTGTACTTCTTCAATTGCGTGGTATTAGGGCTGGTATTACCATACTGGGGCCTATATCTGGATTCCCTTGGGCAAACTAGCAGCGAAATCGGTATCAGTAGCGCGTTGTTGCTGCTGTCTAATATTGTCGCGCCGTTCTTTTGGCAAAAGTTGAATCATAGGGTCAAGAATTCGATAAAGGTCATACGGCTAGGTATTGTCTTGGCCTTTATATGTTCGTTTAGCCTGTTTGAGATCAATAGCTTTGTAGCTACATCATTATTTATTTTTGCGCTGAGTTTTTGTTGGCAGGGCATAAACCCTCTAGTTGAATCCCTAACCTTGTCTCATTTAGGGACTTTTTCCCATCACTATGGGCAAATTCGATTATGGGGCTCGATTGGTTTTGTGGTTTCTGTTTCAAGTCTTGGCTTAGCTTTGGATTACTTTTCTATTGGCAACTTTCCATTGATGCTGACGTTTTTTATGTTGCTGATGCTGATCAGCACACAAACCGTGCCCAATCGAGACTATGTAGAAAAGCCTACTGAGAGCATTAACTATTTCAATATTATTAAACGCAGTGGTAGTGCAGGCTTATTTGTGGCTATTTTCCTGTCACAAATCAGTCAAGGGGCCTATATAGGCTTTTTTAGTTTGTATTTACAAGAGCATGGTATAGGTTTAGAAATGACCGGAAATTTATGGTCAGTTGCGGTTATCGCCGAAGTCATTATGTTTTTGTTTGCTTATGGGTTAATCGCCAAACTTGGCGCCGATAAACTGCTAATACTTAGTCTGGCGGCTACCGCTGTTCGATGGTTGCTCATTGCATTTTTTGTTGAATTGCTTCCAGTCTTAATACTTGCCCAGTTATTTCATGCCTTTACGTACAGCGCTACTCATTCATCAGTATTGGAGTTGATTCGACAACAATTTTCAGATCAACATCAAGAGCGAGGCATTGTGATTTATTGCACTCTTTGCTTAGGCGGAGGGACGGCTATTGGTTCAGTCGTGAGTGGCTATATTTGGGCATCCAATCCAGCAAATACCTTTATTTTTTCGGCCACCATCGCTGGTTTATCGGTATTGATAGCGGGTTGGTGGATTAACAAAAGAGATTGTTCAATAAGGCTTATTGATTAGGGAGCTAATCATCATCCTTAGGCTTTTGGTATTGAGTTGTGCTTTCACGACGCACCAGTTTGTGCGGCAAAATAGAGAGCTTATTTTGCGGCGTTTTTTTCTCTATTAAGTCGATTAATGTGGACATGGATAACTCGCCAATTTTGTCCATTGGCTGAGCAATAGTTGTGAGCGGTGGAGTACAAAATGGTGCCAGAGCAATGTCGTCTACACTGACCACCGAAATTTTATCAGGGACTTTATAGCCCAATTTATAAAGCATATGCAGAACGCCGATGGACATTAAATCGCCAAAACTAAAAATGGCCGAAACATCTGGATAGTCAGTGACAATCTGTTTAGCGGCTTGTGCACCGGTTTCTGCAGAATATTCTGCGTAGTAAACTAGCTTCGGATCGTATTCTATTCCTGCTTCTTCTAGTGCCAATTGATAACCAGCCAAACGTTCATTACAGCTTTGCAGATTTTTAGTCCCGCTGACCACGGCGATCTTGGTATGACCTAACCCTAACAGGTGGGATGTGGCTAATTTACCAATAGCGATGTTGTCGACACCCACTCGGTAAATATCCTCGTTTTTGACCAATTCAGAAACACTCACCACTGGCGGCAAGTCTCGATTAGAATTCAATTCAAATGGGAATCGTTCGGAATTAATGATGATACCATCGGCTTGTTTGGACTCGACCATTTTAGCGTATGACTTCTCTAATTCTGGTGAGTCGAGGGTGTCACCTAACAAGACGGAATAGCCGCGAGAATTTGCGGTTTTTTCCATAGAACGGACAACCGGGGAAAAATAGGGATTAGTAATATCCGGAACCAGCACAACAATATTAAACGTTCGACCTTGCTTTAAACTAGCGCCTAAACGACTTGGCGTAAAACCAAGATTATTTGCCGCTGTCATTACCTTGTCGCGGGTTTTTTGTGAAACTTTTTCGGGTTCTCTAAATGCTCTGGAAACCGTAGCATTACTGACGCCGGCAATTAATGCAATGTCATTTACATTTAATTTGGCCACAAATTATTTATCCAATTAAAATGACTTTCTAGGCAGTCACTATAACATTTGGATAAATGTGATTCACCAATTCATATGTAAATAATCAAGTTTAATTGAGTCGATATCAGATGCATCTTGTTGGGTTATACATAGTTTAAAATGAGCTTGCAGATTAATACAGCCATGCAGATATAATCTTATCTTCATTTAATAAAGAACAGAACATTTTTGCGTAATGTTAGGATTTTCTGGTGGTTTTCGTCGACTAGATTTTAGATCATAAAAGCGGGAGGTTAGGGGCGAATACCGACACAATCTAGAGGATATTGACCGGCGCCCTCAAGATATTCTAAACAGGTCTCTAATTCATCGCGAAGGTAGGGGTCTTTAAGCAATTTGTGCTCTGGCCAGAAGTGTAATTGATGGAGTAGATGCCAAAATACGCGCTCTTTCTGACTATAGGGTTCGTGATCGGTTTTCTTGATCGTCGTCCACTCTTCCAAGGTATCCCAAAAATAGAGATCTACTTCCAGATACGGGATCCTGTTTGACCAATAAGCACGCACGAAATAGGCGAGTTGTTTGGACTTGAGGTTAATAAAATTCTGTATATTCACTTAATATAAAAGCACGGTTAATAGTTGAACTAGACTAAAGTATAGTATCGAATTCAACTCTTGCCGTCTTGTCAGATTACAAAATAATTATCCTTTTGAAATTATAAGACATTATCTTTGCTTATAATGATTTTACCAGCCTAAATGGGTCAGCCAGCCGTATATTTCCTTACCCAATCGCACCAACTGCTGTTGGTCCATCTTTTGGCCAGTAAGCTCCCGTTGTCGGTACATTAGCTTGAGTCCTTTCACGGCAGCAATTTTACGCGGCCCTACTGTCATCAGAGACCATTGGGGATCAAAAGGGGTAAATATGTCTAGATAAGGCATTTCAGTTTTGGCTATCCACTCAGGCAATTGTTTGTTGTAATCTCGTTGCGGCCAATAAGGGCTGACCGCCACCATACCATCAGGCAGATCTAAGACTTTTTCGGCATAAATTTTAGTTAGCCAAGCAGCGCTAGTACCTTGGGCTATAACCAAGAAAAACCCCGGATATTGGCGAGTTTTTTGGGTGACCGCTCGTAATTGTAAGATTAATTGTTGCTGGTGGGCTGAGAATTGTTCGGTGGCTATGTTTTGTTGGCCACTTCTGGGACTCACTGTCTCTTGGTTAGATGGATTCTGCTCCGTTTGGGAGGTCTCTGGGGCGGGAGCAGGTTGTTGATTCTGTTGCTGTGCATCGTCGTTTTGTGACGGAGCAAAGCCGGCAACAGGAGCGGGCATTATCATAGTTACCCAACCCACTTTGTTGAGCTCTATAGCTAGTTGATTCAGGCCATGTTGGCTGAATGGGCCGCGGCCGGATTCGCTGATCATCACGGCTACTCCGCGGGTTATCGGCGTGCTGGACTCTTGTATAATTAACGGCAGTTCTGCTTCGCCTACCAGTAGCACATCGAAGCTATCTGCAAACTGCTGATGCTGGATATCTTCCATGGCGATGTCAAGGTCTGCGCTTTGAGCTAGCCCAAGCCGAATCGTCGCGCATAGAAGTATCGTCAATAGCAGAAACTTTCGAGCAAAGTGTATTTTAGTCACGGATAACCTAATCATATAGCGTGTTATCCTTATCGGTCTATTTGCCTTCACACTTTAATGAAAAGGGTGCTGGACAATCAAATACCAAGGCTTGTTCAGTTTGTGGATGGGTAAATCCTAACGATTGAGCATGCAGTTGCAATCGACTCGCTGCTGCAAGTGCATCTTCATGGGCATACAAGCGATCACCTAAAATTGGGTGACCGATGCTTAACATATGTACCCGTAATTGATGGGAACGGCCCGTCACCGGGGTGAGTTCTACCAATGACTCATCGTTATCGGACACCACACAACGCCAGTGGGTTAAGGCGGATTTGCCCCGCTCATGGTCAACCATTTGTTTGGGCCTATTGGGCCAGTCACAAATCAGCGGTAAATCAATACTGCCAGTGGATTGACTGAGCTGACCATAAACTCGGGCCAAATAACTTTTCGAGGTTTGTCTTAATTCAAATGCCTTAGACAATTTCCTGTGGGTGTCCATATTCAGCGCTAGCACGATCAAACCTGAGGTGGCCATATCCAATCGATGGACTATAGTCGCTGTGGGATAGACACGCTTTACTCTTAGTTGCAGGCTGTCCTTATGTTCCAATGCTTTGCCCGGTACAGTTAACAACCCACTGGCCTTATTTATCACTATTAAATCGTCGTCTTGATAAACGGTCTCAAAATAGGGATACCGCGGCGGAGCATAATTTAAGATGGCCATTTACTGCATTCTCATATTAATGATTATTGACCACTAGACGCACCGCTTCAAGATGTACCTCTGCTTGTCCGATCGCTTGTGTTAAGGCTTCAATTTGATTGGACAGAAAGTCGATTTCTTCTTGACGAATTGATGGATTTATCGCACTCAGACTGGTTAAGCGGAGCAACTCTTCCGTTAGCAGCTCGCACATATCGTCTAAACATTGCTGTTTAGTTGTTTGGGCCAGATTGGAAGCGATATCAGTAGCTTGTGACACTCCCTTTTCAATATGGCTTTGTAATGCACTGATCAATTTAGAGGTCATTTTGGCACCGACTCTATCCAATTGAAAAAATACTTTATCTATCTGTTGTCCTTTGGGATCGACAGTCACTTTTATCGGTGTAGGGGGCAAAAAGCGGTTAATTTGCAATTGCTTGTCAGCTTTTGTCGACAATACAAACAGACACTCAAGCCAGTAGAGGCCAGCCGGCAAGTTTTTATCACGATTCATTCCAATAGCACTTTTTCCGTGAACATCGGTAGTCACCGTATCCATGGCATGTTGGATCATCGGGTGATCCCAACTGAGAAAGTGCACGTGCTCCATGGTGGTGGCAGTACTGCGCTGATAGGTGATGGTCATACCTTCTTCTTCTAGACCGGGCAGTTGAGTATGCATTGACTCGGTTTGTCGAAGTAGATAGCAATCGTCATCTTTTTCTTCTTGCAACACGCCAATGGTATCAAACAATTGCGTCATGAAACGCTCTAAGCGAGGCGAGTCTTCGGCGTCTTGAATCTGGCTTACAAGGCCGTCAATTTTGCCTTTTCCGGAGGAATTAATCTCTAATAGTTTATCCCTTCCCTGTTCCAATTTGTAACGCAAATCCTGATTGATAGTTTGAGTGCTTTCAATCAATTGACGTTTTGCCAGTTCATCATGTGGGTTTTGCAATGCTTGTAATAACAGTTCTTCTACTTCTTCATAAACTTGGGTACCCACAGGGCAAGTAAGTTCGAATGCGTTCAAACCATCGTGATACCAGTCCAGCATAACGTGCTGAGAAGAGTTGACGAAAAATGGTACGTGGATTTTCACATCATGTTTTTGTCCAATACGATCTAATCGTCCTATTCTTTGTTCTAACAAATCGGGCACCCGAGGCAAGTCAAATAAAACCAGATTGTGCGCAAATTGGAAGTTACGTCCTTCACTACCAATCTCGCTGCATATAAGAACCTGCGCGCCTTCTTCTGATTGGGCGAAGTAGTTGGCAATCCTGTCACGCTCGACAATACTCAAACCCTCGTGGAAGACGCCAGCACGAATGCCTGATTTACGTCTGATGGCCTCTGAGAGCATCAATGCGGTGGAAGCTTTAGCACAAATGGTAAGGACTTTTTGCCCTTTGAGCTGCTGCAGGTGGTCAATGAACCAGTCTACTCTTGGATCAAAATCTACCCAACTATCAACAAATTCAGGGATGCGTTCTGGGCTTAGAAGGCGGCTTGGTTCTAATTCTTCAATCAGAAAATCCGCGTATTCTTCTGGCAACGATAATGGGTAAGCAAGTAATTCACGTTGCGGGAAGCCGCTCACGCCTGCTCGACTATTTCTAAATAATAGTCTGCCAGTGCCATGTCGATCGAGCAACTGATAAATAAGCTTATTACGCTCGCTAAAAATGGATAAATCAGTATTAGCTAATAACTCTTCGCCAGCAAAATTAGCAATATCTTGGCGGGCAGAAGCAGAGATAGCTTGATTACCATTTAGCAAGGGCTCTATAGCCTGGGCTAGTTGGCTATAAGTTTGTTCTTCCTCGACAAATGCTTGGTAGTCATGAAAGCGAGCAGGATCTAAAAGTTTTAGACGGGCAAAATGACTTTCGTGGCCTAATTGATCCGGTGTCGCTGTTAGCAACAACACACCTTTAGTAACCTGTGCCAATTGTTCTATTACTTGGTATTCTTGTGATGGCTGTCCTTTTGACCATTTTAAATGGTGGGCTTCGTCTACTACCATAAGATCCCAAGGTGCTTCACATGCTTGCTGAAAGTATCGACTGTTATGGGTTAGAAAATCTAAACTACATAAAATTAACTGTTCTGACTCGAACGGATTGCCGCTTTCCTCAGACATTGACTGACAGCGCTCTTCATCAAAAATAGAAAAGGCTAAATTAACCCGACGAAGCATTTCGACCAACCACTGGTGAACCAAGCTATTCGGCACAACAATCAACACCCGTTGTGCTCTATTGGTAAGCAACTGTTGATGGATGATTAGCGCAGCTTCAATGGTTTTACCCAAGCCTACTTCATCCGCTAACAAAACCCGCGGCGCGTGACGACGACCTACTTCAGCGGCAATATGCAATTGATGGGGAATAATATCGACACGAGCACCTAGAAAGCCTAATAAGTCAGAAGTAGCATGTTGAAATTGCTGTGAAATACATTGTTGACGGATATCAAACCACTTAGGTTCGTCCACTTGTCCAGCTAATAAACGCTTTTGTGGTTGATTGAGCTGAAAGTGGTGGTCAACAAATGTTTCTTTTAGATTGACGGTCTCGCCATTGTCAATTCGTTGACCAATATAGGTCAACATACCGTTATCTTCTTGTACTTGTGAAACAATTATCTGCCAGTCAGCATGACTTTCAACGGTATCGCCTACCTCAAAAGTTACTCTAGTTAGCGGGGCTGACGCGGGCGCGTAGGTGCGAGTTTCACCTATAGCAGGGAAAAGTATCTCAACAGTACGTTGGTTTACCGCGATAATTGTGCCTAAACCCAATTCAGATTCAGTGTTGCTTAACCAACGTTGCCCCAATGCAAAGTGGTGTGGATTTGCCATAGTCTAGTTCCAAATGCGAGCATTGCTTGATGTGTCTCAAGCACTCGTGTGTTTGGCAGCAAGAATTTCGAACTCGCTGCACGGATAATATTCTGTAAGGCGGCAATTATATACGTTCTAGGCATATCTTGCAGTGTAGTTTAACCGCTGTTGGGCTTGAATCTTATTATTCGAGATCAAAATGGTGTTGATGAGCGCTGGAAATATGACACCTTTGTGACTTTACTAAAAGTAGATGAAAGTCGCTAAAAAGTGTTTTATGGTTGAGTGGGGAAGTAATTATTTTAGGGCTAAATGCATTTCAACCAGTTACAGCAAATTAGCCCATCATCACCGGCAACTTTAGCTAGAGCAGTTGTCATACGGAGTAGCGGATGCCAGAAAAAAAAGTAGTTCAAACTAAGATTTACGTTTTAGATACCAATATCCTGCTTCACGAACCTCTTGCCTTTTTATCCTTCAAAGAACATGACGTAGTGGTTCCAATGACAGTGTTAGAAGAACTGGATTATATTAAGGACAGCAAGAAAGATGTGGCTCGCGATGCCCGAGTCTCGATTCGTGCAATGGAAGACCTCCTGCATGAAGCAACACCGGAAGATATGCTCGCGGGAGTGTCCATGCAAGGACTCGGTTCCGGACCAACGGCACCTACGGGGAGTCTGTCGATATTTGCCGACCATGGTCTGCCCATTGATGTGCAGGTATTTACCAGTAACGAAAATGACAACCGCATCATTAATGCATCCTTACATTTACAGAAAATTAAGCATCCCCGCCAAGTTGTGTTGGTCACCAAAGATATAAATATGCGACTTAAAGCCAAGGGCGCGGGACTGGCACATGTTGAGGATTATCGAACCGACCAACTGATCAGCGATATCAAATATTTATCCAAGGGATACCACACTTTCCCCGGTGAATTTTGGCAAAACGTCAATTCTGTTGATAGTCGTACTGAAGGCCGGGACACTATTCATGTGATTGATAAAAAGGTTCTGCCTGAGGCTTATATTAACGAATTTTTAATTGATGAAGAGCGGCAGTTTGCTGGCATAGTGGAGTCTATGACAGAGGACACTATAGATGTCTTAGACTTGGGCTTCGAGCGGCTCATGGGGCGCTCTGCTTGGGGGATCACGCCGAAGAATATTGGTCAAGGCATGGCGTTACATGCCCTGCTTGATCCCCATATTGATTTAGTTATTTTAACCGGTCCTGCCGGTAGCGGAAAAACCTTACTCGCACTGGCGGCTGCACTGGAAATGGTGATTGAAAAAAATATGTACGACAAAATCATCGTGACCCGAAGCACGCCAGAAATTGCAGAATCCATAGGATTTTTACCCGGTACCGAAGAGGAAAAGATGGCGCCATGGTTAGCAGCCATCACAGATTCATTGGAGGTGCTGCATAAGAATGATGAAAACGTCAAAGGCTCGATGAGTTACATCATGGAGAAAGCCAATATTCAGTTTAAGTCAGTCAACTTTATGCGTGGTCGCAGCATCCAGAATGCTATTGTTATTTTACAACCCCGAATTGCAAAAAAATTAAAGTTTTTATCCCTGTATTTTTATTGGCCTGTAGGGAAAGTAAAAAGAATTACCAAAAAAATTGATTTTCTTAACTACTCTAAGCAGCCTTACAATATCAAACCTTTACTAAATATTTGTAATTTACAAGAAGAGTACACCACAAAGTCTAGTAACGACTCAATTTGGGGAGTAGCAGCATAATGAAAAATTCAAATGAAAATAGAAATCCCCGCATACTAGATACTTCTGCTTTAGTACATGACCCCAAAAGCCTTCTTGCATATAAAGATGATATCTATATTTGTTTAACTGTTCTTGAAGAGCTAGATAATTTAAAAGAGCGAACTGACAAAAATGTTAGTCAAGATGCTCGTGCTGTTATTAGAATGCTAGAAGATATCATTAACGGTCATACATCTGAAGAAATGGAAAAAGGCATTGAATTGCCGTCAACTGAATCAGCTAAGCGTGGTAAATTATTTATTGGAATCGATACTCAAATAGATTTTGCAGATGAGTTGAAACATGCAATAGGTAGTGATGCAGACAATCGTATTATTAATTACGCGCTGCATATGCAGAAAGAGCTTAAGCAAAGTGTCACAATAGTTAGTCGTGATATTAATATGCGTCTTAAAGCTCGAACAATCGGAGTCGATGCAGAAGATGTTTTAGTTGATAACCAGATTTCTGATGTTGATTTATTGTACACAGGTGTCCAATCATTTGATGGTGATTTATTTGATCGCTTAAAGTCTGATAAGGACTTTAAATTATCTGGAGAAGTATATAAATTTCCTGCAAGTTTTTTTAATGACGAAGTGCAGGAGAATATGTATTGGTATGATGAAGCTGGACATGTTGGACTTGTTACCGAAGTGGCTGACGGAAGTGTTTATACTAAATTATTACCAAGACAACAGGGAAAAATTTGGGGGATTTTACCCAAAAACCCTCGACAATCTGTGGCTCTTAGTCAATTAACAGACCCATTCTATGATTTAAATATCATCCTTGGCCCTGCTGGTTCTGGTAAAACTTTTTTAGCGATTGCGGCTGGATTGCATCAAGTCTTGGAGTCAAAACAGTATAAAAAGATTGTTGTTGTAAGGAGTCGAGACTTTATGGACGATGACCCCGGATTTTTGCCGGGGGATTTAACTGAAAAGTCATTACCACTTTTAGCTGGTGTTACAGATGCATTGATCTCAATGCATTCAGGAGATGGTGATGATGAAAAGAGTACTCGCGCTACGGTTGAGCATATTATTGATAGAGCTAATATAGAATTTACATCTATGGCGTATTTTCGAGGACGCTCTATAGATGATGCCGTTTTAATTATTGATGAGGCACAAAATATGACTAGAGTGCAAATGAAGGGAATGCTTAGTCGTGGTGGCAAAAACTGTCGAACAATTGTATTGGGTAATTTAGCTCAAATTGATGATCGCTTTGTGACTCCAGCATCGAGCGGGGCTAGTGCTGCTGTGAATATATATAGAAACTATGAGAAAGGAAGTATCTTAATTTTTGACGAGGTTGAACGAAGTTCATTGGCTGAGTTTACTGAAAAGCATTTTTAGAAGACCTATGTGTAGATAAGCATGTTCAATAAGGCCTATTCTTTTATTTGAGTAGGCCTTATTTTTTTCAATCTAACCCACCACACGCCTCCACCGTAAACGTCCACCAATCCCACCTAGCGTTTAGCAAATTCCCATGGTAGCAATGGCTCGATGGTGTGGTCTGGCTGGCTTATTTGCTCTAGCAAGTACATCGTGTAGTCGAATGGCGTTATGCCATTGGCCTTGGCGGTTTCGATAATGCTGTAAAGGGTAGCGCTGGCCTTTGCACCTTTTGCAGTATTGCTAAATAACCAATTTTTCCTGCCAATCACGAACGGTTTTACCGCGCGTTCAGCGCGGTTATTATCGATGTTAAGATTGCCATCTTCAATGTAACGAGTCAGTTTAGGCCACTGATTCAAACTGTAGGTGATGGCTTTGCCTAATGCCGTTTTGGGCGGTATCTGATTGGCCGATTTGTCTAGCCGAGTTTTAAATTGCTCTAGCAGCGGTTCGGCTTGTTGTTGTCGGATAGCTTGTTTGTCGAGCGCTGTTTTGTCTTTGATTTGGGTTTCAATTCGGTAAAGCTTTTGAATATGGTTCAGTGCCCAATTCGCTTTACCGACCTTACCCTTTGGTTGAGCAACGTCTGGACTTCCCAGCTTTTACTAGACAGTCTGTTGTTCCAAAAAATACGCTTCTTCGAATTTAGCAGGTGATACACCGCCTGTATGCGAATGACGTTTTTTCGGATTGTAAAACATTTCTATAAAGTTAAATATCTCAGTTTTCGCTTCGTCTCTTGTTGAATATATCTTCTTTCTGATAACGCGTTTCTTAAACGTTGCAAAAAAGCTTTCAGCTACTGCATTATCATGGCAATTACCGCGACGACTCATTGAAGGTTTTAGGTTGTGCTCTTTCATAAAAGCAAGGTAATCGCTACTGCCGTATTGGCTTCCCTGATCACTGTGCACCAACACGGACTCTTTAGGTCGTCGTTGATAAACGGCCATCAATAAAGCGCCAATAACAAGATGCTTATCCATGTTTTTGTCCATCGACCAACCCACGACGCGACGAGAGAACAGATCAATAACGGTTGCTAAGTACAAGAATCCTTCGTAGGTTCGAACATAGGTGATGTCGCTTACCCATGCTGTGTTGGGCTTAATCGGCGCGAAATCGCGTTCTAACACGTTATCAGCAATCCGTGACGGCTTACTGCCTTTGATGTATTTGCGCTTGTAACCGATCTGCGCCTTAAGATTGTTCAGCCGCATAATTTTAGCGACACGATGAACGCTGCAAAGCTCACCAGCTTCACGAAGGTCACGATGTATCCATGGACTACCGTATGTTCCACCACTGGCAACATAGAACTCTTTAATTCGCTTAAGCAAGCGATTATCTTCGATAGCCCTAATACTCAACGGTTGCTTCAGCCACGCATAAAACCCGCTACGATTGAGCTTCAATACACGGCACATGGCTAACACGGAGAACTGTTGTTGGTGGTCAAGGATAAAGGCGTACTTCACTCTGGCTGGCTTGCAAAGTACCTTGCGGCCTTTTTTAATATGTCCCGTTCCTCCGTAACCCGTTTCAACTCAGCCTCTAATTTGGCTATTCGAACCGAATCATCTGACGATGGCCGAGGTGTTTTATTACCTGTTAACTGGCTGCGCCAGTTATATAACGATTTAGTTGTAATCCCCAGCCGCTCAGCGACCTCCTGAACAGAATAACCACGATCAGTAACTTGTTTGACCGCTTCGATTTTAAACTCTTGGGTATACCGTTTGCCTTTGCTCATAAACACCTCTAGTTGAAGTTACATTGTAACTGTTAAAAGTGTCTAGCAAAATCTGGGAAGTCCATAGCGACAACACTGTTCAAATTCATCGAGGGTCAAAATTTTAAAATAATAATCATGGTAAAGTTCAAGGATTAAAGGATAAGCAACATCAACCTTGTACGCATTGATATCTTTAAATACCTCCAATAATTTTGGCTCAGTTTCCAATTCCCTAACAATCGCAATATAAAATTTAGCATGTAGGTGAACGTCAGCAACTACTTCACTAATGTTGGACTCTAATGAAGACGCATATTTTTTAAAACCTTCATATACATCGCCAACTCTTGGCGGTTTTCCCGTTTTTACGGTTAAGTAATCACGCATAAATTGGTTAAACAGCCAACTATATTCACCGTGCCCAAATGCACTTTCCATCGGGTACCAATGGTCATTGTAAAGTTGGTTTTGCTGCTTAGGCTCTAAGCCCATTAGTACATAATTTCGAATCAGGTCGGCTTGGCTTAAATCTAAACCAGTAGAGTTTAGGCTTTCAAAAATAAGCTGCGGGTTGTCTTTTTCTCTGTCGAGTGCAATGTCAACAATGATCAACTTTTGTAAGCCAAGATATATTTGGTTTAATTGCTTTTCACTCGCACTTTGTAATTTCCGTTCAAACAACAGGTAATTTTGGATCACTCTTACCGCAGAGTCTTCATCTTGCATTATCTTACCATCGACGATATTGCGCAGTGCTTCATCATCAGCCTTTGTTAGAATAAGCTTATAGAACAAATCACCGTCTTCCGCATCGTTGCACAAATAATACATTTTTAACTTTTTAGCGTTAGTACCATCAACAACGTTTGCGATACCATTATCAGCTCTTTTCAGTATTTCCCGTGTTAATGCCGCAATTAACAACGTAGCGGATGTTAAACGCTGTTGCCCATCAATAACTAATAATTGCGGTACGTCACTATGGCTGTACAACCCACGCTCTACATATACTACCGAGCCAATAAAATGAGCTTCTAAGTCCGTAGATCCCGCTCGTTCAATATCTTTGAACAACTGCTCACACTGATTATGTGTCCAACTATATTGACCACCCAAACACTATTTAAGCTAAATCGTTATTAAACACAAAAAACATGAGAATAGTTTCTCCATTATCGTAATGGCCTCCCTATCCATTTCTTACAAATAGAATAGCCAGAGTAGATGAAAATTTGTTTTGGTAAATACTTGAGACAATTAAATAGTGTTATCAAGTATCGATTAATTCTAATAGCTAGCGGTTAACTTTCTGCATTATGTACTTAAAACGATATCAAATCTGCCAGACAGCTAATTCCCTCATTATATAATAATCACATTGTAATTTAACTAATCGACACTTGATTGTGAGTTTTATCTATTTCTCGTTTGCCGAGTTAGTAGCAGCAGGAAGCGACTTTTAATGGGGTACACAGTAAATTGCAAAGGTGAGCGATTTGTAGACAGCGCAAAGGATATTGTCCAATTACATTCAAAAGCCTCACACCATGAAACTCACAGGCAGTTCGTGCGGAAACACTGTGAAATAAACTTCGAATAGAGGTTGCACATTGTGTCAAAAAACAAAAAGAGGTCGTTAAAGTCATCAATTCATTTAGTGCACTTAGACGACGAGCACCAATTGTAAATAAGATTATATCAGAATTAGGACTATAAAAGTTATCTGCATATAGGCTTATTTAATTTCTCAAGATAGTCGAGAACACATCAATTTCCCTTCCATGATAAAAAATTACTCTGGATTTCTTGACTAATAAAGTTACTGAACTATTATGAGTTTGTCCATGGGTAATAATATTGGGCAGGTAAATCATTCTCAATCTGTTTTTGATTTTTAAAAGGAATTAATATGAAACAAGTAATATTTCTATTTTTTATTTTTGCGTCCTCGAACGTTTATGCATCAATTAATGCAGAAATTTCAATTTGCAATACTTGCACTTCAACTAATCAATTTGAATCCAGAGCTCTTCATAATGGCGAAGGAGAATATCTAATTGTGAATTTAGAAGCAGGCACAGCTAAGCGTTATAGAGTTGTTGATGAACGTTTCGAATCACTTGCAATTATCTTACCTTTGCCTACAGGCTTTGAAGAAGACCTTCTCACAATCATACAATTAAAACAAGCGTTTGACGTTCATGAAGCAAACAGTAACTCATCAACATATTCAGCAGATGGACTATCAGCAAAACCAGATTTATTACGAAGCCTCTCAAATGGTTGCGGAACAGGCGAACCCTGGTCGCCTGGAAACGTAGCCATTCCAGATTTCCCCTTTGCTACCGCTTGTAATAACCATGACATTTGCTACGCCGGTAACTCCCCAAAGTCCCTTTGCGATGCACAATTCTACTATGACATGAATACAGATATTGAATACATCTTAGATCATATGGGACTAACAGAGTATGGTCAGATTGTTGCGGAAATAGTATTTCAAGCTCAGAGGGATATCTATTATTACGCAGTAATTAACAGTCAAGAGTCTGTCGATGCATATTGCCAAAGTACACTTAACACATCGGATCCACTTTGCAATACTCCAGACCCAGTGCCGCCAGCTTTGATTTTTGACCGCTTACAACTAGAAAATAGGTCGCTAACCAATAGCAGATATAACTCTACCGGTACTATTACGGCCACTTGTGAATTGTGGAGTTTCCCTAATGGATGGGGAGGCGTCTACTTCCTTCAAAGAAATTGCACATTCAGGTATATACCTTAATGTCAGGTTTCATTTTTTTAGTAGTAAGCTACTTTACCTATGCGACTGTAGCTTACTATGCGGGTAAGAAAAGCAAGAAAGCGATTTTATATGCTGGCTTTCTCTTGCCCGTATTTACAGTATTGCTTTTGCAAGTTGTATATCGAAATAACCCTGATCCATTACCGATATCTATTGCATATTTTACGCATAGTTTACCAGCAATTATTTTGATGTGCTTTTGCTATTTTGTGGGCTCTTTGAGAAGGAGGTAGCTATAATCAAAAATCAAACATATATCCGAACTATTCGATACGGCATGATTTTGTAGTTCAGGCCGTTATCCTCAGACTATTTTTCACATTTAAAAGGCATGAACATGAAACAGGTTATATTCATATGTTTTGTATTTGTATCGACGAACGTTTACGCAACGGTTAGTGCAGAAATTTCATTTTGCAATACTTGCACGTCGACTGCTCAATTCGAATCTAGAGCACTGTATAGTGGCGAGGGAGAACACCTAATTATAAACTTAGAAGAAGGTATAGCTAAGCATTTTCGAGTTAAGTATGAACAATCCGAATTGCTAGCAGTCAGCCTGTCGTTGCCTGTTGGTTTTGAGGAAGACCTTCTCAAAATCATAGAGATAAAACAAGCGTTTGATCAACGTCAGGGCGATGATATTCCGCCACAAAAATCAAACCAATTATAACTACATCAGGGCAGCAATATCATTATTCAGAGGTCACAGACGCAACACAATAATGATTTTTCCCGCCCTGTGAATACTCATTCTCAAGTAGAATTTCATTCCTACCAATGCGCCCATTTTTCGAAATAAAGACATTCTAGCCCTATCTTAAGCAACAGATTTGGCATCAATTCTATCCTGAATAGTTTTCGCAGTATTTCCCATACTGCGTCCCCTAATGATTTGTTTCGTACAGTAGAGCTGCACCCAGCCTGGTGTAGTATTCAAATAATGATGGAAAGTAGAGTTGAGTACTTAAAACCATTTTTACAAATAAAGTTAGATCTTTTGGAAATATAGTTGGAAAACGATAGTTATTTTAATGTAGTTAGTAAGCGCATTTTTATAAATAAAATTGGAAAATTAGGTTTTGGATCTATCGCCATAAAGCTAATCATTACTCCCGTACAGCTAGGTGCTTTGACTATCATCGGTAAGCAACACATCTATCATTCGTATACCTTGAGAAATTCAATGAAAGAAATAAATGATTTACAAAAATTATCAATATGAACGGCTTCGTCAATCTTTTCTTTTAAATCAATAACTTACGACAACTAATGCTTCCATTCCCTTTTTTTTTGGTTAATATATAAACACTTCAATTAGTGAGAATTTACATTATGGTAAGCGATGCGGTGACAAATTTAATTGAACTACCCACACCTGTAATGGTCAACTCTTCTTGGACACTTTATTAGGCACTTTTCATTAATTTCATCTCATATTCAACTGGTGAGATGTTTCCCAGTTTATGGTGTCGTCGTTTCTGGTTATAAAATGGTTCGATATAATCAATAATATCCGCTTGGGCCTGGTGACGAGTTTGATACCTTCGGTAGTTAACTCTTTCAGACTTTAAACTTCTAAAGAAACGTTCCGTAACGGCGTTATCTAGACAATTTCCTGCTCGACTCATGCTTGCCTGGATTCCAAATTCACTCAAACACTTCTGGAACGAATCACTGGTGTATTGAGCCCCCTGATCCGAGTGGAATATGACTCCTGTCATAGGCTCTCTTTTATTAACTGCTAAACGTATAGCGCGGGTTGTTAACTCAGTATTGGGTTTATCTGAGAATGCCCAGCTAATAATCTTTCTCGAGCATAAATCTACTATTACTGCTAAATATAACCATCCTTGGCCTGTTCGGATATACGTGATGTCACCTGACCAATGGGTGTTAAGTTGTTCAGGGTTAAACTGCCTATTTAAATAATTAGGGGCAATGATAGACGCCTTTCCTGCATAGGGATAACGATGTAACCGAGGCCGTTTCGCTATCAATTTAAATTTGCGCATCAATCGTCGTACTTTATAACGACCCACTTTATACCCCTGATGATTAAGTTCTATCATCATTCTTCGGCTGCCGTAAGTGGCGTCCATTTCATTGTGAATATGCTTCACCGCTGCCTCTAAGTGAATATCGCCAGCCTTAATTCGCTTTGGTTTAGCATGAAAATAAAACGAGCTACGGGGTACATTTAAACATCGACAAATATGCTGAACATTAAACCCTGCCTTCTTCAACTCTAGCGCGACTTGCCGCCTTTGTTCATTTCTATTGCGAAGAAGGCCGAAGCTTTTTTTAACAGGTTATTATCACTTTCTAATTGTTTAACTTGCTTCTCTAACGCTTGAATTCGTTTTTGTTCATCAGTGATGGCAGACGCTTTAGGCGTAATGCCTACTTGTTCTTCGCGATACTGTCGTACCCATTTTTGTAAGGTGGAATATCCAACTTCCATTGCATCGGCAGCTTGCCTAACTGGATAACCTTGAACAGTGATCAACTCAATACATTCTAATTTAAATTCGGCTGTGTACTTCTTCATTCTTACCTCATTGGTTTTTGATATCATACCTCCAACAAAGTGTTTTGAATAATTAGACCATTACAGTTTTAGCTCTTCAACAATTACGATGCTTGTCGAGATTCGCATTTGCTGGCCTTACCATCATCCCTAGCGCCATCACCGCTTACGGCTAGCAGTTTCGGTATCACCTTCACAGGTTACACCTACGGTTTCCCGTGGCTACATTGTCCTCAGCGCTTTGCACCTAGACGTTACCGTCAACGCACAGCTAAATAGGGAACTACTGGTGAGACAGTAGCTTTAACATCCAATCCTTTGGATTAAACAATCACAGGAGCAACATCGTGTCGCACCACAAAATTAGTTACAGTCTCTTAAGTTCCGGTTTAATAAAATTCATTCTTTACGCTTCGTGCTTGAAACTAATTCAATAATTTCTCCTGTAGATTCGTCCACTCTTATTTCCCTCTGTTGTCCTGAGTGAACTAATTGATTTTGTAAATCTGCATTTATTAGTTTTAGCTTGTCTATCTCCGCATACATTTCTTGCAGTAATACCAGCAGCTTCTCTATTTTTTTGTCATAAACTTTTGGATCAATTTCATTTTTATGTTTTTCGTTTGCCAGTTTACTTTTGAGATTAGATACGTTGGCTTTAAGCTGTTTGATTAACTCATCTTTGGTAGTTTCTTCCTTTTTTCCCTCCCAATTTAATTGAGCATCTTCAATTTCTACTCGTAAGTTTACCCATTTTTCTTCTATTTTCGATAGGTTTGCAATATTCCTTTTTGCTCTCGTAGCAACAGCGTTTTTGGTTATTTTGCTACCATCTGACTTCATTTCATCAAAGGCTCGTTTAATATCGTCGTAAGCGCTACTCATGCGCGTGCCCCTTTGTTATTCTTATATTGTGAAGCGCTATCAAGTACATAATCGGCGGCTGCTATGTTGTTTTTCCAGTGAATAGCAAATAGCTCGTACTCTTCCTGCTCTTCTTTGGTCGATGCAGCATATATCTCTAGTTTCTTAGTCGCCTCTTTTTTTATTATTTGCCAATTCATCTTATGGCGTCTGCTGATAATTTTGCTGCCGCAATATACACAGCCACTAGGAATACCAGCTCCTTTTATTTTGCAGGCTTCTCCAGCCGTACAGTAACCCGTAGGTAAGCCGCGAATGTTTTGAATGTTCTTCACAAGGAATTTTTTCAGCTCTTCAATCGAACTAAAATGGATCTGCTTGATCACTGTCGAATCTTTGCTTTGGCTATCAGTTATTCCTATTATGAGATCTTTAGATGTTTTATTAATTTGCTCACCAGCACCACCCTTTAGCGATTGTGACTCGGCTTCATCAATTAACTCTTCCGCGATACGTTCAATTAAAATATCACTAAATTCTTCTGTAGTTTTAATTAAAGTGCTGGAAGCCAAAAATGCTCTTCGCGTATATACAAATGTCATTAGGCTAGTTAAATGCTTAAATTGATATCTAATATCATCAAGCTCACCTAATTTATTTGATATGACAAAGTACGCTAATGTATGTCGGAACATGTGAGCTGTTAGTCTTAGTATATCTCCTTCTTCGTAAGGGATTCCTCTATTTTCACCTCTGACTGCTTTGTAGTTCGACTCAAGACGCTCAAGTTCTGCTATATCTTCGCTATCTAGTGTTAAGTCAAATAGCTCAGCGTATTCGTTACTTTTGATTTCAAAATCAGTAAATCTTCCAGAATTGCTAAAACTAACACTACAGCTACTGTGTGAAACACCAAAGAGACGATTTTTCTTCAATCCTTCTTCCAAATTGTGTGCTTGGCTGTTTTTAATGTTGGCTCTGCATGAGGAAAGAACAGTTTGTGCGCGTTCTTGCATGCCAGTCACATATTTCTCATATAATTCAATAGACTCAAATACCTCAGCGTTAGAAAACCACTCCATCTCTACCTTACTGTTGTCCGTCTTGGTCATTGTGGCCGTTAGGTAGTAAATATCATCTTTATAATTGGCACATCCAACTTTACACGTAAGAACTTCGTTATATCTCATACCTGTATAGGCTAGGATGTTGATAAAGGTAGCTAATTTTAAATCTTCCAAGTCTTCAGATAATTGAATAAATTCTTTTTCATGGGGTAAGTTTTTAACGTGCTTTGCGATTAATTCGCACGTATCATTTTTTGGAGGTGGTTCAATCAAGCCCTCATTTAAACTCTCAATTAAACGCGCATTTAATTCGAGCCATCGGTCGATCTTTTCTTTCGATTTTTCAACTATTTTAGTTGTAAATTTCAGAATTCTTTTCATCTGCTTAGTAGGAATGACAGGATGTGAGTAGGTTACAGGTCTAGGATGATGTAACTCGTCTAGTTGGCTAAGAACATCACAAAAAATACTGCATACTTTAGGACCAAAAAGTCGAAAGCTTCGCTGTGGAGCAAATAGCTTCGTAAATGAGTGGGTCTGTCTATATATAGCTATCTTGCCGACTTCGTATAAATAGTCTTTTATCAGGTTTCTGATAACTAGATCAGATTTAAATTCCAACTCATGAAATGAATTATATCCTCTCTTTCTGATGAAACCCGCAATCGAATTTAAATACTGCATATTCCGGTCCATCGGGATCACCTTTTCTGGCTATTCGGGATCACTGATTCTGATTTCATCGGGATCATCTATTCCGGTTTCATCGGGATCACTTTTGGGATGTCACCAGAATGATGACTTCTACCTAATAGAATCTTAATTGACGCGTTGATATTCAACATATTTGCTAGCCTAGTTCCTTTTTGTCTGGAGCAGTCATGGCTACAAAGAGGTTTACAATGCGTAATATCAGAGAAATCCTACGACTTCATTTTGAAGCCCAGCTCAGTCTACGAAAAATCAGTATCTGCACGAAAGCCAGTATTGGTGGTGTGCAAAAGTTGCTTGCTAAAGTTAAGCACTGCGAACTTACTTGGCCGTTACCCGATGATATGGATGACGTTGCGCTGGCAAGATTGTTGTATCCACAATCAGACCCTAGGCCGTCCCGCCACTATCAGTTGCCTGCTTGGACTGAAGTGCATCAAGAACTCAAGGGCAAAGGCGTGACCAAGCACCTGCTGTGGGAGGAATATACCCAGCAGTATCCTAATCGCAGCTATAGCTACTCGCAATATTGCCATCATTATGAGGTATGGCGTGCTAAACAGCGCCGTTCCATGCGCCAAATCCATAAAGCGGGCGAAACTCTGTTTGTCGATTATGCTGGGCAGACGGTGCCAATTGTCAGCGGTAGCTCTGGTGAAGTACGCACCGCACAGATATTCGTTGCGGTGATGGGCGCAACCAACTATACCTTCGCTGAAGCGACCTATAGTCAGAGTTTGCCCGACTGGCTGAATAGTCATGCCAGAGCCTTTAACTTCTTAGGCGGTGTGCCACAAATGGTGGTGCCAGATAACTTAAAAAGCGGAGTAACTAAAGCCTGTCGTTACGACCCTGATGTGAATCCGGCGTATCAACAACTGGCCGCTCACTATGGGGTGGCTATTGTGCCTGCCAGGCCGTATAAACCTAAAGATAAAGCCAAGGCTGAAGTGGGTGTGCAAATCATTGAGCGCTGGATATTGGCACGCTTACGTCATCACACCTTCTTCTCATTGGCCGAGCTAAACACCTGCATCAAAGCCTTACTGGTTGAGGTGAACAACAAGCCCTTTAAACAGTTCAAGGGCAGTCGCCGAACTTGGTTCGAGTCCATTGATAAACCGGTGCTCTTGCCGCTGCCTAAACACACCTACCAGTACACCGATATCAAGCAGGTCAAAGTCAATATTGATTACCACGTCCAGTATGATGAGCACTTGTACTCGGTGCCCCATCATCTGGTCGGCGAGCGCATTGAGCTATATGCCAAGGCCAATGTGATTGAATTACTGTTCCACAACAACCTCGTTGCTAGTCACGCTAGACAGTATCGCGCAGGCATGAGTACCACACCCAGTCACATGCCGACCCAACATGAAAAACATCATCAATGGTCCAAAGGCAGACTCATGAATTGGGCCAAAGATATCGGTGGCGAGGTGCTTGCTTGGGTCAAAACTCAGCTCAACAGCAAACAGCATGAGCAACAGGCTTATCGTGTGTGTTTAGGTCTACTGAGCCTGTCTCGCCAATATCCACCACAGCGCATCGACAAGGCCTGCGCCATTGCCAACCAACACAGTCTTTATCGACTCAAGCACATCAAAGATATCCTTAGTAGCAACCAAGACAAACTGCATCCTGATACACCGGAACAGCCCTCACTGCTACCCCAATCCCACGAGAATATCCGTGGCCCACAAAGCTTCCACTAATCAAGGAGACATCATGATAAATAATACTCTCACCCAACTACGCCAGCTCAAACTCACCGGCATGGCAAAAGCTCTGACGATGCAAACTGAACAACCTGGCAACTACGATGCTTTAAGCTTCGATGAGCGACTCCAACTGATGACCGACTGCGAACAACATGAGCGGGAGCAGCGTAAACAACAGCGATTGCTCAAAGCCGCCAAATTGAAAATCAACGCCACTGCACGGGATATAGATTACAGCCAGCCAAGGGGACTAAAGCAAGCTATGATGGCCTCTCTGTTGCAATGTGACTGGGTAAACAAGCACCAGAACCTGCTACTCACCGGTCCTTGCGGCAGCGGTAAGACTTATCTGGCCTGTGCTTTAGCGCACACCGCTTGCACCAAAGGTTACAGCGCGAAATACTACCGACTCTCTCGATTAATGCTAGAACTGACCCAAGCAAAAGCTGATGGCACCTACAGCAAGGCGCTACAGCATCTGGCCCGCATGAACATGCTCATTCTGGATGACTGGGGGCTGGAACCACTTAAAGCCGCACACCGGAACGATCTGATGGAAATCATGGATGATAGAAACGGCAGCTCATCGACTGTGATCATCAGTCAGTTACCGACCGATCAGTGGTATCAGTCTATTGGCGATAATACGTTGGCAGACGCGATTCTAGACAGGCTCATGCACAACGCTCACCGGATCAATTTAAAAGGGGAGTCGATGAGAAAAATACAATCTGAGTTGACCCATCGGGATCACTTAGGGTAAAACACAGACTCGTCCAATGCGTCAAAGATTAGTGATCCCGATGAAACCGGAATGACTGATCCTTATCACCAGAATATGCAAATACGTTGCATCATTTTGGAGTGTAGATATTTTAAGTGGTTTACCGCCTACTACATCACCGTGTGTGAGCTTAAGTAGTGAATAAATACGAATTTGATACGTTAGTTCATCTTCACCGCTAAAATTGAGATTTCTTTGTGCTTCTTCATAACTATGCCAAGTGTTATCACCAAAATGAACTGTGCCATGCTTGGCAATATTTAATGCTGTGTTTTCCCACAAAGGGATATTAATGAACGCGCTAGGGTCATTAACTTTAAGATCTTCCAATACTTGAGCTAAAGGTTTTATAGTGATGTACCCTTTATGTGTATTAACTACAGCATGGTCTAATAGTATTGTTTTAGTTATCTCTGTTGTCATAGCAAACCTGTGTCTTTCCAATGAGGATGTAGACCCTCAGTTCTCAATAGCTCTTTTCCATCAATGACTGCCTGTACATTTAGCTTGGAAATATCATTTAGTACTTTATTTACTCGACTTTTTAATTGCTCGATGTTTTCTAATTGCTCAGTAATAGTGTCGAATGTTGCGGCAGAGTTTTCCATATCAGCAACAACAAAATCCCGATATGACAATAGCTTCCATACATGCAGTGCGTCAGCAACACAGCGATAAAACGGACACCATAGACATGCGTTAAAATCTGCACATGCTTGCTCGTCTGCTCCTCGCTGGTCTAATAATTTTCTGTTTTGCGATTCGAATGCTTTTACTGCTGATTCATCTTTAGAATTGATGCATACGCCATTAGGGACTTTTTTACCGTCGTCTGGTGGAGTCAGCAAAATAATTACATTGTCGGTAACATCGCGAACAAAATAGTCGGACATTGTTTTTGTCGCTCTATTGATTGTTTTTGCTACGTCTTTGCTGTCTTGCATTAAATAATGACGCAAGAATGTTTCATAAGAGTGTTTGCCTGCTTTTTGATACCACTTGAATTCTTTAGAGACCTTCCGATATATATAGTTAAGACCTGTTTTTCTGACCTTTTGTGAATTAAACGCAATATCACAACCAAGATTAGTTAAAATTCTATCTATAGCTGTCTTGAAACGGTTAGCCGTTAAAACTAGTACGTCTGTCGCTCCTATATTGTTAGTTTCGGGGTAAACAAAGATTCTCTTGGATAAATTGTCGCTAGAAGGGGGGTAAGGGGTTGTCAGTTTGATTGCTGATTTTATATCAAAAACAACAGGTGCAACTTTGTCTCCAACTAAGATACCTTCGTTTTCTAAGCCTTCAGCTTTTATCTCAAATTTATACCATTGAGTTTGATAATTAGATCTGCGTTTAAATAAGCGAATAGCAGGTGTTTTGCTACCGTGTAACGGCGTGTCTAAGAAAAACAAGTCGTTCGTATCAAGTTCTAGTGTAGGAGTTAGGTTCCAGCCTGTTTTCAACAAAATTTTTGCCGCATAAAGTACGACTTTATCTTTAATGGCCAGTAATGTGTTTGAGAGTCCTATTTCAATGAAGTAGGCTAATTGGACGACTTCCCGGTACGAGTAGAGCTTATCTTGATTCTGTGAAAGTTGATTCTGATGTTGTGATCTTAATTCTGTGCTCACAGGAAAGCTGTTAATTGTATCTAAACCATAAAAACTCAGTAATTTATCAATAGCACTCTGGTATTGCTTTGCTACGACTATCGATAGAGTATCTTGTTTTGATTTTAGTTGAATAGACTCTCTAACAACCTTCAAAATTTCAAAATTATTTTCTACGAAAGCGTCGATACCATTACTTGCAATTCGTTTTATTTGTCTGTCTGTTAGTGATGGCGCGGTTTCTTTTAATGCGGAAGCCATATAACCTATATAGCATTTGAGTGTGATAATTCCTATCCTTTCTCCATCAACCCGCTTTGTAAAGACGTCATGGAGTTCAACTAAGTTTTGATAAAATTTATTGGCATTATCATACACCCATTTGTGTTTTTGCCATTGGGTCGTATCACTCTCTTTTAAGTAATAGCCCATTGAGTAAGGTAATAAACTATCCTTAACAATTTTTTCGTCAGTTATGAAATGATAAAGATTTAACGCTGCGTTTAGTGCCGGTATAAATTGTCGATTATTTTGAGTACATTCCTCTTGGTAAAGTTTATAAAGGAATTTAAATCCTCGATGGCCATTTTTTACTAGCCCTGAAATGCCGTACTCACTGAGTAACTCGACTATTGGGTAAGCAACATTACCAGTACTATGTAACCATCTTGGAAAAGATAATGTCTTAGATCTAACTCCAGCTTTATTGGCTTCTGGAGTGTTTGCAAACTGGTTTTTTAAAAAAGCATCCATTTCTTCGCCAAATTTGGGGGATATGCTATATGCATATTCAATAACTTCGACTTCTGTTCTAAATTGATTGACTCTAGCTTTACCCCATATATCGGGTAATAAAAACTTTAAAAAAGTGCGGAAATTGTGATTGCTTATAAATGATGATACGAATGCTTTATCTTGTAATGTTGCTATCAAAGGTAGTTTGGCGCGTTCAGCTTCTTTAAAGCTATCGTGCTGAAAAAGGGTTAGAATAGCCGAAGATGTTTTTAGAATGTTGTCTCTAATTGTAGAGTCTTTAATATTTAACTCAGGTATTACAAGATAATCTAGATATCCTTGAAGTAATGCTCGAACCTCTTTAAGTTGATGAAATTTAAGTTCGTGCAATTTGATAATATCAATTGAAATAGATTCATTGGCTAGCCGAAATGGGGCGTTGATTTTGTTGTCTTCAAGATGAAATTGAGCTAGATTCTCTAGAGCTTCTTCTATACGCGTAGCCCAAGTAGGTAACTTGACATTGTCTATTTGATTAACACAGTAGTATTCTAATTCTTGCCAAATTTCAAAGTCTAATAGAGCATTTAATCCCGAAGTTTTAATTGTTGTCGCTGTATCAGCACTCACTTTATTTAGTGCGAGTGGAAGAATGTGCTGTAAACTGACACAAGCATTCCGCAAGCGACTCATTGAAATTGCAGTGTCGTCATCTGTGCAAATGTTGTTTGCTTTGTCATACGCTCTATTAAATAGCTCTTCCAACTGTTCGGCTAGAACAGTTGAGTAAGGAATGAACCTAGCTGGAATGCGATTGGATTTACGCTTTTTAATTTGCTGTAGCATTTTCAGCCTCACGCACTAAAAGAGCATCAACATCACCGTATATGTCTTGTACCCATTCTGACATTGCTCCGTATGCATCGACTCCAACATTTTTGGCAAAATCGATGTAACGCTTGGTCGTTTTGAAACTCTCATGACTCATCAACGTCATTAATATCTGCCGAATTGAACTTTCCGACTCTCCTTTTTCTATTAAATATTTGGCAACGTAAGTTGCGAAAGTAGCTCGTAAATCATGAAATGTGCGCGATAGTATTTCCAATCCCAGCTCTCTTTGCTCTTTTCTGACAATGGATATAGTATTTCCCGGTGTTTCTTCATTTATCCGTTCTCCTGAGCTATTCATAAACAAAGGGAGCTGATGTTCGCTATTGTTCATACCGTACGTAGTTTCGTGTTTGGTACGCTGCTTCTTGTTCATTGGCAGCAGAGTGTGAAGATATAAAAGCTTCATTAATACTCTAGCTATTGTCAGTCTTACAGGTTTATGCCCCTTGCGAACAATGTTTAATTTCGGGATGCGTTTTTTGTTTTCTATTTTGTCTGGATCAAAAATATCACACTGGTCAATTGCGGAGACTTCAAAGGAACGTAATCCACCCAACAGCGCACACTGTAAGTAGATTTTGTAAGGACTCTTTTGTGCAGTAACCGTCTGTAATAGTTGTTTAAGTTCTTGCGGTGAGTATGGTTGAAGCTCTTTGTCAGACGAATCTTCTTTTTGTTTTATGGTTTTAGGAATGCTCAGGTTACTGACCCATTCCCATAAACCACCTGAACGTGTTGTGCTAGTTGGCAACAGAAACAACGAGCTTTCACTAGGCTTAGTTTTGGACTTTATACGTACTTGCTCATATTCAAGCGAAAAGGGAAGGCTATCAATAGCGCCTCGCTTATGACTCCAAATATAAAATGTTTTTACCGCTCTTATTCGTTCTTGAGCCGTGTTGTAACTTAGCCGTTTGGCCTTATCATTAGTAGCTACTCGATCACATAAGTATTTGTGATAACGCCAAACAGGCAGTTGTGAAATATTATCGTCTACAGATTGTCGAGAGAGGGGAGCCGCTATGACTTCGAAGTAAGAAGCCTCATCTTTGGCTAACCAGTCTAAAAAGGCTTTTAAATGCTTAGCTATACTACGAACAGTTTTTACGTTTAACTGTTTTCCAGGTTGACTTGCATAGTAAGCATCACTGAAAGCTTCGCTCTCTTTTATGTTCTTTTTGAGGCTGAAGTGACCTTCGAATCGGTGCATTAAGAACAAGTTCATTTCTTGGCATTCGGTAATACGATCTGGGTGATAAAGTAGAGAGAAATTAGGCTCTACTTTATTATGACGATATGAATGGGTTCTGATGCCCTCTTCCGTTTCAATAGGTTGCCCTGATTCATTTAGGTGAAAAGACATTCCTTTTCCCAAATTGACCGCTGTTTTTATTATTGTCGATTTTGCTTTTATTCGTACTACCATATTAATCCACCTCTAAGAATACCTTATGTGTAAAAACTTTTTTAATCAAGTTTCTTTGGGGTATGATAGTATGGTATCACTTCGAGGGTGATTTTAGATGAGTCGCAGAATCTCACTGCTTCCCAACTGAAGACAATAATCACCCGATGTGGCGAGGGGACTAAATTGATCTGTGGGGGTAATTTAGCCCAAATTGACAGTAACTACTTGTCAGCTGTAACCTCTGGTTTAACTTACTTGGTGGAAAAGTTTAAAAACTTTTCAGGCAGTGCAACTATGAATTTAGATGGTGTGGTGCGCAGTCGTTTAGCAGAATTTGCCGAAAAACAGTTATAGCGGGGGAAGCTTGCTCGTTGCTTTGCCTAGGGCACCAGTATATAGGTGTAACTACCATTAGCGATGTGACGAGCAGTTTCATCAGAAACCCTACCGATACTGACTTTCGCTGGACCGGTTGGTTCGATCAAAACATGATCAGTACCGGCGATTGTTAAAATGTGTTCATCGATGCGATGGCTAAGGTTAACTGCGAGCAAGGCATGTCCGGGTAAATAGACTATCGCCATACTCAACTCAGGAAGCAGAGAACGCATCAATGCGGCTGTGAGAGTGGCCTTGCTATCACAATCTCCCCGATTATTTATCAGCACTTCCACGGGGGTAAAAAAGCCCGCGCCATTTGAACTTATGCGGTTTTCCAAAGCGTCATAGGGAATGCTCTGAATCCAACTCAATAACAAATTAACATAGTCACGAGTATCACTGCCGGGATTTAGCTTATCGTATATAGCTTGGGCGACAGGTAGCATAAGACTATGGCTTTCCTTAACATAGCGTAAGTGATCCGGCACTACCCCTGTTTGACCAGAGTAATCGGTAAATGTGGAATAGTGATTATCAGTCAGATATTGCTGAAAAGCGCTATTTTGTTTGTCGCTCATTAGTTGCCGCCACTTGGCAAGCATCTCGTTTGAACGACTGGAAACTTTAAACTCTAATCTGCTGCCCCGTTGGATAACATTTACCCGGGCTTCGCGAGGATTAATTTGCTGTGCTTGCTTCATTAATTCAACATAAACATAACGTTGTGCGATGTCTGGCTTGTAATTAGTCTGGTTGGAATAAAGCGCATGAGTCATGTCTTTGTCTAGAGAAAAGGTGATCTCGTGAGTTTGATTGAATTGATCCAACCAAAGGTAACTCATAGCAATACTATTGCCTTGCACATTTTTCACGAACTTCAATTGTTCAGCAAATATCGATGGGCTCGATAACACGAGTGCAAAAAATATTAATACAGGGCGCAAAGTACTTACCTAAAGTGACTAAAAGCTATCAAATTAGATTGTATATTAGCCACTTTTGGTCGCGATGTTAAACCTTTGTTAATCTGTCTTGGGAGAGAAGAACAATTGTTCGACTTTTAATCAGCTTGAAACCCCTGATAATTCCGTTGTTTGCTCGAGCTGGTACCAGTTCAGGGAATCTCGCAAGGTGACAACACTGCCGATGATTATCAGTGAGGGCGGCTTAATCTGCGCTTCTTCAGCTATGTTCTGTATGGTCTCTAGCGTGCCTGTCACCACCCGCTGAGTGCTTAAGGTGGCGGATTCAACCATCGCAATGGGCGTATCTTTTGACATGCCGTGTGCTATCAGGTTGTGACATATTATCGGCAAGCCGGTCAGGCCCATGTAAAACACCACGGTTTGGCTTTTTTGCACAAGCGCAGGCCAATCAAGATCTATGGTATTGTCTTTTAGGTGTCCGGTGGCAAACACCACTGACTGTGCGTGATCTCTATGGGTTAGCGGAATGCCCGCATAACTGGCGGCTCCGGTAGCGGCTGTGATGCCCGGCACTACTTGGAAACGAATATTGTGTTTAACTAAAGTTGCTAATTCTTCACCACCACGGCCAAATATGAAGGGGTCTCCTCCCTTGAGCCTAACCACTCGGTTTCCTTTCAAGGCTTCTTGAGCGAGCAGTTCGTTAATCTCTTGTTGCGGCAGAGTATGTTTACTTTTCGCCTTGCCCACATATATCTTTTCAGCGTCTCGACGGACCAATTCCAATATCTCTTTAGAGACAAGACGGTCGTATACAACCACATCTGCTTTTTGCATCAAGCGTAGCGCTTTAAAGGTAAGAAGATCTGGATCGCCAGGTCCTGCTCCTACAAGATAAACCTCTCCTTGGGCTTGGCTATTTCCATGGGCGTGCAAGGTTTGGACAAACATTTCCTCGGCTTGCTGGTGGTTACCATTTAGGACCTGTTCGGCGATGGGGCCGTCCATAACTTCTTCCCAAAAATATCGGCGTTCAACCACGGATTTCAGCTTCAGCTTGACGGTTTCACGAAATTTTTCTGAAAAGGAGCCTAAACGAGAAATATTCTGCGGGATCCAGGATTCAAGTTTCTGCCTCAAATATCGCAATAAAACTGGCGCAACCCCGCCGCTACTTATGGCGATAACAATTGGAGAGCGGTCAATGATCGTTGGGGTAATAAACTGACACAAAGGGGTGTTATCGACTACGTTGACCAGTATTTTTTTGGCGCTGGCCATCTGATGAATTGATACATTTAAGGCGCTATCATCGGTGGCAACAAATATCAGGTCTTTATGCTCAATATCGGTCTGCTCAAAGGGGCGATTGAGCAGATTGATACGCCCTTCATCGGCAAATCTCTGCACGGTGTTACAAACCCAAGGCGCTACAACGGTAATGGTTGCTGAGGTTTTTAGCAGTAACTCAATTTTGCGGGCGGCCACTTCCCCTGCACCGACGACGAGGCACTCTAGCTTCTGAGTATCAATAAAGATTGGGAAATAACGCATCGTCATACCTTTGTTTAGGACAATTCCTAAGGGACCATATTGGCTGAATTTTGCCGTATTTTAAATATAAATTAAAAGTATTAAAAAATAATTTATATCTCTATAAGTTATAAAAATGGCGGAGTATACAGTAGCTTTAATTATCCTTGGCCTAAAAGAAAACCCGCTACTAGTAGCGGGTTTGTTGTTATATCTCACTGTAAAGCTAGCTTAGCTTTTGTCAGTTTTACGTGGTTTGCGCTTAGGTGGCTCGTCTTTCCACTCACGTAAACCTAAACGTTGACCGGCTACGCGCGTTTTCTGCAATACACCAAAGGTGTCGGCAGGCATACCTTGTGGAAGATCTACCGTACTGAAAGTATCGAAAATCTCAATCGCCCCAATGTTTTTGCTGCTGATGTTAGCTTCGTTAGCAATAGCACCAACTATGTTACCAGGCTTAGCACCGTGGGTATGACCTACGTCAATACGGTAGCGCTGCATGCCTTCATCAGGCTTAGAGCTGCGATTACGTGGTTTTGCAGGCGCACCGCGTCTGTCATCTCTATCTCTTGGACCGCGCTCTCTGCCAGCACCGCGAGGAGCTCTATCACGCTCCCGATCACTATGAGAAGGTTTGGCGTTTAAGTCAGGTCTGTCACCTTCACGCAAAATCAAGGGTTCGTCACCCTGAGCAATTTTCGCCAAAGCCGCCATGATTTTTTCAGGAGAGGCTTCAGTTTGTTGCTGAATAGATTCAACGATAGGGATTAATGTTTCAATGGAATCATCTTCCATCGCTTCAATCACGCTTGCCTTGAAGCGAGTTAAACGAGTTTCATTGATTTCCGATATAGATGGAATCGGCATAGATTCAATAGCTTGATTCGTGGCTTTTTCAATGGCGAACAACATGCGCTTTTCACGATGTGAAATAAACAATATTGCATCACCTTGTCTGCCAGCACGTCCAGTTCTTCCAATTCTATGAACATAAGATTCTGTGTCATAAGGCACATCATAGTTAATAACATGACTGACACGTTCTACGTCTAGGCCTCGGGCTACAACATCGGTCGCAACCAATATATCGATTTTGCCTTGCTTCAATTTATCGACAGTTCTTTCACGTGCATTCTGTGCGATGTCACCGTTTAACGGCTCTACGTCGTACCCACGAGCAGACAACTTGTCGGCTAATTCAACCGTAGCAGTTTTGGTCCGCACGAAAATAATGACGCCATCAAACTCTTCAACTTCCAAAATACGGGTTAGGGCTTCAAGTTTATGATGCCCTGCAATTTGGCAGTAACGCTGACGAATTGTGCTTGCAGTGCTGACTTTAGACTCGATTTTGACATGTTTAGGATTATTCAAATAACGTTGCGTGATCTTTTTGATCGGCGCAGGCATTGTCGCTGAGAATAACGCTGTTTGACGTGTTGCTGGAGCGTGGCTCAAAATCCACTCAACATCGTCAATGAAACCCATACGTAACATTTCATCAGCTTCATCCAGTACCAAGAAACGTAACTGGTCTAATTTTAATGTTCCACGTTTAATGTGGTCAATTACCCGTCCAGGGGTACCTACGACTACTTGAACGCCACGTTTAAGCTGACGAATCTGGTTATCGTAAGATTGGCCGCCATAAATTGGTAACACGCGAATTTTTTTAGAAAAACTTGCATAGACTTGAAAAGCTTCTGCAACCTGAATAGCTAGTTCACGAGTAGGCGCCAAAACCAGTAATTGGGTATAGTCTTTATCGATATCCAAATTAGCTAGCATTGGAAGAGCGAAAGCACCGGTTTTACCCGTACCTGTTTGTGCTTGGCCTAACAGATCGTGTCCTGCCAAAATTAATGGAATACTCTCAGCTTGAATAGGAGAGGGTTTTTCGTAACCTACTTTTTCGATTGCCTGTAATAAAGCTTCAGGCAAATTTAGGTCTTTAAAAGTGATGTCTACATTGGTGGTCATTTAGGATCCCTAGTTACCGGCAGAATAGTTTGCTGATATCAGCAAATTTTTGTTTCAAAGGCAACGTTCGGAAGCGCCTAAAGGCCGGTATGGCTTAAAAGCGGTATTATATTAGATAACCCAGATATATACCAATAAAGCTGAAGATCTAAGCTGTTTTTTTGGCTATATTGGGTTTTAATAGGCTGAAATGGCACTTTTGTACGATACAAGGTAGATTGCAATTCAAAATACTATTAATAATATGTTAACACTTGTAGCATAGAGTTAATTAAATAGAAGGAATCGTTAACATATGAGAAGTTTATTTTTGGCAGTTAGCCTTAGCCTCATTTTAGGATGTTCACAAAAAAGCAGTGAAGAGCACCTTCAGTCAGCACAAGATTTTGTAGCACAAAAAAAGTTTAATTCAGCCGTTGTCGAATTAAAAAATGCCGTTCAGATGGAACCCAAAAATCCCGCCGCACGTTTTGCTTTAGGTAAAGTCTATTTAATGCAAAAACAATATGAAAGCGCTGAGAAAGAACTCAATCGTGCATTGGAATTTGGCCAACCCGCTTCAGACGTGATCCCCTTATTATCGATTGCCTATCAAAATACCGGCGCCTATGCAGAATTGAGTCAAATTGACCACAAAGAAGCGGGTATGACAGCTGAGCAAGAAATCGAAGTAGGCTTTTTTAAAGTTCAATCTCTGGTGCAGTTAGACAAACTAGAAGAAGCAAAAACCTTAATCGAAGAACTTAACGGCATAGATGTTGATACGGTGTATAAAGGATTGCTTGATATATACGGTTCGATTTTGAATCAAAATACCGAGGGTGCCGCAGATAAAGCCCAGCAGTTAGTCAGTCGATTTCCCGATAATGCCGATTTACTAAAATTACAAGGTCAATTGTACCTGCGCCTCAATCAGCCAGGAAAGGCCACAGAAGTTTATACTAAGTACATAGAAACTTATCCTGATGACACTCAAACAGTATTCGTGTTAGCTAAGTTATTGGTAGATTCAGGCAAGATACTCGAAGCGGAACCTTACATCGATCAGTTGTTAACCATCAATCAAGACAACGCCCTGCTGAATCAATTAAAAAGTGTCGTCAGTGCAGCAAAAGAGCAACATGCTGATGCACAAAAATATGCAGAAAAAGCCATTCAGAATGGTCGGGGCGATCCGGTATTACGGATGATTGCAGGGTATGCAGCTTATATACTAAAAGATTTTGAAGCTGCAAATACCCATCTTTCATATATCGCAAGCTCATTGCCTGCGAACCATCCCGCTTTGAAAATGCTCGCCGCCAGTCAATTGCAGTTAGGCATGTCAGGTGAAGCCACTGACGTGCTGAATAATTTAGGAGAGGTGAGCGAGAAAGATGCCAAGTTATTTTCTAAAGCCGGTTATGAATTGATCCGTGCTGGCAATATTAAAGATGCTAAACAAGTGGTAGAACGTTCTGCCAGTATTAGCCGCACTGCTGAAGATCTAACCCGACTTGGGGTACTGCGTCTTTCCTTAAATGATGTCAGTGGGATTTTGGATTTGGAAAAGGCACTAGAGCAAAGTCCAGAGCTGGAAGTGACACGAGCAACATTAGCTAATGCTTATTTATCTACCAATGACTTAGACAAAGCTGAAGAGTTAGCTAATGATTGGAAAACAGCGTCACCACAAGACATCAAAGCGTATATACTTGCCGGTGAAGTGAGGTTGAAGCGCGAAGAATATGACGCTGCGCTGGCAGAGTTCAATAAGGCTAAGGAGTTGGAGCCCGACAACGGCCTTATCGCACTAGCCATTGCCAACATTGATTTAACCCAAGGCAATTTTGCTGAAGGTGATAAGAAGCTACTCGCCATATTGGAGAGAAAATCTGATTTCATCCCTGCTCTTGCAGCGTATTACCTGTCCAAGCGTCAGCAAAAACAAGGCGAAGCGGGCATGCAGCCATCCTTGGCAGCCTTGAAAGCTAAGCCGAACGAGACTGGTCTGGCAATGTTAGTCGCTAGGTTATATTTATCCGAACAAAAATGGCAGAAAGCCATCGACGTGGCCAATAGAGTACCTGAAGACGAGTCAACACCTATGTCCTATTGGAACTCCAAGGGCAAGGCGCTCTTAGCCCTGCGCGGAGTGGCGGATGCCAATCAACACTATGACCGTTGGTTGGAGAGATACCCTAACAGCCGCGATGCAAACCTAGGTAAATTGCTTTTGTTGGATGCTAAAGCTGACTTTAAAGAAGGGGCAAAACGGGCTGCGGACTTCTTGCTGATAAGAGATGATATTTCGATCAAAATGCTGCATATTCACTTTTTAGTGATGTCTGGGAAGATCAGTGAGGCTAAGGTAGCCTATGCAAGTTTGCCTGACGAATATAAGCAACTGCCAGTAGCTCAGGGCTTTATGGCTAGGATCATGCTGTCAGAGGGTAAGTTTAAAGAAGCGCTTCCTTTATCCCAAGTGACGTACAAAAATATTCCTAATGATCGCAACGTCGTGCTACTTGCAGCTAATTTAGAGCGAGTGGGCGATAAGAGCGAAGCATTGTCAGTTCTGGAGAACCATTCCAAACAATATCCCAATGACTTGGGAGCGAAGATGATGCTCGCAGAACGTCAAATTAGTGGCGACCAAAGTGAGGCTATCGCTACCTATGAGAAATCATTGCAACTTAACCCCAACAACTTTGTGGTGTTGAATAACTTGGCTTATCTGTATACCCAGACGGGGCGTTTAAGGGAAGCAGAGCAATACGCTCGTAAAGCGGTATCGCAGCGGCCTAACAATGCTGATGCCGTTGACACCCTGGCTCAAGCCTTGGTTAAACAAGAAAAATATGAAGAAGCGTTGAAGTTTTATGACCGGGTTATAAATCAAGACATGAAAAAGAATGAAATATATTTAAACTATGTTGAAGTGTTGTTTTCCAATGGCAATAACGCTTTAGCCCGTCGCAAGCTGACTGACAGGAAGTTTGAAGGGGAAGATGCAAAGCGTGTTGAGAAGATTAAGGCGCAAAATGGTTTATAACTTCTGATAAAGCTATCCAGAACTCAAAGGCGATAATCTATATTATCGCCTTTTTTATTGCCAGAATTAACCTAAGGACGGAACGGCACCTTTTCGATAGTCGCTAATTTGCACCACGTTATCTTTGGTGACAGCTTTTCTTTTGGCTCTATGTAAACTCACGTCAATCAATTTTATTGGCTGACCAGACAAATGTTTAAACGGCTCAGTGACTTTTCGAATTCTCATATTCTGCTCTCCTAATCGTTAAAGTGAATGGACTACCGGTTGACTAATATCAATAGCGGTAGCGAATTCTATGCCACATTGTGAACGGGAATATTAGCCAAATAAGTGACGTTCAGGGCATGTCAAACCCCGATTCAAAGTAGGGAGTAAATCCTTTCGGTTACTTTTACCGATTAGAGTGTAATATATACAGGGCGGCTGAAATTGATTTAGCGACCCTTGATAGTTGTAGGAGTTGCATTTGCACCTCCAACTTTGCCGGACCGCTAAAACGGCCCCCTTGTTTTACTTTTTAGTTAACTCTGCTAACTGCTGTTGAATTTGAGTTAACTGCTTCGCTAAATCAGCGATAGTGGGCTCGCCCATCAACTCCATTTTTTCCTGTCGGGCCTTTACGTTTTCTTGTTCCATCACGTTGACCACTATCCCGATAACCATGTTCAAAAAAGCGAAGGCACTTAAGAATATAAAGGTTAAGTAAAATATCCAGCTAAGGGGATAGACCTCCATGGTTTCGTACATGACGTCTGTCCAATCTTCAAAGGTCATGACCCTAAACAGCGTTAACATAGATACGGTGATGTCTCCCCATAAAACTGGATTGATGGTTTCAAACAGCGTACTACCTATGGCTGCATAGATATAAAAGATGATAAACATCAACAGCATCACGTAGCCTAGTTGTGGCATGGCTTTGACTAATGAAGTTAAGAGTAGGCGCAACTCTGGGATGATTGAGATCATCCGTAATACTCTAAATACCCGCACTAAGCGAGCAATCAATGCCATATCGGTGTTTTCGGCAGGGATCAAACTAACAAAAACAATAAGGGTATCGAACAGGTTCCAGAAATTTTTAAAGAAATCACGCTTTCGCGGTTCAGCTACAAATCTAATCGTAATTTCGGTTAAGAAGAAAATGGTGATAAACCAATCAAGAAAGATTGAAACAGATATTAGCGTTTCAGACATTTCGTAGGTTTTGGCACCTACTAACAAGGCTGAAAAGATTATGACTGCAATAACGACGAGTTCGAACAGTTTGTTTGAACGTATTTGTACAAATTTACTTTTTAAACTAGTGGCGCGCATCTTATCTGAGATCCATTATTTGGTTTAGCAGTTGAGAAATCGATAGCATGATAATGAGCTTGAGGACAAGGCAAAAAAAATCTGCTGAAACCCTTGCTCCAACAGATTATACCTATCATTCGACAATATCTTAAGATTGAACGGGCGGGCGCAATCCTCGGTTGATGTCGACCACGTCCTGCTCGGTTAGATTACCCGCTGCACGTTTTAAACCTAGCACTGCGGTAATAAAATCATATCGTGCACTGGCTAAGTTTCTTTTCGCATCAAACAAGTTACGCGTGCTGTTTAGTACATCTACAATGGTCCGCGTACCCACATCAAAACCAGCTTCTGTTGCTTGTAATGCACTCTCTGCAGAAACGATAGCTTGTTCTAAGGCCCGAATCGTCGAAGTGGCAGCAATCACATCATTATATGAACTGCGCACAGAGCGAATGGCTGAGCGATGAGCCAGCTCAAGATTTTCGCTCGCAGCTATGTATCTATACTTCGCTTGTGCTGTCTGGGCACTGGTTGCGCCACCAGAATAAATAGGTACATTTAAATTAAGGCCGATGGAGTTATTATCTCGCGCTGGGAGTCCACTATTACCATTAACCTCAGTATCATCTCTACCAACTGATGCTCTTAAAGTAAGTGTGGGGTAATGGCCTGCTCGAGCAGAAGAAATATCATCTTTGGCGATTTCTTTGCTTAGTTTGTTGACCATTAACTCAAGGTTTTTTTCTTCAGCAATACTTAGCCAATCATCGACTATTGCGGGAACTGGACGAGATGCACTAAATGTTTCAGTGTTCAGTACAGATAGATTGTCATGATATTTACCAGTGATCTCACGCAACTCTTCTAAGCGCAGTTCCACTAGATTCTCTGCAACAATTTCTTGGGCTACAGTATTATCAAAATTGGCTTGTGCTTCGTGCAGGTCGGTAATTGCTGTTAAGCCCACGTTAAAGCGCTGCTTGGTTTGTTCAAGCTGACGTTCAATCGCGCGTTTTTCGGCTTGTACGAAAACCAAACCGTCTTGAGCCCTTAGCACGGCTAAATAGGCACTAGTGGTTCTGACGATTAAATCTTGCTTGGAGATGGCGTAGTTAGTATCACTTTGTTGAGCTTGTTTCTCTGCGCGATCTAAACCCACCCAATTTTTGTGGTCATATACCGACAAGGATAAATTTATGTCCCAACCTAAGTTGGTGGTATCGCTGCTGATAACGGATACCGTTGGTGGCGCTTGTTCGTCTTCACCTGCTTGATAATCAAATTGATCTTGGGAGCTGTCGGTATAGCTGATTACGCCGGACACTTGCGGCAGTAAATTTGCACGACTAATTTCAATCCCTTCAAAAGCGGCATCTCGATCAGCTTTTGCACGGTTAATCGTCGGATCCTGTTCAAGTGCACGTTGATACACCTGGTAAAGATCATCTGCAAAGGCTTGTGAGGCCACGCTAAAGCCGACAAGCAGAGACAGAATGGTTTTTTTCATTTGCTTTCCTATTTTAGTTCCGTATCGTTACGCGTAGTTAAAACATGATATTACGCGATTCTACACACATTTATGTTCGTTTTTGTTTAATTCAAAGTCTAAGGAAATCAAGCGCTAACCGAAAACATTTTGTGGTAACACCGACCGCTCAAGTGTAACAGAATATTTTTGCGAAAGTCTTAAATCCAGTACAGTATTTGAAAATAACTTACCTTAGCACTGATTAATTTAACTAGGCACACCGTTCCCAGCGACTTGGAGTCTTAATTGAAACCTTACCCTTTTTTCAGCAAAAAAGATCTTAAAATCAGCGAAACCAACAAATTATATGATGGTTTCTTTAAATTGATAGGATTTAACTTCAGCCACCGATTATTTGATGGCGGCTGGAGTAAACCAATTCATCGAGAAATCCTAGAGCGTGGTCATGCGGTAGCTGTGTTGTTATATGATCCTAAGCTAACTGAATTCGTAGTTATTGAACAATTTCGTATTGGAGCCTTACCCACCAGTAAATCGCCTTGGTTAATCGAAATTGTTGCAGGCATGATAGAGACAGGCGAAGCGCCGGAAGACGTATGTCGCCGTGAGGCAAAAGAAGAGGCTGGTGTAGACATCAAACGTTTATACAAGGCTTTGAGTTACCTTTCCAGTCCAGGAGGCACCACTGAAAGACTGCACATTTATATCGGCGAGGTTGATGCCAGTGGTGCAGGGGGTGTGCACGGTTTAGATGATGAAAATGAGGACATATTGGTCCGTCGAATAACTAAAACCCAAGCTGTAGAATGGCTAGATAGTGGCAAAATTGATAACGCCGCTGCGGTTATCGCGCTACAATGGTTCCTAATTAATGAACAAAAACTACTAAATGAGTGGCATGGGACAGACTAATTCACAACGTAAATATGTACCACACTTACCAAGCTTATTGGCCGTTTGTGAGAGTAATTATGCCCGCCTGTTACGGCTACTTCCTGATTGCGATACCTTAACATTAAGTTACATAATCGGAATTAATAAAGGGCTAGATTATCGAGTTAAGATACTGGATAGCAGTAGATATACCAGCACAGTTGAGCTGGCTCAGTTAGCCGATAATACCCCTATCTATCTGCGCCCAGTGATGCAAGTCCGCTTGTATCATGATGCTAAAGTAGCTGAAGTGTTAAATGCCCAACATGTAGGCTCGCTCAAACCTAGTTATGTTTATCCAAATGTGAAAATGCATCAACCCAATGAAAAAGAAATGACCAATCGCTTTCTATCTGAATGGCTGGCATTTTGTTTACGTCATCGTGAAACTTTGCGTTCGTCTGAAACTTAATTTATGCCTGATGCTTCCAACAATCATTATCAGTCTTTACTGCAATTAACCGATTGCCATTTATTTTCTGATCCTGAAAAAATGGCGTACGGGGTGAATCCACTAAAAAGCCTGAATGCGCTATTAGCACAAGTCGCGGCTATACAACCTGATGCGCTGATTGTAACGGGAGATATTTCAGCTGATGATAGCAAGCACAGCTATCAGTTGTTCCTCGAGAGCATTCATCAGTATGGTCTGGCTGACAAGCTTAAAGTGATTGCCGGTAATCATGATCAATCCCCTTGGTTTGCACATTATATGGCGGGATTTGATTTGACATTTCAAGCTCCCCTAAATTTAGGGAACTGGCAAATCCACGGCATAGATACACGACACAAAGGAACTTTAGGTTACCTTCACCCTAGTGACTTACAACAACTTCTGAACAATATCGACAGTCAGCCACAGTACTACCATATGATTGCCTGTCACCATAATCCAATACAAACAGGTAGTTGGATGGACAAGCACGAATGGTTAAACCGTCAATCGTTTTTAGATGCTATTGCTAATCGAGAAAATATCCGGACTGTTATTTATGGGCATATCCATAGTGACACCACACACATTTTTGAAAATTGCTTGCTTCAATCATGCCCATCAAGCTGTTGGCAGTTTGCATTGTGCGAGGAATTTAAAGTAGCAGATGAGCAACCAGGCATGCGTCATATCCTACTGGGTGACGAAGGTCAGTTGCAGTCGCAAATCTACAGGGTGAGTTGAGCTCAGAATTTGCTGCTAATTGGCAAGCAACTGGATTTTATACTTTTCCGTTTTATATTCGTTAGGGAATACTGTTCAATGCAAGACGTACTAATTTATATCCATGGCTTTTTGAGCTCCCCACAATCGGTTAAGTCTCAGCAGACTGTAAAATATATCAACGAGCACTATCCAAATTTGCTATTCGAAGCACCGCAAGTTCCTAATTATCCTGATCAAGCAATAGCGCTATTGGAGGATATTGTTAGCGCTCACCAAGGTAAAAAACTAGGATTTATTGGTAGTTCTATGGGGGGATTTATGGCTACCTACTTAGTTGAAAAATACGGTGGTAAGGCGGTTTTGATTAACCCAGCCGTTAAACCATTTGAGCTGCTCATAGACTATTTGGGTGACCATGTAAATCCCTATACCGGGATGAAATTTACTCTTTCGCCTACCCATATCGATCAATTAAAAGCTTTAGATTCGCCTATTATTCATAACCCTAGGAATTATTGGGCACTGTTACAAACAGGTGATGAAACGCTAGATTATCGTCAGGCACAGAAACGCTACGCTAACAGCAAGCTGACTATTGAAGAGGGTGGTGATCATAGCTTTACTGGTTACCCAGACTACTTGGCAGACATCTTTACTTTCTTATTCGATAAAACTTAGCAGCCATAGGTAATATTTATATTGGCTGTGCAATATTTTCATGTATAGAGCAGTCTTTAATCGGTGTTATATAAAGTAACAACCGGATTTATGTAATTAAATCATGTGATTAATGGTTTTCTGTGTGGATGGCATGGCTTCTGCAATAGTTTCTTCACTATTTCTATTACGGAGAACCTTATGTCTAAAAAATTAACTCAGATTATGTGGAAAGCAATGGCTGACAGTCCATACGTGATGGTTGCACTTACCGGTCGTGTCGAGCACAGCGAGCCTATGCGTGCTCAATTGGATGAGGATGCCAATGATTGTTTTTGGTTCTACACCACCAAAACGAATCGAATTGCGCCTGGCGGAAAAGCCATGATCCAATTTGTCAGTAAAGACCATAAGGTGTTTGCATGTATTAAAGGTAGTCTTAGCCATGAGACTGACCCTGCCATTATTGATAAATATTGGTCAAGACAAGTTGAAGCTTGGTATGAAGATGGCAAAAAAGATGACTCCCTAAAAATGATGCGCTTCGATCTTGTCGATGCTGAGATCTGGGAAGTAGATCCTGATTTGACCGGCATGCTTAAATTGGCAACCGGCGTGACTATTAGCCCAGATGAAATGGGTAGTAGAGAAAAAGTCAATTTTTAATCATTAGTGAAACAACATAAGACCAGCCTGACGGCTGGTTTTATATTTTACACAAGGTGAAAAATGATTTTTCGGCATCGCTAAACTATTATAAAGGTATCCAAGTAGGAGAGCGATTATGAAAAAGAAGCCGGTTACGTTGATGGACCAAGAAAGTAATATTGATATGACTTCAATGCTAGACATTGTATTTATCTTACTAATCTTCTTTATTGTGACCACTTCCTTCACAAAAGAGCGAGGCTTGGATATCAATAGACCCGTTGCTTCCTCAATTTCCGGAGGCGCCAATCTGACTATTCACATTCAACAAGATGGTTCCATTCGAATGGATAATCGCTTGATTGAATTGGAACGAGTGGTAGCCAATATGCAGTTATTATTATCTGAAAATAATACTAATAGTTTGTCTGTATTTGCTCACCCGAAGGCTAAACACGGTGTGGTAATGGCCGTTATGAATAATGCTAAACTGGCGGAAATTGAGCGTATATCAGTACTAATCGCCAAGAATACCTAGGCAGTTTGTATTCTGCTTACAGTACCTTGTGAGTTACTATTCCCGCCTTTATTGCGGTGCAAGAATTCAATTATTAATTTTTGGTGAGATATGGGCAGAGCTAAGGTGGCTGTAACATTGATAGCGATTTACTTCACCCAAACGATATACTCATCTTAGTTACAGTGTTAAAGTAAATTTGTGTGAAGTGTTGATTATCAAGCGCGTTGCTCAACGCCTAGCTAGTTGGTAACATCAAACCCATCATGGGTGATCAAATTCACCCCCTATTGGCAACATAAATCGAACTATAAAAATGTCAAATCAATATAATTCTGATGCTATTGAAGTCCTTAACGGTTTAGATCCGGTTAAACGCCGTCCTGGTATGTACACCGATACCACCCGACCCAACCATTTGAGTCAAGAAGTAATAGACAACAGTGTCGATGAAGCTTTGGCGGGGCATGCGTCAAATATTAAAGTTACCCTGTTTGAAGATCAGTCTATCGAAGTGACTGATGATGGTCGAGGCATGCCGGTCGACATTCACGCTGAGGAAGGTATTTCCGGCGTTGAATTGATCATGACCAAATTACATGCCGGTGGTAAGTTTTCAAATAACAACTATCAATTTTCTGGTGGTTTGCATGGTGTGGGTATTTCGGTTGTAAATGCCCTTTCAAATCGAGTTGAAGTGGGTATTCGCCGAGATGGCAACGTCTATCGGATGGCCTTTGAAAATGGCGACAAAGTTGAAGAGTTGCAAATTGTAGATAGTTGTGGAAAACGAAACACTGGCACCACGGTTAAGTTTTGGCCGAATCCTATATATTTTGATTCTGCTAAGTTTTCAGTTACTAAACTTCTGCATGTTCTACGTGCCAAGGCTGTTCTTTGTCCAGGCTTGCGCATCAAGTTTGACAATAAAATTAATAAAGAAGTTAAAGAGTGGCATTATGAAGATGGCTTAAGAGACTATCTTTATCAGTCGGTCAGTGAGTTTGAAACCTTACCCGAAGATGCTCCTTTTGTTGGAAAATTTTCTGGAAATAATGAAGCGGCCGATTGGGCAGTTATGTGGTTACCAGAAGGTGGTGACATGGTGACTGAAAGTTACGTTAATTTGATCCCCACCGCTCAAGGCGGAACTCATGTTAACGGTTTACGACAAGGCTTGCTCGAGTCAATGCGAGAGTTTTGTGAGTTCAGGAATTTGCTGCCCCGCGGAGTGAAGCTGTCTCCAGAAGATATCTGGGATCGTTGTGCCTATATTCTATCTACTAAAATGCAAGATCCACAGTTCGCAGGCCAAACCAAAGAACGTTTGTCATCTAGACAAGCTGCAGCATTCGTATCAGGTATTGTTAAAGACGCATTTAGCTTATGGTTGAACCAACATACTGACATCGCTGATGCCTTAGCCGAGATGTGTATTAACAATGCACAGAAGCGACTTCGTCAAAGTAAAAAGGTTGCCCGTAAGAAAGTCACTCAGGGCCCAGCCTTACCAGGCAAGCTGACTGATTGTACTAACCAAGATATTGAACGCTCAGAGTTATTCTTAGTAGAAGGTGATTCTGCTGGTGGTTCTGCAAAGCAAGCCCGAGATAGGGTTTTTCAAGCGATTATGCCCCTCAGAGGTAAAATATTAAATAGCTGGGAAGTGGACTCATCACAGGTATTAGCATCCCAAGAAATTCATGACATATCCGTGGCATTGGGAATCGATCCAGACTCAGATGACTTGTCAGCGCTACGTTATGGCAAAATTTGTATTCTGGCTGATGCTGACTCAGACGGTTTGCATATCGCCACCTTGCTGTGCGCCTTATTTGTTAAACATTTTAGAACTTTGGTAAATCGTGGACATGTTTATGTCGCGATGCCGCCGTTGTTTAGAATAGATGTTGGTAAAGAAGTTTACTATGCGCTGGATGAAGGTGAAAAGCAGGGGATATTAGATCGTATTGTGGCTGAGAAAAAACGAGGCAAAGTGAATGTGCAACGCTTTAAAGGCCTGGGCGAAATGAATCCTATGCAGTTACGAGAGACCACTATGGACCCAAATACTCGTCGATTGGTTCAACTGACTGAAGGTGATGCGGAGCAAATGTTAGAGTTAATGGATATGTTGCTATCCAAGAAGCGTGCGCCGGATCGTAAAATTTGGTTGGAATCTAAAGGGAACATGGCCGAAGTGTAATGGACTTTGGGTTAGCTGTTCTCTAATTGCGAGTATAAGTTAACTATTAGGGGTAACTTATAGAGAATAAAGCAGACACATCTGAATAGTGTGTCTGCTTTATATAAGCAGAAGGTTTTATTCTTCTTCAACTTTCTCTTTTGCTAAACGAACCTTTAAGGTTCTTTCTTGAAATTCAGTGTCATTAAGCTTGTGGATCATTTTATCCGCATTCTTACTATCTACTTCAACGAAGCCGTAACCTTTGCGCTTGCCGGTTCTACGATCTTTCATTAGACGCACAGAAGCAACATTTCCGTAAGAGGCAAAATGCTCACTGACTGATTGCTCATTCGCTTTATAAGGAAGGTTACCTACATATAAAGTTGTCGTTGTGTTGCTAATGGTTAACGACTCAGTAGGTGCTTCGCTAATGATTTTGGATATTTGCGGAATGATAATTCCACCAATCACAATACCAATTACAAAAGCGAGTTGAACGGACATAAGGTCATCAGGCAAAAGAAAGTATGCAGCAACTGCAACAATGACTGTAAGAATAAGATTTAATATAGAAGGAGATTTCATTTAACTACCTAAAAATGTGTTGTTATAAGTTTATTGTTATTGGAAAAAATATTACATAGCTATGGTACGCATAAAACCGATAGACGCCAACTTTGATTATCAAACCTAGCTTCGCGCTACTATATAAGCAGACAATAAAGCACTAATCCACTTTATATAGCGCTATAACTATTACTTTTCGCAGTAAAAAAGACCAATCGGCTCATATTTCGAGCAAACGATCCTCTATATACAATTAATTTCAAATAAGCCCTTGACGTTCATCTTGGTAACTGTAGAATGCGCCCTCGCTTCGGGGAGTTCTTACAAGAACACTCATTCACAGAGAGTCAAATGACAAATCTGTGACACAGCTCTAGGGCAGGTATGAAGCGGGGATCAACCAGAAACGTTTCGAAAATAAATTAAAATTTTCTAAACAAAAAAGGTTGACACCGAATCCGGAGAGTGTAGAATACGCCTCCCGCTTGAGAGAGACCTTAGAGTCAAACTTCAGCAAGGAAAAAGATTTATCGGGTGACGTAAAATGCGACGCTTACCTTGAGCAAGAAAGCCGAGTGATAATGTTTACATATTTGCTGGCAAGATTAGCTCAAAATGTTCTTTAACAATTGATAACAAGACAATCTGTGTGGACACTCATTATAAGAGTGTTTGCCAAAAAAATTCATATTTCGAAACTTTAATTGAAGAGTTTGATCATGGCTCAGATTGAACGCTGGCGGCAGGCCTAACACATGCAAGTCGAACGGTAGCAGAACTAGCTTGCTAGTTGCTGACGAGTGGCGGACGGGTGAGTAATGCCTGGGAATTTGCCTTTGTGTGGGGGATAACTATTGGAAACGATAGCTAATACCGCATAACGTCTACGGACCAAAGGGGGCTTTTAGCTCTCGCGCAAAGAGAAGCCCAGGTGAGATTAGCTAGTTGGCGGGGTAAGAGCCCACCAAGGTGACGATCTCTAGCTGTTCTGAGAGGAAGATCAGCCACACTGGGACTGAGACACGGCCCAGACTCCTACGGGAGGCAGCAGTGGGGAATATTGCACAATGGGGGAAACCCTGATGCAGCCATGCCGCGTGTGTGAAGAAGGCCTTCGGGTTGTAAAGCACTTTCAGTTGTGAGGAAAGGTTGATGGTTAATACCCATCAGCTGTGACGTTAGCAACAGAAGAAGCACCGGCTAACTCCGTGCCAGCAGCCGCGGTAATACGGAGGGTGCGAGCGTTAATCGGAATTACTGGGCGTAAAGCGCACGCAGGCGGTTGTATAAGCTAGATGTGAAAGCCCCGGGCTCAACCTGGGACGGTCATTTAGAACTGTACGACTAGAGTCTTGGAGAGGGGAGTGGAATTCCAGGTGTAGCGGTGAAATGCGTAGATATCTGGAGGAACATCAGTGGCGAAGGCGACTCCCTGGCCAAAGACTGACGCTCATGTGCGAAAGTGTGGGTAGCGAACAGGATTAGATACCCTGGTAGTCCACACCGTAAACGCTGTCTACTAGCTGTTTGTGGATTTTATCCGTGAGTAGCGAAGCTAACGCGATAAGTAGACCGCCTGGGGAGTACGGCCGCAAGGTTAAAACTCAAATGAATTGACGGGGGCCCGCACAAGCGGTGGAGCATGTGGTTTAATTCGATGCAACGCGAAGAACCTTACCTACTCTTGACATCCAGAAAATTTGGCAGAGATGCCTCAGTGCCTTCGGGAATTCTGAGACAGGTGCTGCATGGCTGTCGTCAGCTCGTGTCGTGAGATGTTGGGTTAAGTCCCGCAACGAGCGCAACCCTTGTCCTTAGTTGCCAGCATTTAGTTGGGCACTCTAAGGAGACTGCCGGTGACAAACCGGAGGAAGGTGGGGACGACGTCAAGTCATCATGGCCCTTACGAGTAGGGCTACACACGTGCTACAATGGCGAGTACAGAGGGAAGCGAGACAGTGATGTGGAGCGGACCCCTTAAAGCTCGTCGTAGTCCGGATTGGAGTCTGCAACTCGACTCCATGAAGTCGGAATCGCTAGTAATCGCAAATCAGAATGTTGCGGTGAATACGTTCCCGGGCCTTGTACACACCGCCCGTCACACCATGGGAGTGGGATGCAAAAGAAGTAGTTAGTCTAACCTTCGGGAGGACGATTACCACTTTGTGTTTCATGACTGGGGTGAAGTCGTAACAAGGTAACCCTAGGGGAACCTGGGGTTGGATCACCTCCTTACACTATAGGTATCACTTTTGTGATGCAGTGTTCACACAGATTGTTTTGTTGTTAATAAAGAAGAACGACGGCCTATTGGGGCTATAGCTCAGCTGGGAGAGCGCCTGCCTTGCACGCAGGAGGTCAGCAGTTCGATCCTGCTTAGCTCCACCAATTGCTGTTAGACTAAAGCAAGAATAGGCTTGTAGCTCAGCTGGTTAGAGCGCACCCCTGATAAGGGTGAGGTCGGCAGTTCAAGTCTGCCCAAGCCTACCAAATTCACGCCTATGCTGCGTTATTTGACTCGTCGTGTACAAAAGCGGTACACGTCCTCATCAAATGCCTTGCCTAGCCGCGAATTGCGCGTAAATAGTTGGCTCGTCGTTAAAAGGAAGTAAGCACCTTAATCAATATGTGTAGTAATAGCATAAATTGATTAGGGTTTTTTAAACCTTAAAAGTGCATTGTGTAAGCGACGTCATGTAATGATAGTCACCTTGCGCAAATGTTATCTCAAGAATCAGTGTTCACTACGTTCACGTTTCTTGTTTCGATAATTTTGCACGAACGTTCTTTAACAATTTGGAAAGCTGATAAAAGTAATCAAAACTAAGAGTAATAATTGAAGAGTAATCTTCAAGCGTACTCTATCTGATTTTGTGATTAGTACTTGTCACGCATACACAAGCTCTTAAATGAGCACCTATGATTTGTGAATAAAAAGGCGCAAATCAAACCAAAGAATATACCGTTAATCATTCATGTCTTTAACGGAATATTCAACGATTTGGTTTCTAGGCAAGTGGATACGAAAATCGAATGAGGGCGCATACGTATTTGTATGTAACCGAGTGAGATTGAAGAGCCACGCAGCATAGGAAGCAAAGCGGTAGGATATTTGGGGTTGTATGGTTAAGTGACTAAGCGTATACGGTGGATGCCTAGGCAGTTAGAGGCGATGAAGGACGTGTAAGTCTGCGAAAAGCTGTGGTGAGTTGACAAAACGCATTTGAACCACAGATATCCGAATGGGGAAACCCACCGCTTCGGCGGTATCATTAACTGAATACATAGGTTAATGAGGCAAACGAGGGGAACTGAAACATCTAAGTACCCTTAGGAAAAGAAATCAACCGAGATTCCCCTAGTAGCGGCGAGCGAACGGGGATTAGCCCTTAAGCTAATTGTAAGCCAGTGGAATGTGTTGGAAAGCACAGCGATACAAGGTGATAGCCCTGTACACAAAGGCGAACTTTAAGTGAAATCGAGTAGGTCGGGACACGTGTTATCTTGACTGAAAATGGGGGGACCATCCTCCAAGGCTAAATACTCCTAACTGACCGATAGTGAACCAGTACCGTGAGGGAAAGGCGAAAAGAACCCCTGTGAGGGGAGTGAAATAGAACCTGAAACCGTATACGTACAAGCAGTGGGAGCAGACTTGTTCTGTGACTGCGTACCTTTTGTATAATGGGTCAGCGACTTATATTTTGTAGCGAGGTTAACCGATTAGGGGAGCCGTAGTGAAAGCGAGCGTTAACTGCGCGTTTAGTTGCAAGGTATAGACCCGAAACCCGGTGATCTAGCCATGGGCAGGTTGAAGGTTGAGTAACATCAACTGGAGGACCGAACCCACTAACGTTGAAAAGTTAGGGGATGACCTGTGGCTGGGGGTGAAAGGCCAATCAAACCGGGAGATAGCTGGTTCTCCCCGAAAGCTATTTAGGTAGCGCCTCGGACGAACACCATTGGGGGTAGAGCACTGTTAAGGCTAGGGGGTCATCCCGACTTACCAACCCTTTGCAAACTCCGAATACCAATGAGTGATATCCGGGAGACACACGGCGGGTGCTAACGTCCGTCGTGAAGAGGGAAACAACCCAGACCGCCAGCTAAGGTCCCAAAATATTGCTAAGTGGGAAACGATGTGGGAAGGCTAAGACAGCTAGGAGGTTGGCTTAGAAGCAGCCACCCTTTAAAGAAAGCGTAATAGCTCACTAGTCGAGTCGGCCTGCGCGGAAGATGTAACGGGGCTAAGCAATATACCGAAGCTGCGGATGTCTACTTTGTAGACATGGTAGGGGAGCGTTGTGTAAGTGGTTGAAGGTGAGCTGTGAGGCGAGCTGGACATATCACAAGTGCGAATGCTGACATGAGTAACGATAATGGGGGTGAAAAACCCCCACGCCGGAAGACCAAGGTTTCCTGTCCCATGCTAATCAGGGCAGGGTAAGTCGGCCCCTAAGGCGAGGCAGAAATGCGTAGTCGATGGGAAACGGATTAATATTTCCGTACTTGGTATATCAGTGAAGGGGGGACGGAGAAGGCTAGGCAAGCTTGGTGTTGGTTATCCAAGTGAAAGTGCGTAGGGTAGAATTTTAGGTAAATCCGGAATTCTATTAGCCTGAGACACGAGACGAGACACCACGGTGTTGAAGTTGTTGATGCCATGCTTCCAGGAAAAGCCTCTAAACTTATGATATATCGAACCGTACCCCAAACCGACACAGGTGGTCAGGTAGAGAATACTAAGGCGCTTGAGAGAACTCGGGTGAAGGAACTCGGCAAAATAGTACCGTAACTTCGGGAGAAGGTACGCCCCTGTTTGTGAAGGACTTGCTCCGTAAGCGAATGGGGGTCGCAGTGACCAGGTGGCTGGGACTGTTTATTAAAAACACAGCACTGTGCTAAATCGCAAGATGACGTATACGGTGTGACACCTGCCCGGTGCCGGAAGGTTAATTGATGGGGTTAGCGTAAGCGAAGCTCTTGATCGAAGCCCCGGTAAACGGCGGCCGTAACTATAACGGTCCTAAGGTAGCGAAATTCCTTGTCGGGTAAGTTCCGACCTGCACGAATGGTGTAACCATGGCCACGCTGTCTCCACCCGAGACTCAGTGAAATTGAAATCGCAGTGAAGATGCTGTGTACCCGCACCTAGACGGAAAGACCCCGTGAACCTTTACTACAGCTTGGCACTGAACATTGAATCTACATGTGTAGAATAGGTGGGAGGCTTTGAAGCACAGTCGCTAGATTGTGTGGAGCCACCTTTGAAATACCACCCTTGTATATTTGATGTTCTAACATAGGTCCCTAATCGGGATTGTGGACAGTGTCTGGTGGGTAGTTTGACTGGGGCGGTCTCCTCCCAAAGAGTAACGGAGGAGCACGAAGGTTAGCTAATCACGGTCGGACATCGTGAGGTTAGTGCAATGGCATAAGCTAGCTTAACTGCGAGACAGACACGTCGAGCAGGTACGAAAGTAGGTCATAGTGATCCGGTGGTTCTGTATGGAAGGGCCATCGCTCAACGGATAAAAGGTACTCCGGGGATAACAGGCTGATACCGCCCAAGAGTTCATATCGACGGCGGTGTTTGGCACCTCGATGTCGGCTCATCACATCCTGGGGCTGAAGTCGGTCCCAAGGGTATGGCTGTTCGCCATTTAAAGTGGTACGCGAGCTGGGTTTAGAACGTCGTGAGACAGTTCGGTCCCTATCTGGTGTGGGCGTTGGATGATTGAGGGGAGCTGCTCCTAGTACGAGAGGACCGGAGTGGACGAACCGCTGGTGTTCGGGTTGTTTTGCCAAAGGCATTGCCCGGTAGCTACGTTCGGAATCGATAACCGCTGAAAGCATCTAAGCGGGAAGCGAGCCCCAAGATGAGTCATCCCTGACAGTTTAACTGTCCTAAAGGGTTGTTGAAGACTACGACGTAGATAGGCAGGGTGTGGAAGCGTTGCAAGGCGTTAAGCTAACCTGTACTAATTGCCCGTGAGGCTTAACCATACAACGCCCAAATGTCTTTGACATTGGTGTTGAATGAGTGACAAGACAACACAAAACAGGCTTGGTAAAACAAGCAAGAGTACGCAACTCGATTTGATTACGATATCGCTTTTCCAGATTTGTTAATGTTTGGTTTAACTACAACGTTAAACGAGACAACCAGTTTATGCCTGGCAGCCATAGCGATACGGTACCACCTGATCCCATTCCGAACTCAGAAGTGAAACGTATTAGCGGCGATGGTAGTGTGGGGTTTCCCCATGTGAGAGTAGCACACTGCCAGGCTCCCATTTAGAAGAAAGGCTACCTATTTAGGTAGCCTTTTTTTATGACTGCGATTTAGCTAACGAAGTGCCTTTATGGGGTGGAGTTTTCTCGATTCTCTAGTAAAGTAATCACGCTTTGCGCCGTCAGATAGCCAGCCTCACCTTGCGCAAACATAACTCAATAATTAGAATTCGCTACGCTCAGCATTTTGTTTCGTTAATTTTGCACCACCAAACCTAACCCCTCAAATGTCATGCAATGCCTGTCCACGTATCAAACGGCTAGGTGTCAACCTTCCAAGGTGGTATCTCCAGTGCAGCATCCATGCTGCCCGTTCAGTCGGCTAACGCTTCTTCGAAGCTAACAGCAGCCTCCATCACCCCCATGTGAGAGCCTTACGAAAATAGCGAAAAGCTTATATCAACCGAATGCTTAGATGTTCACAATAAGGAATACTGAATAAGTGCCACGACATATCGTTTTCTCGGATGAAAACGCTAAGCGTACAGGGATGTATTTACCGCGTGGTCGTGGGGCTTTTTCAGTGTTACTTCCCTGCAGTGTTTTATGCCTGTCCAGATAATATTAGCATAGCTTCAAGTTACTCTGACCCTGAGGGATCCCCACGAAATTAGAATTCGCTACGCTCAGCATTTTGTTTCGTTAATTTTGCACCACCAAACCTAACCCCTCAAATGTCATGCAATGCCTGTCCACGTATCAAACGATGCAATGCCTGTCCACGTATCAAACGGCTAGGTGTCAACCTTCCATGGTGGTATCTCCAGTGCAGCATCCATGCTGCCCGTTCAGTCGGTTAACGCTTCTTCGAAGCTAACAGCAGCCTCCATCACCCCCATGTAAGAGTAGTATTCACGCAGACGGCCAGTCTGCCAGGCTCCCATTAGAAGAAAGGCTACCTATTTAGGTAGCCTTTTTTTATGCCTGAGATTTAGCTAACGAAGTGCCTTTATGGGATGGAGTTTTCTAGATTCTCTAGTAAAGTAATCACGCTTTGCGCCGTCAGATAGCCAGCCTCACCTTGCGCAAACATAACTCAATAATTAGAATTCGCTACGCTCAGCATTTTGTTTCGTTAATTTTGCACCACCAAACCTAACCCCTCAAATGTAATGCAATGCCTGTCCACGTATCAAACGGCTAGGTGTCAACCTTCCATGGTGGTATCTCCAGCCCGACATCCATGTCGGTCGTGCGCTCGGGCGGAACTTCGTTCCTAAAACATCCTCGCTTACCCCCATGTGAGAGCCTTACGAAAATAGCGAAAAGCTTATATCAACCGAATGCTTAGATGTTCACAAGAAGGAATGCTGAATAAGTGCCACGACATATCGTTTTCTCGGATGAAAACGCTAAGCGTACAGGGATGTATTTACCGCGTGGTCGTGGGGCTTGTTCAGTGTTACTTCCCTGCAGTGTTTTGTGCCTGTCCAGATAATATTAGCATAGCTTCAAGTTACTCTGACCCTCTTGAAAAGAGAAATATTATTGTTTACGTAACAAACCAAACATATCCATATCGTGGAAGTCACCATTCCAGTAACACTTACCTCTTAAGGTGCCTTCAAATTCGAAGCCGAGTTTTTTTAATAGCTTTTGTGAAGGTAGGTTACTTGGCAGAGCAAGTGCTTCGATGCGGTGTACGTAGAAATGAAACTGTTCTGATAGGATAAACTCAATAATGCTCGAAACAGCCTCAAATGCGATACCCTTTCCCCAGCAATCCGGAGATAATTCATAGCCTATAACAGCACTATGATCATATTGATTCCAATGGGTAAATCCACAAGTGCCAACTAATGTGCCAGACTCGTTGTCACGAATGGCCCAACGAATACCAGTGTCGCTTTCAAACCTAGCATCAAAATAAGATACTAGGTTATCAGCCTCTTCTATCTTAGTGAATTTCTCCACATCATAGTGTTCTATGACTTTAGGATCAGAGAATATAGCAAATAAGGCATCACGATCGCTGACAAGCAACTGATTGAGCTTTAAGCGCTGTGTGGTCAAAATGGGGAAGCTTTGTTTTTGCATGGTAGGTAAGGTTAAGGCATTTTGCTTATTATTACTTATCACACAGCTTTTGCAACGAAGCTGTTTAAAACAGATAGGCATAGAAAAGCCGGCTTGCGCCGGCTTGTTTATATTTTGCTATGACTATTCTTTTGATCGACCCGCACGCTTTCTTTCATTTTCTGTTAGAAGCTTCTTACGGATACGAGTACTGATTGGAGTCACTTCTACAAGTTCATCGTTATCGATAAACTCCAAAGCTTGTTCCAATGTCATTCTAACCGGTGGCACCAAAGTTTGGGCCTCATCAGTTCCAGAAGCACGTACGTTAGTTAACTGCTTACCTTTCAATGCGTTAACAGTTAAATCGTTATCACGACTGTGGATACCGATAACCATACCTTCATAAACTTCAACACCGTGTCCAATAAATAGGCGGCCACGTTCTTGTAAGTTGAATAAGGCATTTGTTAGTGCTTTACCCGTTGCATTGGCAATCAATACACCGTTTTTACGTTGACCAATATTGCCACCTTTATGCGGTCCGTAATGATCAAATGAGTGATAAATCAAGCCTGAACCAGAGGTCATTGTCATGAAATCTGTTTGGAAACCTATCAAGCCACGGCTAGGGATCATAAAGTCTAAACGGATACGGCCTTTACCATCAGGAGACATGTTAGTGAGTTCACCTTTACGTAAACCAATTTGTTCCATGATTGAACCCTGATGCTGTTCTTCAACATCAATAGTTACTGTTTCAAAGGGTTCGTGAGTAACACCATCTACTTCACGAAGAATTACTTCGGGACGAGAAACGGCAAGCTCATAGCCTTCACGACGCATATTTTCGATTAATATGCCTAGGTGTAATTCACCACGACCAGAAACACGGAATTTATCAGGATCGGTCGTTTCTTCAACTCGCAATGCTACGTTATGTACTAATTCGTTTTGAAGACGCTCTAGAATATTTCTAGAAGTAACATACTTACCTTCTTTTCCTGCGAAAGGAGAAGTGTTGACTTGGAAAGTCATGGTTACAGTTGGTTCATCAACTGATAACTGAGGTAGCGCTTCTACTTTACTCGGATCACAGATAGTGTCTGAAATTTTAAGTTCGCCCAAACCTGTTATTGCGATGATATCGCCAGCTTGTGCAGCATCAACTTCATGACGAGCCAAACCAAGGTAACCTTGTACCTGACCTACTTTAGCATTTCGCTTACTACCATCAGCCATAACTACTGTTACTTGCTGGTTAGGCTTGACGCGGCCGCGAGTTATACGGCCTATACCGATTACACCAACATATGAGTTGTAATCAAGTTGAGAAATTTGCATTTGGAAAGGACCATCTGGATCCGCATTTGGTGCTTCAACTACATCGACGATAGTTTGGAACAGTGGCGTCATATCGTCAGATTTAACGTCCGCGTCACGAGACGCCCAACCGTTTAGTGCTGATGCGTAAACCACTTCAAAGTCAAGTTGGTCGTCAGTTGCCCCAAGGTTGTCAAACAAATCAAAAACTTGATCCATAACCCAATCAGGACGAGCACCAGGCTTATCAATTTTGTTGATAACTACGATAGGTTTTAGGCCTTGAGCAAATGCTTTTTGCGTTACAAAGCGAGTCTGTGGCATTGGGCCTTCTTGAGCGTCTACTAACAATAAAACAGAATCCGCCATCGACATTACACGCTCCACTTCTCCACCGAAGTCGGCGTGTCCTGGGGTGTCTACAATGTTAATGCGGTAATCGTTCCAGTTGATCGCAGTATTTTTTGCAAGAATGGTAATTCCACGCTCTTTTTCGATGTCGTTAGAATCCATCACGCGCTCTTCAACTTCACCGCGACTTTCCAAGGTGCCGGATTGCTGCAACAATTTATCAACCAAAGTCGTTTTACCGTGGTCAACGTGAGCTATGATTGCAATGTTGCGTAACTTTTTGATATCGTGTGACAAAATAGTAGCCTTTACTGGTAGTGAGCATGCTGCCAATGACTAATTCACCGGCAGCACTAAAAAATATTGATTTACAAAACAATGAAGTTGCGTAAAAAATGGTGCCGCATTGTACACGTTCTTTGATTAGTTTAAGAGAGATATTTTGGATTTGTTTAAAAAAACATCCAAATTACGCAAAGACGCTTAGTCAATCTTGTCTTTTTCCCTAAGCTCCAACAAATTTACTGTCTATATAAGTCAGTTTATGGGATAAACGTGTCATTAATAAGACTATTTCGCGAGTGCACCTTTTTGTACATAGGGGTGCACTATAATGATCCGTATTGAACCAATATGGTGCGTCTTTGTCTGACAGTAACGATTCCTAACAGTTTATTTTGCCTAGAATAGCGGTTTAACACAATGTTGCTAGATGGCATGATAATCGCTTATGCAAATGCAGTATTATAATTTTTATACCCTTTAATCTTTGATTAATTTTCAGGAGGACACAATGTCAGTAGAAAAGGCTTTAGACCTTATCAAAGAAAGCGATGCGAAATTCATCGACTTACGTTTTACCGATACCAAAGGTAAAGAGCAACACGTATCCATTCCAACTCATCAAGTAAATGATGATTTTTTCGAAGAAGGTAAAATGTTTGACGGTTCGTCCATTGCCGGATGGAAAGGGATCAATGAATCTGACATGGTGTTAATGCCTGATCCAGACACAGCCGTACTTGACCCATTTGCTGAAGAAACTCAAATAAATATCCGCTGCGATATTCTTGAGCCTTCAACTATGCAAGGTTACGAACGTGACCCACGTTCTGTCGCCCGTCGTGCAGAAGAATATTTAAAATCTACAGGTATTGGTGATGAAGTTTACTTCGGCCCAGAGCCTGAATTTTTCTTATTCGATGACGTGAAGTTCCATACTGATATGGCGGGTTCTTTCTACAAGATAGATTCAGCTGAAGCTAAATGGAACTCAGGTGCTGATTTCGAAGGCGGCAACATGGCCCACCGTCCTGGTGTTAAAGGCGGTTATTTCCCAGTTCCTCCTGTTGATTCCGCCCATGATACTCGTGCTGCAATGTGTATGGTCATGGAAGAAATGGGACTAACGGTTGAAGCTCATCACCATGAAGTAGCGACTGCCGGTCAAAACGAAATCGCTTGTCTGTTCAATACATTGGTTAAAAAAGCGGATGAAATTCAGATATATAAGTATGTGGTGCATAATGTGGCACATGCTTATGGTCAAACAGCTACCTTTATGCCTAAGCCACTAGTTGGGGACAACGGCTCTGGTATGCATTGTCACCAATCTATTAGCAAAGATGGCAAAAACGTTTTTGCTGGTGATAAATATGCAGGCATGTCTGAAGAGGCTCTTTTCTACATTGGTGGTATCATCAAGCATGCGCGCGCTATTAACGCCTTTGCAAACGCTTCAACCAACTCTTATAAGCGTTTAGTCCCAGGGTTTGAAGCACCCGTTATGTTGGCTTATTCTGCCCGTAACCGTTCAGCTTCAATTCGTATCCCGCACGTGACAAGCGAGCGTGCCCGCCGTATCGAGGTTCGTTTCCCTGATCCAACTGCCAACCCATACTTAGCCTTTAGTGCTATGTTGATGGCTGGTCTAGATGGGATTAAAAACAAAATTCATCCTGGCGATTCAATGGATAAAGACTTATACGATCTTCCTGCTGAAGAAGCGGCTGAGATCCCAACGGTTGCAAGTTCACTTGAGCAAGCCCTTGATGCACTTGATACCGATAGAGAGTTCTTAACTGCCGGTGGTGTAATGACTGACGATATGATCGATGCTTATATCGATTTGAAACGTGAAGAAGTTACTTTGCTAGCCATGACAACTCATCCGATTGAGTTTGACATGTACTACAGCGTTTAATCGTTAAGTTATAGATTTTCATACAAGCCCGCTTATTGCGGGCTTTTTTTTGTGTGGGAAACGGCTACAATCACAATATGAAAATACTTTTTGTTGTTTCAATTGCGCTAGTTGCAGCCCTGGCTAATGCCGGGACATTATATAAAATCGTTAATTCTGACGGGTCAGTTACCTATACTGATTCGCCCCAAGCTGGTGCCGTGGAAGTTAATATGGAGCACAGTAACAGTGCCGTGATGCCCTCGTTATCAGCAAATAGCAACGCAGCGCAAAAACGTCTAGCTAAAGCACAACCCTCATACCAACTTTCAATCTCTTCGCCGTCCGATCAAGAAACCATTCGCAATAATTTAGGCAAGGTGAGTGTCACGGCAAAAATATCACCAATCGGTAATGGCAAGTTCCAATTGTATTTGGACGGAACACTGGCACAGACGAGTCCAGCCCCTTCATTTCAGTTACAAGATGTTGACCGTGGAGAGCATTCTATTCAGGTCAAATTTGTAAGCCATAAAGGCAAGATCCTTGCATCTTCTCAATCAATTGTTTTCTTTTTGCATCAAGCATCGATTCTGATTAACTCAAACTAGCCAAATTGCTGGGTTAACCCGCTAAAAATGCGAATGTAACAAGATTAAAAAGTTTAATTGCACTAAAGTAGTGCGATGTAACCTTGTAGGTTGAAGTGATTGATTGAAAAACTAGAATATCTACTAGACAGCCTAGCCACTGCGGTTATTGTCATCGACGACAAGTTGAGAATTTGTTACGCAAACTTATCGGCCCAATCGGTGTTAGAGTTAAGTGACAATCAATTAGTTGGCTTTCCGGTTAGTCAATTCATCTCACATGACAGCCTATCCTTAGACCGGCTAGGGGCCGCTTTAAAGAGTCATGAAGGCTTTTCTGACAGCGAAATACTATTAGCTTTTTGTGACGGCCGTCATATTCTTGCCGATGTAACCGTTACCTGTTTCGAGCGTAATAATAGTGAAGGCCTGTCCATTGAAGTTAAGGCTATCGACCAACAAAAGCGTATCAGTCAAGAAAGTCAGCAATGGGCTCAACAACAAGCCGCACGCGAACTGGTACGAGGGTTGGCCCACGAAATTAAGAACCCATTAGGGGGAATTCGTGGCGCCGCGCAATTACTTGAAAAACAACTGCATAGTTTTGAACTAGAGGAATTCACCCAGGTTATCATTGAGCAATCTGATCGCCTAAGCAATTTAGTCGACCGTCTTTTAGGGCCAAACTCACCGCCCAATTTTCAATGGTGCAACATCCATCAAGTTCTCGAAAAAATTCGAACTTTGGTACAACTTGATTCAGCCTACAATATTGAAATACAAAGAGATTACGACCCAAGTATTCCGGATATGAAGATTGATCAAGATATGCTTCAGCAAGCGGTGTTGAATATGGTCCGCAATAGTGTGCAAGTCTTGTCTGAGCAAACTTATCCAGGTGAGATTTTAATTAAAAGCCGGATAAAGCGGCAACTGACCATTCATGGCGTTAAACATCCATTAGTTGCCCAAATCAAAGTAATTGATAACGGACCAGGCATTCCCGAAGAAATAAAGGACACCTTGTTTTACCCCATGGTCACTGGCAAATCAAATGGCACAGGATTAGGACTATCAATCGCGCAAACTCTTATTGATCATCACAGGGGGAAGATTGACGTGGAAAGCTGGCCTGGTCATACCGAATTCAAAATATATTTACCAATAGATAAAAAGGAATCTACTTCATGAGTGCTGAACCAGTTTGGGTCGTGGATGACGACAGTTCAATTCGTTGGGTTTTACAAAAGGCGCTGCAATCGGCACAGATTTCATGTTTTAGTTTCGAGAACCCAGAAGATCTTTTACTGCAGTTGCGCTCTGGACAAACACCCGAAGTAATAGTGTCGGATATTCGAATGCCACAAATGGATGGGATGACTTTACTCAAAGAAGTGCATAAGGACTATCCAGATATTCCGATCATCATCATGACAGCTCATTCTGATTTAGACAGTGCGGTCAACGCCTACCAAAGCGGCGCATTTGAGTACTTACCTAAGCCATTCGATATCGATGAGGCGGTTAGTTTAGTTCAGCGAGCATTGGCTCATTCTCGAGAGAAATCTTCAGTCACTCCGCAACAGCCAGAGCTAAAAGATACCGAAATTATTGGTGAAGCGCCGGCCATGCAGGAAGTTTTCAGGGCAATTGGCCGTTTGTCACGTTCGAGTATTAGTGTGTTGATCAATGGTCAATCAGGCACAGGTAAAGAATTGGTAGCCCAAGCGCTTCACCGTCATAGCCCCCGCAAAAATCAAACTTTTATAGCCTTAAATATGGCCGCTATTCCGGCTGATTTAATTGAATCAGAATTATTTGGCCATGAAAAAGGCGCTTTCACCGGTGCCCAAGCTGCCCGACAAGGACGATTTGAACAGGCAGATGGCGGCACTTTATTTTTGGACGAAATCGGTGATATGCCCCTTGATGTCCAGACTCGTTTATTACGAGTATTAGCCGATGGGCAATTCTATCGTGTTGGTGGACATAATCCAGTCAAAGTCGACGTGCGTATAATCGCCGCCACACACCAAAATTTAGAGCAGCGTGTCGCAGAAGGCAAATTCCGTGAAGATCTCTATCATCGATTAAATGTCATTAAGATTCATATCCCCCAATTAAGTGAACGCCGAGAAGATATCCCCATCCTAGCAAGACACTTTTTACAGCGCGCGGCGAAAGAGTTGGACGTCGAAGCCAAATCTTTAAGTAAAGAAGCAGCCAGTATCCTGATGCATCTGCCTTGGCATGGCAATGTTAGGCAACTGGAAAATATGTGTCGTTGGTTAACGGTAATGGCCAGTGGACAAGAGGTTTTAGTTGACGATTTACCGCCTGAGATTAATGCTCTGCCAACCACAGCTCAAAGTATTAATGCAGAAGGGGATTGGCAAACGCTGTTAGCAACTTGGGCAGATAAACAACTTATGTTGGGCCGCTCGAATATATTGGAGCAAGCGACTCATGATTTTGAAAAAATCATGCTTGAGCGAGCACTGCAGTATACTAATGGGCATAAGCAAGAAGCGGCTAAAAAGCTAGGTTGGGGGCGTAATACACTGACACGAAAACTCAAAGAGCTAGATATGTAGGTGCGAATGCTGGAATGAACTATAGGGCGATAGTTTAGCATTAAATAAAAATACAATGGACAGGCATCTTTTAAGGTAGTGAAAATTGAGGCCTATAATTTTTACTGTAGGCTGATGAAAAGTATAAAAATACAATGGACAGGCATCTTTTAAGGTAGTGAAAATTGAGGCCTATAATTTTTACTGTAGGCTGATGAAAAGTATTAATGCATTCGTAATTTAGGTAAATACCTATGCAATCATCGTTTTCTGGCGAATGAGAGTTATTGAGAAGAATTTAGTGTGGGATTAGGCTTGCCTCTTGTAAAAAGAAACGATTGAAATGAAAAGTGATTTTAGGAGAGACGTTAGCCTAATGAATTCTTTTGCCGACGTTTTCGCTTGTATCGTTTCAAGGTGTCTGATTGCCCAGCAGCCACGCTAAACGTGGTTTCAAACTCTAAAAACATATTTTGCCAAGTGTGTTCATCTAGCCCTAAGCGCTGCAATATGGGCGATTCATAAATATCAATTGCGCCTCGTTTGTTAGGTGCAATACTGCGACCAGATAGGTCAACCAATTTCATATAGTCGATTAAATCGAACATTAACCCTTGCGGTTGTGGCTGCCTAGGGTTGCCGACAAAGGGCATTAACGTAGATGGTTGATAACCTTTCTTAAAATCGTTTATACGGCGTTTCACACTGGTGTGTTTAGATGACTCTGGGGTGGTTGCCATCTTCGCTCGTATAGGGTTTAAATCTACGTACACCATACAAGCTGCCAATGCATGTTCATCTAACAGAGCTTGTGATTTGAATCGTCCTTCCCAGAAGTGACCGGTACAGTTATCTTCTTGATTGGCTTGCCGGGCTATAGGCTCATTCAATTCTCGCATGAACCAACTAATATCGGTTAATCGACTTCGATAAACCGACAAGGTTGAATGGAGTGTAATTTTTTCAGCGTCGGTGAACACTGATGCTTGCTTATTTGCTAGGGTTTGTGAGAGCAAGGTACCCTTGTGAAGCATGTGCCAGCGCTGCGCAATCTCTTTATCCGACCAGAGTTTTGCTTTGTCACAATTAACATGCAATACCACATGGGTATGATTGCTCATGACAGCATAAGCACACACTTCGATTGCAAAGGCTGTAGTCAAGAACAACAACCTGTCTTCTACCCACTGGCGACGATGCTCATAGGTTTTCCCCGTCAGTTCATCTTCCCCACACAAAAAGGCACGTCGAACACAGCGAGATACACAGTGATAGTAAGATGTGTCTGAGAGACTGATTTGGCGCTTCCTTGCCAGTGGCATAATTCACTCCTTGAAACAGAATACTAAAGCATAGCTGATTTGGTATTCTTAGGAGTCTAGTTTGTGGCTGTCCATGTATACTGGTTTGTGGCTGTCCATGTATACTGCAGTGCAGAGAACAGTTATATAGATCACGGCATCAGCAAGCAATTTCAAGCTGATTCAGTTGCACAGTGGCTTTTTAACTCAAAGTGCTGCACAAGGTGGAAGGCGAATAACCGCCTTCAACACAGTGTTCATTGCTACTAAACTGGGGCCGCTACTTAGGCTGCTTTGGTGGGGCCGGACTATCCATTATGCTCGCTGCACCATCTAAGTTAATCTCAGAGGTTTACTTGCCAATCAAGCGCAAAAATTCAGTTCGGGTGGCATTGGATGTTCTAAACGAACCTAACATAACTGAGGTAATCATTGATGAGTTCTGCTTTTGAACACCACGCATCATCATACACATATGTTTACCTTCCATTACCACACCCACACCAGTCGCTCCGGTGACTTCTTGAACTGCATCAGCAATTTGCTTGGTTAACCCTTCTTGGATTTGTAATCGTCTGGCATACATATCTACAATACGTGCGAACTTAGATAGCCCGAGTACCTTTCCATTGGGCAAATAAGCGATGTGACAACGACCAATAAAAGGCAGTACATGATGCTCACACAGTGAGTAATATTCGATATCTTGGATGATAACCATTTCATCGGTATCAGCTTCAAAAATAGCACCATTTACTACATCATGGATATTCTTCTGATATCCATCCGTTAGAAACTGCATGGCTTTTGCAGCACGTTTTGGGGTATCAACTAATCCGCCTCTATTCACATCCTCTCCGAGGATAGTGAGTATTTCTGAGTAGTGCCCCTGCAATTTGTCTGACATATAATCTCGTTCTCTTGGGTGAAACGATCCAATCTAGTGGACCACCAATTTAGGTTAAACAGCGAGATATTATAACATTGAGTCCCGCTTAATAAAAATTTTGTAGCTATAACATCATTAACGTATCTCTCACGCCTGTCGGTATATTTTCTTGTAGAAGTTGCTGCAGAAAAAAGATCCTCTCCACTGTATATCTCAACGATTAGGTAATCTTGGTAACCGGCAGTAAGTGATGGGCACTTAATCACCGAGCTTTATACATCCGATGGGACAAAAGCGATCAGTTAATGAAATTAATTACGATTATCTGGTCATGAGGCAGCTAGTCATTGTACGGACTGTATAAATGCGGAGACGGGTGAGCTAACTTAGAAGTCTTTATAACGTTTTTTCAAGTCCTCACGCATGTTGCATAGGTAAAAATCTAGCTCTTGTTTTGCGCTTTCGTAGGCGGAGTTTAAGGCAATAGAGCCTGGCTCTTGCATAAGTTGCTTAAAAGCCTGGTCGGTTTTATCGAGTAACTTGGTTAGTTCACGGTTGCTGACATCCATATCCTGTTTAAATAAATTCCAATTTGATTATTACACTGACGTAATAGTGGTCAAAAAAACTTCACTTAGCAAATAAATTATACGAATTAAATTTAAATAAATATTCCTTACCAGGTTTTGGTGATCGCAAGGGCAATAACTGCCAACAACAGGAATACCGGCGCCTCATTAATGAAGCGATATACTTTGGTTGGATAGGGGGGATCGTCTCTGGCAAATTTTCGAACTAGTACAAAAAGATAGCCATGGTATACATAAAGACAAAGTACCAATGGAATTTTCACATGTAACCACTTAGATACTAGAAACCATTCCTTGCCGTACATATATATCAAAATCAAACCCAATATCAGGGTTAGCAATGCGAAAGGCGTGACAAAATACCACAGTCGCCGTTCCATGATTTTGAATTGGTCTCGTACTTGTTGATTATCTGTTTGAGAGTGGTAGACAAATAAACGAGGCAGATAAAAAATGCCCGCCATCCAGGCAACCATGAAAAACACATGAAATACTTTGACCCACAAAATAGCCATCTAAATCCTTATTAATAATTTTCTTTGTGTAAATAGCTGCGAAGATTATTCCACGTAATTACACCAATGATACTTGATGGAGATGTTTCATACACATAAACCGCTCCATCTCGATTGGCTTGCAATATTTCATAAGCTTCGGCAAGTGTGGCTTGTGATGAGACCCCTTCCATATCAAAAAATGCCAGCGGCGCGCTATTGTGATTAAGACTTAATTCATATTGTACGAGCGAATATTTAACATCAATCTCAAATGATGAGCGCAATACTACAGGATGAGTTGGCGCGGTTTCTAAAAAGCTCAAAATGTACTTATCGGGTGCATCTACTAGCAATTTGTATTCGCTGTCCATTACCGCCAGTACCCCTATTTTCTGCAGTGTTTCTCGAATAGGTGAAATGGTATAAGACAGTTTTTGATATTCCAATTGACGGATGAATATAGAGCGATTACCCAGAAATTGAGTTGAAGTAACATAGGCTGGCACAATAACCAACATGGCTGGCAATATGACCGACGGATTATGGGCTAGCTCCATCACCGACGATAACGCTGCTAAGGGTGCATGCAAGACGGCGGTCAGCAATCCTGCAATACCCAGTAGTGCGAAATTGTTGGTGTAATCGACGGAATCGGCGATGGCGTATCCCAGGGGGATCGCCAACACCGCACCACTGAGCATACCAATTACATAGACTGGACCTATCACGCCCCCGGGCACGCCTAAGCCAATAGCAACTAAAGCTAAAATGAATTTTGCTATCAAAATGGCAAATAAAATCGCTAGGCTTTCGCCACTAATTATCGAATGGGTGACATCTAATCCAGCACTCAAAGATTCAGGTAAAAAATAGCCAAATACCGAGGTTATCAGCGCGGCAATCAAAATCCGCCAAACCATTTTCAATGGACGAAATAGCTTGATGACGTTCATTAATTGATTGTTAAACAAGGTGGCGATAAAACCTAAAATAATGCCAAACAAGATTAGGTAGGGGTAGTACCACTGGCTTATATCTTGGAAAGTTAAAAATGATAGCTCATGTACTTGACCAAACACCGCTCGCGTCATTAACGACCCACATGCGGCTGCCAGCATGACGGGAATAAAGATATGAATACGATATTCCCGCAACACCACTTCCATGACAAAGATCACTGCTGCAAATGGGGTGTTGAACGAGGCTGATATACCCGCGGCAATGCCGCAGCCAGATAGAATACGAATACTGTTGTACGGTAGTTTTAACCCATGCCCGATAAAGCTACTGCCTGCAGCGCCTAAATGCACAGATGGCCCTTCACGACCCACTACAAAGCCAGATGCTAAGGCAACCATTCCGCCAAAAAATTGATTGATGGTAGTGCGAAATGGAATGTGTCCGTAACGCTGCTTAAGGCGATGAATAACAAAAGGAATACCTAAACGGTAATGCTTAAACCCAGTTAGAAAGGCAAACAGGATAATTAATAATCCGCCACCAAGGGGCAGCAAAAGACGCGTTAGCGGTTGCAGGGTGTTAAACTGATTGAGCTCCTCAAGAAATGATAGTTGTAACCATTCAACACATAACCTAAAAATAATGATCAGCGAAGCGGCACTCATGCCACCAGCTATGCCAAGAATACATAACTGTAAGGACGTGCGAGGATTCGCTAATTCTTGTCTAAAAGATTTTAATGTCATTTTCTGTTGGGTATAAACTATCAGTGAGTGATAATAGCAAATAAAGATTAAGGTAATAACACTACCCAGTTTGGTAGCTTACCACAAGTGCTTGTAAATCATGGTGAAAACTATTTAAGGAAACCCCCTAGGTGATACCCGAAGATATTCGCAAAACTTGGAGTGCATTTAAGTTTTATACTCTGCTATTAATAGTGATTGCAGTGGTAGCTTACCTTGCATTTCACTATGGCAATACCCATTACACACAGCAGCAGCAGAAAATTAATACCTTAGGGCAAACTGTGCAGAATCTGTCGGCTGACAATCAACGCTTAACCACTCAACTGAACATTCTGGGAGTTGAGATAGAGGTGCAACGATTAGCGGCGCAGAAATCTCAGGAAACCATTACGAATGGGTTGAATAGAGAAGCGCAACTTAGACAAGAGCTATTGTTTTATCAGCGAGTCATGGCGCCGGAGTTACAGCAAGAAGGCTTTATAATTGAAGCCTTTGAACTGAAAAAATCGTTAAGTGATAACGCTTACCGATTTGAACTGGTGTTGATGCAGCAAGAAAAAATTAAAAATTTGGTCAAAGGCACTATCGAAGTGACAATTGTCGGCAGTGAAAATGGCAAGCCGCAACAATACAATTTAGCTGACTTATTAACGCATAGCTCTGTTGGACTAAATTTCAGCTTTAAGTATTTTCAGATATTAGAAGGAGAATTAATTGTTCCTAAAAGCTTTTCACCGGAAAAAGTACAGGTTAAGGCACAGGTTTATCAATTTAAACGCAAACGTGGTGAATTAGAAAAATCCTTCGACTGGAATATAGATCAATTGCCATTGAGCGAAGTTAGTACAGAATAGTTGATTAGATTACTCAGGTATTAGATAATTGCCGTCATAAGGGTAATTGCCCATGATAGTTTATTGTAGAGGTGGAATATGTCGGTAGAAACAGCGGTACCAATCGAATTTTCGGAAGCCGCATCCGTTAAAGTACGGACATTAATTGAAGAAGAAGAAAATCCGAATTTAAAATTGCGGGTATATGTTACCGGTGGCGGTTGTTCAGGTTTTCAGTATGGCTTTACATTCGATGAAAAGGTCAATGATGGGGACACCACCATTGACAAGAACGAAGTGACGCTAGTGGTTGACCCCATGAGTTTACAGTATCTTGTCGGTGGCACAGTTGACTACACTGAGGGGCTGGAAGGTTCGCGCTTCTTGGTTAACAATCCAAATGCAACCACTACTTGTGGGTGTGGTTCTTCTTTTAGCGTGTAGAGCGCAATTCGTATTAAAAAAGCCGGCAATTGCCGGCTTTTTTGTAAGTGCAAAACTATCTCGTTTAGTTAGAAACACCTGTTCACATTTGAGTTGATATTTTGTAAGGCGTTGGTGCTGAAAACATAGTACATTTGAGCATCAATCTAAGGGGTGAACATGTCTAATTTTATAGTCAAAATGCGTCAACAACCCGCGTGGATAGCGCTATTTATCTTTGTCGCATTATGCCTTTGGGTCGCATCAGGTCATCTAACCGCGCAACAAGCTGAAGACAAGTCTAAACATTCTGCAATTCAGTTGACGAAAGTCAAAGTCGAAACCTTCAACGCTGAAATGGTCAGTCGGGAAATCAATTTATATGGGCGAACCGAGCCGGATCGGATTACGAGCCTGCGTTCAGAGGTGCAAGGGCAAGTCACCGCAGTATTTGTAAATGAAGGTCAGCAGGTCAAGCAAGGCCAAAAAATACTGAGTTTGGATGCCAATGACTTGAGCGCCAAAATTCGCTCTGCTAAAGCGATACTCAAACAACGGCAGATTGAATTAACTGCCGCAAAAGCATTAAGCGAGAAGGGATTTCAATCTCAATCTCAGCTAGCTTTAGCCGAGGCGAATGTGGAGTATGCGTTAGCGGAAATCCAAGGGCTAGAGTTAGGCCTGTCTAAAACAAGCATTTTCGCCCCCTTCGATGGGGTATTAAATAAACGCCATGTCGAAATCGGTGACTTGCTCAGAGAAGGAGATGCTGTTGCGACTATAGTTGATTTAGACCCGTTAATAATAAAGGCCGATGTGACCGAGAACTGGATACAAAGCATTAAAACGGGTCAGGTAGCAAAGGGCCGACTCACCACCGGAGAAAATGTTGAGGGTGTTATTCGATATATCTCCAGTGTGTCCAATGTGGGGACTAATACATTTACATTGGAAGTCGCTGTCCCCAATCCAAAGGCGGTGCTGCTGGCTGGCATGAGCACCGAGTTGAGCATACCCTTGGCACAAGAGTGGGCTATCAAAATTACCCCAGCGGTGATGGGGCTTGATGAAGACGGTAGTTTAGGGGTTAAAACTGTAGAGCAGGGTACAGTACGTTTTATCCCCATTGATATTGTCAAAAGTGACAGTGAAGGGGTCTGGTTAAGCGGGTTGGGACAACAAGCTGAGGTGATTACTCGTGGCCAAGGTTTTGTACGTCACGGTGATAAAGTTGAGGCTATCGCTGAGTCGCCCGACAACGAATCGGCCAAGCGCTAAATCCTATGACAAATATAATCTCAGCTTCCTTAGCGCACACCCGTACGGTTTTGATGATTTTTGTGTTGTTGATAGTCTCTGGGGCAATCACTTACTTAACCATTCCCAAAGAATCCAATCCAGATGTGCCTATTCCATTTATCTATGTTTCAATCATACATGACGGCATAGCCCCCGAAGATGCAGAGCGGATGCTGATCAAGCCGATGGAACGAGAACTGCGCTCCATCGACGGTATCAAAGAGATGAAAGCCACTGCCGGGGAAGGTTTTGCGAATATCACTATGGAATTTATTGCGGGTTTCGATTCAAAAGATGCCTTAGCTGACGTCAGGGATAAAGTCACAGTCGCGCGAGCTAAGCTACCAGCGGAGACGGAAGAACCCACTATCCATGAAATTACTATGGCAGGACAGCAAGCTGTGGTTACGGTGGTGCTGGCCGGTCCAGTATCACAGCGGGCTTTGGTGTCAGTAGCTCGAGAATTGCAGAATGCACTTGAAGGACTGCCAGAGATACTTGAAGTTGAAATTGGTGGAGACCGTGAAGATATTGTCGAAATCATAGTTGATCCGCTGTTAATGGAGTCATATCGGCTAGATCAGAATGATATTTTTAACCTACTGTCACGGAACAACCGCTTAGTCCCCGCAGGAACCATGGATACCGGGAAGGGGAGCTTTGCGGTTAAGGTGCCCTCGGTTTTTGAAACGGTAAAAGATGTGATGGAGCAACCGGTTAAAGTAGAAGGTGATCAGGTGATAACCTTTCAAGACGTAGCTGAGGTTCGCCGCTCGTACAAAGATCCCAGCAGTTATGCGCGGCTCAATACCAATCCTTCGCTTTCACTGGAGATTAAAAAACGGCCCGGCGAAAACTTATTATTCACGGTGGAAAAAACCAAAGCCGTCGTTGAAGCTGCCAAGCAATCTCCGTTGTGGCCCAACAGCGTTACGGTAACTTATACCGGTGATCAATCTGTTGATGTGAATATGATGCTCAGTGATTTGCAGAATAATGTCTCAAGTGCTGTGGTGTTGGTGGCCATCGTTATTGTTGCTGTCTTAGGGGTAAGAACCGCTATTTTAGTTGGTGTATCCATCCCCGGTTCATTCCTAACCGGTATCTTACTCATATCTCTGTTTGGTTACACCTTGAATATGGTGGTGCTGTTTTCGCTGATTATGGCGGTTGGGATGCTGGTGGATGGGGCCATAGTGGTGACCGAATATGCCGACCGCTGTATGGGAGAGGGGCAAGACAAAACCACCGCATACCGCAACGCTGCTCACCGCATGGCTTGGCCGATTATTGCGTCTACCGCTACCACTCTTGCAGCTTTTGCTCCCTTGATGTTTTGGCCCGGGATGGTGGGAGAATTTATGAAGTTCCTGCCTTTTACGCTAATTGCGGTTTTATCGGCATCACTTCTAATGGCATTGATTTTCGTGCCTACACTAGGGGCTGTGTTTGGCAAACAAAGGTATATCAGCGAGCAAGATAGGCGTCAATTGATCCAAGCTGAATCTGGTGATATAGGTAGTTTGCAAGGGTTTACTGGCAAATATATACGCTTCTTAGCGGTGGCGATTAAGCACCCACTCAAGAGTCTGCTGGTGGCGGTAATTGTTGGCATTATTTCAATCAGTGGTTACTACGCTTCAGGGCTTGGAATGGAGTTCTTCCCCCATGTCGATAGCACAGGTATTAATGTAACCGTTCGTTCAACGGGTGATTTCTCGATTAATGAAAAAGATGACATTGTCAAAGAAGTCGAAGCACGGCTTATTGACATGCCAGAGATCAAAACCCTTTATGCCCGCTCCGGTGGACGAGATCAGGTGGGTTACCTGCGTTTGAATCTGGTTGATTGGCATTTGCGACCCCACTCAGATGAGGTGCTCAAAGATGTGCAACTAAGGTTAGGCGCTATGCCGGGCTTAGATATTGAAATCACGCCGGACCAAAACGGTCCGCAGGCCGGTAAGGATTTGCAAATTCAAGTATCCTCCAGGTTTCCGGAGTTACTTAATAATGCGGCCTTAAAGTTGCGCCAAGCGCTGGATCAAAATGATAAGTTTACCTCGGTGGGAGACACCGCTTCCAAACCGGGCATCGAATGGCAGCTTAAAGTCGACCGTGCAGATGCCGCTCGCTTTGGCGCAGATGCTGCGCTGGTGGGCAGTACAGTGCAGTTTGTCACCAATGGATTGAAGATTGGCGAATACCGCCCTGATGATGTAGACGATGAGTTGGATATACGGGTTCGTTTTGGTCAGCAAGATAGAAATATTGGAAAACTTGATGAGCTGCGTTTGAAAACCGTAAATGGATTAGTCCCTATCAGCAACTTTGTGGAACGCCTTGCGCAACCTAAAACTGACTTGATTAGACATGTAGATAGTAGGCGCGTACTTACCGTTGAAGCGAATATGGCTACCGGGGAGTTACTTAGTAAAGCCTTGCCAGAATTTATGCAGAAACTGCCTTCTTTGAATATAGACCCCCGTGTAGAGATAGTCGTAAAAGGTCAAAATGAACAACAAGAAGAGTCACAAACCTTCTTGTTGAATGCCTTCATGGTCGCGCTGTTTGTGATGGCGATTATTCTAGTGACGCAATTCAATAGCTTTTATCAAGCTTTTTTGATTTTAAGTGCCGTGCTATTTTCTATCGTGGGTGTTTTTTTAGGATTGCTGATCTTCCAGAAACCCTTTGGTACCATTATGTCTGGTGTGGGGGTGATAGCCTTGGCTGGTATAGTAGTAAATAATAACATTGTGTTAATCGACACCTATAATATTCTGCGCAAAGAGGGTCTCAATGCAACAGAAGCTATTTTACGCACAGGTGCGCAACGGTTAAGGCCAGTGATGTTGACCACAGTGACGACCATTTTAGGCTTGCTGCCCATGGTGATGGAAATCAATATTGACTTTATAGGACGTAATGTTGACGTGGGAGGGCCATCTACCCAATGGTGGTCACAATTAGCTACTGCAGTCGCTGGCGGATTAGCCTTTGCGACCTTGCTTACACTCGTTCTCACCCCTTGTATGTTAGCGCTCAAAGTTACAGCAGACGATTATTGGCTGCGACGAAAAACAGCAGTATAAATTTGTAGAGGAGAATAGCATTGTTGCCCAGCAATAAGCCGGCGTTTTTTTATCTCACCACATTTGGCAAGATCCTTATCCTGTGGTTAGGCCTGCTTGCCAGTGCCAGTGGCCAACATAAAACCATTGAACTACCTACCACACTAATATTAGATGGCCCAAGTGAAACTCCCGAGGCATTGTACGTCCAGCGGGTGCTTGAAACAGCCTATGCGCAAATTGGTTATACTGTAACTTATGGGAACGTACCCCTTGCACGAAGTTACATAGAGGCCAATGCAGGTCGTCTGGACGGCCTGCGTGCAAGGGTTGACGGCGCAGTAGAAAATTACAGCAACCTAATGAAGGTGCCATTTGAGATATTAAATTTTGAAATGGTACTGATCGCAAATCGCAGTAAATGTGGAGCATGTTCATTATCAAATATCGGTAAAGTAGCCGTAGCGCGAGGTTTCAAAGCATTTGAGGATTATCGACAAAGTCAGCGTTTTCCCATCGACGTTCTTTATCTCACCACGCCGGAACAAGCCTTTAATTTATTGATCAGCGGAAAAGTAAATGGCGTAATAATGAGCACCACCAATTTACCGAAAGCTTATGACTCGTTAGATCAAAATTGGATTAAAACCACCTTGAGTACACTCCCAGACTTTCACTATTTGCATAAAAAGCGTCGCACTTTGATCCCCCAACTGCTTGGTGTACTAAAGCAAATGGATGCATCTGGGCAATTATTGCAGTTACAACAAAAATACCAAGTCAATTCACCGTCGCTCCAAAGGGAAACGCCAGAATTTGGCACTATAGGTTTGGTGACTGACAGTTGGGGAGGATACACCGATACCCCTGAATCCACTTACATTAAAGCAGTGCGACAAGTCTACTCAACAACGGCGCAGGGAGTGACAACTAAACGGGTTAATTGGAAAAGAGCAAAGCAGCTTTTCTACGATCAAAAGGCTGATATATTGGTCGGCGCTTATGCATTCGAAGAAGGCGAAAATGGGCGCCGTTCAGATATCCATATTGACTATGAATACCCTGTGATTGCCTTTGCCAAGCAACCCCAAAGATTGGCAAAATTACTCGCCGGAGACGGCACTGGTACTGCGTGTTATTTATTGGGCTATGGTCTGGATTCAGTTTTGCCCGATAATATTATCAGCTATGAAGTTGGGCAACCGGCTGATTGTCTGCGCTTGCTTGAAAATGACCGAATCGATATGATTTTGAACTACGAAGTTGACTTGCCTGCGCAACTTGTTCAGCAATACGCTAAGCAGCAGGTTCTTGATGCTCAACCATTGTTCGTTGTATTTCACAATACACCTAGGGGGCAAGCACTCAAATCTGTGTTTGAAACAGGTTTCCGAAAGTTGATTAACTCTGGCCAGCTACGGACCTATTTTCCCAGCAATAATGAGTATGATAACGCAAATTTTGAGATATCGACCGCCGAACAAATAACCAATAAAAAATAAGTTGGAAATAGCGTTAGCCTTGCAAATTTTGCTAGATAATCTAAAAACTAAATAGCATAGAGTGAATACACCGGTTCAGTAATATGGAATTTAAAATGATAAAACTTTACGGCTCAACAACTTCTCCATTTGTGCGTCGCCTCAGAATGTGGATGGCAAATATGGACCACGAGTTCATAAATTTGCAAATTTTTACTGGTAAAGATAGAGAAACGTTAGCCAATCGCAATCCCACCTTAAAAATACCTATGATTGAATGCGAGGGCGACGTTATTTTCGACTCGCGGGTTATCTATCGTTATTTGACTGAAAAGTTTGACTACCCAAAGCCCAGTTGGGAGCAGGAAAATCAGTTAACCCTGATTGATGCTGCGACCGATTCGCTGGTACAGATGTTATTGTTGGATCGCTCTGAAATCGACACTTCTGAAGATAAAATGTACTTCAAATTACAGCGTGAAAGGGTTAATTCAACCCTGAGTCATTTGAACATGTTGGTCGACACAGGAAGCTTCAGTGATTGGAATTACCCGGCTATTTGCTTATTTAGCTTAATTGATTGGATTGAATTTCGTCGACTTCATGACTTAAATGATTTGGCAGGTCTGCTTAGTTTCCATGAAGATAATGCACAAAGGATTGAAGTGACGGCTACCGATCCAAGAAAAGGCTAATAAGGATTATGACAGCAAGTTAGCCTCAAAATTAAACAAGGATCTGCATAACAGATCCTTGTTTACACGACCGTGCGTTAGTGGTCGTTTTTCAGACTTCCACTTTGCTTAAAAGCGGTATTGCGCACCGACAGAAAAAGTACGGGACTTATTAGGTCTTGCCCCGTAAGGTTGACGTCCAAGAATATCTTGTTCGTCAGTTAAGTTCTCAACACGAGCAATCAGCCGAAGGGCGTCATTTACCGAGTAAGAACCTGATAAATCGATAGTGAAATTACTATCTGTTTTTTCAAACTCAGCGCAAGAACCACGGCTGCAGACTTCATCTAGGTATACACCATTCAAGTAAGCGTTCCAATTATTGCCTTCCAGACCAATGGAAATCTGACCTTGGTTTTCAGCAATATATGGAATGGGATCACCGGCGCTAACATCACCGAAAAATTCAGTATCGGCAATATCAGTATCAAATTCGCTATCTATGAAGGTATAGGTGATGTTAAGCGGTACAGCAATACCATTAAATTCAGCCAACTGAGTTTGCAACACAAATTCGACTCCCTGAACGGTTGCCGCATCGCCATTGAAGGCATCGCCTATTTCGCAATTACTACCAGATGACGAAGTGCATTCGCCGATAATATTTTTGTAGTCGCTCAAGAAGTAAATGACTTCAGCATTTAGACCGTTGTTTGCGTACCTGAAACCAAATTCATAATTGACCGCTTCTTCCTCTTTCGCACCAGGTGAATTGCTCGGTGCGGTAAAACCTTTATGCACACCTGCAACTAGAGTGGTGGTTTCGCTGATTTTATAAAGCGCGCCAATGCCAGGTAAAACTACATTGGTTTTATTCTCACGATCATCACGGAAAACCCGCTGCGCGCCATCAGTGTAACGAGTTCGTTTCTGATCAATATCTTCAAATCTGACCCCAGGGGTGAATGTCCAGTCGCCTAACTCAATGCGGTCATAAATGTGTACTGCCATGGCTTGGGCTTCTTGCACGCGATTTCCGGCATTACCGAGGATCCCGAGGTCGTTCAATACCAAGCTACCATTTAACTGTTGATAATTGCTATTGCGCTGCAAACGGTCTTCTTCGTCTTCATGGAAGCGCACTCCCACTTCTACATTATGTTTTGTATCACCGACTTGCGTTTTCCATTGCATTCCAAACTGAATGCCACGAGAAAAGTATTCTCTGGCGTTTGAACGCAGTTGGATACTGCCTTCTGGTGTATCAACTGTGCCTTCGAGTATACCTTGTAGTTGTGCCACAGAAACGTCGCTGATGGCAGTACCACTATTTACGGCGCTGATCACACTAGACCAACTGGTGCCAGCGAATGACTCGGCATTATCACTGCCGCTAAAATCAATTGCCTCGGTCTTGAACCAATTTCTTTCATGTTGGTTGTTGTAGACAACAGCTGTAAACGACAAGTCTTTATTCACTTCAAAGCCATAACGAAGGATCATCTGGCTGTGGTCTGTCTCAATGTTATCTAGCTCAGATAAACCGTAGCGTCGGTTCGGGTCTTTACGGAAGTCTGCATCGGTTAGCCCTAAATAACTTTGATTTGATTGTTGATCAGCAAATTGCAATTTTAGTTCAACACTATGGGCTGAACCCTTTGGCGCGTAGGCTAATTTCAAGGTGTAGTCAGTGACATCCAGCCCAGTATCTTTATCGCTTCTATCGATATGCTGAAAACCATCAGATTGCCACTGATGAGCTTCTAGCAGGTAGCCAAAGCCGTTCTCTTGCTTATCACCGAAGGTGCCGTGAATGCGGTAAGTTGCGTCTTCACCGACTTCAGCGGTAATCTGTCCACTTTGAGCATCAGGAATCGGTGTAGATATCATATTCAAGGCCCCACCAATAGTGTAAGGCCCCTGTGTAATGGCTGCGGGTCCTTTTACCACCTCAAAGGCGCTCATTCTTGCCGCAGTTGGAAAGTAATAAGCCGACGGCGCTGAGTAGGGAGCAGGCGCAATAAGTACGTTGTCTTCCAGCAGGGTAATGCGACCACTTCGCTCCGTTGCCACACCGCGAATACTGATATTTGGACGCAGGCCGTAACCGTCTTCAATTTGAATCGATACGCCAGGGACTTGCCGAATGATCCGCTGAATATCTGCATAAGCGAACTTTTCTAAATCAGCTTCGCCGATATACTGTGCCGCTCCAGTTACGCCTTCAGCTTGAGTCTGATTTGCATAAATAGTGACAGTTTCTACTGCTTTTTGTAGCGGCTCTGCGTATGCGTTTAAATTACAAAATGCTAGCGCCACAGCGGCTGATGCTATACTTTTTTTCATCTTAAATAAGACCTTAAAAATTCCGTCAGTGAACCTGAATGTTCTGAATATTTATCTAGGCGCAATTTTACCCATCCTTAATAGCTAATGCAAATCATTATCAATTGGATTGTCAATTAGTATTAGATTGTAAAGTTAACGCACAATTAGAAAAGTTTGGATAGCTATATTTATCGCTGATGTAGCTCAAGTTCCTTGGCAGTCATAGAGTATTGATAAATCACTAGGTAAAATAACCAGAAAATGCGTTGCAACAATTGACCTAATTGCAATAGTTATGCTGTAGTTCACCCATGTGGTTTAATAAGTTGTTTCAATGTTAAATTGGATTTATACGCAATTCTCAATCTCTCCAGAAAGTGTTCTATTGTAAGGTGAATACAGTCCTTGGCTGACAGTGCTGTCGGTGTCCATCGCTATCTTCGCATCATTTATGGGGCTGCAAGTTGCGTCACAGGCATCCCAAAGCACTTCCCACCGACGCAATCAGTTAAGTCTGCTTATCGGCAGTGTCGCACTTGGATGCGGCATTTGGTCGATGCATTTTATCGGGATGTTGGCGTTTGATTTATGTACACCTGTAGAGTATGCACTAGGCTTGACGTTGCTGTCTTTACTGCCAGGTATTGCAGCCTCTTGGGTAGCATTAAATTATATCGTCCACAATCGCAAAGAGCCGCTAACATTATTGGTTGGCGGCGTGTTGGTTGGCGCTGGAATCGGTACTATGCATTACATGGGCATGGCGGCCATGCAAATGGGACCAATACTGCGCTATGACCTTGGCATGTTTTTATTGTCGATTATGGTAGCCGTTGGCTTTGCGGTATTGTCTTTATGGGTGCGTTTTGGTTTAACCAACCTGAAACATCATCCATTTTCCAGCTGGCAAGTAAATGGTATTTCGAGTCTGGTTATGGGCTTGGCCATTTCAGGGATGCATTATACCGGTATGGCCGCTGCGCGATTTGCGCGTCCGCCCGGATTTGAGACCAGTGCTCAAACCGAATTCACCACCTTGTATCTGGCAACCGGCGTATCCATTGCCACTATTACTATTATTGTGCTGGTGATGGGGTTAACCCTTATTTTTAAATACAAGGACATTTCGGCTAAAGCGGCCGAGGGAGAGCGACGTGTGCGGGCGATGATGGATACGTCAATTGATGGCATCATTATCATCAATGCCAGCGGAAAAGTTGTTACCGCCAATAAAGCCACCGAGTCTGTTCTAGGGTGGTCACCAGATGAAATTATGGGTGAAAATGTCAACCTGCTGATGCCTGGTCCTTTGTCAGCAGAGCATGACGGCTTCTTAATGGATTACTTGCTCACCAAAGAAGCAAAAATTATCGGTAAAGGAAGAGAAGTAGAAGCTGTGCATCGAAATGGCAGAATGGTTTCGGTGCGCCTTGTGATAGGGCATTTGAGCATAAATCGGCAGGACTATTTTGTTGGTTTTATTTCCGATATCAGTCAGCGATTAGAAATGGAACAAGCTATCAAGGACAGTGAGTCTAAATTCCGCTCGTTGATCGGTAATATTCCAGGCATAGCCTATCGCTGTGCTACTCAACCCCCATGGCCCATGCTGTTTATCAGTGACGCTGTGGAAGAGATAACCGGCTATCCAGCCAGTGACTTCACCTTACCCCATCCTAAACGCAGTTTTTTAGATCTGATTCACCCTGAGGATCGTGAAAAAGCCATAAATTTAAGCTCCAGCAATAAAGATTTCAATTTGGAATATAGAATCTTTAATCGAGAGGGGCAGACACTGTGGATGATGGAATATGGTCGTCATTATACCGACGAACAAAATGGAGAGGTTTGGTTAGATGGTTTTATCATGGATATTACTGCAAGAAGAGCAATGGAAGAGGAGCTAAGGCTTGCAAAGGATACCGCAGAGCAGGCAGCTTCTGCACGGGCCGCGTTTTTAGCCAATATGAGTCATGAAATCAGAACGCCAATGAATGCTATCATCGGTTTTAGCGATATTTTGTTAGAAAGTCATATGGATGAAGAGCAGTGTCGGCATCTCAATACCATCATTAATTCTGCAAAATCGCTGCTGCATTTACTTAATGATGTGCTTGATAGTGCTAAGTTGGACAAAGGCAAGCTTAATTTGGAGATGCGCGAATTTTCGCTTATTCAAGAAGTCGATGCGGTCATATCAACGCTGTGGATCCAAGCCCGAAAAAAAGGCCTAGATCTTCGCTCTGAGATTCCTGACCAATTGGCTGAAGATTATATCGGCGCGCCAGATAGGATCAGGCAAGTACTAACCAATTTAGTTGGTAATGCGGTCAAGTTTACCCAAAGGGGTTACGTCAAAGTTAAAGTTCGTGCAATTGACTCACAGCATATTGAATTTATCATTGAAGATAGTGGTATTGGTATGACGCCAGAACATTTGGATAAAGTGTTTGATGCTTTTACCCAAGCCGATGCATCGATGAGCCGTAAATTCGGAGGTACGGGTTTAGGTACAACGATTAGTAAGCAATTAGTAGAATTGATGGGCGGCAAAATTGAAGTCTCAAGTGAAGTGGACAAAGGGACTGTTTTTCAGTTTGTGTTGCCCCTAGAACGAGCGACCAAGGTAAAGCGCATTGCGGCAAACTTGAGTATTAGTTTACCGCCATTAACTATTTTAGTGGTGGACGATATTCAGCAAAATATAGATTTACTCACCCTCTTACTTCGCCGCAATGGACATAAGGTCATCACCGCTAGGGATGGACAGCAAGCGTTAATTCGCATGGCGGCAAAAGAGCCCATAGATATTGTGTTGATGGATATTCAGATGCCAATTATGGATGGTCTCAGTGCTACCGTCGAAAGACGTAACTATGAAAAACAGCATGATTTATCGCCTATGCCAATAGTTGCCCTAACAGCCAGTGTACTGCAGGAAGATCGAGCTGCTGCTGAGAATGCTGGCATGCAAGGCTTTGCGAACAAGCCGATTGACTTCAACGTTCTCAACGCTGAAATAGCAAAGGTCATGGGGTTATCGTTGGCAACGCAGCAAAGTTCGGAAAGTGAAACCTCGGTTGAGCTACTTTTAGATGTAGATAAAGGAGTCGAGATTTGGGGAAGTCGCGAAGCTTACTTTCAACAAGTTAAAAACCTTCTCGATGCTCAGCAGGACGCAATGGCAGAAGCGGTAAGAGATTGTCAATCAAGTGATTGGCAAGCACTGAAAGCCTACTCCCATAAAATGAGAGGGGTTTGCGGCAACTTGAGTATCAACTTGCTGGCAAGTCACTTTGAAAAATTAGAAGTACTGGCAGGTGATAACAATGGGCAATGCCGAGTTGTACTAGCAGCCATTAGTGACTGTATTCAAACTGTTTATTCAATTGTTAAACAAAAAACTGGCACGTCAAAATCTTCTGAAGTAGAGGTTGCAATTGATATCAGCAAGCTGACTGATCTGCTGCAAAATATATTGACTTCAGCCGAGCAAAATGAAGTCGATGAAACTATGTTAAGCCAACTCTTAGCCTTCAAAAAAGTGAGTTTGCTGCATCAATTGAAATGATTTATGAAGCGTTAAAAGACTTTGAGTTTGTCCAGGCTCAAACCTACATAAGCGAGCTTCTACAAACAATAAATAATCATCAGCGGGGTGAACAAAATGGGTGAAGCGCAAGCAACGCTATTATTGGTAGATGACGAGCCCGCCAATTTAAGAGTGTTGAAGCAAATATTACAAGACAGCTACAGGTTGATGTTTGCAAAGGGGGGGGAGTGAAGCGCTGCGTTTGGCCAAAGCGCACAGCCCTGACTTGATTTTGCTGGATATCATGATGCCAGATATGACAGGTTTAGAAGCCTGCAAGCGACTTAAAAGTGATCAAACTACAGCAGCAATTCCAATTATATTCGTTACCGCCTTGAGTGATGCAACCGATGAAGCCCAAGGATTTATGGCGGGTGCGGTAGATTATATTAGTAAGCCCGTGTCGGCGGCAGTTGTCAAAGCCCGGGTAAAGACACATTTGTCTTTGGTACAGGCTGACGAACTCCGACGAACAAGGCTACAAGTGATTCAGCGACTTGGTAGAGCGGCTGAATATAAAGATAATGAAACCGGCATGCATGTGGTACGCATGAGTCATTATTCTAAAGTTGTTGCTTTGGCCTATGGTTTTACTGAAACCCAGGCTGATAACTTGTTTCATGCTGCGCCTATGCATGATTTGGGTAAAATAGGTATTCCAGACAATATTATGCTCAAGGCGGGAAAACTCACTGACGAGGAATTTGAGGTGATGAAGAGTCATCCGCAAATTGGCGCTGAAATACTCGGAGAAGATGATTCAGATTTAATTCGCTTAGCAAAAATAGTTGCATTAACCCATCATGAGAAATGGGATGGTAGTGGTTATCCCAGAGGTTTACAAGGAGAGGAAATACCCATAGAAGGTCGTATAGTCGCGCTAGCCGATGTGTTTGACGCTTTGACAAGTATCAGACCATACAAAAAGGCATGGACGGTAGATGAGTCCGTAGCTTACATACGAGCGCAAAGTGGCAAGCACTTTGACCCAAAATTAGTTGAGCTATTTGAGCAGCAACTACTGCAAATACTTGAAATTAAAAGCCGTTGGAAAGACGAATATAACCAGTTTTAATGAAAATTATGAACGAGCACTGAGTGCGTTACTCGCCCGCTAAATTGTCCGCTAGATTTATTCAGAAAAATTCAGCTTGTCACTTGGACTCGTTGGATATGGTTCGGGAGTGGTAAAATTAATTCCCGTAATAATTCCTAATCAATAGTTTATTGGTTAACATATCAAAATTGATTACTGAAGATGTCTAGGTTGATGGTGGCGTTTTCATAAAATAAGGACTTTAAATAATGGATCTAAATGCCACACTTTTCGGCGAATTTATAATGATATTGGCTGTGTTTATGGCCGCTTTTAGTTTCTATTTAGGTAAGCGCAAAACTGAAACTCCAATACTCACGTCCGTTATTGGTTTTTTTACGGCAATAATTCCTCCTGTAGCGATTATCTTTCTAATCGTTTTAGTATTCAAACGGGATATTGAGCCAGTCCAAGCAAAGGGCTAACCAATCAACTTTTAGACAGCCACTCGTGCTAAAACACTCGCAAAGGCGCCTAATTGGAGCGCTTAGCTACGGAGGAGTATGCGCAATTATTTACTGATTTGGCTAACTGTGTTTAGTTGCGTTCTCATACCAGCAACTATGTTTCATCTGATTTATGTGTATTTTTACCATCATTGCGATCCTAAGTTTGGCTGCTTTGCCACTTTAGAATTATTAACCCTAGTAAATGTCATCTATGCTTTATTAGCTTCAATTTCCGCATTGTTCGCTTTCAAAATGGCTGATTATTCAAAGCAGGTTAACTTTCAAAAATCGTTGTTCCTAGGTTTGATTTTCTTCAGCGGTTTAACTGCCCTTATCTCCAGTGCTTTCGGTCTAAAATTAGCTGAAACGTTCGGCATTCCAACGGCAGTTATTGTGTGGTTAGCCTTAACTTTTCTAATCTCGCTATGGATATTAAAAGTGGTCAAGAAACAGAACATGACGGGAGCTTGATATTCAAAAATTAGTGCATCTGAAGTTATCAGGCTAGCAACGGATTCCTTACTAACTAAATTAGAATTTATCTCTGATGAATCCCATTCCATTCATTAGAAGAACACGTGAATATGAGATCGGCAAAATTGAAAACTGCTGGTTTTCAAGGCACAGTAGACATAGACATAAACTGATGGAAGTGCGGGAAATGCGTAAAAAAAGCTGCCCTTTAGTGCAAAATGGTCATTAAAATTGTGAGTGATTACTATGAGTGAAGGGTTAAATAAAATAGGGCTTGTACCATTTTTCACTCAACAACTACTTGATTCGAGTATCTCACACAATCAACTTGGTCGGGTTACCTCTGTGCAACGCTCGAAATGGACAGTTGTCTGTAATACCGGTGAAAAGGAAGTTGCACTTTCACCCACCTTGAGAGAGTCAGCCGCAATTGAACGGCCAACCGTAGGTGATTGGGTTGTGCTGGATGAATCACTTGTGAGAATCGAAAAGGTGCTAGATAGAAAGAGTTTATTTAAACGCTTAGGCGCAGGCAGCAGTGCTGACGTCCAACCAATCGCGGCAAATATAGACACGCTGTTCATCGTCACATCCTGCAATGAAGAGTTTAAAGAGTCTCGCATAGAGCGTTACCTTGCACTGTGCGCAGAAGCCGGGGCAATGCCAGTTATTGTTCTTACCAAAACCGACCTTACCGATGATACAGATATATATGTGGCTCGTGCTCGCAGCCTTCAAGCTGGTGTGCCCGTAGAAACCGCTAACGCTCTTGACCCCTCGACTCTCGAAGGGCTCAGAGCTTGGATCGACCAGACCTCTACCGTTGCGCTGGTGGGTTCTTCAGGCGTTGGTAAGTCTTCACTGTTAAATGCCCTTGCTGGTCATTCAATGGCTGCGACCAGCGATATTCGTCAGCAAGATAAAAAGGGGCGGCATACAACCACCCATCGACAACTGCACCTGTTGTCCTCAGGTGGCTTGATAATTGACGTTCCGGGTATGCGAGAGCTTAGAGTGGCTGAAGTAGAACAATCATTAGGAACTGTGTTTGCTGACATTGAGGTATTGGCGCAGCAATGTCAGTTCGCTGATTGTAACCACGAGGCTGAGCCTGGGTGTGCAGTTTTGCAAGCCATTGAAGACGGCAAAATAGACAGCCGCAGGTTGGCAAATTACCAGAAATTGCTGCGCGAGAATGCTGTGGCAACAGCCACGCTAGCTGAGAAACGTGCCAAGGGGCGTGATTTCGCAAAAATGGTCAAGCAGGTTAAGCGGCTGAAGGATCAAAAAGGGTCGGAATGAGTATTGGAATATTCAATCCGACCCCGTTTTGTTTTTCTAAGATGTAACGCGCTGATGACTCTCGTGGGCTACTTCATGTTTCAGGGTCAGTGCAATAAGCAATATCGCGCCTATACAGCCGCCAACAAGCAAGATGAATCCGCCGTCCCAACCGAAGTAATCAACCGTATAACCCAGCGCAATGTTCGCCACCACCGCGCCGCCTAAGTAGCCAAATAGGCCTGTTAAGCCAGCTGCTGTGCCAGCGGCTTTTTTAGGAACAAGTTCAAGGGCAAATAAACCTATCAACATAACGGGGCCGTATATGAGAAAACCAATTGCCATAAGCGCGGCAATATCCACTCCGGGGTTACCGGCAGGATTCATCCAATACACTATGACGGCCAACAAAACTAACACCATATATAGAATGGCAGCTGGAGCACGGCGACCTTTAAACCAACGATCACTTATCCAACCGCATAGTAGTGTGCCTGGGATCCCCGCCCACTCATAGAGAAAGTATGCCCAAGAGCTTTTGTCGAATGAGAAGTCTTTAACTTCATACAAATAGGTTGGAGCCCAATCCAGCACTCCATACCGAATTAAATACACAAACGCATTGGCCACAGCAATAAACCAAAGCAGTTTATTATTCAGCACATACTGCATGAAAATTTGCTTCGCGGTTAGTTCTTCTTCGTGGGCTTTGGAATACTGTGCAGGGTAGTCATTGCGGTACTCTTCAATAGGCGGTAAGCCGCAAGATTGCGGTGTATCTTTCATGGTGAAATAAATGAAAACGGCAATCAAGGTCGCGGCAGCAGCTGGTAGGTAAAAAGCACTGTGCCAGTCGTTAAACCATGCCATACCAAGAATGAAAAGGGGTCCAATTAAGCCTCCTCCAACATTATGAGCAATATTCCAAAAGGATACGGTTTGGCCCCTTTCATTGCCAGAATACCAATGCACCATAGTGCGGCCACAGGCCGGCCAACCTATTCCTTGTGCCCATCCGTTGATAAATAGCAGCACGAAGATAGTGGCAACACTTTGGGTCGCCCAATCGGTAAAGCCAAACAAAAACATAACGCCAGATGAAATCAGCAAACCCGTCATCAAAAAATAACGGGGATTACTGCGGTCTGACACGCTGCCCATCAGAAATTTACTCAAACCATAGGCAATAGATACCGCTGATAAAGCAACACCAAGCTGACCTTTGCTAAAGCCTTGCTCCTCGATTAGAAATGGCATGGCCAGTGAAAAGTTTTTTCGCACCAGGTAATAACCAGCGTAACCAACAAAAATGCCAATGAACACCTGCCAACGCAGAACTTTATACTCATGGGCTATTTCTTTTTCGGGCAGCCGAGGTTGATGAGGGGCGGGTTTAAAAATACCGAACATAGAATACTTGCTACCACTTTTAGTTTTATTAATTAAAACAGATATTAAAGGTTAATGGTATGTTAACGGTGTGACAATTTGCTTGAGGTTATTTGGGGTCAGAGTAAAATAGTCTATGAGGGACAGCTTTGGTGGCTGTGTTTGTATTTTACTCTGACCCTGAGGTATCCCCACGAAATAAACAGAGAAGTAATTTAAAATAATTTGGAACATTCACGGTACTTGGTGATCAGATCAATCGCCAAACATCACTAAAGACCAATACCATGAATGAAGTTGTTATTTTGAAGAAGTTCCTTAGAGCTGTCACGCCCAAAATGCATAAAGTTAGACGAGCGTCATTAACGAGTTGTGTGAGCAGTTTGCTAAATGGAGCTAAAGCCAGTGTTACCAGCATGGGACGCGGTATTTCATCTTCAGCATATGAAAAACATCGCATTAAACAAGCGGACCGCTTGTTGTCTAATAAACACATTATTAATGAACAATTACCTATCTATCAAGCCATCTATACGCAATATACGAATGCTTCATCACGCCCTATTATTCTGATTGACTGGTCTGACTTAGATACGCATAAAGGCTGTTTTTTGCTAAGGGCTTCGGTAGCTTTTAATGGCCGAGGAGTGGCTATTTATCAAGAAGTTCATGATATGAGCACGAAAGAAAAACGGTGCACGCACAAGGCGTTTTTAGCAAAATTAAAGACGATTATCGATGACGATGCTAAACCGATAATTGTGACAGATGCTGGCTATAAAACCCCTTGGTTTAAAGAGGTCATTGCTCTGGGGTGGGACTTTGCAGGAAGAGTCCGCAAGCCTATGATGTATGTTAATCAAAAAGAAGACTGGGAGCATACCTCTGAGTTATATAAGCGAGCTACCAGTCAACCTATAGGGTTTACTAGCCATATTTGCCGCAGCCAACCTTTAGCATGTACCTTGGTGTTATTTAAAGGAAAAAGCAAAGGCCGACATAGCTTAACGCAACATAACATTGCCCGCCAATCTAAGTGTTCCAAGGTCCATGCAAGAGGTGCTACAGACCCTTGGTTAATTGCCACATCACTTCCTCGCACCAAAAGTTTAGGTAAAAAAATAGTCGCTATTTATCGACTGCGTATGCAAATTGAAGAAGAGTTTAGAGATATCAAAAGCAGTTTATTTGGATTGGGTTTTGAACACCATAAAAGCCGATGTATACACCGCATTGCAGTACTCATCCTTATCGCTACACTTGCCAGTATTCTGGCCAACATTATAGGTCTAGCAATGTTCACGGCTGGTTTACACCGTCGCTATCAAGCGAACACAGTTAAGGTTAGACGAGTATTATCGTTTCACTATTTAGGATTGAGAGGCTTCGTAGATAAGCATTTCAAATTGCTCAGCGAGCAATTTGAAACTGCGGTATTAAATATCAGAACTATGATAGCAGACAATTTTAATGATTGAATATTCGTGGGGATCCCTCAGGGTCAGAGTAAAATAGTCTATGAGGGACAGCTTTGGTGGCTGTGGTTGTATTTTACTCTGACCCCAGAGTTCGCGGTTCCTTTGCTTGTATTTTACTCTGCCCCCCGAGTCCCTTCTAGCAATGCTGCAATGTCGTTTGAACGTTGCTCGAATTTGCTGTTTAAATAAGAGAAGCGAGCGACTGTGGCAGCTAGCACCACTGCATTGACGCACACAATTACGAGCCATTGGCTGCCATTATCAAAATAAGCATAATCAAACACTGCGAACACCAACAATGCCAACCATAACCCGCTAACGATAGCCGCATTCACTCGCCAGTAACGCAGTTGAGTGTGCAATTGTTGGCGTTTTATAGCTAATAATTGGTTAACGTCGACACTTTGCTGTTGCCAATTATTTTGTTTTAGTTTGAAAGACCAGAGACTAAAGCCTATTGGTACTGCGCTAAGAGCAACAAATAGCGCTGAACTGAGCAGACTAGCAGCGAATACTAGCGCAACATAAATGCAGTACAGACTAACTCCTGCGCCCAAAACTAGTTCTAACCATGCTTTTGTTTGCTCTTTTTTTTGCGCTTTGGATACTTGTTTAATCAGCGCGCTAGTATCTACATCAGGTGTGCTTTGTTGGTACTGCTGCTGCCAATTTTTAAATTTTTGGTCCATGATATTTCTCTACAAAAGTGATTCTAACTGCTGGCGAGCGCGACTTGCACGTTTTGCTACTGCCGTTTCATTGATACCTAGCACATCGCCTATCTCTGCTTGGGTCAAGCCTTCTAGTTGCATGGTTATCACTTGACGATGACCCAAAGGCAAGCGATACAAGGCAGACATAAAATCTAATTGCCTTTCGTTGTTTGCTTGAGTGTTGTGGCTAGGTAATTCGTCAATAGATTGCTGATCATTGATGGCCTCATGGCGGCGAGTTTCTCGCAACACATGATCAACCCCTCGATTATGTGCAATACGGGCGATAAAGGTTTTAATGCTGGCTTCCTGTCTATAACCTTCTAAGGCTCTCCATACCGCTAGACTAATATCTTGCAGTAAGTCTTCTCTTAATGATGGATTAACTTCGTGGGTAGCTGCTATCCGCGCCAAAAAAGGCGCGTACTCGGTTAACAGGCTTTCAATATTGAAGGATTGAGTCACATAGCGTCCTTGCTGTTAATACTATAAAAGTGCATTGATTAGTGATTGCGTAAAGATTGATAAGCACAATAATTTATGCAAATTAACAATGGGGTTAGAAATACCGCACTTAATGCGAAGGTGTAGGGTGCCAAAAATAGTATCACTGCATTTATTATCACAAATAATAGCATTGGCTGCCAAGCGTTCAAAACCATTTTTAGGCCTTTTATCAATGCGTTAGTTGGTGATTCTTGATTGAGCATTAACAAAGCAGGAACAAACATTAATAGCACCAACAATGGAGCGGAGGAGGCGAAAATACTAGCCACTTGTAGCGGTGTGATTGCGGCTATTTCGCCGAATATAATTAAATTAAAACCATCATTACCTAGCATTGCAGTTGCTACTCCAACTTGGAAAACGAAAGGTAACATTAGGACCAACGCGATAGTGGGTACATATTTCCAGCCCGAATAAGCTGATAAGCCTTTAAATGAAAAACGACCGCTGGTAGCTAGCTGATCTAATATTGGCCAAAGTAGCGCAGCGAAGCAGGCTCCAACCCACTTTGAAATTAATAGACCATATGGCGCAGGCAGCACTTGGAATAGGCCAGCGACTATCATCATAGCCAGTAAGCCAAAAAATAATTTAATCGGAGCGTGTAAAAATAGCTTCCAACCGCTGGAAACCCATTGGGTAAATAAAGTGGTGTTTGTCTGATTAGATAAAGTAATAGTTGTCATGGAAATAGTCTCTTTGTTGTTTGCTTACCTCCTTAGTCGATGAGTATTTAGAAAACCTGACAAATTAATTTAAATTTTTTTGTGGTGTCAATCTCAGTATCAATACAAGGCTATCCTTGAGCGCAGATGACAACCAGAATGAAACTCAGATCCTCCGGTCATTTTTAGCGGCTGCGTTAAAAATAAGCGGCTAGATGCAGTGCTGATATGGTTCAACGTATATGGCTGCGCCTACAGTAGTTGGTCCTGTATACCCGTTAGGATTACCCTAAGTTGCAACCACTCTGATAGACGTGGCTAGTTAAGCTTGCAAGCATCATATAATTCACTCGACTAACTATCCGGTACACGAACAGCAGTGATCCCGCGCCAATTTAAAATTTCAGGTTGTCCGTCTACAAGTGTGAAAGTTAAATCTATGCCGTTTTGCTGTTCAAAAAACACAGATGAGCTCTCTGGTAATATTTGCATTGCGTATTCATAATCCACTGCAAAGATAGATAACCTGCTTTCAGACAGGGAAATTTGAAAAGTCCCGCTCTCTTCTGAATGGTAGTTTCCAACAAACTTTTTCAATTCATCGACGGGCAATTCAACCAAGTTTTTAATGGTAGGCTCAACCCCTGGTAAATTATATTCGGTCGCAATTGCCTGAATTATTTCTCTGATAATGGCCCCGTTGTCCGAATTCACCATAACCACAGCAGTATAGGGAACATCCTTCCATACCATCAATGATGCACGGAAGCCTTCATCCGCCCCTCCATGGTTAAAGAAATGCTCTTTAACAACTGGCCCTAAGCCGTGATCATTGTCGCCTGCGGTAAGCATCTCAATAGCAGTTGCATATTTTATAATGCCATCTTGCTTTGATCTGAGAAGCCGTTGTATTTCAATGCCGTATTGGACTAGTTCCTCAGGGGTTGTCCACAATCCTGCCGCTGCCATCTCTGGGTAGATAGGCCATTTTCCTTCTACTTCTTCGCCAGACTCACGATACCCCGTAGCTGCAAGTGTATGGTAATGAGATGGCAGGGGATTTTGGTAAGTGCTTTTGTCCATATTGATAGGCTTGAGAACATTTTGCTGCATACTTTCAGCAAAACTGAGTTTTTCGATATTCTCGATCGCAAGTTGCATAATCGTATAACCACCACCTGAATACTGCCAGTCTGCACCTGGCGTTTTATGCACTCTAACTGGGTCAGTGTTGCCTTTACCCTCCAAAACTTCAATTACTGAAGGGATATCATCGCCTTTGTCATAACCAGGAAATCCCCATACCGTTAGGCCCGCTGTGTGATTAAGAATTCGCCGTAGAGTCACCTTTTCGGTTTTAGTAAACTCGTTATCCGGCAGGGTCCACGACGTTAAGTAAGTATTGATGTTCTCATCAAGTAAAAAACGCCCTTGATCGTGTAATTGCAGTGCTCGAAGGGCTGCCAAAGGTTTACTAATGGAGCCAGCAAGTAACATAGTGTTGGTAGACATCGCCCTAGACTGTGCAATATCAGCCATGCCGTAAGCTTTGCGCCAAAGTACCTTACCTTCATAGGCTACTGCCACGCTAACGCCGGGCACATTATAGTGTTTGAGCCGAGACTTAATGCTGTAAGCCGGATTTTTTTTACCAACAATTTGCAGAACTTCCGTTAATCCATTTTCAATACGCACTATACCTTTTTCGGTATCGTTAGCTGTCTTTTGGAATGAAGTACAGGCTGAAATTAGGGTACAAAAGAGCAAAAACATGACAGTTTTCATCGAGGATTTCCCTATTTTTATTTTTATCCGTTAACAAATATAGCGTTAATATACTGGCAATTAACCACAATTACCTGGCTTTAAATAATATTACCAAGATTCGGAAAGCGTGCCGTTGATCAGTGGCAAGGAGAGAATCAAGGGGCGAGAAAAGGTAGAGCAAGCATAAATTGGTTTAAACGCCCTATACTTGCAGCTCCTCTTGTCCCGTGATCAACTAAGTTACTCTGACCCTCTTGAAACTTTTTCTGGTGAGACGATTAAGTGGGGAGCGGTTCGGCTATTTTTAGACATCGCAACTTTCGATGGGGGGCCTTGGGAGACAACACGCCCTCCTTCATCGCCCGCCCCTGGGCCGATATCGATAATCCAGTCGCTGTTGCTGGCCACTTGCATGTCATGTTCGACCATGATGACAGTATTGCCAGCGTCAACCAGACCGTTCAACTGCGCCATCAACATAGAGACGTCTGCGGGGTGAAGGCCGGTCGTCGGTTCATCCAGCACATAGAGTGTGTCACCGCGCTGGGAGCGCTGCAGTTCGGTGGCCAGTTTGATCCGTTGAGCTTCTCCGCCTGACAATTCAGTTGCTGGCTGACCGAGTTTCAAGTAACCCAAACCGACCTGCAGCAACGCGTCTAATGCACGCAATACAGGCGGTTCATTTACAAAAAAACGCTGTGCTGATTCAACGGTCAAATCCAGTACATCTGCGATATTTTTATCCCGATATAAGATTTCAAGGGTATTGTCATTGTAACGCTGTCCGTGGCAAACCTGACAAGGTGAGTAGACGCTGGGTAAAAACAGTAGCTCCACAGAGACAAAACCTACCCCTTCACAATTCGAGCATCGCCCTTTAGCTACATTGAACGAAAACCTACCTGCATCGTACCTCCGTGTTTTGGACTCCGGGGTCGCCGCAAACAATTTACGTACATGATCAAACAAGCCTGTGTAGGTTGCTAGATTTGAACGCGGGGTACGACCGATTGGCTTTTGGTCAACTGTTACTAAACGTCGGACGTGCTCGAAACCGCTAACAATAATACCGCTGGTGGCTGTATCTAGGTCCTGCTCCAACAAATCCGACTCATCACTGGGTGCTTCTTCGGCTCTACTTACTCCCAATGCGCCCTGAACAAGTTCAACTAGAGCCTGACTCACCAAGCTGGATTTACCCGAGCCGGATACGCCTGTAACTGTGGTCATCACAGCCAGCGGAAACTTGATATCGAGTTGTTGAATATTGTTACGATTAATTCCAGATAGGCTAAGCCAAGCCGTCGGCTGACGAGGTTTATATTCGGTTTTGGCGGGGCTGCTGAAAAGGTATCGACCTGTGTGTGAGTTGCTAATATTGCGCAAACCCTCAGACGGGCCATTGTAAATCACTTCGCCTCCATGGGTTCCTGCATCTGGGCCAACATCAACAATCCAATCAGCATGACCAATGACACTGATATCATGCTCAACAACAAACACTGAGTTGCCCGCTAATATAAGTTCATCCAGCGCCCCCAGTAGGGCCTGAGTATCCGCCGGATGTAGGCCAGCCGAAGGTTCGTCAAGAACATAAACGACTCCAAATAGCTTCGACCGTATCTGGGTTGCCAAGCGCAGACGTTGTAGTTCTCCAGGCGACAAGGTGGGAGTGCTGCGTTCGAGGGAAAGATAGCCCAAACCCAGTTTTGTAAGTGCTTCCACGCGAGCCAAAATGTCACTACTGATTCGTTTAGCAACCACTCCTTTTTCCGGGTGGTGCAGGTTGTCTGGGCGGGGAAAATGGGCTACTTTGCCCAGCAGTTCTGCCATCTCAGTTAGTGTTACTTTCGACATCTCACCAATATCGAGTCCAGCAAATGTCACCGACAAAGATGCCCTTTTAAGTTTTTTTCCATTGCACTCAGGGCACTGTGAAATCTGCATGAACTGAGAAACACGTTTCTTCGTTTGAGCGCTTTGGGTGGTCGCAAAAGAGTTTAAGATGTAGCGTTTAGCACTCGAAAAGGTGCCCATGTACCTTGGTTCTTGCCGCTGTTTAATGGCTTCTCGCGCTTGCGCAACAGTGTAATCCGGATAGACAGGTACGACAGGTGTTTCATCGGTGAACAAGATCCATTCGCGAGTTTTTTTCGGTAAGCTTTTCCATGGTGTGTCGATGTCATGGCCGAGTGAAACCAGTATGCGACTCAGGTTTTTACCTTGCCAGGCTGGTGGCCAAGCAGCAATGGCTCGCTGGCGAATCGTTTTTGTATCGTCCGGAACGAGAAGCTTTTCAGTCACTTCAAATACTCGGCCAATTCCATGGCATCTGGGGCAGGCTCCTTCAGGTGTGTTTGGTGAGAACGAGTCTGCATACAATATATCCTGACCCGGCGGATATTCCCCTGCGCGAGAATAGAGCATGCGCAGGGCATTGGAGATTGTTGTGATACTTCCCACAGATGAGCGAACGGACGGAGCTCCACGTTGCTGCTGAAGCGCAACCGCCGGGGGGAGCCCATCTATTCCATCTACTTCGGGCTCTTCAACTTGGTCAATCAACCTGCGCGCATAGGGTGATACTGAATCAAGGTAGCGATGTTGGGATTCGGCGAATATTGTCCCAAAGGCCAGAGATGACTTACCTGAACCTGAGATGCCGGTAAAAACAACAAGCGCGTTGCGAGGCAAGTCAACATCGATATTCTTCAAGTTATGCACACGGGCACCTCGTACTTGAATGCAATGCTCGGGATCGCAGGGTATGTTGTTTACTTTTTCTCGAGTGATTATTGGATCTCCTTATGAATAACCGTAAAAATGCTCAATGAGGTATACGTAAAGAACCCTAAAAAAGCTCAACAGTTTTCTGGATAGACGCCATTGCTAGCGTCATTAGTTTTTAGCGAGGTGGATTTTCAATGGCATTCAGAGTATTTTTGTTAGGCGGAAAAAATTTAAATTATAAGACTCGAACATCAGATTTTTCATCATGTTGCAGTTGCCTTGAAGTCGGCATTATTAGGAGTAATGACGTTGGAATCACTAAAGTTAGCCAACTTCTTACACCCAAAACCACTCCCTAATGGACTTGATGTGCAATGTAAATTGCAGCACTTTGCCATAATTACGTATGCAGCAGATCCCGCTAAGTTTGAAGGACTTTTTCCAGATAGATTCAAATTAGATACTCTAGTGGTAGATGGAAAGGTCAAAGCGCTAATTTCAGTGGTACCTTTTATTGACCTCGATTTTACCTCTGCAGTCTTTCCATTTCCGAAGTTTACAATGGGACAAACTAACTACCGGATTTACATTATCGATCGAGAATCAAACGAAAGGTGTGTTTGGTTCTTAGGTACGACGTTGGATTCATGGACACTAGCAGTACCTAAATTTGTTTGGAATTTGCCTTGGTATAGTGGAGAGGTTAAATTTGATTGTGTTTTTGATAACTCACAACAAATATATCTCAAATATAAAATGACAACTGCTGCAACTTGGGCTCCCGCGACTGTTGAGTTAAGCCAAACTAAACACGCTGAATTATCTTTACCTGGATTTCCTGATACGGAAACAGGGCTTGTCTATTTAACCCATCCGCTAGCCAGTTTCTATTACCGTCGGGATGGTAAGTTGGGGACTTATCGGGTGTGGCACAAGCGACTTGACGTTTCCGCAGCAAACCTCAAGTTTGCTAGTTTTGAATTGTTATCACGATTAGGATTAGTGTCACAAGAAGAGCAACAGGTAGCGCACAGTGTCCTCATAGAGCCTATAAATGAATTTACTATTTATCTGCCCTCTAAAGTGGTGAAGTCCGAGTCACCCAATTTCGATATTTGACACCTCATCCCCATATAGTTGGCTTTACTGTTGGTGAGGAGTTCAGCTAATTTTAGCTTAAAGCCGTTTCTATAGGTTTAGGGGTAACTAGGGTAGTCATTATGTTTAATGCTTGCTATTGACTATAAAGACTGAATATAGGCCCTTAAACCAATGAGGGCCTGCATTAATTAATTCAATTTGGTTTGTTCTTTTTTACGCAGCTCAGAATCAAATACGTCGGGGAAAACCACAATCCCTTCTTCCTCTGGGTTGGGAAAAACTGCGATACAAACGCCATCACCTTCCAAGCCTTTTGTCCAACGTTCGTACCAATCATTCAAGCTTATTGCTTTGGGCTCACATTCTGCCCACTCGCCCGTAGCCCAGCTTTGTGCAAACTCACGTGCTGGCCAAACGGGAACACAATCTTCATCTTCACTATTGAGCATCACACAACCGTGTTCGTCGGTGAGGATCCAAATTTGTTTGTTTAAAGATACTTGTGACAGCAAATACGCATGGCGTTTTTCCGCCGACATTTGAACAATTTCATCGAGTTCAATAGACATAGTAGATTCCTTATAAGGTGAGTCATGTTATTCAAAAACAGCGCCGCACACCGATTTACTTTTAAATTTATCCGCCTAAACAAACACCTAGTGTATGCGCAACATCGGACATTCCATGAATAACTGGTTTATACCATTAAAAACACCGAGGCTGCTAGAGTTTGCACGCTGGTTATTCATTTCTTTTATAGATTTTTGCACACAGGAGGAGCTTGACAGATATGACCAGACCTTGAATTCACTAGCGCTAAAGGGCAATCAACTGTCGCGCTGTGTTTATCGACTCGTAGCAATAGGTAAATTATATGTTGTGTATTGGGATTTTATGCCGTACACTCAGCGACTTGTTGGTAATCCTTAACACTAACATTAATTTATACCCCCTATTGCAATGCCTTCCTTGATCCAGTCAGCATCTTTAGAATTTTTACTTATTTATTGCTTTGTTTTTAGAAGATTTTCTCAAACTAAATGTTTTTATTTAGCGCAAAACGATAATTAAGTTGTGTTTATATTTGGCGATTTAACGCCATTCATTTAGAGTTTAATTATGTCTTATTTATATAACGGGCAACAGATCCGTATCATGCAACCAGTGCATTCAATTTCTGTAAACAAAAATAATGCTGTGATAAATCACGCTCAAGGTTCAAGTAATGTTTCTTTTACCAATTCATCTGATTTTAAGAAATTTATCAGTTGGTTAGCTGAAAATTAGCACAGGCTTTACTACTGCAAATATCTGAAGGCAGTCAATAGATCAATCATCGTCTGCCACTTTAGAATTCCTCGCGCGTAATCTATCGAATTCCTTTACTTTTTGCGTTTGTGGTTGCGACCTGTGCCCCAACCTATGACTGCTGCTCCAATGAATGCGCATGCCCATGCATAAGGTAGAAGGTGGGGAAAAGTATCTTTAGCTAAGATTATTAGTAGTAAACCAGTAATGCACAATAGCCAACCTGCAATTTCAGTTTTGCTAAGGTACTTAGTTAAAAAGTTAGTGGGTGGTTTATTGGACTGATCCATTTACGTCTCTTTTTGCGATGGCGGTGGGCATTCTCACTGATTCGACTGCGTTGGGCAACTAAAACAGTTCGAACAGGATGGGTCAGCTAAAGTTAGGCAACACAGCAATTGTTTCTACCTTGTTCCTTAGCTTGATACATAGCTCGGTCGGCACGGCCCAGCCATTCAAATGCAGATTCATGAGGATTATACTTGGCGGTTCCCACTGAGATAGTTACTTCATGCTCCGCCAGCCAACCATCTGATTCAACAGCATGGCGTAAGCTTTCTGCCAATTTTATCGCTTCGTTGATAGGTGTGTTTTCTGCAATTAACACAAACTCCTCACCGCCAAATCGGTATAGCTTGTCTGTACTTCTAATTCGCTTTTCAATAGTATCCACAAAGGCGATTAAAATGTCATCGCCTTTGGCATGCCCAAAATTATCATTAACTTTTTTAAAATTGTCTAAATCCATCAATATTAGCGATGCGGGATATCCTTGTTCTCTGCGTTGAAAGGCTATGGTATCTAACAGTTTTTGTTCCATGGCTCTTCGATTACCTGCACCGGTAAGGGGATCCTTAGTGGCCAACTCGGCTAGTTGATCTTGCTGTTTGCGCATACGGTCGGAAAACGCATAGCTAAATAATAAGGTTGCAATGGCAGATACGTAGAATTCTAAGGTCAGAAATAATGTCAACTCGTCGTATAATACTAGGCCTAATCCCACTAATACCAAACCACTGAGTAATGCCGCAACATTAACTGGTAGCAGAAAAAAAATGGCGGTCAACGCGGGATAAATCCACATAAGTTGACCACTACCCTTTAGGGTAACACTGATAAATACAATCAACATTGCCAGAAATGCGAGTAATCTGGCTGGGACCTTGGTGTTGTGGGTAATGTATACATAACCAAACAAGGAGCCAATCGCAATCACTGCGAAGATGTCGAGCAGCGCGACCGCCCAGTCTTGCTGAATGAGCCGTAAAATCGCAAATGGCAGAATACCTAAACTACTAACACCGCTCAATGTCATTATAATGTATTCTTCAGCGCATCGTTTTGGCTTTGAAGTATGGTTAATCATCGTATTGCATCCTCCATGATGCGTTCATCACTAGCATTGTCACTGCCTGTTTTTTGTTCGATATGCAAAGCTGAGTATAAACTATTAATTAATTTTTAACCTAATAGATAGCGCAGGCGTGCTATCCGTGATCTTTTAGTAGCCCTTTTCCCAGTCGATCAAATAATTGAGTGAAGAGTTGGCAATGTAGCGTTGATAATTATCGATAAAAATCCGAACCAGCTCTTCTGGCTTTGAAATGGCCGCAGTATGTTGGGTGATATATAGATTTGGTAAAGACCAGAATGTGTGATTTGCTGGCAAAGGTTCGGTTTTAAATACATCCAACACTGCGGCTTTGAGTGCTCCTTGACGAAGCGCGTCGCCTAAGGCAACCTCATCCACCACTTGGCCTCGCCCGGCGTTTATCAGCACACAATGTTTAGCAAGGTTACTGATAAAGGTCCTATCAATCACGTTTTCTGTTTCTGTGGTATGCGGCAGCAATGACACCAAGTAGTCAGCTTTGGCTGCAAACACCTCATGTTGTTCAATGGCATAGTACTCATCTATGTAATCACACTCTACTTTTGAGCGGGCAACTCCGATCACATACATACCAAATTGTTTGGCCATTTTGGCCACTTCTTTGCCGATCGAGCCGACCCCTAAAATGACTATGGTTTGAGCATACAGGTTATTACAATGTATAGGTTGCCAACTCTGTTGTTGCTGCAAACGTTTATAGTCGTAAATCTGTCTTGAGAAATAGAGCAAATAGGCAAAAACATATTCTTGCATTTGCTTGCCAAATACATCTTTAACACCCGTTAACAAGATCTCACTGCGACGGCAATCGGTAATGGGCTTCACTCCTGCCCAAGTAGACTGTATCCACTTTAAATTTGGGCAGTGATCTAGTACTTCAACGCAAAGATCAGGGTCGCCAAACAAAATGTCACATTCAGCCAGTAGTGCTGTCTCTTTTGGAGCCGTTGTGCGCAACGTAATACCAAGATCGGGTAAATTGGCCGCCTCTAAACATTTTCCATAACCTTCTAGGTCACGAGTTAGTACTAGTAAATTTCTCATTTGTGCCTTAAAAGTAAATATAAGTTTCCTATGGTTGCCAATATTCCAAATATAATTCGTTTAAAATGTTTATTGTGTGAATTAAATTGGTTTAAAGTGTGAGAATAAAAATGCTAATCAATTGGCAACATTCACCTGTAAGAGTAAACATATGCACAATGATCAACAAGTCTCACAAGCGAAATTACTATCACCCAAGCGCAATACCTCTAAGGCCGAAAGCATTGAACAGCTGGCTGCTGAGCAACTAGCCCATTTTGGTATAGATGCGGATTCTGATTATGGTAAGGCTTTATTTCAAGCTGCCAGTCATTTCTATCTTGCTCAGTTAGACATAAATGCCTTGTGGAAAATCACCAATGAAACTCTCGAAGGCCTAAATAAAGAAGACAAGCTTGCCTATTTTAATGCCAAGAAGTTTTTATCTTTTCAAATAGCCAAGGTACTCGACACCTTACAAAATCCGTTTCGAGCCACTTATCAAAGTATGACTAAGCAAAATGGTTCTCAAATCTCCAAGAGTCACTATCCTCTATTTGATAATGTCACCGCACTATTTTCTGCTACTCCGGTGATCGTTAGAACTGCTACCTATGTTTATGCTTGTACTGAGTGGGTTGATGATGCCTTTCAGGGTAAGGAGTTCACCCACCAAATATATTCCCGTTTGTTGAATCCAACCAATATTTCGTTAGCCAATGCTATTGTTGATTTGGAAGCCGGTCCGTACTCTGCTGACTATCTGGCCTGGAACTTCAATTCAGGGATGGCTGCAATTGATGCGCTACTATCTAATGTATTAGGCCATGGTGATGTTTTAATTGTATCTCGAAATGTTTATGGCGGAGTCTATCAACTGCTACATGATTTCTTTGCTAGGAAAAATCGACTAGACATTCAACTCGAATGGTTTGATGGCTATTCAACCGACGAGTTCAAGCGTTTTATGGATGAGGTAAAAGATAAACACAAAGACCGCTTACAAGATGATAAGGCTTTGCATGTTTATATTGAGTCGCCGTGCAATCCCCATGGTTATGTATTAGACATAGCAGGAATTTGTGAGGAAGCTCACAAAAACGATCATTTGGTGATGTTGGATGCTACCTTAGCTACTCCTGTTCTCCATCAACCTTTGCAACAAAAAGACAAAGCAAAGCGTCCCGATTATATCGTCCACAGTTACACTAAAGATTTGTGCGGAAGTGGGGCGACAACCGCTGGTGTGGTGATTGGCGAAGGCTATCGAATGTTCCAAGCCAAAGGTGATTGTGTAAATGGTTATGATTGGTCGCGCACTATGTTTTGGGATGTGTATTACATCAAAGGAGCATTCTTGGATTCTGAGAAAGCCTTCGATGTGTTAAATGGTATGAAAACACTAGAACCACGCATCATGAACAAGGTAATCAATACGCAAGTATTCAGTCAGTTCCTTGCGTCCCACCCAGCGCTAAATGTGAATAGCCATGCTCTGCCAGATCATCCCAATGCACCGATTAAAGAAAAGCAAATGCGCCATGGCTGGCCATGTGCATTATTTACCGTTGATATGGAAAGAGCCGGTTTGCAGCGGGATGTGTTTGTGCGCTTTTTCGATGCGTTGGAGCCCGCCTTTAGTCATCAGGTCAGTATCGGACAAAATAATACCATCATCTTGTGCCCAGCTTTGACGTCGCACTCTGAAATGTCACGTCAGGAGCAGCATAAAGCTGGGATCCACACCACAACAATGCGAATTGCTATGGGCACTGATAATGTCAAAGAGTTGCTGGCTCATTTCATTAATAGCGCCAAATTGCATATTGACCCCCATCTACCCGGTTTCAGTGAGCAGTTTATGAGTGCGCAAGATCTAGATGAATTATATATGCAAACTTGTATGCGAGTGTGTGAGCAGCATTATGGCTCTGGCGCAAGCATGTCCAGCTTACTCAGTTAGACCTATACAATATGGCTGAGAGGACGGTATGTTCTCTCAGTCTTTGTATCCCCATGCAGCGTGAGGCGTTGCCACCGGATTAGTTAAATCAAAATCAACTCGGAACTCCCGGCCCTGCCGTATTAAACGATAGGTAAATTTATCAGGGTAAATATACATTTGCCATGTATTCCCTATCGATTGAGGAATGCCGGCATCAACAAATAATTGCTTGGAATATTGGTCAGCTGGAAACGACTGAACTTGAGGCCAGCCATCATCTAAAGTATGTCCGCCATATTGGCTCAACTTATCCTCACTGCCATCTTCGTGCCTATGATCATGTTTAAGACTAAGGCCTGCGACTGTTTTGCTAATAACCCAAGTTCTTGAGGCATTACTTCCCACATGAAAAGGGATATGCAGGGTATCATCACTACATTGCCTGACATGCATAATAAGTTTTTTGTTGTTAAATCCATCGCCAGGGGCATTGTCGACGGTTACCTGACCTGCAAACGCTTTGCCACACAATGCGTGCAAACTGTTGAAAAACTGTGCCTGAGCTGAAATGGAAGATGAGTTAGCAAGGGCCGTAAAATTGACAAATGCCAGTACAACGGTTGCAAGAATGATATTCAAATGCATAGATTAGACCTCGGATGTTAAGCAGTTTTAGCCTCAGGCTAATTAAAATTAGGTAATGTATGACTAACTTGGTGGTCGTATACCAAGGCGGTTTCCACATGATTAACTTCTTTTCTTGCGGTGACAGCATTAAACACAAAATCTCTTAAGTGAATGGAGTCAGATACGGTCACGTGAATTAAGAAATCATTTTCTCCGCCCATATGAAAAATACTCATAACTTCCGGCAAGGGGAGTAAATCTGTTTGAAACTGGTTCACCGTGGCGCGATTATGATCAGATAAGCGCACAGATATAAGCGCTTGAATGTGGCCGCCCAGTGCTTTCATATCGACTAACAGATGTTGACTGATAATGGTGCCATCGGCTTGTAGTCGCTTGACTCGCTCTAAGCAAGATGAGGGTGCCAGTCCCACCTGAAGAGCGATATCTTTATTTGATAGACTGGCATCCTGATACATCAGGGCCAAAATTTGCAAGTCCGTATTGTCTAAGGGGCGAATATTTTTTTTCACTGTTGATCTTATATTTGAACTGCTATACAGCCATGGTTTAAAATTTATTGCGCTGGAAAGTAGCCGCCCAAAATAGCTTTTTTGCTGGCACCGGTCACACTGGGTAAATTACCGGCAATGCCATTCTTATGGGCAAAGGCTAACCAAGCGAAAGCGACTGCTTCTACTTCATCCGGCAGTATCCCTAACTCTTCAGTCGTAGATAACTGGGCTTCGACTAATTCGTTGGCTAATAAATCCATTAAGAAGTCGTTTTGCGCCCCTCCACCACATACAAAAACTTGTTCAACATCACCCAATAGGTTTATTTGTTGAGCGATTGAGCAGCACGTTAGCATACATAGGGTTGCTTGAACGCTTTCAACAGTACATTGGTGTCCAAGGGCTGCCAAGTTGTCCTCAAGCCAAGCAAGATTGAATTTTTCTCTGCCAGTGCTTTTAGGCGCAGGTAACCCAAAGTAGTCATCACTAGCCAGTTGTCGTAACAACTTAACGTCACGACTACCTTGTGCCGCCCAAACGCCATTTTTGTCGAAAGCTTGCTGTAGGTGCTTTTTGCACCATGCATCCATCAAAGCGTTGCCGGGACCTGTGTCAAATCCAAGCACCGGTTTTCTTGGATCTTTGGGAATGTAGGTAAGGTTTGCAATTCCGCCTATGTTCAGCACCACGCGAGAATGTTGTGAATGTCGAAATACTGCCTGATGAAAGGCAGGCGCTAAAGGCGCTCCTTGGCCTCCAAGGGCAATATCTTTGCGGCGAAAGTCAGCTACCACATCTATACCCGTTAGCACCGCTAACGTATTTGGATCGCCTATCTGCAAAGTGAAGCCATTAGATCCATTTGGATGGTGGCGAATGGTTTGTCCATGGGAACCTATGGCAGTTATTTTATCCGCCTTTACCCCAATGACGGCAAGCAACCTATTGACTGCCTCGGCAAAGCAAATAGCTACGGCACGGTCGGCGTGCCCCATACTAACCACTTCATTCTCAGAGCTCGAACACAGCCGATGCAACTGACTAAGCAATAATGTCGGATAGGGATAGCTTTGATATGCGATGACGATAGGTTGAATTTTTGAAAAGTCTACCAGAGCAACGTCGACACCATCCATACTGGTGCCAGACATTAACCCAATATATAGGTCTGACATAGCTCTCCTATTAATTCATTGCTAGCATGATACGTTTTGTGTTTCCTAACTGTTCAACTCGTTTAGCAGCGATTTTTGCAAACGCCTGAGCTTCATCCTTAGCAATGGGTTTGGCTTGGGGTAGCGCAACGGTTCGTGGATTGCGGTGAACACCATCTACTAAGAACTCATAGTGTAGATGAGGACCCGCAGCTAATCCAGTCGCTCCCACATAACCAATGACTTGACCTTGTTTAACACTTTGTCCTTTTTTAACTGCACGTTTGGTGAAGTGCAGGTATTTGGTCACATACTTTTCACCATGCTGAATGAATACATGATGACCATTAAATTTATCGTAAGTCGCACGAATCACGCGGCCATCTCCTGCAGCAATAACAGGGGTGCCGGTATTTGCCGCGTAATCTACGCCGCGATGCGCCTTCCAACGTTTTTGTACTGGGTGGAAGCGCTTTTTCTTGAAACTAGAGCTAATATATTTAAAGTTAACCGGTGCGCGCAGAAAACTTTTACGCATACTGCGGCCCTGTGGCGTGTAGTAATTGCCATCTTCATGCAATATCGCGGTAAAAACTTCGCCTTGGTTAACAAACTCTGCGGCCACAATTTTACCTGACTCGACAAATTCACCGTTGCTAAAATGTTCTTCATATACAACATTAAAGGAATCGCCTTGGCGTAACTCTAAAGCAAAATCAATGTCCCAACCAAATATACCGGCTAGATTCATAATTTGGTTTTCCGGTAGATTTGCCTTAACAGCCGCATTCCAAAAGTTACTGACAATTTCGCCTTGTGCGAAATTAAATCGAGTATCGAGGTTTTGTTCCAGGATTTTACTGGCAAACTTGTTGGTATCTTGACGGTCAATTTCTAGGGTTTTGGTTGAAGATAACTGGTAGCGTATTGACTCTAACTGGCCTGCCGGATCAATTAATAATTCAAGTTGTTGTCCTGGACGCATCTTTAAAAGCTGTTTTGCATCTTTTCCCGCCGTGCTTACATAGTGGGTTTCTTGTGGTGTTAAACCAGCTCGATGTAAAATTTTAGCCAGGTTGTCGCCTTGCTTAATTTTAAACACTTGCCAATCAGGCGTGTCTACTTCTAAAGCCTGCTGCAACTGCTCAGGACTATCAATGGATACAGGAATGTCGTAACGCTTGCCAACTTCTAGGATCTGGCTATTCTTTGATGCCTGAGCCTGTTCTGATGGAATGAAAATCAAAACCAATAAAAATAATGCTAGGCCAGACAACAGGGCCTTATGCTTGATGGGTAATTGTTTAAGAGTCTTTTGTACCACGTTCTATCAAATCTCTGCTTACTTCGCTAAAGTGAGAATATAACGATTTGCGTTAAGTTTCCACCCGCAGGTCAAAAAATGTACAGATTGATGGGTATGAAACTAAATAACCTGTTATATAAAAAAATACATAAGTCCTTTCACTATGGAGCCTGCATGCGTAAAATGCGCGCCTTAATAATATTTATTTTCCGTGCTCAAGAGGTAATGTAATGACAAATTGGCAAGACGCAATTAACGAAATTAAACGCGGTGCGGATGAGATTTTGATCGAAGAAGAGCTTGTTGCCAAGCTAAAAGAGGGTAAACCTCTAAAAATTAAAGCTGGCTTTGATCCCACTGCACCGGATCTGCATCTAGGCCATACCGTTTTATTAAATAAACTGCGTGCTTTTCAATCGCTTGGCCACGAAGTAATCTTTTTGATTGGCGATTTCACAGGCATGATCGGTGATCCTACTGGTAAAAATGTCACTCGTAAACCCCTCAGTAGAGAAGACATTCTGGCCAATGCGCAAACCTACAAAGAGCAGGTGTTTAAAATTCTTGATGAGAGTATAACAACGGTCAGATTTAACTCTGAGTGGATGGATACTCTAGGCGCGGCAGGCTTGATTAAATTGGCCGCACGTCAAACCGTAGCACGGATGCTAGAAAGAGATGATTTTAAAAAGCGTTATGCCAATGGTCAAGCTATAGCGATACATGAATTTTTATATCCTTTGGTTCAAGGCTGGGATTCTGTTGCGCTGCAAGCTGATGTAGAGCTAGGTGGCACAGATCAGCGTTTCAATCTATTGATGGGGCGAGAGCTGCAAAAATCGGAAGGGCAACGTCAACAAACGGTACTGATGATGCCGCTGCTAGAGGGCTTAGATGGTGTGCAGAAGATGTCCAAATCCTTAGGTAATTATATCGGTATCACGGATGCACCCAATGACATGTTTGGCAAAATCATGTCTATTTCAGACGATTTAATGTGGCGCTACTACGAGCTGCTTAGCTTTAAACCAATAGAACATATTGCTGAACTTAAGGTGGCGATAGAACAGGGCGCTAATCCTCGAGATGTCAAAATTGAATTGGCCAAGGAAATCATCGCACGATTTCATAGTGACGCCGACGCAGAAAATGCCCATCAAGACTTTATTCAGCGCTTCCAGAAAAATGCCATTCCAGATGATATTGCTGAACTGACCATTGACTCAGCTGCTCAAGGTTTTCCCATCGCTAATTTGCTCAAAGAAGCCAATTTGGTTGGCTCTACGTCAGAAGCGATGCGGATGATTAAGCAAGGCGCGGTGAAGATTGATGGAGAAAAAGTTGAAGATGCGAAACTAATGGTGAAAGCGGGCTCTACAGCTGTATTTCAAGTTGGCAAACGTAAGTTTGCCAAAATTAGCTTAAAATAGTCTTACGTGAGATCTGGCTACGCATTGGCTAATCTCTTAAATTAGCCAGTGCGTAATAAGCCCTTAACCCTAAACGTCGGAAGGGGGAAAAGGGGAATTTAGGCGGAGGCGACTGCCAAAAGGGCAAAGAAGGCAAAGCTTCTGGTTCGCAAATACTTTGGGCTAAACGCTTACCTGCCAATGTCGAGAATGCCAATCCTGAGCCACAATACCCCATTGAATAGTGCACCGAACTGTCTTCATTAGCACCAATTCTAGGATAATTGTCATAAGTCGCACTTACCCAGCCGCTCCAAAAGTAATCCGCATTGATGTTCCCTAAAGTTGGGAATGTACTTTTTAAACCGGCCAATAGTCGCTGTAGATGTACAGTTTTGTCAGCATCTTTTCCTGCTATCGCGCCACGTCCACCGAACAATATGCGATTATCCGGTAACAGACGATAATAGTATTTCATCTTACGGGTATCCATCGCCAAGAGACCGGTTCTTAGATTCACCGCTTCTAATTCTGTTGCGGTCAAAGGTCTAGTCACTATGATGCTAGACAATACCGGAAAGTGGCGATTATCAACTGTGGTATGCAGCTTTTTACCCGTGTAACCATTGGTGGCAATTATGACTTTTTCAGCGGTGACCCTGCCATTTGGAGTGTACAAACAATGCTCATAAGTTTTGTGTTGCCAATTGACGACAGGGGAGTTGCAATAAAGCGTAACACCCGCTTTTTCAGCTAGATCTTTATAGCCCAATACTAACTTCAATGGATTGACACCGAAACAGTCACCGAAATAGATCCCGCCGAACATATTGGCGCTTTTCAGATAGTCATGCTCGACTTCTTTGCTGCTAACAAACCGTACTGATTCGCCAAATTTTTGATGCAGTTGCTCTGCTTGATATCGCAAATCAGCGACTGAAGCGCGGCGATGGGCAAGTTTGAGATAACCTCCTGCTGTTTTATCACAATCGATATCGCCTGCCGTTATCATATGTTCAACTTGCTGAATAGACTGCATATATTCTTCAAACACTTGGGTGGCAATACTACTGCCCCACTTGCGCTCCATGTCGAATAATGAAAGCCTACCTGTCCCAGGTAAGACAAAGCCCGCATTGCGACCGCTGCATCCCCAACCTGCGTCATTCGCATCCAATACTATTACTTTTTTATTATACTGTGATGCTAGATGATAAGCGGCAGATAGGCCGGTATAACCGGCTCCGATTATGGCGATGTCAGCATGGGTGTCTGAGGTTAGTTGGTTAGTAGTGGGTAATGCTTTGATCGATCTAGACCAATAGGAATCAGGGTATCCCTGCGATGGTTTTGGGTGGCTCTCAATTAGCGGGTCGTACATATTTAATTTATCTTATTTTTAAAATTCAAGAAGCATTTCTGCGGCGACACATTCACAAATATCGTTACAAACAGGGCAGCAATATCCTTCTTCAATACTGAGGTGACGCCACTTTCCAGGATGTTCGGCTATTAGCTTGCCACCACACTTGGAAAAATATTTATAAGCACTGTTACCGGGACTAGCTAGCCAGATATGTGCCAGACCGGCTTTTGCCCCTTGGTGTCGTGCTTTTTCAATCGATAAGGATAGTAACTTAGAGCCAATACCTAAGCCTCGGTAGGCGTCATCTACGGTATTACACTTAAAATAACAAACCTGTTCACTTGGCAATAACCATTTATCTGCAGAGCACCATTTATCCATTTTCCACTTTTTAGCTGCAATGGTCAGTCGAAAACCAATCAGTGTGTCTCCGTCAAGAGACACTAAGCTGGCATTAATACCATGCTGAAATGAGTTAAGGTATAAATCTTGAAGGCTGGCGACATCGAGATAATTATCGCCGTGTACTTGATTACCAAGAGCGATAATTCGTTCAAAATGTTGAGGAGCTAGCGGTTCAAAACGGATTTCGGTCATTGTCTTATTTTGACTTTCCATTAACGTGTCTTTGCTATGTATGTGAGATTAAGATAAAAATTTATTATCCCACATTTAGATGCTAATTATTAAACGTGAAAAATAATTGATGGGTTAGGGCATAGAGCTGTATTGTGTAATTAGACTGCATAATCCTCATCGCTTATTATACGCCTTTTTTTTTCGAGCTTGTTAATGATGAATAACGCAGCCTTGGCACATTCATCTATGCTGCCATACAAATGGTCTTCAAGATCACTTTCTATTCCAGACTGTTTACGAATTCTGATTAGCTGTGCCTTTGATACTGCCGTACCAATACAATAAGTATCTATTACGCTACCAGACTTCATCGCCAGATTATGGGTCGCTAGGACATATACTTCAGCTTCAGTTGTATAAGCCTGCAATGCAGTCATATCGCCTACATAACCCCAGAATGGTACATCGATTGTGTTGACTAACTCGGTAAAGTCTTTAGCAAATTGTTTTGCTAAACTTTCACCCACAGCACCTGTAACAACCGCATGCATTAATTTGTTTTCATAACTAAGCTGGTAGCTGCCATACTTGTCCTTGCGCGAATAAACTTTCATTGCTTCTCGATGCTGTTAACGGATTTCTCAATGGTGTTTCCGTCCTGTTGCCAACCCTGCATGTCTCCTTGCAAGTGCTTTATCTCGGAGAATCCATATTCTAATAGGATCTTAGTTGCTTTAGCTGCTCGCACTCCTGAACGACAATACACTACCACCGGCTTATCTTTATGCGTACTCAGTAGCGGTATATTCTGTTCAATCTCAGTGTGAGGGATGTTTATCGCATTGGGGACATGCCCTTCGCTGAATTCTTCGGCTGAGCGTACATCCAAGATCAGCCAGTTAGCGTCACTTTGTTTAGCCAGTTGTTCGGCATTAATATCTATCACTTGATCGGCTAATACGGACCAGCTAGCAAGGCTCAAGAAGGAGATGACCAAGGTATTTATAAACTGAAATTTCATTGAATTACCTAACGCTTGAAATGAAAAGAAAATTAACATCTTGCAATAGATTCAAAATAATTTTTTTGATAACAAATGCTCAATATTCGTAATTAATTGACCTACTGTATAGCTAACATTTGAAGGGACCCGTTTAGCGCAGAACAATAATTGCACGATACTTTCAACCTGTTACAAACTGCATACTGTTTGATTCAAGTGTAGGTTAGGCTAATGACTAAAGCAAAGGTTAAACCGATCAGGGTTAATAGGGTAATTACGGCAAAGTTTACAGCATGTAAAGTGCGATCCATATCACCAAAGCGCACTTGCCGATCAGCGCCTACTTTTGGGTATCGAACTTTATTGCCTTTATAAATCGCTGGACCACCTAACTGGATACCCAAACTGCCAGCTAAAACTAACTTGAGCATATGCTGAAAGGGCAAATTGTTGGGACGCTGTTTAAATGCTTTAAACACACTAGTGATACCATTTAGTAGACTAAATACAACGGCAAAAATACCAGACGGAAGATAAAATAGTATTTTACTGATTCTGGCAGCCGCTAACCCAAAATCTTGATAACGACGTAATTTAATATTCCAGCACTGTGATAATTCATATATGAGGCGGACAGATAGAGCAGTTAATCCGCCGCCAATCAAATACCAAAAAACAATACCAACTTGTTGATAGTTGAAACGTAAAACTAGTGCTTCAATTGCCGCTTTAGCCATTCCCATCGGTGAAAGGGTTTCCGTCTCACGTAAAACTAAATAGGACAAATGGTGTCGAGCGAGCTGTTTTTTTTCGGCTCGAATCGATTTTTTAACAAGTTTAAAATGCATCAATATGGGTTGGAATCGAAGCGCGATAAGGAGCATCAAGCCATCAAAAAAAATAGGGTACTGGGCAATAAATAACGAAATGGCGACAATGATTATCATCGGCAAAAGCAGCACTATAATCGCCAAGCTGCCGGATAATTGCCGTTGCATCGAACTTCTAGGCTGATTTGGATTAACTTTAGCGGCTAAGTTTAGCGCTATCAGGCGAAACAGCGTTAATGGATGATATTTATCCTGCCATGGCAACACACGCTCTAGCATTATCACTAAGGTGACAAGAATAAAGGGTTCCCAGCCTGATGCGCTAAGCCAACTTAATACCGATGACATCTAATGATTAACGTCTATGGTCAGCGAGTTGGGCTAACATCCCCATTACTAACTGGGCAGAGTTTTTGGCTGCTTGTTCTATATAAGACTTGAATGAAACCGTTGAGGTTTGACCGGCAATATCCGACAGTGAACGGATCACTACAAAAGGAATGTTGAGCATATGGCAGCTTTGGCCAATTGCGGCTCCTTCCATTTCAACTGCGCGCATGTCAGGAAATGCCACCCGTAATCTAGCTGCGGCATCATCACTGCCAATGAAGGAGTCGCCGGTACAAATCAAACCACGTTTGGTTTTTATATGTTTAAGTTCTTTTGCTGCAGTTTCTGCCGCTGCTATCAGTGTCGGTTCGCAATCGTAAAAGGTTGGCATTCCAGCCACCTGACCGGGTTCGTAACCAAAGTGGGTAACATCAACATCATGGTGTTGAACCTGTGTGCCAATTACCAGATCACCAATATTTAAGTCAGCATCAAATCCGCCTGCCGAACCGGTATTGACCACTACATCAGGTGTGAAACGATCAATCAAAATAGTGGTGGCAACCGCAGCGGCAACTTTGCCGATACCACATTTCACTACTGTGATGTCGGAGCCATGGAGTTGACCTGAATAAAAAGTAAATGAAGCATGCTTGGAGACGGTAACATTCTCAAGTGATGCCTGCAATAATGCCACTTCTTCATCCATGGCGCCTAAGATTGCTATTTTCATATAAATAATACGTAAATCAAATTTGTGCGAATTTTAATATTTACTGGCGTAAATAGCGAGTGAAGACGCACATATGCCATACAGAAACTTACAACTTAACGATTCCTGTAATGGCACTACCAAATTAGCACAAAGTTAATTTAAGCCGCCACAGGACGGCTAGAGCGTATCGGACGCTTGGGTTTATCCGCCCGTGGATTGTCAGGATTATTAGTGCCCGGCATCAACGGCTTTGGTTGCTTGCGTTGAATTGGCCCTAATTTCCCATCGATACATTCTTTTATCTCTTGGGCGGTGTAACCATTTTTGACCTTTATACGCAGATGAGGAATACGAGCAGCATCTAAGGCACTGGTTACGTACCAATCTCGTTGGGTTTTATAACCTTCTTTTCCTTTCGGGTTGACTAAATCAACCGCGATCACCGGACTCATGTCATCTTTATTGCACAATACGAAATCCAACTGCCTGCTTGAGGCTTTCAGCAAGGCACTTTTAGCCGTTCGCTTGTCAGTATTTTGACGTAAAGACAGTACTTCTGATAACCTCACTCGACACAGCACTCGATATTTACTGCCGACTGCGCGCTCGATAAGATCCAAAAAAGTGACTTCTGTTTGACTCAGCAGTGCCGTCTTGCGCTTAAACGGAAAAGAAAGCCCATTGTCATTGAGTTTCAAAGCGACCAAAGCTACTACAATTAGTAGCATCATTAGTATTATAGCCAGTTCCATACAGACTCCATGAATAGACAAAAAATTGACGTTAACTAGGGTAACCTTGAAGATTGCAAAGACAGTGCCATTCATTCCCGTAGATCAGTTACACCCAATGTCCGCTACAGCCTTGGACACTTCCTTACAGTTTTTCGGGGAAGCAGAGCCTATTATCAGCCTTTAGTTTTTTAACGTCCTGAAAGCAGGTCATTAGGGGTAAGGTCATGGGAAAATCAATTATCATGCTTGGCGGGGTTGTATTGTTGGCGGGCTGTGCCACCCAATCTTTTAAAATCAATGATGGCATTGCAGATCGGCCAGACTACCATAAAATGCAGCACTTTTTCTTCTCTGGTGTGGCTCAAGAACAGCAAATAGATGCGGCAAAGATATGCTTTGGAGCGGAGAATATAATTAAAGTTGAGGTCCGACAATCTTTCCTAAATGGCGTATTGGGCTACTTAAGCTATGGGATCTACACGCCTAGGGACATAAAAATATTTTGTAAAAGCTCAACAAGCAAAGCTGATTCAAAGCCTTAGCTCACAGATGCTGATAAGAGCCTATGATTTGACTAATATATCCACTTGAGTTCCGCCACCATCTTTGGAAATAATAATGATTTTATTGTCATTATCATATGCCATAAGTATGCGTCCTTGGTGGGTCTCCATTCTTTGGGCCTGCCCCAGTTGCTGTAAATAAAAATCGCTGGTGGTTTGCTGATTTGCTTGGGCATGATAGGTCATACTTGCAGGCAAATCTTCAGCAAAAATCTGACACATACGAGCTTCTTTGAACAGCGGAATCGCATAGAAATCTGCAGGGCAGGAAACAGCCGACAAATCTGTTTGAGCTGACTCTTGAGCTTGGCTGGCGATTGACAGCGCAAAATACAACAAACATGAGCTTGTTATTTTCCAATCTCGTTTTAAATTAAACTTCACCAAAGATCACCTGTCTTACCTACAATAATTAAGACACTATAGAAGTTGTGCCGGTTTCCAGCAATAACTAATGCACGGCTTAAGGTATGTAAACAAGGGGAAAAGTATGTTCTCGTGGATCCTCAAGGTGATAGGAAGCTACCTGCGACTCTGTATATTTGCACTGGGTTTGTTGATTGGCTTACAAGTGCCGGCGTTTATCGATCAATATGAAAAACGCGTAGACGCCCATTTGTTAGAAGCGCGGCTTAATCTAGCGGGCTTTCAAGGGACCGCCAATCGATATTTCGCTGGGGATATACAAAAGCTCATTGCCTACTATCGTGCGAGCGATGATAAGGTGTTTAATCACGACGCCAATAGTATTGAAGGGATATATTCAAGGGTCATAGCATTGCAAAAAGAACGGCTCGAATTACAGACTCATCCGGTCAAGCAGGCGTGGCATGTCTTTGTTAAACCCCATCGAAACCTGTTCGACGAGACGGTTAAGGAGTATTCTTATACGGTTCCGATTAACCTATTTGCGCTAATTTGGGGGCTAAGTTTAGCTATGTTGATGGCGCTAACTATAGATTCAGTTTCTGGCGGATGTCGCTGGAGTGTAAGAAAATTAAGACATAGCGATTCTTATTAACAACAACAATACTCGTTGGCGTTTTGGCAGGGTAAATGATAACAATCAGGAGTGAAATTGAAGAATTTAAGCATAGATATTGTCTCAGATATATCTTGCCCATGGTGCATCATCGGCTATAAAGGTTTACAAGGCGCGCTGGCTAATCTTTCCGACCAACTAAGTGCATCTATAACCTGGCATCCATTCGAGCTAAATCCCGATATGCCGCCCCAAGGTCAGGAAATTAACGAACACATTACGCAGAAATACGGTATTTCATCGCAGCAAGCGCAGCAAAATCGCGAAATGATTAAGCAGCGTGGCTTATCTGTGGGCTATGAATTTGGTAATCGAGGTGGAGGTAGAATTTATAACACCTTTGATGCTCACCGGTTATTGCATTGGGCCGCTGAGCAGCATAAACAGACAGAGCTGAAATTAGCGTTGTTTGATTTGTATTTTAAGCAAAATGGCAATCCAAGTGATCATCAACAATTACTGGACACTGTTGCAGCTGTTGGTCTTGATGTGGATAGCGCTCGTCAGGTATTGAGCTCAGATCAATTTTCTCAGCACGTTCGTGCCGAACAACAACATAACCATAAAATGGGGATAAGTTCTGTGCCTGCTTTTATCATCAATAAAAAATATCTGATCAGCGGGGGGCAGCCGGTCGAAACATTTGAAAGTGCATTGCAGGAAATCGCCAATAAAGAGGCCGACGAGGGATAAAAAACAGCTGATTAGAATGAAAAAAACCATGCCTGCGATGTAATTGCAGACATGGTTTTGTGTGCGCTCACAAGGCTTTAATCAGGGCTAAATACCGATATAGTCTAGTATACCGTCTGCTGCTCTGCGCCCTTCATCTATAGCCGTTACCACTAGGTCTGAGCCTCTGACCATGTCTCCGCCTGAGAAAATTTTAGGATTAGAGGTTTGGAAAGGAAATTTACCTTGAGAAGGCGCTCTTACACGACCCTTCTCGTCCAAAATAATCCCAAAATCAGCAAACCAGCTTGCAGGGCTCGGTTGGAAACCAAAGGCAATGATCACCGCATCGGCTTCAAGCACATGCTCTGAACCTGGGATTTCAACAGGGCGTCTTCTACCTTGGGCATCCGGCTCACCCATTTCAGTTTTAACCACCTTTACACCACAAGCTTTACCAGACTCGTCAACGGCAATATCTAGCGGTTGCAAGTTGAACTGAAACTCTACGCCTTCTTCTTTGGCATTCACCACTTCTCGGCGTGAACCAGGCATACTCTGCTCGTCACGACGATATGCACAAGTTACATTTTTTGCATTCTGACGAATCGAGGTGCGAACGCAATCCATGGTTGTGTCACCGCCGCCCAACACCACTACGCGCTTATCTTTCATATCTACGTAATCTGCAGGATCTTTTTCGATACCCATCACACGGTTGGTGTTGGCAATCAAAAACGGCAGTGCGTCATACACACCATCCACATGCTCGTTTTCAAACCCACCTTGCATTGATTTATAAGTTCCCATGCCCAAAAAGACAGAATCGTATTGATCCAATAGTTTTTGGAAGGGGATATCTTTACCAATTTCGGTGTTCAACACGAACTCAATACCCATTTCAGTGAATATTTGCCGGCGCAGTTTGATCACATCTTTTTCCAACTTAAAGGAAGGGATGCCAAATGTTAACAGGCCCCCGATTTCTTCATATTTATCATAAACAACAGCTTTTACCCCGTTTCTAACCAAGACATCAGCGCAGGCTAGTCCTGCAGGTCCTGCACCGACAATGGCGACCTTCTTATCCGTTTTAATCACCCCAGACATATCTGGCCGCCAGCCCATTTTAAAGGCAGTGTCGGTAATGTATTTTTCGATACTGCCAATGGTGACGGCACCAAAATCATCATTTAGGGTACAAGCGCCTTCACATAAGCGATCTTGAGGACACACTCTGCCGCAAACTTCTGGCAAACTATTAGTCTTATGTGATAACTCAGCTGCTTCGATTATCCGCCCTTCATTGGCCAACTTTAGCCATTGGGGGATATAGTTATGCACAGGGCATTTCCACTCACAATATGGATTGCCGCAATCCAGACAGCGATCTGCCTGACCTTCTGTTTGAGATTGCGATAGAGGTTGATAGATTTCGCCAAAATCCTCTTTACGCATAATGATCGGTTTTTTCGGCGGATCTATGCGCTCTACATCTACGAATTGGTATACATTTTTAGCCATATTTAAACCCTACCTATTACTGAGCTTGAATGCGAAGTTCTGCTGTCGAACGGCTGATATGGCCAAGCAGATTCTTAACATCACTGGTTTTAGGTTTAATGAGCCTGAATTTCTTCAGTTGTTCAGCAAACTCGGTTAATAACGTCAAAGCAAATTCACTTCCGGTTTCTTCATAATGTTTATTGATTAACCCGCGAAGATGTTCTGATAAAATACCTTTGTCTTCTATTGGTAGAATATCTAATAATTCAGGATTGACTCGATTTACGATATCTTGATGTTCATCGTAAAGGTAAGCGAAACCGCCTGTCATACCTGCACCAAAGTTAACTCCTACGCTGCCTAGAACCGCAACGATACCGCCGGTCATATATTCACAACCGTTGTCGCCGATCCCTTCCACAACCGCTATAGCACCAGAATTACGCACACCGAAGCGCTCTCCGGCCCGACCAGAAGCAAATAGCTTTCCACCAGTAGCGCCATAAAGACAGGTGTTACCCATAATAGTACTAACGTGAGGGTCATAGGTTACATTACGCGGCGGATGAATCACTAGCTTGCCGCCAGCCATACCTTTACCAACATAGTCGTTAGCATCGCCGCATAAGGTCATTTCTAAGCCGCCGGCATTCCATACTCCAAAACTTTGTCCTGCAGTGCCGGTTAAGCTAACTTTGATCGGGTGATCGTGCATTCCCATATTGCCGTGTTGCTTAGCAATTTCTCCCGACACAGATGCGCCTACTGAGCGGTCAGTGTTGCGGATGGAGAAAGACAATTTTAATCCCAACTTTGTTTTTATCGCTTGCTGGGACTGTTCCAACAATTGTTTGTTCAACACACCTTTATCCAGCGGCTCATTGGTTGTTTCGGAACAGAATAGACGAGTATGGCTGCCTTCTTCGGGTTTCGCCAAGATAGGCGATAGATCGAGCCTGTTTTGACGGGCAGTAATACCGTCAAGAACTTTAAGTAACTCAGTACGGCCGACTAAATCTTCAAATCTTGCGATGCCAATAGAGGCCATAATCTCCCTGACTTCTTGCGCGATGAATTTAAAATAATTCATCACCATTTCAGGTAAGCCAATAAAATAGTTGTCTCGTAACTTTTCATCCTGGGTTGCTACACCAGTCGCACAGTTGTTCAAGTGACAAATTCGCAAATATTTACAGCCTAATGCCACCATAGGACCAGTACCAAAACCAAAACTTTCAGCCCCTAAAATACCGGCTTTGACAACATCTAGACCGGTTTTTAAACCGCCATCTGTTTGCACGCGAACCCTATGTCTCAAGCCGTTTTCAACTAAGGCTTGTTGGGTCTCAGCCAAACCTAGCTCGAAAGGACTGCCGGCATATTTCACTGAGGTTAGTGGACTTGCGCCTGTGCCGCCATCGTAACCCGAAATAGTGATGAGATCAGCGTATGCTTTAGCAACACCCGTGGCTATGGTTCCAACACCAGGTTCTGAGACTAGTTTCACCGAAATCAATGCACTTGGATTGACCTGCTTAAGATCGAAAATCAACTGGGCTAAATCTTCAATAGAATATATATCATGATGTGGTGGTGGTGAAATAAGGGTCACACCAGGCACTGAGTAGCGTAACTCAGCAATGTAATTATTTACTTTGTCACCTGGCAGTTGGCCGCCTTCTCCGGGCTTGGCCCCCTGGGCAACCTTAATTTGAATAACGTTTGCGTTGACCAAATAATGTGGTGTCACGCCAAATCGTCCCGAGGCAACCTGTTTAATCTTAGAGTTTTTTTCGGTGTTAAAACGAGCAGGATCCTCGCCACCTTCCCCAGAATTGGATTGTCCACCCAGTCTGTTCATCGCAATTGCCAATGCTTCGTGAGCCTCTGGACTAAGTGCACCGATAGACATCGCCGCACTATCAAACCTTGGGAATAGACTTTCTGCAGGTTCAACTTCACTAATATCAATAGGATCACTGCTTGGATTCAAGCCGAGTAAATCTCTAAAGTGAGCGGGAGACCGACCATTAACCAGTCCAGCAAAAACTTGATAGTCTGAATATTTACCAGATTTCACAGCAATTTGGAGGCTAGTGACCACATCTGGATTATAAGCGTGATACTCACCACCATGGACAAACTTAAGCAGTCCACCGTGAGATAATGACTTGCGCTTCAACCAGGCCACTCTATTTAGATTGATTTGGTCTTGCTCGAAATCATCAAAACCAGCACCTTGAATACGACTAGGGATACCCTTGAAGCATAACTCGGTGACGTCTTTGTTAATCCCTATGGCTTCGAATAATTTGGAGCTACGGTAACTTGCGACCGTGCTTATTCCCATCTTCGACATGATCTTGAAAAGACCTTTGTTGATTCCTTTACGATAATTTAATGTTGCTTGCATAGCAGACATGTCAATTTCGCCGTTCTCAACCAATTGTTCAATGGTTTCATATGCCATGAAGGGATAGATCGCGGTGGCACCTAAACCAATAAGTACAGCAAAATGATGAGGGTCGCGGGCCGAGGCCGTTTCCACCACAATATTTGCATCACAGCGCAGTGCTTTATCAATTAATCTGCGTTGCACTGCACCAACGGCCATCGCTGCTGGGATCGGTAAGCGATTAGGTTTGATATTGCGGTCTGACAAAATCACAAAGGCCGCATGTTTTTGTTTGACTAAATATTCCGCTTCATTACAAATACGTTCGATGGCTTTTTTTAAGCCTTCTTCTGGCATGTAGTTTAGATCAATTATTTCTGAATAATAATATTCTGAATCGTATTCACGTAGTTGTTTAAGATCGGTGTACATCAAGATCGGCGAGTTGATCAATACGCGATTCGCATACCCTGATGTTTCACTGAACACATTTTGCTCTCGGCCAATACAAGTAGCCAACGACATAACGTGGTTTTCACGCAAGGAGTCGATGGGTGGATTAGTCACTTGAGCAAACTGTTGTCTGAAATAGTCATACACTGTGCGTTGTTTGGAGGACATCACCGCCATAGGCGTATCATCGCCCATGGAGCCCACAGCTTCTTGACCATCGCTGGCTAGCACTTTTACAATTTGTTGGATTTCTTCATAACTGTAGTTAAACAGCTTATGGTAAATCGCCATAGTGTCATTATCAAAAGCCCGTTTACCGATTTGGCTGGCATCACATTGTTCAATAGGTAAAATCTTTTGAATGTGTTGATCGATCCACTCTTTATAGGGGTGACGTTCTTTTAGATCTTGGTCAATTTCATTGGAGCGCCAAATTTTGCCGTTATAGGTATCAACCGCAAACATTTCACCCGGTCCTACTCGGCCTTTTTCGATGACATCTTCGGGTTTGTAATCCCATATACCCACTTCTGAGGCTAGGGTTATCAAGCCATCTTTGGTCAATACGTATCTGGCCGGACGCAATCCATTCCTATCTAAGTTACAGGCTACATGCCGACCATTAGTCAAAACAATACCCGCTGGCCCGTCCCAAGGCTCCATATGCATAGAGTTAAACTCATAAAACGCACGCAGATCATCGTCCATGGTATTGTTGTTTTGATATGCCGGTGGGACTAACAGACGCATCGCTCTAAATAAATCCATGCCGCCTGCTAAAAATAACTCGAGCATATTATCCAAGGATGATGAATCGGATCCCTCGTTATTCACAAAGGGAGCGGCATCCTGCAAATCTGGTAATAGTGGCGTAACAAATTTTCCGGAGCGGGCTTGTGCCCAATCTCGATTCCCTCTAATGGTGTTTATTTCACCATTATGAGCGAGAAATCTGAACGGTTGTGCTAAAGGCCATTTGGGCAGGGTGTTGGTGGAAAAACGCTGATGGAAAACGCAAATCGCTGACTGCAAGCGTTCGTCCGCTAAATCAAGGTAAAAATTAGGCAAGTCCTTAGGCATGATCAGACCTTTATAGATCGTGACCAAAGCGGATAAGCACGCGATATAAAATTCACTGTCATCCTGAAGACGCTTTTCTACCCGACGACGGGCCATGAATAAACGACGCTCCAGATCTCGTTTCCGCCAACCAGGAGGTGCGTTCACAAATACTTGTTCGATTTGCGGCACACCTTGAGCGGCCAAATCGCCTAGTACTGATTGATCAACGGGGACTTTCCGCCAGCCGACAACTGCAAGAGTTTCTTTGTTGAGCTCTTCATTTAAGGCTTGACGGGCTATTTCGGCTTTTTCTTCATCATGGCTGAGGAAAATCATCCCCACACCGTATTTTTTGCCCAGCTTCCAGCCATTTTCCTCTGTGATTTTGCGAAAAAAAGCATCGGGCATCTGCATTAGCAAGCCACAGCCATCGCCAGTTTTACCGTCGGCGGCTATGCCGCCGCGATGTTGCATGCGATCTAGGGCTTCAATTGCTGTACTCACAAGCCTATGGCTAACTTCACCCTCTATATGGGCAATCAGTCCAAAGCCACAATTGTCTTTTGAATCATTTGGATTATACAAACTCATTAACGTAACTCCTTCAACCTTAGGCCGGGTAAGGTCGTGTATGCCAACCGTTGTGTTGGTTGTTTTGCTGTACTGCGTCGGATCTGACTTCTGTGGTCAGCTTCACCCAACGCTTATCATTATTGTTTTTCTTGTCGTTAGTTTGAGGATACCAGCCGGTTATCGAATTTTTATGTCTTTTTAGCCAAGCGGCCTGACAAAATACCGACATTGCTGATAGAAATCAATTATCGCTTATAGTATATCTTCAGCTTTTTAGTCTAAAAAAAATAAAATATACAATTAATACTTTATTTTCATTGATTTAGGTTCCCAATCTATAATTTGGTTATAACCTAGTGCTAAATGATTATTTATAAAAAAGTTGTTAATAATAGGTTTCAAAAACAAATAAAACTGGAACAAATGGTCAAGAACGTAACTGGTCTTTTGCATAAATATTTATAATTTCTGCATATATCTTAGTGTGTGAGCTGTTCCCATGACTTGAGTATCGAACTTTTACTGCTGGTTTTCGGTGATATGCCTGCGCTGTATAAAAAATAGTCTAACATTGTAGGGGAGTCTTGCTTTATAGCATACAACAATAACTAAAGGATTAATTATGGGCTGGTTTAATACACTATTTTCAGGCGGCGCGACTGAGGTTATCGAGCGAGTAGGGGATGTTATTGATGAATTTCATTTATCCGGAGAAGAGAAGCAAAAATTTAAGCTGCAACTTCGTCAAGTTCTAGCGGCCCGAGAATCAGAAGTTGAACAGACTATTCGGCGAAATTTAGAGGCCAAAGAAAGGATCTTAGTAGCTGAACTTGCCCAAGGTGATACTTATACTAAGCGCGCCAGACCTTCGGTGGTGTATTTTGGATTAGGCATGATCGGATTAAATTATTTTGTCGTGCCTCTAATGGGGCTGCTCTCTGGCAATGAACCCAAACCCTTCCCATTGCCAACAGAATTTTGGGCTGCGTGGGGCGGTATTGTTGCAACCTGGGCGGTAGGACGTAGCTTTGAAAAAGCAGGAGCCGGAAATAGTGTCACTAAGGCTTTGACGGGAACTAAGCGTGTGTCATTACTCGAAGATGATTCGGCTGCAGGTTAAGGGTTTAACATGGCCACAACGACTACAATTAAACAGCATCGCCTATCCGGTGGTGGCTGCCGCTTTAAAGCGTCACCTAATCATGGCAATGTTTTCGCCGCCGGTAGAGCTGATACCATAGTCATTCATTTCACCGCAGGCAGTAGTTTTCAATCTTCAATTGACCATCTATGTAGCGAAAGTGCTAAAGCTTCTGCCCATCTAGTGATTGGCCGTGAAGGTCAAGTAACACAATTGGTGCCATTCGATACCATTGCTTGGCATGCTGGTGATAGCCAATGGCGAGGGCGCAGTGGACTTAATCAATATTCGATTGGCATAGAACTAGACAATGCTGGTGAACTGAAGCGCAATCAAGCGGGGCAATATACATCTTGGTTTAATCGCCATTATGAAGCGAGTGAAGTGTACAAAGGTATTCACCGTAATCAGTCCAGCCCGAGTTTTTGGCATGAATATACTGAATTGCAGATAGAAAAAACCTTCGAAATTTGTAATTTACTTCATGAGGTCTACGCCATTGGGGAAATCGTAGGTCATGAAGAAATTGCTCCCGGGCGCAAAACCGACCCTGGGCCAGCATTTCCCTTAGATAAATTGCGCATGTGTATCAAGGCCGATCGATCAGATGATGGCTCGATTAATGAACTTGAACTCCATCGACAAAAAATCGTTTTGGCTAGTAAACTGAATATTCGTAGTGGTCCGGGCACTGATTTTATGGTGGTAGCTAAGCCGCTGGTTAGTGGTGATAAAGTCAAGGTATTACAGAAGCAGGGTGAGTGGTCGCAAATCGAATTTAGCCAGACCGGTTGGGTAAATGGACGTTATCTCAAAGAAGAGTAACAACACCGATTTTAAGCCTTTATTTAGTCTATGGTAGACTGAAGGTTGTTGTGGTGATGGAATCTCCGGATAAGATTAAATGATTCAATTATCAACGATTTTTATGAGCGTTAGGGCAGATTAACATTCACCCAAGAGCACTTTTCTTGGTAGCATTAGGCATCAACCATTTCTGAGATGATTAAATATGCAGTCTAACGCCCCGATAGATTCTTGGGCAATCCGTGTAGCACAGTTTGTTCAGCGCTTCGGTACACTCAAAACTAGTATCTTATTTGTGTTGCTGACCTTAGCATTTACTATTGGCGGATCTTACGCATTGCGTATGGCATTAAATGGCGAAGTGGAAATAGAAGATTTTGTCAGCGCTATCATTCTAACTATGCTTAGCGCGCCTTGGGTGTTATTTATCTTTACCGAATTGGTTAAACAACTAGAGCAATCCCGCGCCAATTTAACCGCAGCGGTGAAACAGTTAGAAAAATTACGCGAAGCCGATGTGCTGCTAAACCATGAGTTACAAAGTAATATCAAAAAACTCAATCATGAGATTGAACAACGCAAAGTAGCGCAACTCGAACGAGAAGCTGTGTTCCAAGATTTGGAGCGTGAAATAGCCGATAAATCTGAGCAAGAACTGCAAGCCAAACGTCTTTCCACCTTGCTACGCTCTATTATTGATGCCTCCCCCGACCTGATTTATTACCGTAATGAAGAGGGGCAGTTTGCCGGATGCAATCGTGTTGCTGAGCAAATGACAGGTAAAACGGAAGAGCAGCTTATTGGCCTAACTCCCCATCAAGTCTATGATGAAGACTTGGCTAGACAAGTGGTTGCCAGTGACCACGAAGTATTGGAAACCAATGCTAGCATTACCGAAGAATTATGGCTGCGCTTTGCTGATGGCAGACGCAGATACTTCGAAATGCGCAAAGTCCCCTTCTATGATAAAGACGGCACTCGACTAGGTTTGTTAGCTTTTGGTCGGGATATTACCGAGCGTAAGCAGGCGGAAAATGCGGTAACCAAAGCCAACAAAGACAAAACCGCTTTTATTGCTACTATCAGCCATGAGTTGCGTACGCCGTTAAATGGTATTGTCGGTCTGAGCCGCATGCTTAGAGATACCAAATTGTCTGATGAACAATTTAGTTGGGTAAGTACCATTTACGCTAGTGCGATCACCCTAGGGAATATATTCAATGACATTATTGATTTGGATAAACTTGATAGGGACAGATTGGAGTTATCTCTCAAAACCGTTTCGTTAAAAGAATTTACTAATGAATTGAGCAGTATCATTCAACTGCTTGCGGCCGACAAAGGCCTGCGCTTTGAAACCGAAATAATTGAGCCCGTACCTTTCCAGGTTGAGGCCGATGGCACCCGCTTGCGCCAAGTTTTATGGAACCTGCTGTTTAACTCAATTAAATTCACCCAAAAAGGCAAAGTCAGTCTGACGGTTGAAGCGCACAATGCTGACCAACCTGGCGTTAGTATGGTCAAGTTTATTATTCGCGATACTGGTGTGGGCATTCCGAAAGAAGAATTATCAAACATTTTTGCAATGTATTATCAGGTTAATCATCCTGACCATCAATCTGCCACGGGAACCGGTATTGGTTTAGCAATTTGTAAGCAGATGGTCAAAATGATGAATGGTGAAATCAAAGTCAACAGTGTGGTGGGTGAAGGAACCTGCTTTACCGTCGAGTTGCCATTAACTATCAATAACAAACCCCTGCAGTTGGAAGAATTGCATGTTCATGATTTAAATATACTGTTGGTTGAAGACATTGAGCTCAACGTGATGGTAGCTAAAGCCTTGCTAGAAAAACTAGGCCAAAAGGTCGAGGTAGCCATGACCGGCCAAGAAGCGTTAAATATGGCTAGAAACAATCAATATGACCTTATTTTACTGGATATTCAACTGCCTGATATGAACGGCTTTAACGTTGCAAGCGTGCTACATGAAGAGGGATTGGTTGAGCAAACTTCCATAGTCGCACTTACCGCTAATGTAATTAAAACTCGTCAGGAGTATTTAAATAACGGTATGGATGATGTGATTGCAAAGCCAATCAAAAAGAGCCGTGTTATTGAAGTGTTCAATCAGTTATTTAGCGAGCAAAAGCCCCTTCCGCAATTTTCAGTTGAAGAAGCCAAAAACAGTGACATGGAAGCCTTTTTGGATATTGATTTACTGCAAATGTTAGTGGATACCATAGGGCATGAAATGGTTAGAACCAGCATCGGTGTATTTCAAGAGAACATGCCTGATTATATGGAAATCCTTAAGATTAGTCTCAGTGCTAATGAAAAAGACGAAGTCTGCTCACAAGCCCATAAGATAAAAGGCGCTGCTGGCTCTGTAGGCTTGGCGCGAGTGCAGAAAATTGCTAATCGGATCCAACAGGGGGACCACCCTACATGGTGGGAAAACGTGCACGATTGGGTTGAAGAACTGGAAATGGCAGAACGCCAAGACTTGATTAAAGTGCAAGACTGGCTGAACTTACAAAATATCGACGACTAATCTGTGCGAGCTCGTTCAACACCTGTTACATGGTCTAAATTAATTATACTTGCCTTAAAACGCTATATTCCCGCCAAAATCAGCAGCTCTTGAGAGCTGCTGCTCTAACTCAATCTGATGACTTTTAAATTGGATTTCGACCTAGCCTGACAGTCGGTTATGAGCGATAACCAGTAAAACGATTAATTAGCTGTGAAGCTCGCCTTACTGAAAAAGCAGACGTTCACGTTGTTTGGTTTGAATGACAAATTTGTGCCAATTTGGTTGTTGTAAATTTTTACCGGTAATTTCCTCAAGATGAGCCTGCTTTAGGCATCAGTCTCTGATGTAGTGTTCACATTTCAGCGACATTTTAGTCACATTGGCTTTGCTAGACTCCCTGCGTTACATCAATAAATACGGTCGATTTTGGAGGATAGCAATATGAGCACGCAATTTAAAAAGGCATCGTGGTTAACTCTTGGAGGGATAGCAATATGAGCAGACATTTGATAATGGCATCGTGGTTGAGTCTGTCGGCGCTTCTGATTAGCTATCCATTTTTTGCCCATGCCGCAGAGGAACCCGGTGCGCTGACTGTGATAGTCAAAGATCAGAATAGTGACCGGCCACTGTCAAGTGTGCAGATCACGATAAAGGATCGGGAAACGACTTTCACGCAAACCTTTCAAACCGACGAACGAGGTCGCATTGTTATTGAACAACTAGACCCTGGACTCTACTCGGTAAACGTAGCCAAAATCGGGTTCGCTTCATTGTATGAGCCAAGCATACGCGTGGTTACGCGCAAAAATATAAAGATAGAATTCGAACTTAGAGAGAACACAATTGAAGTAGTGGAGGTTCGAGGGCAGCAAGCTGATGTAACTGCTTCAGCTTCCAGCACATATCTCGACAGAGAAGCATTGCGAAGTGCTGTAGGCGGTGGTGCAGATCCGCTCCTCTCATTGGATGGATTGCCAGGCCTGGCATCTGCCAGTGAATTCGCAAGCTTTAGTGTACGCGGCCGTGGCCCAAGAGATAATTTGTTGCTAATTGACGGCTTTCCCTTTGATAAAGCGGTGCACTTTGATGCGACACTGGGAGAAGAGGAAGATGTCGGTGGTGGTGGCCGCTTCTCCATTTTCGCACCGAACGTTATTCGCGGAGCAGAGTTCTCACCGGGAGGGTGGGGTGCGGCTTATGGTGGCCGGGCAGCATCGTTACTCAAACTGGAAGTCGCCGATGGCAATCCAAGCCCTTCAGCAAGTTTCCGCTACGACCTAGCAGGCTATGAAATTGGTTACGACGGTCCAATCGGTATCACTGAAGACGCAACGATGCTCGTTTCTGCTCGACGACTAGACTTCGGCGCTTTGTTTGAAACTATCGATGAACTAGACATTGGGGAGCCTGTGTTAAGAGATGTCATCGTAAAGTCGGTCATACCAATCAATCAAAATAACACATTTGAAATTCTACTTATGGACACGCACGAGGACTATACTCGCGACGTGACACACGTTTTCGCATCGCCTAATTTCGAAGATGCTGCGCTGCAAGATTCTGAACAAGATAGTGATTTATACGGTTTGACATTGCGATCATTGATCGGTGAAGAAGCTGTCTGGACAAACAAGGTTTACTACCGCTCAAGCGACAAGATTAGCTCAGAGGGTGAAGCTTTTCCTGATCTTGTAGCAGCAGGATCGCCTGCGTCTAGTTTTCCGGTGAGGGAGGACATCATTACCATTGGTGAAAATGAAACGGAGACCGGCTGGCGAAGCGACTTTGAGACAGTGAATCAGTGGGGGATGTTCAATGCCGGTGTTCGAGTTACACAAATTGAACTAGACTATAACACTGTGTTAGATGGCGATTGGA